>NZ_BSSF01000001.1:0-981365 GCF_030268985.1 Microbispora sp. NBRC 16548
TACGGCGGTCATAGCGGCAGGGAAACACCCGGTTACATTCCGAACCCGGAAGTTAAGCCTGTCAGCGCCGATGGTACTGCACCGGGGACGGTGTGGGAGAGTAGGACACCGCCGGACAATCTTTGTGGAGGGCCACCCCTATGGGGTGGCCCTTCCGCATTTCCGGGGGATTTTCCCCTTCTGTGTGCCGGCTCGTCGGCGGGTGTCCCGGACGGCGTGTGCGGGTGTGTGTGGTGTGTTGGTGGTGTGGGGTGCCCCGGCTGTGGTTGGCCGGGGCTTTCGCATGTCCAGGGGCCGACCGCGGGGGGTCATCACGGCGGGGGCGCGGGGGGTCTCGGTCGTGGCGTGGCGTGGCGTGACGTGCCTGGCGCCCTGGCCTGCGATGCCTGCCGGCCTGAGTGGGGTGCGGTTGATGCTGTTCCCCGGGGGTGCGACCGCACGCTGCCAGCAGGCTGGGCCTGATACGGGTAGCCAGCCGGCCCGAAGACCGAGGAGGAGTGCGGGGCAAGCAGGGGTGGGGGCGAGCAGGGGCGATGGGCCGCCCCGGGGTGGGCGTGAGCAGCGGCCCGGGAGGAGCGGAGCGGGCGGGAGGGAGGACCGCAGCGAAGGCCCAGCGGAGCGGGCTTCGCGAGGACCGGACCTTCCGACCGGCGCAGTGACGTCCCAACCCCACCGACCCCGACCCACCCGACCCCAACCCACCCGACCGCCAACAAACCCGGCCACCCCCACCACAAGTCCTCCCGCCCCGAGCGCGGGATGTCCCAACCCGCCCGGTCAAGGCCCCCACGCCCCAAGACTTCTCGTCCCACCACAACGACGCCGCGCACAATCGCGCCCACCGCGACACGTCGTCAACTGATGCGGCGACATCCCACCCGCTGCCCGTGCGTGGACCACCCCGTGCTCGTATCACCCGCACCGCGTACCACCTCGTGAAGGGGTGGCCACGAGTTCCCGTACGCTGAGGGTCGTGGAATATCGAGCCGTCGAGCAAGCGATCATGGCACGGGGAGTGGAGTGGGATTTCAGCCCCACTCTTGACCGGATCACCGCGCTGATGGAGATCCTCGGCGACCCCCAGCACTCGTACAAGGTCGTTCATATCGCGGGCACCAACGGGAAGACGAGCACCGCGCGCATGGTCGAGGCTCTGCTGCGCGAGCGTAACCTGCGGGTGGGCCGCTACACGAGCCCTCATCTGCAGTCGATGCGCGAGCGCATCTCGATCGACGGCGAGCCCCTGTCGGAGGAGCGGTTCGTCGAGGTGTACCAGGACATCGCCCCCTACCTCGAGATGATCGACGCGAGGGTGGGCAAGCTGAGTTTCTTCGAGGTGCTGACGGCGATGGCGTTCGCCGCGTTCGCGGACGCTCCCGTGGACGTCGCCGTGGTCGAGACCGGCATGGGGGGCACCTGGGACGCGACGAACGTCGCCGACGGAACGGTTGCCGTCATCACGCCCATTTCGCTCGATCACACGGACTACCTCGGTCCGGACATCGCGACGATCGCCGGTGAGAAGGCCGGCATCATCAAGCCGAAGGCGACGGCCATGCTGGCACAGCAGGCGCTGCCGGCCGCCGAGGTGCTGATGCGGCGCGCGGCCGAGGTCGGTGCGGTGGTCGCCCGCGAAGGGCTGGAGTTCGGGGTGCTGAATCGCGAGCTCGCCATGGGCGGTCAGATGCTGCAGCTCAGGGGCTTGAAAGGCGTGTACGAGGACGTGTTCCTGCCGTTGTACGGCGCGCACCAGGCGGGCAACGCCGCGGGCGCCCTGGCCGCAGTGGAGGCGCTGACGGCCGGCGACGACCCGCTGGGCGAGGAGGTCGTACGGCAGGCCTTCGCCCAGGTGAGCAGCCCCGGGCGGCTGGAGATCGTACGGCGGGGCCCGACCGTCCTGATCGACGCGGCGCACAACCCCGCGGGCATGGAGGCCACGGTCGAGGCCCTGACCGAGGCGTTCGGGTTCACCCGGCTCGTCGCCGTGATGGCCGTGATGGCGGACAAGGACGTGGACACGATTTTGGACCTGCTGGAACCGGTGGCCGAGGAGATCGTGGTCACCCGCAACTCCTCTCCCCGCTCGCTGAGCCCGGACGACCTCGCGGCCCGGGCGGAGGCCGTGTTCGGCCAGGATCGCGTCCACATCGAGGACCGGCTCGACGACGCCATCGACAGGGGCATCGCGCTGGCCGACCAGGGCGACGAGTTCGGCTCCGGCGTCCTCATCACCGGTTCGGTCGTGACCGCGGGGGACGCGCGCGTCCTCCTCAAGGCCGCCAAATGAGCAGCGCCGTGTTCGAGGTGACTCCCGGCATGCGCCGGCTCTGCGCGACCGTCCTCGGGATGCAGGCGATCGTCGTCGCGCTCATCAGCCCGGTCGCGATCACCATCAACCACGTGTCCACGCCGCTCGCGCTGACCGTCGGACTCGGGCTGGCCGTCCTGTGCGTGATCGTCGCCGGCATGCTGAAGCGCCCGCACGCGTACATTGCGGGCACTGTGCTTGAAATTCTGACAATCGCCACAGGATTCCTGGTCCCGGTCATGTTCTTCCTCGGGGTGATCTTCGCCGCCCTGTGGATAACGGCCATCTTCGTCGCTCGCCGTGTCGAAGGGACGACGAAGCGCTAAAGTCGGCAACCATGGCCGTCCCTCCCGTACCGCAGGCACGGACCGCCGTGCCGGTCCGTGCCGTGCGCGTCCCTCTGCTGGTCGACGTCGTTATCGGGCTGCTCACCCTGGTGGCCCTTCCTCTCGCGCTCGTCGCCATCCCGAACACGATCTCCGTCGTGGCGGCGCTGCTGCCGCCGGGCGTGTCGCAGGTCGACATGATCCGCGCGCACGGCCTGGCGCTGCCCGCGATGCTGGTGACCGTGCCGCTCGCCGCGGTCGCGGTGCGCAGGTTCCGCGCGGCGCCGATCCTCGTGGCGGGGCTCACGCTGCTCGCCCTCGCCGACGTCGCCGGGGGGTACACCGACACCGTCGCGCTCGTCGGCGTGCTGCGGGTGCTTCACGGGATCGGCGCGGGCATGCTCGTGCCGGCCACTCTGGTCGCGGTCGCCGAGCGTCCCCGGCACCGGGTGCTGCTGCCGATCTGGGCGGGCACGCTCGCCGCCTCGCTGCTGTCGGCCCAGGCCCTCGCCCTGTGGGCGATCCGCGACGTGTCCTCCTGGCAGGTCACTCTCCAGCCGTACCCGCTGCTCACCGGGGTGGCGCTGGCCCTCGCCGCGGCATACCTGGTGCTTTGGATGATCTCCGGCGACGGCGGGACGCGGGCCGAGGGGGAGATCCTGCCCGCGGGCCGGCCGACGTCGGCGGAGCGCGGGCGGCTCGCGCTGGCCATCGTGCCCGCCGCGGCCATCGCGGTGCTGGGCGTCGGGATCACCTTCGACTGGCCGCCGCGCCTGGTCGTCGTCGCCGCGGCGGTCGTGGTGGTGGCGATGCTGGCCCTCGCGGCGCTCGGCACGTTCGAGGGGCCCGGCGGCCGTACGCTCGCCTTCGTCAACGTCGCGGTGGGGCTGGTGGTGCTGCCGACCGCCGCGCAGATGACCTACATCGAGCTCGGCGGCCCTCTGGGCGGTCCCGGCCTCAAGGGCCTGTGGGTGCCGTTCCTGGTGGCCGCGGTGACCGCGCTCGTGGGCGCCGTCCTCACGGGGAGGGCGCCCGAGGCGCTCGCGGCCCGGATGACGGTCCTCGGTCTCGCGGCCGTCGTCGCGGGGCTGGCCGCGATCAGGCTGCTGGTCCCGGCGCCGTCGGGCACGCCGCTGGTGGTGCCGTTCGTCCTGCTGGCCGCCGGGTCGGCGGTGGCGCTGGTCGGCGCGTTCCGCACGGCGGGTCTCGGATCGGCGATGCTGGGGCTGTCGCTGTGCTTCCCGGCCGTGCTCGCGGGCTTCCTGCTCGGCACCGGCATCCAGGTGAACCGGCTGCGCGACGCCGCGGAGACCGCGCAGGGCGACGGGAACGCCCTGGTCGACGGGTTCATCGACGCGCTGCACATATGGGCGCTCGTCGGTGGGTTCGTCGTGGTCGGAGTGATCGTGCTTTCCTCCGTCCTGACCCGGCGGGCAGCCGCCGCGTCGGCGGACGGTGAGGTGGTGATCCCCGCGCCGACCCCCTCGCCGGAGGAGGACGACAACATCCCCAGGGACGCCGGCCCCGCACACTGACACCGCGCCGCACACTGACACCGCCGCACATACCGCCGCGCACACAGCCACGCACGGGGACGCCGTCCCGGACGCTCCGCTCCGGCAGCCACAGATCCGCCGCCACAGACCCGCCGACACCGGACTTGTCCGATCGGAGCGGCGTTCCCGGACCGGTAAGCTGCCGTTGCGCCGGAGCTTCCCAGCTGAAGCTCCCCAGGCGCTGACGAGTGGGCCCGCGATCCGCCGGGCCACCGTGTACGGCGAGTCAAACGACTTTAGGAGAAAAGACCGTGTCCGAGCGTACGCTTGTCCTGATCAAGCCCGACGGGGTCCGTCGCGGCCTCATCGGGGACGTCATCGGCCGCATCGAGCGCAAGGGCCTCAAGATCGTGGCGATGGACCTGCGCACGCTCGACGCCGAGACGGCCAAGGCCCACTACGCCGAGCACTCCGAGCGTCCGTTCTTCGGCGAGCTGGTGGAGTTCATCACCGGCGGCCCGCTGGTCGCGATGGTGCTCGAGGGCCCCCGGGCCGTCGAGGCGTTCCGCGCCCTGGCCGGCCTGACCGACCCGGTGAAGTCCGCGCCCGGCACCATCCGCGGCGACCACGCCCTGGAGATCGGCGAGAACGTCGTCCACGGCTCCGATTCGCCGGAGTCGGCCGCCCGGGAAATCAAGATTTTCTTTCCGGACCGTTTCTAGTCCTTGCCACACGAGAGGCCCCGGTTTAAACCGGGGCCTCTCGTGTTTTTCCAGGTGGTGACCGAGCTTAGGTCGGGGGACAGCGGTTTTTCCGGGGGCTTGAGAGCTCGATGTGCCCAGTCATGAGCACGTGCCGTTACGATTCGAATGCGATGCGTCATCCCGCACTCCCGCTGAACCCGGTAACCGCTAACCACCTGAAGGAAGGCTTCCTTCCGCATGGGCAGCAAGCTGACATTCCTGGGCCGTGACATGGCTGTCGACCTTGGCACGGCGAACACTCTCGTCTACGTCCGAGGGCGCGGCATCGTCCTGAACGAGCCGTCCGTCGTCGCCATCAACGTCACGACAGGAAAGATCGTGGCAGTTGGGATAGAAGCGAAGCGGATGATCGGGCGGACGCCCGGAAACATCGTCGCGATCCGTCCCCTGAGGGACGGTGTCATCGCGGATTTCGATGTGACCGAGCGAATGCTGCGGTACTTCATCCAGAAGATCCACAAACGGCGGCACTTCGTGCGCCCGCGCATCATCGTGGCCGTGCCGAGTGGCATCACCGCTGTGGAGCAACGCGCTGTGAAGGAAGCGGGCTACCAGGCCGGGGCCCGCCGCGTGTACATCATCGAGGAACCGATGGCGGCCGCGATCGGAGCCGGCCTGCCGGTCCACGAGCCGACCGGGAACATGGTCGTCGACATCGGCGGCGGCACCACCGAGGTGGCCATCATCTCGATGGGCGGCATCGTGACCAGCCAGTCGATCCGCGTCGGGGGCGACGAACTCGACCAGGCGGTCATCGCCTTCACCAAGAAGGAGTACTCGCTGATGCTGGGCGAGCGCACGGCGGAGGAGGTCAAGATCGCCGTCGGGTCCGCCTGCGTCACGGGCGAGGACTTCCACGCCGAGGTGCGCGGGCGCGACCTGGTCAGCGGCCTGCCGAAGACGGTCGTCATCAGCGCCGAGGAGATCCGCAGGTCGATCGCCGAGCCGGTCAACGCGATCGTCGACGCGGTGAAGTCGACGCTGGACAAGTGCCCGCCGGAGCTCTCCGGTGACCTCATGGACCGGGGGATCGCCGTGACCGGTGGCGGCGCCCTGTTGCGCGGCATGGTCGACCGGTTGCGCGAGGAGACCGGCATGCCGGTCCACCTGGCCGAGAACGCGCTCGACTCGGTCGCGCTCGGCTCCGGGCGGTGCGTGGAGGACTTTGAAGCCCTCCAGCAGGTGCTCGTGCCGGAGCCCCGCAACTAAGGAGCGTCATGAGAGACACCCGCCGCGCCCGTCTCATGCTCGGACTCCTCCTCGCCGTGGCGCTGATCCTCATCACGGTGGATCACCGGGCCGGGAACAACCACGTCCTCGGCCCGGTGCGCGACTTCGCGGGCGCCGTGTTCGGGAAGGTCGAGCGCGTCGGCGCCGCCGTCACGCGGCCGATCACCGGATTCGTCGGCATGCTGCGCGACGCGCCCTCCGCGCAGCGCGCCATCGCCGACCTGCGCAAGGAGAACGCGCGGCTACGGGACGAGATGTCGGCGCAGCGGCTCGACAAGGGGCGGGCCGAGAAGCTGGACCGCATGCTCGGGCTGGCGGGGCTCGGCCGCTACCGCATCGTGCCGGCCCAGGTCGTCGCGCGGCGTACGGTGGCAGGTTTCGAGGACACGGTCGAGATCGACGCCGGCACCGGCGACGGGATCCGGCCCGACATGACGGTGCTCAGCGATGCCGGGCTGGTCGGCCGCGTCGTCCAGACAGGCCCGGCCGGCTCGACGGTAGCCCTGCTGACCGACCCGGCCCTGTCGGCCGGGGCCAGGCTGGAGGGTGGCAACGAGCTCGGCGTCGTGAGCGGCCTCGGCGAGGCGGGCGGCGGTGGCAACCTCATCAGGTTCCGCCTGCTCGACTCCACCGTGCCGATCGGCGTGGGCCGCCGGATCGTCTCGTTCGGTTCTCAGCAGAGCAAGCCGTACGTGCCGGGAGTGCCGATCGGCGTGGTCGAGCGGGTGGACAACACGCCGGGTGAGGTGACCAGGACGGCCTACGGGCGGCCCTTCACCGACTTCTCCTCGCTGGACGTCGTCGGCGTGGTGGTCGCGGCGCCGAAGCGTGATCCGCGCGACGCGGTGCTGCCGCCGAAGCCGCCACCGCCGAAGCCGCCGCGCGAGGACCAGCGGCGCGGCGGCGACGGCCGCGGACAGGGGCGCGCCTCGCTGGAGGCCGAGTGGGGGCTCGGCGACCGGGGCCGCGGCGCGGGCGACGAGTCGCGGGCCACGACCGACCGGCAGACGCGCGAGGCCCGGCCCGAGGCCGCGCGGGAGCGGCGCGGCCGGCACGGCACGCAGGCCGTGGACGGGGAGCAGTACGCCCAAGACCAGTACGCCCAAGACCAGTACGCCCAAGAGCAGTACACCCAGGAGCAGCACGCCCAGGAGCCGCCCGCCGCCCGTGAACGGCCCGCCGCCGGAGAGCCGCGCAACGCGCCTCGGCAGCACGATGGCGCCGCGGCGGACGACGGCCGCGGTGGGAGGAACTGACCGATGGCCCGCAACCTCCTCGCCGCGTTGCTGCTCTTCGTCGCTCTGGTGCTCCAGGTCAGCGTGGTCAACCGGCTGTTGTTCTCCTGGGCGCCCGACCTGGTGCTGTTGACGGTCGCCGCGCTCGCCACCAGGCGCGGGCCCGTGCCGGGTGCGGTGATCGGCTTCTGTGGAGGGCTCGCCTACGACCTGCTGCCTCCCTCCAACCACACGCTGGGCCAGTACGCGCTGGTGCTGTGCGCCCTCGGCTACGCGGCCGGGCGAGTGGGAGAGCGGGTGCCGCTGCCCGCGGTGGCGGCGTGCGCCGTGGTCGCGCCCGGCATGCTGGCGGGTCTGGGCGCGCTGATCGGCGCCCCGGGGGTCACCTGGCCGGTGCTGGCCACGGCATGGCCCCGGGCCGCGATCTGCAATCTCGTGGCCGCTCCGCTGGTGCTCTGGGCGGTCAAGGTCACGCACGGCGGCCACCGCAGGCGCGCCGGTGGTGGCGAGCTCGTGCCGAGCTGGAGACGGGGGACGGCATGACACGTTTGCGCGGACGCCTGCTCGTCCTGCAGGTGCTGGTCATCGCCATGATCGTGGTGCTTGTCGTCCGGCTGTGGCAGGTCCAGGTGGTGCAGGGGTCGCGGTTCGTCACGGTCGCGACCGAGACGCGCACCCGCGAGGTGCGGGTCCCCGCCCTGCGGGGGGCGATCCTCGACTCCTCCGGGCGCCCGCTCGTGCGCAACCGCACGACGCTGGTGGTCTCCGTGGACCGCGGCCGGCTGGAGCGGATGCCGGACGGCGGCGACGCCGTCCTGCGCCGGCTGTCCACCGTGCTGAAGGTGCCGCTGTCGAAGCTGAAGCAGGAGATCCGGGCGTGCGGCCCCGGCATCAGCCGCCCGTGCTGGCCCGGCTCGCCGTACACGCCGATCCCGGTCGCCAACAACGTCAACCCGCGGGCGGCTCTGCAGATCCTGGAACGCCAGGAGGACTTCCCCGGCGTCACGGCCGACATCCAGGCGATCCGCGACTATCCCAACGGCAAGGACGCCGCCCAGCTCCTCGGCTACCTGCAGCCGGTGACGCAGAGCGAGCTGGAAAAGCGCGAGGGTCTCAAGGCCAACTACTCGGGCGTCGACCTCACCGGCCGCGACGGACTGGAGCGCACCTACGACTCCGCCCTGCGCGGCGCGCCCGGCCTGCGCAACGTCCAGGTCGACCGGATGGGCAAGGTCATCACGGTCAACCAGCAGTCCGACGCGGTCCCCGGCGACATCCTGGTGACCAGCATCGACGCCAACGTGCAGCGCGTCGTCGAGAAGTCGCTCGACCAGGCCATGCGGGAGGTGCCGAACTCGGACGGCGCCGCCGGTGTGGTGCTCGACGTGAAGACCGGCCGCGTGATCGCGATGGCCAGCCGGCCGACGTACGACCCCAGGGTCTGGACGGGAGGCATCGCGGAGAAGGACTATCGGCGGCTGCTGTCGGACAAGTCGGGCAAGCCGCTGGTGTCGCGGGCGATCGCCGGCGAGTACGCCCCGGGTTCGACCTTCAAGATCAGCTCGGCGTCGGCGATGGTCGCCGACGGAGAGCCCCTGCACGGCACCTACCAGTGCCCGAGTTCCTACAACGTCGAGGGCCGGTCGTACCCGAACGCGGGCGGCATGAGCCTGGGCGCGATCTCGTTGCACGAGGCGCTGGTCAAGTCGTGCGACACCGTGTTCTACAAGGCCGGGTACGAGGAGTGGCTGCGCGACGGCGGCAAGACGCCCAAGGCCAAGGTCAAGGAGCCGATGCCGACCATGGCCAAGGCCTACGGCTTCGGCAAGCGCACCGGCATCGACCTGCCCGGCGAGTCCGCGGGCCGGATTCCGACCCGGGCGTGGAAGCTCGACCTGTACAACTCCACCAAGTCGGAGATGTGCAAGCGGGCCAAGATCGGCTACCCGGATATGAAGGACCAGAGCCGGGCCGCGTTCGCCAAGCGCCTGGCCAACGAGAACTGCCTGGAGGGCATGATCTTCCACGCCTACGAGGCGGTCAACCTCTCGATCGGCCAGGGCGACGTCCTGGTCACCCCCCTCCAGCTCGCTCGGGCGTACGCGGCGCTGCTGGGCGACGGCAACGTGCGCAGCCCGCGTGTCGGCTGGGCGCTGATGCGCCCGGACGGCACCCTTAAGCAGGAGATCCCGGTCCCGATCGTGGGGCACCTGCCGGTCAACGACGAGACCCGCACCTACATCCGCAAGGCGCTCAGCGAGGTGCCCTCGGACGGCACGGCCGCGGGCGCGTTCCGCGGGTTCCCGATGAACATCGTCAAGGTCGGCGGCAAGACCGGTACGGCGGAGGTCTACGGCAAGGAGGACACGTCGTGGTTCGCGTCCTTCGCGCCCGCGGACAATCCGCGGCTGGTCACCGTGGTCATGGTGGCGCAGGGCGGCTTCGGCGCCTCGACCGCCGCGCCCGCCGTGCGGCGCATCTGGGAGGGGATCTTCGGCCTCGGCAAGGGGGACGACGGCAAGCCGCTCAAGCCGGCGCTTCCGGACGGCAAACCGGTGACGCGGCTGCCGGCCATCAGCCGCGAAACGCAGTGAGGCGGACCTGCCATGACTGAAGCCATCGGGGTACGGCGGAGGTCGTTCGCGAGCCGTGTCGTCGGCCGGGGATCGGTCGTCTGGCGGATGGACTGGCTGCTGTTCGGCGCGGTGGTCGCGCTCAGCGCGGTCGGCACGCTGCTGGTGTGGTCGGCCACCCGGACGTGGTCGTCGATCGAGCCGACGGGCATGGCCAAGAAGCACGTGCTCAACCTGCTCATCGGCCTGGCCCTCTACAGCGCGGTCGCGGTGACCGACTACCGCTGGCTGCGCACGTACGCGCCGGTCCTGTACGGCATCGCCGTCGTCGGGCTGATCCTGGTCATCAGCCCGATGGGATCGACGATCAACGGCCACCACTCGTGGATCCTGCTGGGCGGGGGCTTCGCCCTGCAGCCGGCCGAGCTGATGAAGCCGGCGCTGGTGGTGATGCTGGCGCGGCTGCTGGCCCCGACGTCCGAGAAGGGGAAGAAAAAGGACCGGCCGAGGGCCTCCGGTCTCGCGCTGTCCGTCGCGGCGGCGGGCGCGGCGGCGGCGCTGGTCATGCTGCAGCCCGACCTGGGCACCACGATGGTGCTGATGGCGACGACCGGCGCGATGATCGTCTTCGCCGGGATACGCAAGCGCTGGGTGGGGGCCGGGGTGCTGCTCGCGGCCCTCGCGGCGATGGCGGTGTGGTCGCTGGGGCTGCTCAAGCCTTATCAGGTGGCGCGGTTCACCGCGCTCATCGACCCGTCGAGCGACCCGCGCGGCGTGGGCTACAACAGCACGCAGGCGCTGGTGGCGATCGGGTCGGGAGAGGTGTTCGGCAAGGGCCTGTTCCACGGCGGACAGACCACGGGACGCTTCGTGCCCGAGCAGCACACCGACTTCATCTTCACCGTCGCGGGCGAGGAGCTCGGCTTCGTCGGGTCGGTCACCGTGGTCGCACTGCTCGGCGTGGTGCTGCTGCGCGGCGTGCGGATCGCCCGGATGTGCGGCGACCGGTTCAGCGCGCTCGTCTCCGGCGGCATCATCGCGTGGCTGGCCTTCCAGACGCTCGTCAACGTCGGCATGACCATCGGCATCATGCCGATCACCGGAGTGCCGCTGCCGTTCGTCTCCTACGGCGGCACGGCGACGTTCGCGAACATGACGGCGGTGGCCATCCTGCAGGCGATCCACCTCAGGTCGCGGCCCGTGTGACCTGTGCCGCCCGCATGAGAGCCGTCCGCAGGGTGGCGGACCCCGGCTCTCACTGGTGTCCGCTCCACGCGGCGAACATCATGGGAACAGAACAGGTTCGGGGGTTGAACGAACCATTACGGAGGAACCGTGACTCCGGACGACGAGGTGCGGGAGCGCGAGCGCGCCCTTGACCTGCTACGCAGGGCCTTCCCCGACTACCGGATCGTGTACGGCGGCGGACGGTGGGCCGCCGCGGCCGCGGGCGACCCGCCGACGGTGTGGTTCGCCCAGACGCCGGCCAGCCTGTGCGGTCAGCTGTTCACAGCCCAGTTGCGCCGCGGCGGGACGGTCGTTCCTCTCCGGCTGGAGGAGAGCGACTCGCAGTGCGCGAGGTGACCGGTTCGTGACATGTAGGGCGTTAGCGTGCGGGTGTCACCACTGGGAGAGCCGATGACGACACCCACACGCGGCGGGGACCGGTCCGCCATCCAGATCGCCGGCGGCATCCGCGAGCGCACCCTCGCCGCTCTCGGAGAGCCGCCGACGACCGCGGTCTTCCACCAGATCGCCGACGAGATCCACCTCTGCTGCCCGCAGCTGACCCGTTTCAAGTGCCTGCGCCTGGCGTACGGGTGGACGGTCGAGGAGGCGATCGAGCGCTTCCACGCGATG
The DNA here is from genome assembly GCF_030268985.1 of Microbispora sp. NBRC 16548. Classification (NCBI taxonomy): domain Bacteria; kingdom Bacillati; phylum Actinomycetota; class Actinomycetes; order Streptosporangiales; family Streptosporangiaceae; genus Microbispora; species Microbispora sp. NBRC 16548. Next base: position 11,793 of record NZ_BSSF01000001.1, read on the forward strand.
TGCGACCGCGAGCAGATCAAGCGCAGGGGGCTGAGCGAGCGGTCCTGGCGGGAGTGGGAGGCCGGGGCCCGGCCCGACCGCGACTACACCGACCTGCTGTGCCGCCTGTTCGAGACGGGCCCGGTGCAGCTCGGGTTCGCCCGGGACTACACGCCCCCGGAGATGCGCCGCCCCGCGGCGTGGCGGCGCCCCGCCGCGCCCGACCTGATCAGCGCCGCCGCGCAGGAGGCGAGCGAGCACGCCGAGCGGGTCGAGACGAGCGAGATCGGCGACAGCACGCTGGAACGGCTGCGCACGCAGGTGATCTGGCTGTCCCGGCGGTACGTCTGGGAGGCGCCGCTGCCGCTGTTCGTGGAGATGCGGGCGCTGCAGGAGCAGACCCGCCGGGCCCTGGAGCGGCACGTCCACCCGGGCCAGGCCGGTGAGCTGTACTTCCTGGCGGGAACGCTGTGCGGGCTGATGGCCAACGCGAGCATGGACATGGGCCGGCGCGTGCCCGCCGACACCCTCGCCCGCGCGGCGTGGACGTACGGCAGGATCGCCGGCCACCGGTCGCTCATGGGCTGGGCCCGCGGCATGCAGGCGTCGGTCGCGCTGTGGGACCGGCGGTATGAGGACGCGGCGGGCTACGCCGAGGACGGCCTCACCCAGCTGCCGCGGGGTCAGGGCGGCGCGCGGCTCCACATGCTGCGCGCGCGGGCGGGGGCGATGCTCGGCTGGACCCGCGAGGCCGAAGACGACCTGCTCAAGGCGGCGGACGCCCGCGAGTCGGGCGCCGGGGACGAACTGCACGACGGGTTCGCCGGGGAATTCTCCTTCCGGCCCGCCAAGCACGCCTACTACACGGCGGTCACACACCTGCACCTCGGCCAGCCCGCCCGGGCGATCGAGCAGGCCCGCACCGCGCTCGACCTGTACGAGCGGGAGGACCGGCAGAACAGGTCGTACGGCTGTGAGGCGATGGCCGGGGCCCACCTCGCGGTCGCGCACCTGATGGAGGACGACCCAGGCGGGGCCGAGCAGGCCCTGACCCCGCTGCTGGCCCTGCCGCCCGAGCGCAGGATCGACAGTCTCGCCGAGACCCTGCAATCCACCCGGACGATGGTGCGCGGCGCTCTCGCCGAGCGACTGGAGTCGTTCTGCGCGACCGGCCTGCCCCAGTCGGCCGCCCGGGCGCTGCCCGAGGCACTGTCCGAAGCAGTGCCCGAGGCGCCGCGCGGTGAGGGGGACATGCGATGAGCATTTCCACCGTCGCCGGCACCCCGCCCGCGCTCGCTGAGGCGTGCCGCCAGGCGGGGCTCAGCGCCGACGGCGCCCGGCTGCTGCGCAGTTTCGCCAACACGGTGTACCACCTGCCGGGGGAGGGGGTCGTCGTCCGCCTCGCGGAGACCGGCACTCCCGGCAAGTACGACCGCCTGGTCACCTCGCTCAAGGTCACTCGCTGGCTGGACGAGCAGGGCTTCCCCGTCACGCTGCCGCTCGACGTGCGCCAGCCGCTGGCCGTCGAGGGCTGCCTGGCGACCTTCTGGCACTACGAGGACGGCGCGGACGACGGCGACCCGGTTCCGCTCGGCCTGCTGCTTCGGTGGCTGCACTCCCTGCCGCCGGTCCCGTTCGCGCTGCCGACCTACGACCCCTTCGGCCGCGTGCGGCGGGCCGTACGGGCCAGTCTCGTGCTGGACGGCGAGGAGCGGGAGTGGCTGCTGGGCCGGTGCGCGGCGCTGGAGGAGGCGTACTACGAGCGGGTCGAGTTCGTCCTGCCGTACGGGCTGGTCCACGGGGACGCGCACCGGGGCAACCTGATCCGCACCGCGGACCGGATCCTGCTGTGCGACTGGGACTCGGCCAGCGCGGGGCCGCGCGAGATCGACCTGGTGCCCACCCTGCAGGGCGCCAGGTTCGGGCTGTCGGACGCGCAGCGCGACGGCTTCGCCCACGCGTACGGGGGCGACATCAGGGACTGGCCGGGCTATCCGGTGCTCCGCGACATCAGGGAGCTGCAGACGCTGACGGCCGTGCTGCGTATCGGGCACCGGGACGCCGCGGCGCACGCCGAACTGCGCCACCGCCTGGCCTCGCTGCGCGCGGGCGACGACCGGATCTGGCACCCCTTCTGAGGACGGAAGATCCGCAGGGGCCACTCCCCGGAGCCGATACCCTGGATGCATGTCTGTCGAGTCGTTGTTTCCCCGCCTGGAGCCGCTGCTGCCCAAGGTGCAGAAGCCGATCCAGTACGTCGGGGGCGAGCTGAACTCGACGGTCAAGGACTGGGACGAGGCGACCGTCCGGTGGGCTCTGATGTACCCGGACGCCTACGAGGTCGGCCTGCCCAACCAGGGGGTGCAGATCCTCTACGAGATCCTCAACGAGCTGCCCGAGACACTGGCGGAGCGCACCTACGCGGTGTGGCCCGACCTCGAGGCGCTCATGCGATCCGAGGGCGTCCCGCAGTTCACCGTGGACGGGCACCGGCCGGTTCGCGCGTTCGACGTCCTCGGGGTGTCGTTCGCCACCGAACTCGGCTACACGAACCTCCTCACCGCGCTCGATCTGGCGGGGATCCCGCTGGAGGCGGCGGACCGCACCGACGAGGATCCGATCGTGCTGGCGGGCGGCCACGCCGCGTTCAACCCGGAGCCGATCGCCGACTTCCTCGACGCCGCCGTGCTCGGCGACGGCGAGCAGATCGCCATCGCGATCTCCGAGGTGCTGCGCGAGTGGAAGGCCGAGGGCTCGCCCGGCGGCCGCGACGAGCTGCTGATGCGCCTCGCCTCCACGGGCGGGGTGTACGTCCCGAAGTTCTATGACGTCGAGTACCACCCGGACGGGCGCATCATGCGCGTCGTCCCCAACCGCGACGGCGTGCCGACGCGCGTGTTCAAGCACACGGTCATGGACCTCGACGAATGGCCGTACCCGAAGAAACCGCTGGTCCCGCTCGCCGAGACCGTGCACGAGCGGTTCAGCGTCGAGATCTTCCGGGGTTGCACCCGGGGCTGCCGCTTCTGCCAGGCGGGGATGATCACCCGTCCGGTCCGGGAGCGGTCGATCACCACGATCGGCGACATGGTCGAGGCGGGGATCAGGGAGTCCGGCTTCAGCGAGGTCGGGCTGCTGTCGCTGTCCAGCGCGGACCACTCCGAGATCGCCGATGTCACCAGGGGTCTCGCGGACCGCTACGAGGGCAGCCAGGTCGGTCTGTCCCTGCCGTCCACCAGGGTCGACGCGTTCAACATCGACCTGGCGAACGAGCTGTCCCGGAACGGCCGCCGTTCCGGTCTCACGTTCGCGCCGGAGGGCGGATCCGAGCGGATGCGCAAGGTGATCAACAAGATGGTCACCGAGGAGGACCTCATCCGCACGGTCACCACCGCCTACTCCAACGGCTGGCGGCAGGTGAAGCTCTACTTCATGTGCGGGCTCCCGACCGAGGAGGACGAGGACGTCCTCGGCATCGCCGACCTGGCCAAGAAGGTCATCAAGGCGGGCCGCGAGGCGACGGGCTCGCGCGACATCCGCTGCACCGTTTCCATCGGCGGGTTCGTGCCCAAGCCGCACACCCCGTTCCAGTGGGCCGCCCAGTGCGACCACGAGACGGTGGACCGCCGGCTGCGCACGCTGCGCGACGCCCTGCGCTCCGACAAGGAGTACGGCAGGGCCATCGGCTACCGCTACCACGACGGCAAGCCGTCGATCGTGGAGGGGCTGCTGTCGCGGGGCGACCGCCGGGTGGGCAGGGTCATCCGGGCCGTCTGGGAGGACGGCGGCCGTTTCGACGGCTGGAGCGAGCACTTCTCGTTCGAACGGTGGATGGCCGCGGCCGAGCGTGCCTTCGCCGACGAGCCGGTCGACGTGGACTGGTACACGACGCGCGATCGGGACGAGCACGAGGTGCTTCCCTGGGACCACCTCGACGCCGGCCTCGACCGCGAGTGGCTGTGGCAGGACTGGCAGGACGCGCTCAACACGGTCGAGGTCGAGGACTGCCGCTGGACGCCCTGCTACGACTGCGGTGTCTGCCCCACGATGGGGACGGAGATCCAGATCGGCCCGACGGGCAGGAAACTGCTGCCACTCACCGTGATCTGACGCTCACGGCCTATTCTGAAAGACGATCGACCGAAAGCGGAAGGACGACGGAACTCTGAAACCCGTTCCCGACGGGCCCGCGCCCGAACCCACCGTGCAGCGCCTTCGCGTGCGCTATGCCAAGCGGGGCCGCCTGCGCTTCACCAGCCACCGCGACATCTCCCGCGCCGTCGAAAGGGCGGTGCGGCGAGCCGGTATTCCGGTGGCCTACAGCGCCGGCTTCAGCCCCCACCCGAAGATCTCCTACGCCGGCGCCGCCCCCACCGGAGTGGCGAGCGAGGCCGAGTACCTCGAGATCGGGGTGAACCGGCCGTGCGACCCGCGGCGGGTTCGCGACGACCTCGACGCCTCGCTGCCGCCGGGGTTGGACGTGCTCGATGTGGTGGAGGCGCGGGACGGGAATCTCGCCGACCGGCTGGAGGGCTCGATGTGGGAGCTGCGGCTCCCCGGGGCCGATCCGGCCGAGGCCGAGCGGGCGGTGAAGGAGTTCCTCGCGGCCGACCTGGTGGAGGTCGAACGTCTGACCAAGAAGGGAATGCGGCGGTTCGACGCCCGCCAGGCGGTGCGTTCGCTGGCCGTCGTGGAGGGGCCGGGAATTACGGCAGGTCAGGAGACCGTTCAACCGTGTGTCATACTTCGTATGGTTGTTCGGCACGAAACACCTGCCGTCCGGCCCGATGACGCGCTCATGGGTCTGCGTCTCGTGGCAGGCTTCGCGCCGCCGTCACCCGCAGCGGTGACCAGGCTGGCGCAGGGGCCGCTCGACGCGATGACCGGTGAGCCCGCCGACCCGTTCGCCTTCGACCGGGCAGGCGGAGACCGATAAGACTTGCCGCCGAGGCGCCGACAGGAAGCCCGGCGGACCGAGAGAGACGAGAGCCTCCGCGCGGCGCGGCAACGTGCCCGGAGGCTGACGGGAGAACGCCCGCATGCTCGACAACGAGCCCACTGACGGGGCTGTGAGCCTTGACGGTGACACGACAACAGAAGAACGCGGCCAGGCCGGGGAAGACATGGTTTCCTCCGGTCCGTCCGGCGTGTCCACGACCCCGCGCCGCCGGTCGGCGAGCCGCCCGGCCGGGCCCCCGCCCGAGCCGGACGACCTGCCGCCGCCGGTGACCACGGTGGCCGCGGCCAACAAGCCGAAGGCGGCGGAAAGCACTGAGCCGAAGGCGGCGGAGAGCACTGCGCCGGAAGCGGCCGAGCCGACCGCGGTGACCCCCGCGCAGGAGGAGCCTGTCGCGAAGGAGCGGCCCAAGCGCGTCACCCGCCGCCGCACGAAGACCGCCGAGGAGCCGGTCGCCGAGGAGCCGTCGGCGCCGGCCGCCGGGGAGACGGTGCCGGTTGCGGCGGAGACGGTGACGGCCACAGCGGAGCCGGTGCCGGCCGCGGACGACGAGTCGGCCGCGCCCACGCGGCGTCGCCGTACCCGCAAGAGGACCGACGAGACCGAGCCGTCCCCGCAGCCGGAGCAGGCCGAGGAGACGGCGCAGGCCGAGGAGCCCGTCGCCCCGAAGCGCCGCCGCCGCGCCCGCGCTGCAGAGCCGGAGCCGGAACGATCCAGGGCGATGAGCGCCGCCGAGGCGGAGGTCGCCGCCGCGCTGCGGCTCAACCTCCCCGACGAGGAGCCGCTGGACGACGAGCCGCTCGAAATCGAGGACGTCGACATTGAAGACGTCGACGTCGAGGAGGACGGCGGGCGGCCGGACGTGGTCGCCGACCCCTTCGGTCTGTCCGCACGGCAGCCGTCCGTGCCCTCGGTGACCTTCCAGGCGCCGTCGGCGCTGTTCCAGCCGCTCTTCCAGGCCCCCGACCCGTTCGCGGTGCCCGTGCAGAGGCCCGCGTCGCCCGCGGCCGAGCCGGCACCGGCGGAGGACGAGGAGGCGGAGGAGCCGGAGGAGACGGCCGAATCCGGCGAGGACGAGTCCGAGGGCGAGGGCGGCGCCCGCAGGCGGCGCCGCCGCCGGGGCGGACGCGGGCGCGGTGCCCGCGCCAGGGACGCCGAGGACGGCGAGGAGCAAGACGGCGAGGGCGAGGAGCCGCAGGCCGCGTCGGCCGAGGAGGACGACCGCGAGCAGGCCGACGACGACTCCGAGGGCCAGGCCGGCACCCGGCGCCGTCGCCGGCGCCGCCGCCGGGGCACCGAGGAGGCCGAGCTGGCCCCCGACGACCCGCCGAACACCGTCGTCCGCATCCGGGCGCCCCGCGCCACCAGGTCCACCTCGGTGGACGAGGTCCAGGGCGTACGGGGATCGACCCGGCTGGAGGCCAAGAAGCAGCGCCGCCGTGAGGGCCGCGAGCTGGGCCGCCGCCGTCCCCCGATCATCACCGAGTCGGAGTTCCTGGCCCGGCGCGAGTCGGTCGAGCGGATCATGGTCGTGCGCCGCCAGGGCGGCCGCACCCAGATCGCGGTGCTCGAGGACGGCATCCTCGTCGAGCACTACGTCGACCGGGAGTCCAGCCAGTCGTACGTCGGCAACGTCTACCTCGGCAAGGTCCAGAACGTGCTGCCCTCGATGGAGGCGGCGTTCGTGGACATCGGCAAGGGCCGCAACGCCGTGCTGTACGCCGGCGAGGTGAACTTCGACACCGCGGGGCTGGAGGGCCAGCCCAAGCGGATCGAGGCGGCGCTGAAGTCCGGGCAGTCGGTGCTCGTCCAGGTCACCAAGGACCCGATCGGCCACAAGGGCGCCCGGCTGACCTCCCAGATCAGCCTCCCCGGCCGCTACCTGGTCTACGTGCCGGACGGCTCGATGACCGGGATCAGCCGCAAGCTGCCCGACAAGGAGCGGACCCGGCTCAAGCAGATCCTGCGCAAGGTCATGCCGGAGAACGCGGGCGTCATCGTGCGCACCGCCGCGGAGGGCGCCTCGGAGGAGGAGCTCAGCCGCGACGTCGCCCGGCTGTCGGCCCAGTGGGAGAACATCCAGCGCAAGGCCAAGTCGGCCAGCCCGCCGGAGCTGCTGTCCGGCGAGCCCGACCTGACCATCCGGGTGGTCCGCGACGTCTTCAACGAGGACTTCAGCTCCCTGGTCGTCGAGGGCGACGAGGCGTGGACGACGGTGGACGAGTACGTCCGCTACGTCGCCCCGCACCTGACCGAGCGGCTGTCGAAGTGGGAGGAGGAGACCGACGCGTTCTCCGCCTATCGCATCGACGAGCAGATCGCCAAGGCGATGGAGCGCAAGGTGTGGCTGCCGTCCGGCGGCTCGCTGGTGATCGACAGGACCGAGGCGATGACCGTCGTCGACGTCAACACCGGCAAGTTCACCGGGCAGGGCGGCAACCTCGAGGAGACCGTCACCCGCAACAACCTGGAGGCGGCCGAGGAGATCGTCCGCCAGCTCAGGCTGCGGGACATCGGCGGCATCATCGTGATCGACTTCATCGACATGGTCTTGGAGAGCAACCGCGACCTGGTGCTCCGGCGGCTGCTGGAGTGCCTGGCGCGCGACCGGACCAAGCACCAGGTGGCCGAGGTCACCTCGCTGGGTCTGGTGCAGATGACGCGCAAGCGGGTCGGTCAGGGCCTGCTGGAGGCGTTCTCCACGCCGTGCGACTGCTGCCACGGGCGCGGGATCATCGTGTCGACCGAACCGGTCGAGGCGAAGCCCGAGCCGCGCGGCACGCAGGGCAAGATGGCCATCGAGAAGGCGGTGGCCGAGAAGGTGGCGGCGGGCGAGGGCTCCGTCGCCGCGGCGGCGGGCTCGGTGCGCGAGAGCGTCACCGACGCCATCGACGCCGATCCCACCGACTCAGACGAGGGCGAAGGCTCCGCGTCGTCTTCCCGGGGACGTCGACGTTCCCGCAGGAAGACGGCGGAGTAACGACTTCGTCACCCGGCGGTCCGCTCGGTTCGACCTGGGTGCCGGATATCCGGTACCCTGGTCATCCGGTGCGCCTGGTGTCGGCGTGCCTGGCTTCGCGCGCCTGCCCGGATCGCCGGTCGTGTATCGACAGCAGCTGGATGCGGGGCGCGGCATCTCAGCATTTAGCCAGTAGAAGGGTTCCGCGGTGTACGCGATCGTTCGTTGCGGCGGCAGGCAGCAGAAGGTCTCCGTCGGGGACGTCCTCGAGGTGGACAAGGTCGCCGGCGAGGTTGGCTCCTCGGTGTCGCTGCCGGCGGTGCTCGTCGTCAACGACGGCGATGTCACCACCGACGCTGCCACGCTTTCCCGGTTCCAGGTGACCGCCGAGATCCTCGGCGAGACCAAGGGACCGAAGATCCGGATTCTGAAGTACAAGAACAAGACCGGATACAAGAAGCGCCAGGGTCACCGCCAGCGGTACACCCAGGTCAAGGTCACCGGCATCAACCCCGGACAGTAGTTTCCCGGGGGACGACCCCCGCTTACCCCCGAAAGGGAGTGAACCATGGCACACAAGAAGGGCGCCTCGTCCACCCGGAACGGCCGTGACTCGAACGCTCAGCGCCTCGGTGTGAAGCGTTTCGGCGGTCAGCTGGTGAACGCGGGCGAGATCATCGTCCGTCAGCGCGGCACGCACTTCCACCCCGGCGACAACGTCGGCCGTGGTGGCGACGACACGCTGTTCGCCCTGGCCACGGGCCGGGTGCAGTTCGGCACCAAGCGCGGTCGCCGCGCGGTGAGCATCGTCCCGGCCGCGGAGTAGATCCGCCCCGGACACCAACAAGCAGCGCGATGAGGCGGATCGAGCATTCGGTCCGCCTCATTCGTTTTTCCGTACAGCAGTGAGGGGGAGCGGCTGATGGCCGACTTCGTGGACCACGTCGTCCTGCACATCAAGGCGGGTGACGGGGGCAACGGCTGCGCCTCCATCCACCGGGAGAAGTTCAAGCCGCTCGGCGGGCCCGACGGCGGCAACGGCGGACGCGGCGGCGACGTCATCCTGGAGGTGGATCCCAACACCGCCACCCTGCTGGAGTACCACCACCGGCCGCACCGTCGCGGGGGCAACGGCAAGCAGGGCATGGGCTCCAACCGGGACGGCGCCAACGGCGAGGACATCGTCCTGCCGGTGCCCAACGGCACGGTCGTGAAGGACGCCAGGACCGGCGAGGTGCTGGTCGACCTGGTCGGCGCCGGGACCCGCTACGTCGCCGCGCAGGGCGGCTTCGGCGGCCTCGGCAACGCCGCGCTGGCCAACGCCAAGCGCAAGGCCCCCGGGTTCGCGCTGCTCGGCGAGCCGGGTGACGAGGCCGAGATCGTGCTCGAACTCAAGACCGTCGCCGACGTGGCGCTGGTCGGGTTCCCCAACGCGGGCAAGTCGTCCCTGATCGCGGCGCTCTCCGCGGCCCGCCCCAAGATCGCCGACTATCCGTTCACGACGCTCATCCCCAACCTCGGCGTGGTGACGGCGGGCGAGACGGTCTTCACGGTCGCCGACGTGCCGGGGCTCATCCCGGGGGCGTCCGAGGGCCGGGGGCTCGGTCACGAGTTCCTGCGGCACGTCGAGCGCTGCTCGACGATCGTGCACGTGCTCGACTGCGCGACGATCGAGCCGGGGCGCGACCCGGTCACCGACTTCGAGGTGATCGAGGCCGAGCTGGCGGCGTACGGCTCGCTGCAGGACCGGCCGCGACTGGTCGCGCTGAACAAGGTGGACGTCCCCGACGGCCGGGAGCTGGCCGACATCGTCACGCCCATGCTGGAGGAGCGCGGACTGCGCGTCTTCGAGATCTCCGCCGCCAGTCACGAGGGCCTGCGGCCCCTGGCGTACGCGGTGGGGGAGATGGTGGCGGCGGCGCGGGCGCAGGCCCCGGTGGAGGAGCCCACGCGGCTGGTCATCCGGCCCAGGCAGCTCGGCGAGACCGGGTTCGCCGTACGCCGGATCGACGAGAACCGCTTCCAGGTGAGCGGCGAGAAGCCCGAGCGGTGGATCCGCCAGACCGACTTCTCCAACGACGAGGCCGTCGGCTATCTGGCCGACCGGCTTGAACGGCTCGGCGTCGAGGAGGCGCTGATCAAGGCCGGCGCGACGGCCGGCGCCGAGGTGATCATCGGCCCGATGGAGGGCGGCTACGTCTTCGACTGGCAGCCGTCGCAGGCCACGGAGGCGACGATGGGCCCGCGTGGCACCGACGCGAGGCTCGGCTGATCGGGGGGCCGGAGTGGGAGATGGCGTGACAGGCAGGGAGCGGATCCGCGAGGCCGCGCGGCTGGTGGTCAAGGTGGGGTCGTCGTCGCTGACGACGTCCCGGGGCACGATCGACGTCGACCGGGTGGACGCGCTGGTCGACGTGCTGGCGGCCCGGCGCACGGCCGGCACGCAGATCGTGCTCGTGTCGTCCGGCGCGATCGCCGCCGGGCTCGGGCCGTTAGGGCTGCGCGACCGGCCCAAGGACCTGGCCACCCAGCAGGCGGCCGCCTCGGTCGGGCAGGGCGTGCTGGTCGCCCGCTACACCTCGTCCTTCGCCAGGTATGGCCTGCGCGTGGGGCAGGTGCTGCTGACGGCCGACGACATGATGCGCCGCTCGCACCACCGCAACGCCCAGCGGACGCTGGCCCGGCTGCTCGAGCTCGGCATCGTCCCCGTGGTCAACGAGAACGACACGGTGGCCACCGACGAGATCCGGTTCGGCGACAACGACCGGCTCGCGGCGCTGGTGGCCCACCTCACGCACGCCGACGGCATGGTGCTGCTGTCGGACGTCGACGCCTTGTACGACGGCGACCCGCGCAAGGACGGCGCCCAGCGGATCGCCGAGGTCCGGGGGCCTGAGGACCTGGAGGGCGTCGAGCTGGGCACCTCCGGCCGGGTCGGCACCGGCGGCATGATCACCAAGGTGGAGGCGGCCCGCATCGCCACCGGGGCGGGCGTCCCGGTCGTGCTCACGGCGGCGGCGCACGCGGCGCAGGCGCTCGCCGGTGCCGACATCGGCACCTGCTTCCACCCGGGAGGCCGTCACCCCGGCACCCGGCTGCTGTGGCTGGCCCACGCGACGACCGGCAGGGGCCGCCTGCACCTGGACGCGGGCGCGGTCGAGGCCGTGGTCGATCGGCGCAAGTCGCTGCTGCCCGCGGGCGTCGTGAAGGTCGAGGGCGACTTCGCCGCGGGCGACCCGGTCGACCTGTGCGCGCCGTCGGGCGCCGTCGTCGCCCGCGGTCTGGTCAACTATGACGTGGGGGAGGTCCCCGACCTGCTCGGCCGCTCCACCCGGGAGCTGGCCAGCACACTCGGCCCGGAGTACGAGCGCGAGCTGATCCACCGGGACGACATCGTGATATTGGAGCCTGTTCACCACCACAAGTGACGGAGCGCGAGGCAATGTCTGAGGCAGAGGAATTTCTGAAGGTCGCGCGGGCGGCGAGGGACGCCGCGACGGTGCTCGCGCCGATGCCGCGCGCGCCGAAGGACGCGGCGCTGCGCGCCGTGGCCGACGCCCTGGAGGCGGCCACGGACGAGATCGTCGCGGCCAACGCCGTGGACGTGGACCGGGCCAGGGAGAACGGCACCTCCGAAGCGATGATCGACCGGCTGCGGCTCGACGCGGGCCGGATCGCCACGATCGCGGCGGCCGTCCGCCAGGTGGCCGACCTGCCCGACCCGGTCGGCGAGGTCGTGCGCGGCAGCACGCTGCCCAACGGCCTGGAGCTGCGTCAGGTGCGGGTGCCCCTCGGCGTCATCGGCATCATCTACGAGGGCCGGCCCAACGTGACCGTGGACGCGGCCGCGCTCTGCCTCAAGAGCGGCAACGGCGTGCTGCTGCGGGGGTCGTCCAGCGCGTACTCCTCCAACGCCGCGCTGGTGCGGGTCATGCAGGAGGCGCTGGCGGCGACCGAGGTGCCGGCGGACGCCGTGCAGCTCGTGCCGGGCCAGACCCGCGAGTCGGTCAAGCACCTGATGCGCGCCCGCGGGCTGGTGGACGTGCTGATCCCGCGCGGCGGCGCCTCGCTGATCAACAGCGTGGTCGAGGAGTCGACCGTGCCGGTGATCGAGACAGGGGTGGGCAACTGCCACGTGTACGTGGACGCCGACGCCGACATCGACACCGCCCTGAAGATCCTGGTGAACGCCAAGGCGCAGCGGCCCTCGGTGTGCAACGCGGCCGAGACGCTCCTCGTGCACGCCGCCATCGCCGACGAGTTCGTCCCCAGGGCGCTGACGGCGCTGAAGGACGCCGGGGTGACCGTCCACGGGGACGAGCGCGTGCGGGCCTACGGCGCCGACGTCGTGGCCGCCACCGAGGAGGACTTCACCACGGAGTACCTCTCGCTCGACATCGCCGCCGCCGTCGTCGACTCGCTGGACGACGCGGTCGCGCACATCCGCAGGTATGGCTCGGCCCACACCGACGCCATCGTGACCCGCTCCCAGCCGGCCGCCCGCAGGTTCGTGGCGACCGTGGACTCGGCGGCGGTCGCGGTGAACGCCTCGACCCGGTTCACCGACGGCGGGGAGTTCGGCTTCGGGGCGGAGATCGGCATCTCCACCCAGAAGCTGCACGCCCGGGGCCCCATGGGGCTTCCGGAGCTCACCTCCACCAAGTGGATCTACACCGGCGAGGGCCACGTACGAGGGTGACCGTCAGACGCGGGTGAGCACGGGACGCGAGCCGAGGCCCGCGTCCCTGGCCCGCAGGGCCGCGTCCACCCGGCTGGGCGCGGCCAGCTTCGTCAGCACGTTGCTCACGTGGTTGCGCACGGTCTTGGTGGCCAGGCACAGCTCGCGGGCGATCTCGGCGTTGGACCTGCCGTCGGCCAGCCGCTCCAGGATCTCGTGCTCCCGCTGGGTGAGACCGGGGAACGGGCTGCGGGCCTGCGGCGTGGTGAGACGGTCGAGGAGCCGGGGCGCCAGCCCGCCGCCGAAGACCACCTGCCCGAGCGCCACGGACCGGACCGCCGCCGCGATCTCCGCGGGCCCCGATCCCTTCAGCAGGTAGCCGTGCGCGCCGGCGCGCAGCGCGCTCGTGAAGCCCGTCTCGCCGTCGTCGGCGCCCAGCGCGAGCATCCGTACGGCGGGGCAGCGGCGGCGCAGGGAGCCGAGCGCGCCCAGCATCGCCAGGTCGGCCAGCAGCACCTGCGGCGACAGCCGTACGCACAGGCGCAGGGCGTCGAGGTCGTCGCAGGCGGTGCCGGCGACGGAGATGCCGGCCGCCTGCGCGGCTTCCTGCTTCAGGGCGGACCGGATCCCTTCGACGAACAGTGGGTGATCGTCGGCGACCACGACGGTGATCGCGCCGGAGGAGTCAGTCATCGTCATCTGTCTTCGTCTCGCCGGTGTCATTGCGGGCCGGCGGTCCGGCCGCCTTGTCGATGAACAGACTGCCCGGGTGCGCTTGTGGGCCGGTTGGCATCGGCTTATGCGCGATTGGAACGGCGCGCCTCCGCCTATTCTGGCTGCCGGGCCGCTATGGTTGGCGCTCCTATGGCTGGACGTCTCGGGCGGGTCGGCCCCTACGCGCTGCTGGAGCGGCTGGGCCGGGGTGGCATGGGTGAGGTGTACCTCGCCGTCGGCCGCCGGGGCGACCGCGTCGCGGTGAAGATGCTCCGCGACCCCATCGAGAACGATCCCGACGCCCGATTACGGCTCGAACGCGAGGTGCGGGCGCTGCGCCGGGTCGAGAGCCCGTACGTCGCCCAGGTGCTCGACGCCGACCTGTCCGGTGACCGGCCGTACCTCGTCATGGAGTACATCGAGGGGGAGAACCTCCTCGACGGCGTACGGCGTGGCGGGCCGCTGCCGGAGTCCCGGCTCATCACGTTGGCGCAGGGCCTCGCGGCGGCTTTGGCGATCATCCACGCGGGCGGGGTCGTGCATCGCGACGTCAAGCCGGCCAACGTCCTGCTGGGCGAGGACGGGCCGGTGCTGATCGACTTCGGCATCGCCCAGGTGCTCGACGCGACGCGGGTCACGGTGACCGGCACGTTCCTCGGCACGCCCGGCTACTGCGCTCCAGAGGTCTTCGCGGACGAGACCGTGGGAGAGCCCGCCGACATCCACGGCTGGGCCGCCACGGTGGCGTTCGCCGCCACCGGACGGCCGACCTTCGGCCGGGGCACCGCCGAGTCCCAGATGTACGCGGTGCTGAACGGCAAGGCCGACCTGGTGGGGGTGCCGGCCGCCCTGCTGCCGCTCGTCCGCGCCGCCCTGCATCGCGACCCCGCCCGCCGCCCGACCGCCGCGTTGCTGGCCGATCGCCTGTCCCGGCTCGCGCGGGCCGCCGGGGAGGCGTCCGTCGCCGAGACCGCCACGCGTACGCCCGCGGAGGCGGCCCGGGCGCGTGCCGCGGCCGACGCGAAGCCGGTGGCGAAACCGGTGACCAGGAAGGCCGCCAAGACGGAGGACAAGCCGGTCAGGAAGGGCGCCGAGACCACGACGCGGGAACCGGCGACGGCGGCCGAGCGGGCCGCCCGGCGCGGCGGCCCCGGCTCCGCCGCTCGCCCCCGGCGGGTGAGGGCGGCCACGGCCCTCGCCACCGCACCGGAGGGGGCGGAAGGGGCGCTCGGCATCCCGACCGGGAACGCGGCCCTGGTCCTGGTCGCGCTGCTCGCCGTTCCGTGCGTGGTGGCGTCGGTGGTCTACCCGCTCGCCACCTTCGCGATCACGGCGGCCCTCGCGGTGGTGATCAGAGCCGTGTGGACCAGTCACTGGCTCGTGCGGAGCCGCAAACCCGGCCGTGCCCGCGCCTGCCTGCGCGCGCTGGCGTTCCCGCTCACGCTGGCCGGTTCGCTGCTGTCTGCCGTGGCGTGGCCGGGGCTGCCCGCCGCCGCGGCGGCGTTCGCGGCGCTGTGGGTGGGCTCCGGGGGACGCCTGGAGCCCGAGTGGTGGTCTCAGCCGGTGCCCGTCACGATCGCCGGCGTGGCGTTCGGCGTCGTCAGTGGCGCGATCAACGGGCGGGAGATCGAGCGCGCGGGCGCGGCCATCCCCGGCCTGCGGCGGGAGGGCCTGCGCGCGCTCGCCGTCCTGGGCGGCTTCGTCGCGCTCTGCGCCGCAGCCGTCCGCGCCGTGGCCTTCTTCTTCTAGCGCTGCCGGGCTGACCCGGTGCTCAATCCTGCCGGCTCAGTTCTGGCAGCTCAGTTCTGGCAGCTCAGTTCTGCCGGCTCAGTTCTGGCGGCTCAGTTCTCGCGCCGGGCGAAGCGGTTGAAGATGCGCTCGCCGGCGTTGACCGCGCCCTCGGCGACGTCGCGCAGCACGCCGATGAAGGGGTCCTGCGACTGCGCCCACGACTCGCGGTAGGAGTTGGCCGCCGCCTTGATCTCTTCGGTGATGCTGGCGTTCGCGTCGTCCTCGCGGCGCGGGTAGGTGCCGCCGACGATCCGGTCGTACTCTCCGCTGCGACGCCAGCGGTCGAGTTCGGCGACGCGGGTCACCGCGAACGGGTGGGTCGTGCCGAGCATGTTGAGGACCTTGAGCAGGCCGTCGCGCACGTCGCCCGCGGTGTCGTACTCCCTGGCCTGGTCGAGGAACGCCTCGATGTTCATCTCGTGCAGGCGGGAGCCGCCGGCGAGCTTCATGAGCGCCCGCAGCGCGGCGTCGGGGTCCTGCCCGGCGAGCAGGCCGCCGCGGTCGGCGGACATCTCCGCCTTGCGCTGCCATTCCTCCAGGGCGGCGACGATGACCCGCAGACCGATGTAGCCGAGCGGGATCCAGGCCACCCGGGTGGCCAGGCGGGTCAGGATCGCGAGCATCGTGCCGTAGACGGCGTGGCCCGACAGGATGTGCGAGGTCTCGTGGCCGATGACGAAGCGCAGCTCCTCGTCGTCCATGAGGTCGAGCAGCCCCGTCGAGACGATGATGAACGGCTCGTCGAAGCCGATCGCCATCGCGTACGCCTTCGGGTCCTGCTGCACGTAGATCTCGGGGATGCGGTGCAGGTCGAGGATGTAGGCGCTGTCGCGGCCCATGTCGTGCAGGGCGCGAAACTGGGTGTCGGTCGTCCGCACCGCGGAGGCCAGGAACATCAGCCGGAGCCGGCGCTCGCTGAACAGGCCGGACGTGCGCTTGAGCACCGCGTCGAATCCGGAGAGCGAACGCATCGCGACGAGCGCGGAACGGTCGGCGGGGTGTTCGTAGGCTCGCGAGCTGATGCCGGGCAGCTGCACGCGATTGCGATCGGGAGTGGTCATGTTCCGCATGCTATGTCTCACGGGCCGGACGCGCGCGGACGTCCGGGGGAGCCCTGGCCGTCACGGGAGGGCCGGTTTCCGGTGTGGTCCGCTAGGCGCGTTATCGTCCGTTTCATGCGTAACGGGACGGCGATCCGGCGACTGGGCGTGATGGGCGGGACCTTCGACCCCATCCACCACGGCCACCTGGTGGCGGCCAGCGAGGTGGCCCACCACTTCAACCTGGACGAGGTGGTGTTCGTCCCGACCGGCCGGCCATGGCAGAAGGCCGAGCAGAACGTGTCCTCGTCCGAGGACCGCTACCTGATGACGGTGATCGCCACCGCGTCGAACCCCCGCTTCTCGGTCAGTCGGGTGGACATCGACCGGCCCGGCCCCACGTACACGATCGACACGCTTCGTGACATCGCCGCCGCGTACGGCCCGGACGTGGAGCTGTACTTCATCACCGGCGCCGACGCGCTCGCGCAGATCCTGAGCTGGCGCGACGTCGACGAGCTTTTCACCATCGCGCACTTCGTCGGCTGCACCCGGCCCGGCCACACGCTTCAGGACCCCGGCCTGCCCGCGGGCAAGGTCAGCCTGATCGAGATCCCGGCCCTGGCGATCTCCTCCTCCGAGTGCCGCGACCGGGTGGCCGCCGGGGAGCCCATCTGGTATCTGGTCCCCGACGGGATCGTGCAGTACATCAACAAGCGCGGCCTCTACCGCGACCCGGAAAGCTGACCCCCACGCCCGCGGCGAGCACGCCGGCGAACGCCGCCGCGTACAGCACGGGGCGGTAGGAGGTCAGGGCGAGGAGCCCGGCGCCGAGCGCCATCCCCACAGCGGTCGGGACGAACAGCACGGTGTTGGCGGTCGCGGACACGGTGGCCAGCAGGTCGTGCGGCGCGATCCGCTGTACGGCGGTGAAGGCGGCGACCAGCACCCAGGGCAGCCCCAGCCCCGACAGCAGGCTCGCCGCCGTCACGACGGGCTCCCAGGGGACGGCGCGCAGTGCCACCGAGGCGGCGAACAGGAGCCCTCCGGCGGTGGACAGCCGCGCCTCGCCGGCCCGGCGCAGCAGCGGCCCCGCGATCAGGCCGCCGAGGACCGTGCCGCCGCCCTGGACCGCGGACAGCACGCCGGTGAAGCCCGGCTGCCGGTGCAGACCGTGGTCGACCACGGCGAAGACGACCGCGCCGTTGACGCCGGAGACCAGCATCAGCGCCGCCCCGGACAGCGTGAGGCGGCGCAGGAGCGGGTCGCGGAACAGGAAGCGCGCCCCCTCCGCCGTCCGGGCCGCCCAGCCGCGCGTCACGCGGGCGCGCCGTGCGGAGCCGGCCGGGAGGCGCAGCGTGCCGAGCAGCCAGGCGCCGGCCGCGAAGGTGGCCGCGTCGAGCGCGACCACCGCGTCGCCGCCCGCGGCGGCGAACAGCCCGGCGCCCAGCAGGGGCGCGGCGAGGCGGGTGCCCTCCGACGCGCTCATGCGCAGCCCGTTGACCTCGGCCAGCATCGCCTCCGGCACGGCGGCGGGCAGGACGGCCGCCTCCGCCGCGTCGAGCACGACGAAGCTCACGCCGTACAGCAGGAGCACCGCGAACAGCAGCCAGGCCTGCGCGGGGGAGCTGACCAGGAAGAGCAGGCAGAGCGCCGCCCCCATCACGACGTTGGTCCATACGAGCACGGGCCGGGCGCCGAGGACGTCGACCGCCGCGCCGAGCGCGGGCCCGGCCGCCGTCGGCGCCCAGAAGCAGAACGCGGTGAGGCCGGCGAGGCTGTCGGAGCCGGTCAGCGACTTCACCCAGATGCCCGCGACCAGGGACATGGCCGTGGTGCCGAAACCGGAGACCGCGACGGCGCTCAGGTAACGGCGGGCGTTGCGGTCGGCGAGAGCGGCTCTCATGCCGGGGATCATCGCGGCAGCCAACCCCCAAGTCAATGCTTGGGGGTTGTGATGGTGTTAACTTTCCGCCATGGCGGAGGCGGATCCCAGGCTCAGGGCACTCGCGCATCCGGTGCGGCTGCGCATGCTCTCGCTGATGTGGGGCGCGCCCATGTCGGCGGCCGAGTTGTCCCGCGAACTGGGCATCTCACACGCCCTCGCCAGCCATCACCTGCGCTGCCTGGACGACGCCGGGCTGGCCGAGCTGGCCGACGTACGGGTCCGGCGCGGCGGCCGGGAGCGCCGCTACCGGGCGGCGGGGGGCACGCCGCTGACCGAGCAGCGGGACGGCTTCCCGCTGCTCGCCGAGGCGCTGGCGCGGTCGCTGCGCGAGCGGGCCGGGCGGCGGCGCGCGGGCGAGGAGGGGGTGACGGCCGACGCCGAGCTGTGGGTCGATCCCGAGCTGTGGAACGACGTCCGCAGCAGGATCCTCGCCGCGATCGTCGACCTGCACGAGGGCGCCGCGACCCCCCGTACGCCGGGGACGATCCGGGTCGGAGCCACTGTCGCCGCCTTCCCCCTGACGGAATCCGCGGGCTCTGAAGGACGTTGAACTCCTGATCCCGGGCATAACACCGGAATCGACAGGGTGTGCCGGTAGGGTCTCCCCGGGAAAGCCGGTTGTACGGGACACGCGGACTGTGCACCCTGGAAGAACCCGTCAACGGAGGACAGAACCGAATCGTGACAGCATCCGAGAGATCGATCCAGCTCGTGCGGGTGGCGGCCGAGGCCGCCGCCGAGAAGCTGGCCGACGACATCATCGCCTATGACGTGAGCGACCAGCTCGTCATCACCGACGCCTTCCTTCTCTGCTCCGCGTCCAACGACCGGCAGGTCCGTGCGGTCGTCGACGAGATCGAGGAGCGCATGCGCGTGGAGGCCGACGCCAAGCCCGTACGCCGTGAGGGCGAGCGGGAGGGCCGCTGGGTCCTGCTCGACTACCTCGACATCGTGGTGCACGTGCAGCACGAGGAGGACCGCAACTTCTACGCGCTGGAGCGCCTGTGGAAGGACTGCCCGTCCATCGAGCTGCCGGAGAGCGTCAAGCGGGTCGCCGAGCAGCGCGGGCACGGAGCGGCCCGGTGACGAACGCCATCATCGGGGCGGCGCGATGAGCCGTCGCGTCGTCTGCCTGCGGCACGGGCAGACGCTCTGGAACGTCGAGAAGCGCTTCCAGGGGCACACCGACATCGCATTGGACGAGACCGGCATGGCGCAGGCGGCCCGGGCGGCCTCCCTGCTCGCGGCCCTGCGGCCGACCATGCTCGTCGCCTCGGACCTGCGGCGCGCCTACGACACGGCCTCGGCCCTCGGCCGGCTCACCGGTCTCGACGTGGCCGTGGACAAGGACCTGCGCGAGCGCGGCGGCGGCGAGTGGGAGGGCCTGACCCGCGACGAGATCAGGGCGGGCTGGCCGGTCGAGTACGAGGCGTGGGAGGCCCCGGGCGGCGAGGACGTGGCGCACGTCGCCGACCGCGTGGCCGACGCCGTCGGGCGCTGGGCGTCCCGCCTCGCCGAGGACGGCCTGCTGGTCGTCGCCTCGCACGGAGCCGCGCTGCGGCTCGGCATCTGCCGTCTGCTCGGGCTGCCGCAGGAGCTGTGGTCGGCGCTCGGCAGCCTGGGCAACTGCTCGTGGTCGGTGCTGGAGGAGGGCCGCCGCGGCTGGCGCCTGCTGGAGCACAACGCGGGGACGCTCCCCGAGCCGATCAGCAGCGACGACAGCCCCGCCGCCACCGCCGACGGTTGAGGCACGTGAGGCCGGTGACGATTAGGTAAACGGATGGGCATACCTATATGCTCTCCGAGCGCCGCGCCGGGAACACCCGGGGCGGTGGCAAGGGGCTATAGCGCAGCTGGTAGCGCACCTCCATGGCATGGAGGGGGTCTGGGGTTCGAGTCCCCATAGCTCCACCCACACGGCTGGAACTTTCACGCGTGCCTCTCGCATGACCTGCGGTCCCGCTTGACCGCCACAGGATCACCTGGGACGAGGGCGCCGGCACCGCGAACCCGCACCCGGCGGTCCACTACCACTCGGGCGCCGTCCACGCCCGCGATCCGACGTGGACAGCACGGTCGTGGGCGTGTCGTCGCCCGGCTCCTGGCACACCTACCGCGCGTGGATCACCAAGGTGAGCGCCACGGACGTGGACATCCACTACTACGTCGACGGCCAGTGGAAGGCCGTTCACCACGCCCGTGGCTTCGTCGGCAAGCCGATGTTGCTGATCATCAACCTTCAGATGGAGGGCTCGTCCGGCTCCCCGGGCCCGAGCGCGAGCACCTCCTACCGGGCCCGGAACGTCTACGTCGGCCGCTCCCGCGCCTGACGCGGGCGTCGGAGTATCACAGGCTCTTGAGGTAGGCGAGCGACGGCATGAAGAAGTACTCGCCGCCCTTCATCGTCACGGTCTGGGGGACCTGGCGCTGGGGGGCGCTGAGCTTCGCGCTGCCCCACGCCGTCGGGTAGCGCACCTTGACGTCCCGCTTGCCCTGGCCGATCACGGGGTCGTGGCCGGTGTCCCCGGCCGGGAAATCGGCGTTGTCGGCCCAGGTCTGCTGGGTGAACTCGAACTGGCCCTGCAGGCTGGAGTTGAACGCCATGAACAGCAGGCCCACCCCGCCGGTCGGCCGGGTCGTCGCGGGCGCGTCGTCCCACGGCTTGTCGGTGCGCCTGCCGTACGTCTGGCCGCGCCGGGCCATCATCACGCCGAGTGCGCGCTCCAGGCCGCCGTCCCGAGAGTCGCGGGGGTTGGCCTTGCGGATGTGCGCGCCGACCGGGCACTTCCCCCCGGGGTCGTCGCGGTAGCTGAAGTCGTTCTGCACCGGGTGGCCCTCGGAGCTCGGCTTGCCGTGCAGCCGCAGCGGGGTGCCGTTGCGGAACCGGCCCACCAGCATCGCGCCCGCGAGCGGCCGGTCGTCCCCCTTCAGGCCGAGCGCGTCGGCGAGAGCCTCCTCGGCCTCGCGGAACGCGCGGACGTTCTGCTCCAGCTTGCGCAGGACGAGATAGCTGCCGAAGTGCCGGCTCGGGTGGGGAGCGAGGGGGTCGGGGACGAGCACGTGGCTCAGCGGGAAGAACGGGTTCCAGTTGGTGCCGGACTCGGCGGCCACCTGGTCGGCGAGGAACAGCGGCTGGCTGCGGCCGTCCACGTAGCCGAAGTGCTCGATGCCCCGGCCCTGGGCGTCGCGCAGGCCCTCGCCCTTCTCCTCGCCGACGATCTTCGCGGTCTTCGGCAGCAGCGCGAGGACGCGCTCGCGGGTGGCGGCGACCGGCTCGGGCGTGGCGTCGCCGATCAGCACGATCGCGTGGATCTCCTCCTGGTAGTGCTTCTCCCAGGCGCCGACCGCCGGGTCGCTCAACGTGTCCTTGCGCCGTTTCATCCCCGACTTGAACGCGTTGTCGGTGAATTTGCTGGTGGAGTCACCCAGTTTCAGATAGCCGATTTTGCTGATTCCGACGCCCACGTACGGCGTGCCTGGTTTCTTGGCGCGGTTGAAGTCGCGGACCTCCTCCAGGTGCTTCCTGGCCGATTTCATGAGCGGCACGAGGGAGCGCAGGAAGCGCCTGCCGTCCGGGCCGTCGCCGAAGTGCACGAGCAGCAGGGACATGTTTTCCCGTACGTGCGCCTGCAGGATGTTCGGCTGCAGGTTGTCGAGCATCGCCTTGGTGTCGGCGTCGAGTTTCGCCGAATCCCATGCGAGCGGTTTGCCGTTGGACAGGTCGACTGGCATGTCGAATCCTTCCCCGTAGTGGAAATGTCGGACCCCCACCGATAAGAGCCATCATCCATGGAAAAGGTTCGGGGCGCTCCGACTTTGCCTGGACGAGAACGGGCCAGGTCAGGCCTATTCCGCACCACCGGGGTAGTGACCGGTCATGACGAAGAGACGGCCTGTCGGCGTTGAAGAGGAGTTCCTTGTCGTCGATCTCGAGACCCGGCGGCTGACACCGCTGGCGGAGTCGATGCTGGAGCGGCTGCCGGACGAGGGGTTCGCGGCCGAACTGCAGCGCTCGGTGGTGGAGACCAACAGCACCCCGATGGAGGACCTGGGCGACGTGCGGGCCGAGATCGTGCGGCTGCGCCAGGCGCTCGTGTCGGCCGGTGAGCCGCTGGGGGTGGGCGTGATCGCCTCCGGCACGACTCCGATCACCGGCATCGAGGGCTACACGTTCACCCCGGGGGAGCGCTACGAGTACCTGTCGGAGTCCTACCGGTTCCTCGCCCAGGAGCAGCTCATCTGCGGGGCGCAGGTGCACGTGGAGATCGACGACAGGGACGTGGCGGTGCTCGCCGCCCAGCGTGTGGAGGCGTGGCTCCCCCCGCTTCTCGCGCTCAGCGCCAGCTCGCCCTACTGGATGGACGAGGACAGCGGGTATGCCAGCAGCCGGGCGCTGACCTGGCAGCGCTGGCCGACGGCGGGTCCGCTCGGCCCGTTCGCCGACGCGGCCGAGTATGACAGGACGGCCGAGGACCTGGTGGCCTCCGGCGTCATCGAGGACCGGGGCATGGTCTACTTCGACCTGCGGCTGAGCGCCCACGTGCCGACGGTGGAGATGCGCATCTGCGACTCCTGCCCGCTCGCGGACGACGTGGTGCTGCTCGCCGGTCTCTTCCGCGCCCTCATGACGAGGGAGACGGAGGCCGTGGAGCGGGGTGAGCCGCCGGCCGGCGAGCAGCGCCTGGCGCTGCTGCGGGCCGCCAACTGGCGGGCGGCCCGCGACGGGCTGGAGGGCGACCTGCTGTCGCCGGTGACGAGCAGGCCCGAGCCGGCCCCGCGGCTCATCACCGGGATGCTGGAGGAACTGCGGCCGACCCTGGAGGAGCTGGGCGACTGGGAGATCGTCTCGGAGCTCGCCGACGCGGCGCTGCGCCGGGGCAGCTCCGCCTCGCGCCAGCGGGGGGCGTACGCGGTCAACGGGAAGCCGGAGGACGCGGTCGACCTGCTGCTCGCGGAGACCCGGCAGCGCTAGGAGGCCGTGCGGCAGGGCGGGCGTGCGGGCCGATACCCTACTGGCCATGTCTGCGATCCCCGCCCTGAGCGCGGCATGAACGGCGCCTATTCGGGCTGGCTGATCGGCGCCGCCCTGCTGCTGGCGCTTGTCGGCGTCGTCACCGCCGTACGGGATCGGCCGATGGGGCCGGTGCTGCTGGCCGGGCTGGGACTGCTGGAGCTCGCCGTGCTCGCGCAGGCGGGCTTCGCGCTGGCCGGGCTCGGCCACGTGGCGGACAAGGCGACCTTCATCGGCTACCTGGCGGGCACCGTGGTGATCCCGCCCGCCGCCATGTGGTGGGGCCGGGCGGAGCGTACGCGCTGGGGCCCGGGGGTCATCGCCGTGGCCGCCTTCACCGTGGCCGTCATGACCGGGCGGCTGCTGCAGATCTGGAACGCCGGCGCATGAGCGCCCCTTCCGGCACAGGGCCGGGACGCGTGCTCGTGGCCGTCTACGGGATCTTCGCGCTGGCCGCGACCTCCCGCGCCGCCGTGCAGATCGCCACGAGGTTCGCCGAGGCGCCGCTGGCGTACGTGCTGTCGGCGTTCGCCGGAGTGGTCTACATCGTGCTCACGGTGGCGCTGGCCCGGGGCGCACGGCGCGTCGCGGTCGCCGCCTGCCTGGTCGAGCTGGCCGGGGTGCTGGTCGTCGGCACGCTGAGCCTGGCGGACCCCGCCGCGTTTCCGCAGGCCACCGTATGGTCGGGGTACGGCAGCGGGTATGGGTACGTGCCGCTCGCGCTGCCCGTGATCGGCCTCCTGTGGCTGCTTCGCGGCGCCCGGCGTTCGTAACGAGTTCTCCGAAGCTGGAACAAATGAGAGCGATGAGGGCTTTGGTATGGTGTCAATCGTAGGATGACCCGATGAGGGGAGATGTTGCGGCGATGAGTGCCGTCGTGACGCGGAGGGGCGTGCTCCGAGCACCTTGGAGAGCACAAGGCGGATCGATGGCGTGGTTGATCGCCGGGGGCATCGCCCTCGCCGCGCTGAACCTGCGCACCGCGGTGACCAGCGTGGGGACCGTCCTCGACCAGGTCAGCGCGGGATTGGGCCTGTCAGGGGCGATGACGGGGCTCCTCACCACGCTGCCGGTGATGAGCTTCGCCCTGTTCGGCGCCCTGACGCCGGCCATGTCCCGCAGGATGGGGGAGCACCGGCTGCTGCTGGGCGCGATCGTCCTGCTCGCGGCGGGGCAGGCCGCGCGCTCCCTCGTCGACTCGGCCGTGCCGTTCATGGCCGCGAGCGCGGTCGCCCTGGCGGGCGGAGCGGTCGGCAACGTCGTCATCCCCGCGCTGATCAAGAGGCACTTCCCCCGGCGGGCGGGTGCGATGACCACCGTCTACTCGACGGCGCTCGCGGCCGGGACGATGGTCGCCGCCGCCGCGACCGTTCCCGTGCAGCAGGCCGCGGGAGGCAACTGGCATATGGCACTCGGGGTGTGGGCGGCCCTGGCCGCCGTCGCCGCGATTCCGTGGCTCGCGCTCAGGCGCGGTGAGCCGGAGCGGCGCGACACATCCGCGAGGGCCGGAGCCGACGGCCTCCTGCGCAGCAGGCTCGCCTGGGCCGTGGCCGGATACTTCGGCTCGCAGTCGCTCATCGCGTACGTGATGTTCGGCTGGCTGCCGCTGCTGCTGCGGGACAACGGCTACACCGCCGGCCAGGCCGGCCTGGTCCTCGCCGTGTTCACCGGGCTCGGGATCCCCGTCTCCATGGCGGTGCCCGCCCTGGCGGCCCGGCTGTCCGGACAGCGCCCGCTGGTGATCGCCTTCGCCGCCCTCTACGCGGCCGGCTTCGCGGGCCTGCTCACCGGGCAGGCGCTGTGGGCATGGTCGATCCTCGTGGCCGTCGGCGGGGGCACGTTCCCGCTCGCGCTGGCGCTGCTGGCCATGCGGACCCGCACGGCGGCGGGCACCGCCGCGCTGTCGGCCTTCGGGCAGAGCGCCGGATATCTCATCGCGGGCGCCGGACCGATCACGTTCGGCCTGCTCCACCAGGTCAGCGGCGGGTGGGTGCTGCCGTTCGGGCTGCTGTTCGCCGCGCTCGCCGTACAGGTGGTGACCGGCTGGTACGCGGCGGCCGACCGCACCCTGGAAGACGAGACGTCGTCCGTGCCCACTGGGCGGCGGGACGACCACGTCTCGCGGGGCGTGCGCGACCTCGTCGCGGGACGGACGCGCCGGTCGGCCGAGAAGGCGCGGCATGCGCGGTCGGGCGACGGGGGCAAGGCGGCCCGGCCGCGCCTGACCCGCCCGGCAGGACGGCACGGTGCGGGCCGGGGAGACGAGCGCCGCAGGTCGGCCACCCGCTGAGGCCGCGCACCTGGGTTTACGCCCATCTCTCGGGGCAGGCGTAGTGCAGAAACCCACGAGAGAAGGAGAAGGCATGAGCTCGATCGAACAGTCCGTCGATGTGAATGTCCCGATCCGCACCGCGTACAACCAGTGGACGCAGTTCGAGAGCTTCCCGGAGTTCATGGAGGGCGTGGAGTCGGTCAAGCAGATCGGCGACACGCGCACCGACTGGGTCGTCGAGATCGCGGGCGTCCGCCGTGAGTTCGAGGCGGAGATCACCGAGCAGCACCCCGATGAGCGGGTGGCCTGGCGCTCGGTGGACACGCCGCGGCAGGCCGGCGTCGTCACCTTCCACCGGATCGACGACAACACGACCCGGGTCACGCTGCAGATGGAGTACGACCCCGAGGGCTTCCTGGAGAAGGCGGCGGACGCCCTGCAGATCGTCCGCATGCGCGTCAAGGGCGACCTGGAGCGTTTCAAGACGTTCATCGAGTCGCGCGGCGGCGAGACCGGCGGCTGGCGCGGTGAGGTCCCCGGCCCGCACCAGCAGGGCGGCACGGGCACCGGCGGCTTCGGCACGGGTTACGACATCGGCGAGCCGATGCCGCCCCGGACCGTGAACCCCGAGTATCCGCGCGAGACGCCGCTGCCGCCGCCCGGCACCGGCCCGATCCCGCCCGCTCCCGGCACGGGTCCCGCCCCCGGCGCCGGCCCGGTGCCGCCGCGCGACACGCCCGGTCCGGTGATCTGATCAGGCACCACGCGAATAGGCCCGTCTCTCGTGAATCGAGAGACGGGCCTATTCGTTATATGCGAGTAATCGGAAATTTATTTAGCCCTGATACGATGGAAAAACCATGTTATAGCCTCTCGGGCGTATCTCATCGAATCAACCGAAAGGGATGTCGCCCGTGTGCTACGAGCCCGATGCCGTGCCGCCCGTCCACGGTTCTCCGATCACGACCGTCACGTCCGAACGCCTCGTGCTGACCTCGGCCGACGGCGCGAACTTCGCGGCTCATCTGGCCCGCCCCGGCCGCGCGTCCGGTCCTGCGGTGCTCGTCCTGCCGGACAACCGGGGCTTGTCGGGATTCTATGAACGCCTCACAGAACGGCTCGCCGAGCAGGGGCACATCGCGCTCGCCATCGACTATTTCGGGCGTACCGCCGGGACCGACCCGCGGACCGACGATTTCCCCTTCATGGAGCACCTGGGCAAGGCGCACAAGGACGGGCTGTTCGCCGACATCGCCGCCGGCGCCGCACACCTGCGGGCCGAAAGCGACGAGGAAATCGTCTCCCTCGGCTTCTGCTTCGGCGGCAGGCTCGCGTTCATGACGGCCCGGCCGGCCTTCGGGCTCGCCGGCACCATCGGCCTGTACGGCTATCCGGATGTGCTGTTCGGCAACCCCGGCCCCACCCAGATGGCGGGCGAGCTGCGCGGACCGATCCTGGGACTGTTCGGCGGCGCGGACGAGGGCATCTCCCCCGAGGTGGTGAGCGCGTTCGGCGAGGCGCTGGAAGGCGCGGGGGTGGCGCACGAGTTCGTCACCTATCCGGGAGCGCCGCACAGCTTCTTCGAGCTGGGCCGCCCGGAGCTGGCCGAGGCCTGCGCCGACGCCTGGTCGCGCATCCTCGGCTTTTTGAAGCGGACAGCCCGAGGCGACCTGACCTCGCCTCGGGCTGCCACGATGCAAGACTAAGCCTTCCGGCTCCCGCCGCGCGCACCGGCACCCCCGAAAGTGCCTAAATGGTGATGCGGCCGAACGCGCGGACACGTTACGGTGCCCGCGTGGCATTGATCGTCTCTCCGCCGCCCGCTCGCTAGCGGGCGGCGCCATCCGGTGAGCCGGGCCCGGGCGGCCCGGCCGGTGGCCCCTGCCCGCCTGCGGCAATCGGGCCCACCTTTCACTGGAGAGACGTCGATGAACCATGCTCCAGCCCTGTCCGTACGGCAGGGTCTCGTCTACGTGTCCACCGCCGCGGTCGCCTGGGGAACCGGGGGAGCGGCGGGGGCGTTGCTGCACGGCGCGGGACAGTTGAGTCCCGTCGCCGTGTCGTTCTGGCGCTTCGCCTGCGGCGCGGCGCTCCTGCTCGCCGTCGCCCGCAGCCGCCCCTCCTGGCGGGCGGTGCTGCTCGTCGGCCCGGCGATGGCGGTGTGCCAGGCGGCCTACTTCGCGGCCATCGCCGAGGCCGGGGTCGCGGTCGCCACGATGATCACGATGGGCGCCACTCCGCTCCTGGTGGCGGCCGGTGGCCGGGTCTTCCTGGGCGAGCCGCTGGGCCGTACCGGCCTCGGATGCGCGGCGCTCGCCGTCGCCGGTCTGGCCATGCTCACGGGAGGCGCGCAGACGGTCACCCCGGCGGGCGCCGGCTACTCGCTGCTGTCGGCGGCGGCCTACTCCCTCGTCACCCTCACGACCCGCCGGATGCCCGCCGCCGGCGTGGCCGTATGGGGGTTCGCCGGGGGCGCGGCCTGCCTGCTCCCGCTCGCCGCCGCCGGAGGGCTGCTGCCCGCCGGGCACACCGTGACCAACGTGCTGCTGCTCGGCTACCTGGCGGCCGTGCCGACGGCGCTCGCGTACGGGCTGTTCTTCGCGGGGCTGCGCGTCGTCGGCGGCACCACGGCGGCGGTCCTCTCCCTGCTCGAACCGCTGGTCGCCGCCGTCATCGGCGTCGTGCTGCTGGGGGAGCGCCTGTCCGCCGTACAGGTGGGCGGGGCGATCGTGCTTCTGTGCGCCCTCGCCTGGCTCGCCAGGGGGGAACTTCGCGGCGCCCCGCGCTAACTCAGGAGCCGGAGGATCTGTTAGCGATACCATGAGCTGGGGGCAGTGCGCGTACGCGGTCACCAGGCGGAACGTTCCTCGCATGGCTCGTGACGCGACGATGGTCACCGCGGTATTGACACGGCTTGCTGTTATCGCAAACACTCGGGAAACCTGATCAGAATGAGCGGGGCGCGGCGGATGACGAAGGTCCGGCCTGGAGAGAGCCCGACCGAACGCCCGAAGGCGGCGGTCATGGAGGACGTCGCGGAGCTGGCAGGAGTGTCGGCGATGACGGTGTCGAGAGTGCTGAACGCTCCGGAGAAGGTGCGCCCGGAGACCCGGGCGCGCGTTCTCGCGGCGGTCCGCGAGCTCGACTACCGGCCCAATTCGGCGGCGCGGGTCCTGGTGACCGGCCGCTCGGGGGTGCTGGGGGTCGTCTGCTTCGACACCACCCTGTACGGTCCGGCCTCCACGTTGTTCGGCATCGAGCAGGCGGCCAGGGACAGCGACTACCTGGTCAGCATCGCCAGCCTGCCCGCGCTCAACCGCACCTGGATCACCAGGGGAATCGACCGCCTGCGGTCCCAGTCGGTGGACGGCGTCATCGTCGTCGCGCCGCACGAGTCGGCCGCCGAGGGGCTCCGGCACCTTCCCCCGGGCCTCCCGGCGGTCGACGTCGGCGGAGGAACCGATCTGCCGGTGCCGGTGGCGGCGGTGGACCAGTACGCCGGCGCCGCCCGCGCCACCCGCCACCTGCTCAGTCTCGGTCACCGCACCGTCTGGCACCTGTCGGGCCCGCCCAACTGGATCGACGCGAGCGGCCGGGTGGCCGGCTGGCGGTCGGTGCTGGAGGCGGAGGGCAGGGAGGTTCCCGAGCCGCTGGTCGGCGACTGGACCGCCCACTCCGGCTACGAGATCGGCAAGCGGCTCGCCCGTGAGCCCGACGTGACGGCGATCTTCGTGGCCAACGACCACATGGCGATGGGCGTGCTGCGAGCCCTGCGGGAGGCGGGCCGGCGGGTCCCCGAGGACGTGAGCGTCGTCGGGTTCGACGACGTCCCCGAGGCGGCCTACTTCTGGCCTCCCCTGACCACCGTACGGCAGAACTTCGGCGAGGTCGGCCGGCAGGCGTTCCAGCTCCTGCTCGACCGCATCGCCGGGGTGGAAGGCGAGGCCAGGCGCATGGTGGAGCCCGAACTCGTGGTGAGGGAGAGCACCGGCGTCAGCCCCTGAAAAGCTTCCGCCCCGCTCGCGAGCGAGCCGGGCGGAAGACCGCGTCCCGCCGGTCTAGGCCCCCGGCGGGACGCGTGGAACAACCGTCCCCGTGCGGATCGTCCCATGAGTGGCCCTGCCCGCTTCGGTGATCGGACACGGGTGAGAACGGCGGCAGGCGTGTCCACGCCTGCCGCCGCTCGCGAGGAGCCGCCCGGGGCGATGGCGCACCCCAGACGGCCGTTTGTTACGGCTTCACCTCCAGCGTCACCGTGGTGGCCGACGGCCGGAAGCGGGCGTCGCCGGAGTAGGAGACGGTGAGCTCGTGCGTGCCGGCCGGCAGGTCGAGACCGAGCTCGGTCTTGCCCTGGCCGCCGGGGTTGAGCGTCCCGTCGCCGAGGATCGTCGCGCCCTCGGACACGGTCACCTCACCGGTCGCGCCCTCCGGCTCCACGCTGTAGTGGACCTGGACCTTCTTGCCCTGCTTCACCTGCTCGGGCGACGCGTGGGCGGTGACGGTGGTGCCGGCCCGGGTGTCCTTGCCGAGGCGGATGAACGTCACCGAGCGGGCCGGGAAGTCGTAGGTGAAGGCGGAGGAGAATCCGCTCACCTCCCGCTCGACCGGAGAGATCTTCGTGGGCTCGGCGAGCGAGTTCACGGCGGCCGGGTCACCGGTCAGCGAGGTGACGAGGGCCTTCGGCGCGATCGCGGCGGTGCCGAGGTCGACCGTGCTGCGCACGGCGGTGTCCTGGACGTTGACGGCCTTGATCACCACGTCGCCGGTGTCGCTGTCCTTCGAGACCACCTGGTAGAGCGGCTCGACGGCTGCGTTGTCGGTGAAGTCGTTGATCTTCTGGCCGTCCAGCCACGTGGTGATGTGGCGACCGGAGACCTGGATCTTGATCTTGTAGTCGCGACCGGTCTGGACCGTGGTGCTCGACGTCGCGATCGAGGACTTGGAGCCGTTCGTCGCCTTCTCGACGGCCGACTGGGTGTTGTTCCAGCCGCCGATGTTCCACCAGTAGAAGTTGCCGGTGTCCTTCGCGCCGAACATCACCAGGAAGCCCTCGGCGCCGCCGGTCTTGCGTGCCGTGACCTCCAGCGTGTAGTCGGACCAGTCCGTCGAGCCGGCCGTGGAGCGGGCGTCGGTCACGTTGGCCGTCTGGACGTACGCGCCGTCCTGCACCGCCCACGTTCCCTGGCCGGGAGTCCACTTGCCCGTGCCGTTCGAGAAGTCGTCGCCGAACAGGACCGTGCCGTCGGCCCCGGTCACCTTGACGTCGTCGTAGCTGACCTGGGTGCTCCAGGAGCCGAGGCCGATGGCGCCCTTGATGTCGTCGACCGGGAGCGGGCTCGCCTTGTACGTGCTCGGCAGCACGCTGTCGCCCACGTTGCGGGAGAACAGGCGCTGCACGTAGTAGCTGGGGGAGCCGTACACCTGGTCGTTGTCGAACCAGATGAGGTCCGGCGTCCAGTTGACGTAGTCGACGTTGGACAGCAGCGGCGCGTACGACGCCAGCTCGACGACGTCGGAGTTGCGCTCGATGCCGGTCAGGTACGACGCCTCGGTCAGCGCGTTCCAGTACGTGTTGCCCTTCGAGGCGTACTCGCCGACGAACACGTGCGGGCCGTTGCGGTCGTAGGTGTCGTAGCGGTGGTTGTTGGCCAGGAACCAGCTCGGGTCGTTGTAGTAGTGCTCGTCGACCAGGTCGGCCTTCTGGTCACGCGCGAACTGCCACATGCGATCGAACCAGCTGCCCTGGGACGTCTGGCCGGCGTTCGAGAGGATCTTGATGTTCGGATACTCGGCCCGGATCGCGCTCGCGAACTTGGGGAAGTTCGTGAAGAACTCGGTGTAGATCTCCTCGTTGCCGAGGCCGATGTACTTCAGGTCGAACGGCTTGGGGTGGCCCATGGCGGCCCGCTTGGCACCCCAGGTGGAGTCGGCCGGGCCGTTGGCGAACTCGATGAGGTCGAGCGTGTCCTGGACCCACCGCTGGAGCTTGGCCTCGTCGGTCAGCGGCCGGTTCTCGTTGCAGCCGTTGACGCCCACCGACAGCACCGGCAGCGGCTCGGCGCCGATGTCCTCGGCGAACTGGAAGTACTCGTAGTAGCCGATGCCGTACGTCTGGTTGTAGCCCCAGAAGTTGAAGTTGGTCGGCCGCTCCTCGACCTGGCCGAGCGTCTCCTTCCACTGGTAGATGCGGCGCCGGTCCTGGTTGAGCGAGTACGGGTCGTAGGTGCCGACGTTGGTCACGCAGCCGCCGGGGAAGCGCAGGAAGCGCGGCTTGAGCGCGGCGATCGTCTCGGCGATGTCCTTGCGCATGCCGTTCTGACGGCCCTTGAAGGTGTCCTCCGGGAACAGCGAGATCATGTCGAGGTCGGCCCGGCCGCCGCCGCCGGCCAGCACGACCAGGCGCGCCGCGTCGGTGGTCTCGCTCGCGGTGATCGTCGCGGTGTACTTCTTCCAGTCGGCCGACTGGGCGTCGATCGTGGCCGTGCCGTACACCTTGGAGCCGTCGGCGCTCTCGATGGACGCGGTGATCGGGCCGCCGCCGGTGCGCCGGGCGAACAGCGACAGGTCGTAGGTCTTGCCGGCCTGGACCGCGATGCCCTTGTTGAAGCCGGCGTTGCTCACGCCGAAACCGGTGCCCGGGCTGGTGATGTCCAGCCGCAGGAAGTTGCGGTTGTTACTGTTCAGCGGCTGATCGCCGGACACCGCGGCCGTGCCGGCCGCGCCGCCGCGCCCGACCTTGGTCCAGGCGGTGAGGCCGTTGTAGTTCCGGTTGTCCACCGAGTTGAACTCGAAGGACCGGTTCTGCACCAGCTCGGCGTACAGGCCGCCGTCGGCCGCGTGGTTGATGTCCTCGTAGAAGATGCCGTACAGGTTGGGGCTGACCTTGGTGCCGGCGGCGGTGGTGTCCACCTTGAGCTCGCCGACGTCCTTGGCGTACCCCTCGACCTGGAACTTCGTCCCCTGTGTTGGTGTGGTCTGGGCCGTTGTGTCCTGGCCCGTGGCGACGAGTCTGCCGTCGCTGACCGCGACTCGCCTGTCCCCGGCCGACAGGTACACCTTGCCTCCGCCGGCGTCGCGGAGCTGGAACGCTCCAGCCGTCGAGCCGAGGCGCAGCGTGGAGTCGTCGGCGACCCCCAGGTAGCCCTTGCCGTTCAGGTCCTTGAGCGCGACCGTGCCGTCGCCCCTGTCCTCGGCGGTG
The DNA here is from genome assembly GCF_030268985.1 of Microbispora sp. NBRC 16548. Lineage (NCBI taxonomy): Bacteria > Bacillati > Actinomycetota > Actinomycetes > Streptosporangiales > Streptosporangiaceae > Microbispora > Microbispora sp. NBRC 16548. The sequence continues at coordinate 44,340 of NZ_BSSF01000001.1, forward strand.
ACCGCGAGGCTCGTCATGCCCGGGGCGTCGGAGGCGACCACCTGCCCGTCCTCGGCCGCCGACAGGTACGGCGCGGAGCCGGCCGCGCGCAGCGTGAACGGGCCGGACGGGACGATCGTCCTGCCCTCGGCCGCCTTGACCGCGAAGTAGTCGAAGTCGGCCGCGATCGGCGTGCCGTTCTGCGCGGAAAGCGCGAACAGGCCGACCTGCTTGACGTCCAGCGCGGCGGTGACCTTGGACGCCTGCACCCAGGCGGAGCCGTCCCAGTAGGACGAGGTGAACTCGTTGCCCGACCTCGTCAGCTTGAGGATCTCGCCCGTGGATCCGGAGCGGCTCGCGAAGGCCGCGGTGAAGGCCGCCTTCACTTCGGTGTCGGTCTCGATGACGTTGCCCCCGGACGAGCCGACGTGCGCGAGACCGGCGCGGACGTAGTTGTCCCAGTCCTGCCAGGCGAAGATGCCGGCGCTCTGGTAGTCGAGCGCGACCGGGGCGCTGAACTTCGTGACGACCTCGAAGTCCCCGGCGGGGACGTCCATGAGGAAGATGTTCTTGGCCGAGTTGTCGGTCTGGTAGGTGTCGCCCTTCAACGAGTGGATTCGCAGGCTGCCGGCCTGCTCGCCGAGGGACCACTGGGTGTTGTCGGGGTTGAGAACCTGCCAGTCGGGACCGAGCGCGGCGGTGTCGAACTGGTCGACGGACGCACCGGCGGGGATCGGGTCGGCGGTTTCGGCCTGAGCCGGCGTGGTGGAGAGCATGCCGCCCACCACACCGCTCACCATGGCCGCCGATAAGGCCAGTGACCAGGCCTTTCTGCTCATTCGGGGGGCTCCTCCGGTTTCTGTTAGCGTTAACATCACGGGATGGTCGCGAAGTGAGCGCTAACAAGCTGGATTCGGCCACCAGTTAAGGGCTATGCGGCATGTCCGTCAATAGGGCGTTAACGCGATGTTTCGGTGTGACCGGACCGTAATCGGCCACCACCTTGACGGGGGGTCGTGTTAACGCTCACAGTCTTCCCAAGCAGTTGAGAGGAGCGCCAGTGGGACCCAACGTCGACCGCCGCCCGCCCGTCATGGCCGACGTGGCCAGGCTGGCCGGAGTGTCGCACCAGACGGTCTCGCGGGTGCTCAACGACCATCCGAACGTCCGCGCCGAGACCCGCACCCGGGTCATGCGGGCCATCGACCAGCTCGGTTACCGCCGCAACCTCGTCGCCCGGGCTCTGGTCACCAAGCACTCGCGCACGCTGGGCGTGGTCAGCTTCGACACGACGCTGTACGGCCCGGCAAGCACGGTATACGGAATCGAGCAGGCGGCGAGGGACGCGGGCTACTTCGTGAGCATCGTGAGCCTGCGGACCATCGACAGGGCCGGCGTGAACGACGCGATCGGCTACCTCGCCGAGCAGGGCGTGGACGGCATCGTCGTCGTCGCCCCGCAGCGGTCGGCGGCCCGGGCGCTCGACGACCTGCCGGCGGGCATGCCCGCCGTGGCCGTCGAGGGCTGGCACCAGGGCGACGTCTCCGTGGTCAGCGTCGACCAGGTCGAGGGCGCCAGGCTGGCGACCTCGCACCTGCTCGAGCTGGGGCACGAGACCGTCTGGCACATCAGCGGCCCGGCGGACTGGCTGGAGGCCGAGGGCCGGATCGAGGGCTGGCGCGCGGTTCTGACCGCCGCGGGGCGGCCCGTCCCCGGCACGCTGACCGGTGACTGGAGCCCCCGATCGGGCTACCGGGCCGGCAAGGAGCTCGCCGCCATGGCCGGCGACGTCACCGCGGTGTTCGTCGCCAACGACCAGATGGCGCTCGGCCTCCTGCGTGCGTTCACGGAGGAGGGGGTGAAGGTCCCCGAGCAGATCAGCATCGTGGGCTTCGACGACATCCCTGAGTCGGAGTTCTTCTCCCCGCCGCTCACCACCATCAGACAGGACTTCGGGGCCGTAGGCAGGCGCAGCATCGACGTGCTGCTCCGGCAGATCGAGTCGGGCGAGGGGCTGCCTCATGAGCGTCTCGTCGTGCCTCCCCAGTTCGTGCTCAGGGGAAGCACAGCCGCGCGCTAGCCGCACGGAATCACATTGGATGATCAGCGCTGTGCCCTAGGTGTTAGCGCTAACAGGTAGAAAGGATCCCCCCAGTGTTGAAGAGGATCTCGGCACTGATCCTGGCCGGTGCCACGGCCCTGACGATGGCCGGTTGCAGCAGCAGTGACAGCGGCGGCAGCGGTGGTTCGTCCGGCGGTGGCGCCGACGACGGAAAGCTCGTCATGGGCTTCGCCCAGGTCGGCGCGGAAAGTGGCTGGCGCACCGCCAACACCAAGGACATCCAGGAGTCCGCCAAGGCGGCGGGCGTCGAGCTGAAGTTCTCCGACGCGCAGCAGAAGCAGGAGAACCAGATCAAGGCCATCCGCTCCTACATCCAGCAGAAGGTCGACGTGATCGCCTTCTCGCCGGTCGTGGAGTCGGGCTGGGACACCGTCCTCAAGGAGGCGCAGAACGCGAAGATCCCGGTCATCCTCACCGACCGGGCCGTGGACTCCAAGGACACCAGCCTGTACAAGACCTTCCTCGGCTCCGACTTCGTCGAAGAGGGCAAGAAGGCCGGTCAGTGGCTGGTCGACCAGTACAAGGACAGCAAGGACGACGTGAACATCGTCCAGCTGGAGGGCACCACCGGCTCCGCGCCCGCCAACGACCGCAAGGCCGGCTTCCAGCAGGTCATCTCGGCCGACCCGAAGTTCAAGGTCATCGCTTCGCAGAGCGGCGACTTCACCCGGGCCAAGGGCAAGGAGGTCATGGAGGCCTTCCTGAAGTCCAACCCCAAGATCGACGTGCTGTACGCGCACAACGACGACATGGGCCTCGGCGCCATCGAGGCGATCGAGGGCGCGGGCAAGGTTCCGGGCAAGGACATCAAGATCATCACGGTTGACGCGGTCCACGACGGCATGCAGGCCCTCGCCGACGGCAAGATCAACTACATCGTCGAGTGCTCCCCGCTGCTCGGCACCCAGCTCATGGACCTCGCCAAGAAGGTCGTCAAGGGCGAGCAGGTGCCCCAGCGTGTGGTCACCGAGGAGACCACCTTCACCCAGGAGCAGGCCAAGGAGGCCCTGCCCAACCGCAAGTACTGATCGGTTCCTGGCCGCCCCCGTCACGGGGGCGGCCTCACCCGCGACGACGAGTTACGAGGATGAGAGGGGCGCCGCATGGCCGCACCCGCGCCGATCCTGCGGATGAGCGGGATCGGCAAGCAGTTCCCCGGCGTGAAGGCACTGGACGGCGTCGACTTCCGGCTGCTGCCGGGCGAGGTTCACGCGCTGATGGGGGAGAACGGCGCCGGTAAGTCCACCTTGATCAAGGTGCTTACCGGCGTCTACGACATCGACGCCGGCGAGATCGAGCTGGAGGGCCGACCGGTCGCCTTCTCGAGCCCCCTCGCCGCGCAGCAGGCGGGCATCAGCACCGTCTACCAGGAGGTCAACCTCTGCACGAACCTGTCGGTGGCGGAGAACATCTTCATCGGACGTGAGCCCCGTCGGCTCGGCCGTATCCAATGGAAGGCGATGCGCCGCCGGGCCGAGGAGCTCCTCGCCCGGCTCGACCTCGACATCGACGTGTCGGCGCCCCTGTCGTCGTACTCGCTGGCGCTCCAGCAGATGGTCGCGATCGCGCGGGCGGTCGACATCGACGCGAAGGTTCTCATCCTCGACGAGCCCACCTCCAGCCTGGACGCCGGGGAGGTCGCCCAGCTCTTCACGGTGATGCGCAGGCTCAAGGAGCAGGGCATCGCGATCCTGTTCGTCTCGCACTTCCTCGACCAGATCTACGAGATCTCCGACCGGATGACGATCCTGCGCAACGGCACGCTCGTGGGGGAGTACCTCACCAGCGAGCTGAGCCAGGTCGATCTGATCGGCAAGATGATCGGCCGCGAGCTGGCCGACCTCGAGAAGCTGGAGGAACGCCCGCCGGCCGGCGAGGGTGCGCCGCTGGTGCAGGCCGAGGAGCTGGGCCGCGCCGGCGCCATCGAGCCGTTCACGCTCACCATCCACGAGGGCGAGGTCGTCGGCCTGGCCGGGCTGCTCGGCTCGGGCCGTACGGAGATCGCCCGGCTGCTGTTCGGCGCCGACCACGCGGGCACCGGCTCGCTGAAGATCGACGGCGAGCAGGTCAGCCTGCGCACGCCGCGCTCGGCCGTCGCCCGCAAGCTCGCCTTCTGTTCCGAGAACCGGCGCGCCGAGGGCCTCATCCCCGACCTGACGGTCCGGGAGAATCTCATCCTCGCCCTGCAGGCCTCCCGCGGCTGGACCAGGCCGATCCCCCGGCGCAAGCAGGACGAGCTGGTCGACAAGTACATCGCCGCGCTGAACATCCGCCCGGCCAATCCCGACCAGCTCATCAGGAACCTCAGCGGCGGCAACCAGCAGAAGGTGCTGCTGGCCCGCTGGCTCATCCTGGAGCCCCGTCTGCTCATCCTCGACGAGCCGACCCGCGGCATCGACGTCGGCGCCAAGACCGAGATCCAGCGCCTCGTCGCCGAGCTGTCGGACGGCGGGATGGCCGTGCTGTTCATCTCCGCCGAACTGGAGGAGGTGCTGCGGCTCAGCCACAAGGTCGGCGTGCTCCGCGACCGCAAGCTGGTCGCCCAGATGGACAACGAGGGGCTGACGACCGACACCCTGACGGAGACGATCGCGAGCGGAGCCCGATCATGAGCCGGATCCTGAAGCATCGCCTGTTCTGGCCCCTGGTCATCCTGGTCGCGTTGCTGGCACTGAACCTCATCTTCACGGACAACTTCTTCAAGATCCAGATGAAGGAGGGGCACCTCTACGGCAGCCTGATCGACATCGTCCGGTTCGGCGCGCCGCTGATCCTGGTGTCGCTCGGCATGACGCTGGTCATCGCCACCAGCGGCATCGACCTGTCGGTCGGCTCGGTCGTGGCGATCGCCGGCGCGCTGGCCTGCCTGCGCATCAGCGGCCTGTCCGACCAGAACTCGGTGGGCGGCGTGCTCGGGGCCGTGGGCCTCGCGCTGGTGCTGTCGGTGGTCCTCGGCGCGTGGAACGGCTTCCTCGTCGCGGGCATCGGCATCCAGCCGATCATCGCGACGCTGATCCTGATGGTCGCCGGGCGCGGCCTGGCCCAGCTCATCACCGACGGCCAGATCACCACAATCAACAGCTCGCCGTACAAGCTGATCGGCGGCGGCTACTGGCTGACGCTGCCGTTCGGGATCATCATCGTGGCGGTCGTGCTCGCGCTCACCGCGTTCCTCACCCGGCGCCTGGCGCTCGGCCTGCTCATCGAGTCGGTCGGCGGCAACGCCGAGGCGAGCCGCCTGGCCGGCATCAGCGCCCGCGGCGTGCTCATGACGGTGTACGCGTTCTGCGGGCTGTGCGCCGGCATCGCGGGCCTGATGATCAGCTCGAACGTCTCCAGCGCCGACGGCAACAACGCCGGTCTGTGGATCGAGCTGGACGCGATCCTCGCCGTCGTCATCGGTGGCACCCCGCTGTCCGGCGGCCGGTTCTCGCTGAGCGGCACCGTGCTGGGCGCCCTCATCATCCAGACGCTGACCACCACGATCTACTCGATCGGCGTTCCGCCGGAGACGACGCTGCTGTTCAAGGCGCTCGTGGTGACGATCGTCTGCCTGATCCAGTCCCCGGCCTTCCGCACGAAGGTGTTCCACCGCCGCAGACGCCCGATGGCGGCGCGTCCGGCGGCCGAAGAGAAGGTGAGGGTCTCGGCATGACGAGCATCACCGACGTGGTGGGCCTGCACCGTACGGTCCCGCCGAAGTACATCCCGGTCCTGGTGACCGCGGGCCTGTTCGTGGCCATGTTCCTGGCGGGCGGCATCCGCTACGAGAACTTCGCCACCGGGCAGATCATCCTCAACGTCTTCATCGACAACGCGTTTCTGCTGGTCGTCGCGGTCGGCATGACGTTCGTGATCCTCACCGGCGGCATCGACCTGTCGGTCGGTTCGGTGGTCGCGCTCGCCACGATGTTGAGCGCCAGCCTGCTGAAGGACGGCTGGCCGGCGTACGCGGTCATGGCTCTGGTGCTGGTGATCGGCGCGGTGCTGGGCCTGGCCATGGGCGCCATCATCCACTACTTCGAGATCCAGCCGTTCATCGTCACGCTGGCCGGGATGTTCCTGGCCCGCGGCCTGTGCTACACGATCAGCACCGAGTCGATCCCGATCGAGAACCCGACGTTCACCGACATCGCCCAGACGCGGATCAACCTCGGCGGCGACCTGTCGGTCTCCCCGAGCGCGGTGATCGCGGTGGTGGTCGTGCTGATCGCGGCGTACGTGCTGCACTACACCCGGCTCGGCCGCAACGTCTACGCGACCGGCGGCAGCGAGCAGTCGGCCCTGCTCATGGGTCTCCCGGTGGCCCGTACGAAGATCGCGGTCTACACCATCAGCGGGTTCTGCTCGGCCCTCGGCGGCCTGCTGTTCGCCTTCTACTCGCTGTCGGGCTACGGACTGAGCGCCGTGGGCATGGAACTGGACGCGATTGCCGCGGTCGTCATCGGCGGTACGCTGCTGACCGGCGGGAGCGGCTTCCTACTGGGCACCGTGCTCGGCGTGCTCGTGCTGGGGCTGATCCAGACGATCATCAGCTTCGAGGGCACGCTCAGCTCCTGGTGGACCAGGATCTTCATTGGTCTGCTGCTCTTCGTCTTCATCCTCCTGCAGCGCGTGTTCTCCGGTGGATCGCGCCGCCGAACTCCTTGACGTGAAGAAACGTCTCCCAGTCCCTTCTATCGGCCGCATCGAGCTGTGCGGCGACCCCCAACCAAGGAGATGCATATGAGGTTGCTACGAATCGGGGGCGTGGTGTCCGCCATCGCGCTCGCCGCGACAATGACGGCCTGCGGCTCCAGCGAGAAGACGGTGGACACCGAGGCGTCCGCGTCCTCCGGGGCAGGCAGCGCCGGAGCCCTGATCGGCGTCACCATGCCCACGAAGTCGTCGGAGCGCTGGATCCACGACGGCGACAACGTGAAGCAGCAGCTCGAGAGCCTCGGCTACAAGGTGGACCTCCAGTACGCCGAGAACGACATCCCCACCCAGGTCAACCAGATCGAGAACCAGATCACCAAGGGCGCCAAGCTCCTGATCATCGCCTCGATCGACGGCACCGCGCTCACCTCGCAGCTCCAGGAGGCCGCGGACAACAAGATCCCGGTCATCGCCTACGACCGGCTCATCCGCAACAGCCCGAACGTCGACTACTACGCCACCTTCGACAACTTCAAGGTCGGCGTGCAGCAGGCGACCTCGCTGCTGAAGGGCCTCGGCGTCGACAGCGGCAAGAAGGGCCCGTTCAACGTCGAGCTGTTCGGCGGCTCGCCCGACGACAACAACGCCACCTTCTTCTGGAACGGCGCGATGTCGGTGCTCAAGCCGAAGATCGACGACGGCACGCTGAAGGTCAAGAGCGGCCAGACCGACTTCAAGCAGGCCGCCATCCTGCGGTGGGACCCCGCCACGGCGCAGAAGCGCATGGAGGACATCCTCACCAAGACCTACACCGGTGACGCCAAGGTCGACGGCGTGCTCTCGCCGTACGACGGGCTGTCCATCGGCATCCTGTCGGCGCTCAAGAGCTCCGGCTACGGCACCAGCGGCCAGCCGTACCCGGTCGTGACCGGCCAGGACGCCGAGCTGGCGTCGGTCAAGTCGATCGTCGCGGGTGAGCAGTACTCGACCATCTTCAAGGACACCCGCAAGCTCGCGGAGCAGACCGTGAAGATGGCGGACGCGGTGCTGAAGGGTCAGAAGCCCGAGGTGAACAACGAGAAGGACTACGACAACGGCAACAAGGTCGTCCCGTCGTACCTGCTCGACCCGGTGGTCGTCGACAAGGACAACTACAAGGACGTCATCGTCGGCAGCGGCTACTACACCGAGGACCAGCTCAAGTAGGGATCCGGGCCCGGGGAGCAGTCCCCGGGCCCTCCCTGAGCGGGGGGCACATGACCGAGCACATCTTGCGAATGAGCGGGATCACCAAGACATTCCCCGGAGTGACGGCCCTGCAGGACGTCAACCTGGCGGTACGGCGGGGTGAGATCCACGCGATCTGCGGCGAGAACGGCGCCGGCAAGTCGACGCTGATGAAGGTGCTGTCCGGGGTCTATCCCCACGGCCAGTACGACGGCGAGATCACCTTCGAGGGCAGACGCTGCGAGTTCGGCGGCATCCGCGACAGCGAGCACGCCGGCATCGTCATCATCCACCAGGAGCTGGCGCTGTGCCCGCAGCTGTCGATCGCGGAGAACATCTACCTCGGCAACGAGCGGGCCACGCGTGGCGTCATCGACTGGAACCGCACCAACTACGAGGCCGGCGAGCTGCTGAAGCGGGTCGGCCTGCGCGAGAACCCCACGACGACGGTCTCCGACATCGGCGTGGGCAAGCAGCAGCTCGTGGAGATCGCCAAGGCGCTGTCGAAGGAGGTCAAGCTCCTCATCCTCGACGAGCCGACCGCGGCGCTCAACGACGAGGACTCGGCCCACCTGCTCGACCTGCTGCGCGGGCTCAGGGACGAGGGCATCACGTGCGTGATCATCTCGCACAAGCTCAACGAAGTGACCGCGATCGCCGACTCCGTCACGATCCTCCGTGACGGGCACACGATCGAGACGCTGGACATGGCCGCCGACCGCGTGACCGAGGACCGCATCATCTCCGGGATGGTCGGCCGCGCCCTCGACAACCGCTTCCCGCCGCGCACGCCGGCGATCGGCGATGAGGCGTTCCGCATCGAGGACTGGACGGTCTACAGCCCCAGCCAGCCCGGCAGGAAGGTGGTCGACGGGGCCTCGCTCATGCTGCGGCGTGGTGAGATCGTGGGCCTGGCCGGGCTGATGGGCGCCGGGCGCACCGAACTGGCGATGAGCGTGTTCGGGCGGACGTACGGCGTGCACATCTCCGGCAGGATCTTCAAGGGCGGCCGGCAGATCGAGATCCGCACCGTGCAGGACGCGATCAGGCACGGCGTCGCCTACGCCACCGAGGACCGCAAGAGGTACGGCCTCAACCTGATCGAGGACATCAAGCGCAATATCAGCGCGGCCTGGCTCAAGGGCCTGTCCAGGCGCGGCTGGGTGAACGAGTACGAGGAATACCGCGTCGCCCAGCAGTTCCGCGGGAGCATGAACATCAAGGCGCCCGGCGTGGACAGCGTCGTCGGCAAGCTGAGCGGCGGCAACCAGCAAAAGGTCGTGCTCTCCAAGTGGATCCTGACCGAGCCGGACGTGCTGATCCTCGACGAGCCGACCCGGGGCATCGACGTCGGCGCCAAGTACGAGATATACATGATCATCAACCGTCTGGCGGAGCAGGGCAAGGCCGTGCTGGTGATCTCGTCTGAGCTGCCCGAATTGCTCGGCCTCTGCGACCGTATCTACACGCTCTCGGAGGGGCGCGTCACCGGCGAGGTGCCGCGCGAGGAGGCCACGCAGGAACGCCTCATGTATCTCATGACCAAGGGACAGGAGTAGCTCGCATGAGCAGCATCACGCCCGCCGACGTGGAGGTCGGCGCCAAGGGCGGCGGGGGAGCGCCGGGGCGGCCGGGTCGGGTGTCGCTCGGCGGGCTGTCGCTCAACCTGCGCTCCAGCGGCATCTACATCGCCTTCGCACTGATCATCGTGTTGTTCTCGGTGCTGACCGACGGCGCACTGCTGCAGCCGCAGAACATCTCCAACATCATCGTCCAGAATTCCTACATCCTGATCCTCGCGATCGGGATGATCCTGGTCATCATCGCGGGGCACATCGACCTGTCGGTCGGCTCGGTGGTCGCGGTCACCGGCGCGCTGGCCGCGGTGCTCATGGTGAACATGGGCGTGCCCTGGCCGGCGGCCCTGCTGATCACGATCGTGGCCGGAGCCGTGATCGGGGCCTGGCAGGGGTACTGGATCGCGTACTTCGGCATCCCCGCTTTCATCGTCACGCTGGCCGGCATGCTGCTGTTCCGGGCGCTGACCCTCACCGTCCTGGGCAACCAGGGCATCGGCCCGTTCCCCGACCAGGTCCGCACGCTGGCCAACGGCTTCACCGACGGCTGGCTGGGCAACATCGGCCTCGGCCCGCTCGGCGGCGCCGACCTGTTCAGCCTGCTGGTCGGCATCGTCGCGATCGCCGGCATGATCCTCGCGCAGTGGCGCACCCGGAGCGCCCGCAAGGGCTACGGCCAGGCGGTCGACTCCCTGGTGCTGTTCGCGTTGAAGATGGCGGCAGGAGCCGCGCTGATCCTCTTCCTCGTCGTGCAGCTCGCCCGCTTCAAGAACCTGCCGTGGGTGCTCGTGCTGCTGGCGGTGCTCGTGCTGGCGTACTCGCTGATGGCGAACCGCACGGTCTTCGGGCGGCAGATCTACGCCATCGGCGGCAACCTGCAGGCGGCCGTGATGTCCGGCGTGAAGGTCAAGTCGGTGGTCTTCTGGATCTTCGTCAACATGGGGGTGCTGTCGGCGATCGCCGGTGTCATCTTCGCCGGCCGGCTCAACCAGGCGGGCCCCACCGCGGGCAACAGCTTCGAGCTGGACGCGATCGCCGCGGCCTTCATCGGCGGCGCGGCCGTGCAGGGCGGCGTGGGCAAGGTGGTCGGCGCGATCACCGGTGGTCTGATCATGGCGGTGATCAACAACGGCATGTCGCTGATCGGCTCGCCCAGTGAGCGGGTCATGCTCGTCAAGGGTGCCGTGCTGCTCGCCGCGGTGGCGTTCGACGTGTGGACCAAGCGCAGGGCCGGCACCGCGCGCTGACGCCCGCGGACATCGACAGAAACCGGTTTCGGGCCGCCGGCCGCATCGCCGGCCGGCGGCCCCCCGCTCCGGGCATGGGCGGCGCAAGAGCCTCTGGAGGTTGAGTGTGAACGTTAACAGTGATCGTTATGTGGTCGGTGTGGATTACGGCACGTTGTCCGGCCGCGCCGTGGTGGTCCGGGTGAGCGATGGCGCGGAGCTGGGCAGCGCCGTGCACGAGTACGCCCACAGGGTGATCGAGGACGCGTTACCGGGCTCCGGCGTCCGCCTCGGACCGGACTGGGCCCTGCAGTCGCCCGCGGACTGGATCGACGTGCTGCGGCACGCGGTGCCCAAGGCGCTGGCCGCCGCGCAGGTCCCGGCCGAGCAGGTGATCGGCATCGGCACGGACTTCACCGCCTGCACGATCCTGCCCGCCACCGCCGACGGCCACCCGCTGTGCGAGGAGTTCCCCGAGCGGCCGCACGCCTGGCCGAAGCTCTGGAAGCACCACGCGGCCCAGCCGCACGCCGACCGCATCAACGCGCTGGCCGCCGAGCGCGGCGAGGCGTGGCTGCCGCGGTACGGCGGCAAGATCTCCTCCGAGTGGGCCTTCGCCAAGGGCTTGCAGCTGCTGGAGGAGGACCCGGAGATGTACGACCGGGCCGACCGCTGGATCGAGGCCGCCGACTGGATCATCTGGCAGCTCACCGGGGTGGAGACCCGCAACGTCTGCACCGCCGGGTACAAGGCCGTCCACCAGGACGGCGCCTATCCCTCCGAGGACTTCCTGGCCGCGCTCGATCCCGCCTTCTCCGGCTTCACCCGGAAGCTCGGCCAGGAGCTCGCTCCGCTCGGCGGCCTCGCCGGCCACCTGACCGCGCGGGCCGCCGAGTGGACGGGCCTGCCCGAGGGGATCGCGGTGGCGGTCGGCAACGTCGACGCCCACGTCACCGCCGCGGCGGCCGACGCCGTGCGGCCGGGCCAGATGGTCGCCATCATGGGCACCTCCACCTGCCACGTCATGTGCTCCGACCAGCTCGCCGAGGTTCCCGGCATGTGCGGCGTGGTGCGCGACGGCATCGTCCCCGGACTGTGGGGCTACGAGGCGGGCCAGTCCGCCGTCGGCGACATCTTCGGCTGGTTCGTGGACAACTGCGTGCCCGCGTCGTACGCGGAACGGGCCGCCGAGGCGGGGCTCGGGCTGCACGAGTACCTCACCTCCCTCGCCGCCGAGCAGAAGGTCGGGCAGCACGGGCTGGTCGCCCTCGACTGGCACGGCGGCAACCGCTCGGTCCTGGTCGACCACACCCTCTCCGGCGTCGTCGTCGGCCAGACGCTCGCCACCCGGCCTGAGGACGTCTACCGGGCGCTCATCGAGGCCACCGCGTTCGGCGCCAGGACGATCGTGGAGACGTTCGAGGCGGCCGGGGTCCCGGTGGAGGAGTTCGTCGTCGCCGGCGGCCTGCTCAAGAACGGCTTCCTCATGCAGACGTACGCCGACGTGCTGCGCCGCCCGCTGTCGGTGATCGGCTCCGACCAGGGGCCGGCCCTCGGCTCGGCGATCCACGCGGCCGTCGCCGCGGGCGCCTATTCCGACATCACCGCCGCCGCGGCGGCCATGGGCAAGCGCCAGGCCGCCGCGTACGCGCCCGACGCCGAGCGGGCCGACGCCTACGACCGGCTGTACGCCGAGTACCGCGGGTTGCACGACCACTTCGCGGACGGCGGGATGCTCCACCGGCTCCGCGCTATCAGGAACGAGGCCAGTGCATGATCGATGAACTTCGCAGGGAAGTCTGCCGGCTCCACGCCGAACTGGTGCGATACAACCTCGTCGCCTGGACGGCCGGCAATGTGTCGGGCAGGGTGCCGGGCGAGGACCTGTTCGTCATCAAGCCCAGCGGCGTGTCGTACGACGACCTGACCCCGGAGTCGATCGTGGTCTGCGACCTCGACGGCAACCTGGTCGAGGGCGACCTCTCTCCGTCCAGCGACACGGCGGCGCACGCCTACGTCTACCGACACATGCCGGAGGTCAACGGCGTGGTGCACACCCACTCCACGTACGCCTCGGCGTGGGCGGCCCGCGGTGAGGCGATCCCGTGCGTGCTCACCGCGATGGCCGACGAGTTCGGCGGGGAGATCCCCCTCGGGCCGTTCGCGCTCATCGGCAACGACGACATCGGCAAGGGGATCGTCGCGACCCTGACCGGTCACCGCTCCCGCGCCGTGCTGATGCAGAACCACGGCGTTTTCACCATCGGCGAGTCGCCGAAGGCGGCCGTCAAGGCCGCCGTGATGTGCGAGGACGTCGCCCGCACCGTGCACGTCTCCCGGCAGCTCGGCGAGCCCCTGCCGATCGCGCAGGGCGACATCGACCGCTTGTACGACCGGTATCAGAACGTCTATGGACAGAGGAGTCACCTGTGAAGCTATGGTTCCTGACCGGTAGCCAGGGCCTGTACGGCGAGGACACGCTGCGGCAGGTGGCCGAGCAGTCCCAGCGCATCGCCGAGCAGCTGGGCGAGGCGCTGCCGTTCGAGCTCGAGTGGCGGCCCGTGCTCACCGACGCGGCGGCCATCCGCCGCGTGTGCCTTGAGGCCAACGGTGACGACGACTGCATCGGCCTGATCGCGTGGATGCACACGTTCTCCCCGGCCAAGATGTGGATCGCCGGCCTGGACGCGTTGCGCAAGCCGCTGCTGCACCTGCACACGCAGGCCAACGTGGAACTGCCGTGGAGCTCCATCGACATGGACTTCATGAACCTCAACCAGGCCGCCCACGGCGACCGTGAGTTCGGCTACATCCAGACGCGCCTCGGCGTGCCGCGCAAGACCGTCGCGGGCCACGTGAGCGACCCGGCGGTGGCGGCGCGGATCGCCACCTGGGCCCGCGCCGCGGCCGGCCGGGCCGAGGTCGGCTCGCTGCGCCTGGCCCGCTTCGGCGACAACATGCGCGACGTCGCCGTGACCGAGGGCGACAAGGTCGAGGCGCAGCTGCGGTTCGGGGTGTCGGTGAACACCTACGGCGTCAACGAGCTGGTCGAGGCCGTGGACGCCGCCGCGGACGCCGACGTGTCCGCCCTCGTCAAGGAATACGAGGACCTCTACCGGATGGCCCCCGAGCTGCGCGCGGGCGGGGAGCGGCACGAGTCGCTGCGTTACTCGGCCCGCATCGAGCTGGGCCTGCGGCACTTCCTGGAGGGCGGCGGCTTCAAGGCGTTCACCACGAACTTCGAGGACCTGGGCGGGCTGCGCCAGCTTCCCGGCCTGGCCGTGCAGCGGCTCATGGCCGAGGGCTACGGCTTCGGCGGCGAGGGCGACTGGAAGACCTCGGTGCTGCTGCGCACGCTCAAGGTCATGTCGGCGGGCCTGCCCGGCGGCACCTCGTTCATGGAGGACTACACCTACCACCTCACCCCGGGCGAGGAGCTCATCCTCGGCGCGCACATGCTGGAGGTCTGCCCGACGATCGCGGCGGACACCCCCGCGTGCGAGATCCACCCGCTCAGCATCGGCGGCCGGGAGGACCCGGTGCGGCTCGTGTTCGACGCCGCCCCCGGCCCCGCCGTGGTGGTGGGCCTGTCCGACATGGGCGAGCGGTTCCGGCTGGTGGCCAACGAGATCGACGTGGTCGCCCCGCCCGAGCCGCTGCCCGCCCTGCCGGTCGCCCGCGCGGTGTGGCGGCCCCGGCCCGACATGCGCACCTCCGCCGAGTCGTGGATCACGGCCGGCGCCCCGCACCACACGGTGCTCTCCTCGGCCATCGGGTCCGAGGAGCTGACCGACTTCGCCGACATGCTCGGCGTCGAGTTGCTCGTCATCGACGAGGCGACCACCTCCCGCCAGTTCGTCAAGGAACTGCGGTGGAACCAGGCCTACTATCGGCTCGCGCAAGGATTTTGATGGGAAAACGTGTTCATCTGCTCCGGGGGGTGGTGGGCGGCCTGGCCGCCCTCACACTCGGAGCGGGGGCACTCGTCCCGTCCGCCGCCTCGGCGGCGGACGAGGGCCTCGCTCTCTGGTACAAGCTCGACGAGACCTCCGGCACCGTGGCCGCCGACTCCTCCGGCAACGGCAGGAACGGCACGCTCGACGGTGACGCGAGCTGGGGCGACGGCCTCCAGCTCGGCGGCACGAACGGGTACGTGAAGGTGCCCGACAACCTCATGCGCGGCATGACCTCGATCACGGTCGCGCTCGACGTCTGGATCGACCCCATGCAGGCCACGCCGTACTTCGTCTACGGCTTCGGCAACTCGAGCGGGTCGAGCGGCAACGGCTATCTGTTCACCACCGGCAACACCTTCCGCACGTCGATCGCCTCGGGCAACTGGTCGACCGAGCAGAACGCCAACGCCGGCGTCAACCTGCCGCGCGGCGGCTGGCAGCACATCGCGTACACGCTCGGCGGCGGCGTCGGGGTGCTGTACCAGAACGGCGACGAGGTCGCCCGCAACACCGCCGTCACGCTCACCCCGGGCTCGATCGGCGGCGGCACGACCACGGCCGACTACATCGGCCGTTCGCTCTACTCGGGCGACAAGTACCTCAAGGGCAGGGTCAAGGACTTCCGCGTCTACGGCCGGGCCCTCGGCGCGTCCGAGATCGCCCAGCTCGCGGGGCCGGTCAACGCCGAGATCGTCAAGCAGGACGCCACGGCGCTCGACCTCGGCGACACCGGCGCGGTCCGGTCCGACCTGACGCTGCCGGCCAAGGGCGCGTCCGGGTCCACGATCACCTGGGCGTCCAGCGACCCTTCGGTCGTCAGCACGACCGGCGCGGTCACCCGGCCGCCGGCGGGCGCGGCGGACGCCCATGTCACCCTCACCGCCACGCTCACCAAGGGCACGGCGACCGAGACGAAGACGTTCGACGTCACCGTCGAGGCGATCTACACCGACAAGCGGGCCGTCGAGACCGACGCAGGCAAGCTCGTCGTGCACAACATCGACGACGTCCGCGGCAACCTGACGCTGCCGACGAAGGGCGAGAACGGCACCACCATCACCTGGCGGTCCAGCAAGCCGGACACGCTCGGCGAGACCGGCGAGGTCAACCGTCCCACGCCGGGCGCCGAAGCCGTGAAGGTGAACCTCAAGGCCACGATCTCGCGCGGCGGCCACCAGGCCGTGCGCATCTTCAAGCCCGAGGTGCCGGCGCTGCCCGCCAAGGAGCCGTACAAGGGCTACCTGTTCGCCTACTTCACCGGCGAGGGCTACTCGAACGGCGAGCAGATCTACAACGCGCTGAGCAAGGGCAACGACCCGCTGCACTGGCAGGAGCTCAACGGCGGCCGGCCGGTCGTCACCTCCGAGGTCGGCGAGAAGGGCCTGCGCGACCCGTTCGTCATCCGCTCGCCCGAGGGCGACAGGTTCTACATGATCGCCACGGACCTCAAGATCTACGGCAACGGCGACTGGGACCGCGCGCAGCGCGGCGGCAGCCGCTCGATCATGGTGGCCGAGTCGACCGACCTGGTGCACTGGACGAACCAGCGGCTCGTCCAGGTCTCCCCGCCTGAGGCCGGCAACACCTGGGCGCCGGAGGCGTACTACGACAAGACCCTCGGCGCGTACGTGGTGTTCTGGGCGTCCAAGCTGTACGACAACCCGCAGCACACGGGGGACACGTACAACAAGATGGTGTACGCGACGACCCGCGACTTCTACACCTTCTCCGAGCCGAAGATCTGGAAGGACCCGGGCTACTCGGTCATCGACTCGACGGTGATCGAGCACAACGGGACCTACTACCGCTTCACGAAGGACGAGAGGAACAACACCTCCTCCAGCCCGTGCAGCAAGTACATCATCGAGGAGAAGTCCACCTCGCTGACCGACACGAACTGGGGCTTCGTGAAGGAGTGCATCGGCTCCGGCGCGCTGTCGCGCGGTGAGGGGCCGACGATCTTCAAGTCCAACACCGAGGACAAGTGGTACCTGTTCATCGACGAGTACGGCGGCCGCGGCTACGTGCCCTTCGAGTCGACCGACCTCGAGAAGGGCGACTGGACCGTCCCGGCCGACTACCAGCTCCCGAGCCGTCCGCGTCACGGCACGGTGCTGGGCGTCACGCAGGCCGAGTACGACCGGCTGCTCTCCGCTCTCGGCTGATCCGGGCTCTCGGCTGATCCGGTCTCGCTGACCGATCGCGGGCCCTTCCCCTCCAGGGGAAGGGCCCGTTCGTGTGTCGGACGCCGTGCGTCAGGCCGCCCGCCGGGTCAGCGACCGGGAGGCGAGGGCGGACCGGGCCGCCGCGAGCGCGCTGTTGATCGACACCTCGCCGAGCAGGCCGGGCGCCGCCACCTGGTCGCCGGTCAGCCAGACGCCGTCGCCGCGCTGGACCGCCGGCCGGTCGCGCCACGACGTGCCGGGCAGGTCGAGCGCGCCGCTGCGCCCGGCGGCCACGGCGTCGCGGCGCCAGGTCGTCCGCCCGCGCCAGCCTGGGAGGGCGAGGTCGGCGATCCGCTCCAGCCGCCCGAGCGCGGCGGCCTTCGGCTCGCCGGGACGCATCGGCATCTCCAACTGGACGAGGCTTTCCCCGGGCGGGGCCAGGGACGGGTCGGGCAGCGAGTAATGCTCCAGGAAGCCGCCCTCGTCCAGGTCGCTGACGAGGAACAGGTCCCGCGGGTCGGCGCGTACCGCGAGATCGAGCAGGACCGCCCGGCCGCTCTCGCCGCGCAGCGAGTCGTCGCCCAGCAGGCCGCGGGCGGCGTCGAGGGAGGTGGCGACGATCACCGGTCCCTCCGGCAGCCGGTCTGCCCTCGACCCGGTCTCGATGCGTACGCCGAGGTCGCGCGCCCGCGCGGCCATCCGGTCGATCACCCGCCCCCAGCCGCCGGCCACATAGCGGACGGACGGGTAGCGCGGAGCGGTGACGCGCAGGAGCCGCTCCCAGGCGAAGGCCGCCGACAGCCGGCCGGGGTCGGCGTCGTAGGTGACGACTCCCAGCAGTCCGGCGGCGGCCTGTGCGGCCTCGGCGCCGAAGCGGCGGGTGGCCCAGGAGCCGAAGTCCTCGTCCACCGGCGCCCGCAGGCCGCGCCGGGCGATCATCCGCAGCAGCCCGGCCGGGGGCCGCCCGGTCAGCCTCCCGTCCCGGCGGAACCGCGCCCGGGCCAGGTGCCCCGGCCGCGGCAGAGCGTACGGCCGGACCAGTCCCCGCTCGTCCAGCCACCGCCAGGGCAGGCCGTCGGAGTAGAAGACGTGGGTGCCGTCGTTGGCGACGTACGGCGTAGCGGTGGAGCGGGCGCGCCCGCCGAGGGTGTGGTGCGCCTCGTGCAGGACGACGGCCGCACCGCCCTCGGCGCAGGCGATGGCGGCGGTCAGCCCGGCAAGCCCGCCGCCCACGATCGTGATGGTTTCTCTCATGCACTCCCGGACGCGTTCGGGGTCGCCATTCGTGACATCTTGTCCGGGTTGGCAATGAGGTAGACGGTATGGATCAGACCGCCGCCGATCATCAGCGAGATGACCGTGACGGGACGGCCCTCCAGTCGGGCGACGATCGCGGGCCCGCCGTTGACTTCGGCGATCTCCATGTCCAGCTCCGAGCCGGGGGGAGCGCCCAAGGAGGCCAGGAAGCGCCGGCGGCCCTCCGGGCTCGCGATCGCGACGAGGAAGCGGGCGACCGGCACGGCGCCGGCCAGCTCCCGCAGCGGCGCCCGGACCTTGCCGCCGCCGTCGCCGACCATGCGGACGTCCGCGGTGAGCAGCGCCGTCAGGCCCTCGATGTCCCCTTCCGCGCAGGCCGCGACGAAGCGCTCGGTGATCGTGCGCCGCTCACGCCGGTCCACGTCGAAGCGCGGCCTGCGCTCGCGCACGTGGTCGCGGGCGCGCCTGGCGAGTTGTCGTACGGCAGGCTCGCCCCGGCCGAGGACTTCGGCGATCTCGGCGTGGGAGAAACCGAACGCCTCCCGCAGGACGAACACGGCCCGTTCCAGCGGGGACAGCGTCTCCAGCACGACGAGGAGGGCCAGCTCGACGCTGTCGGCGCGTTCCGCGGGCTCCCCGGAGTCCGGCGCGGTGACGACCGGCTCGGGCAGCCAGGGCCCGACGTACGCCTCCCGCCTGGCCCGCACCCGGCGCAGCCGGTCGATGGCGAGGTTGGTGGTGACGCGCACGAGGTAGGCCTTCGGGTCGGCCACCGACGCGGCGTCCACCTCCGCCCAGCGCAGCCACGCCTCCTGGACCACGTCCTCCGCGTCCGCTGCGCTGCCGAGGATGCGGTAGGCCACACCGACGAGCAGGCTCCGGTGCGCGGTGAAGACTTCGATGGTCATGTCATGCCAGACGTATCATGCCCGCCGTTGTGTGACATCGGCTCGTCCGGTTACCGTCCCCGCGCGGACTCCTATACACTGACTGCGTCGCAAGGGGCTATAGCGCAGCTGGTAGCGCACTTCCATGGCATGGAAGGGGTCTGGGGTTCGAGTCCCCATAGCTCCACAACACCTCAAGGGCGGTCGATCGACCGCCCTTCTTCATGTCAGAAGGCGGCCCGTTCTCAGGTCCCCTCAGGGCACGCCGAGGAGGCGGAGGACCGCCGTGGTGGCGGCGGCGAGGACGACGATCAGGGGGAACGGCGCTTTCCGCAGCGTGAGGATCCCGGCGACCAGCACCCCGGCGGGCCTGGCCCATCCGGCGAAGCCGTGCCCCTCGGTGAGGGCCGAGGTGGCGACCAGGCCGATCAGCAGCACGGTCGCGGCGACGGACAGCAGGTGGCGCAGGCGGCCGGGCAGCCGGAGCCGGTGTCGCAGCACAGGCCCGGCCAGGCGGAACGCGTAGGTGCCGGCGGCCAGGGCGACGACGGCGAGCAGGGGCATCAGCGGACCTCCCGGTCGGGCAGTGGGGCCGGCGCGCGCGTGGCGAGCACCAGGCCGGTCAGGGCGAGCAGCACCGGCAGGCCTGCGGGCAGGAACGGCGTGGCCGCCACCGCGACCACCGCACCCACGACGCAGGCCCGGCGCAGGGCGGCGGTCCGCACGTTCCGTTCGGTGAGCGAGGGCAGCACGAGGGCGAGCAGCACCGCGGGGAAGGCCGCGTCCAGCCCCAGGGCGGCGGTGTCGCCGATGCCGCGCCCGGCCAGCGCGCCGAGCACGACGGCCGCGTTCCAGCTGACGAACAGACCGAGCCCGCAGGCCCAGAACGCGGCGTGACGCCGGCGGGGATCGCCGTCGCGCAGCACGAAGGCCACCGCCTCGTCCGTCATGAGGTGCGCGCCGGTGAGGCGTGTCCACCACCGGCCGCCGAGGACGTCGCCGATCGCGAAGCCGAACGGCAGCAGGCGCGCGTTCAGCACCAGACCGGCCGCGACGGCGGCGATCGGGGCGCCGCCGGACAGCACCACGCCGACCGCGGCGAACTGCGCTCCTCCGGCGAACACCACCAGGGACATGACGACCGGCACCCACGGAGGCAGGCCGCCGGACACGGAGATCGCGCCGAACGCGGCGCCCACCATGGCGTCGGCGAGGCATACCAGGGCGATGTCGCGGAGTGTGCCGCGATCGAGTGTTCGCCAGACCGAATGCATGTCCAGTAGAGTGAACAACGATGATGGGGTTCGTCAAGTCGAACAAACGGAAGTGTGGAGCGAACACGTGGCTGAGAGGCCGTCCTTCGACCTGATCACGCTCATCGCGGCGTCGATCCGCAGGGAGCGCGAGCGTACCGGTCTGTCGCTGACCGAGCTGGCCAGGCGCGCGGGCATCGCCAAGTCCACGCTCTCCCAGCTGGAGTCGGGCGTCGGCAACCCGAGCGTGGAGACGCTGTGGGCGCTCGGGGTCGCGCTCGGCGTGCCGTTCAGCCGCCTGGTGGACCCACCCCGGCCGGCCGTACGGGTGATCCGGGCCGGGGAGGGGCCCGCGACGTACTCCGAGCAGGCCAGCTACTCGGCCACCCTGCTGGCCTCGTGCCCGCCGAACGCGCGGCGCGACCTGTACCGGATCTCGGCCCAGCCGGGCCGGCCGCGCACCTCCGACCCGCACATGGCCGGCACCGTCGAGCACCTCCTGATCGGCACCGGACGCGCGCTGGCCGGGCCCGCGGAGGAGCCGGTCGAGCTCGGGCCGGGCGACTACATCGCCTACCCCGGCGACGCCCCCCACGTCTTCGAGGCCCTCGAGCCCGACACGACCGCGGTCATCGTCATGGAGCACATCTAGCCCTCCTGCGGCTTCCCGCGGCGGGCGACGGCCGTACGGGCGGCGACGCCCGCCACGGTCGCGGTGGCGCAGGCCGCGAGCGCGAGGGGCGGCACCAGCGGCGTGAGGGCCCCGAGGGCGGCGAGGACGAGCACCCCCGCGAGATGCGCCCTCGGGACGCGTCCCCAGACCGCCCGCTTGAACAGCGCGTGCCCGGTGAGGAAGAGCGCGGGGCCGCCCAGCACGGCGATCGCCGTCCCGGGCGCGGTGTGGCCGCCCGGGTGGTGGATCACGAGTTCGTCGGCCACGGCCGACACGACGACGCCGGCGACCATCGGCAGGTGGAGGAAGGTGTAGGCCGAGCGGGCGAGCCGCCCCGGGTCCTCCGCCGCGGCGATCACCCGGCTGCCCGCCTCGGCGCTGCTGCCGAAGTAGGTCCACCACAGGCCGACGCTCGCGCCGAACGCGGTGAGAAGGGCCGCGCCGGCCGCGGGCGACGGGTGCGCGGCGAAGGTCGCCCCGGTGACCAGGATCGACTCGCCGAACGCGATGATCAGGAAGAGCTGGCAGCGCTCGGCCAGGTGGGCGCCGTCGATCGACCAGTCCGTGGTCGCCGACCTGCCGAGGCCGGGCGTGACGAATCCGACCCAGGGCGCCAGCAGGTCGGCCCCCACCGCCGCCGCCCAGAGCAGTTCCCTGGACAGGCCCTGCGACAGGCCGCCCGCGATCCAGAACGCCCCCGACAGCACCGCCCAGGCGAGCACGCGCGCCAGGTTGCGCCGCAGCGGGCCCCGCGGCGCGGCGGCCACCGAGCACGCCGTACGGACGACCTGGACGGCCACGTACGCCGCGGCGAACATCAGGCCGTGCTCGCCGAAGGCCCGGGGGAGGGCCGCCGACATGACCAGGCTCGCCAGCATGACGGCGACCAGCACGATCCGCACCGAGGGGCGGTCGGGGTCGAACCAGTTCGTGTGCCAGGCGGTGTAGATCCACGCCCACCAGACGGCGAGCAACAGCAACAGGGTCTGCGCCGTGCCGCGCCACGACAGGTGGCCGAGCAGCAGATGGGAGAGCTGAGTGACCGCGAACACGTACACGAGGTCGAAGAACAGCTCGGTGAACGTGACCCGCTGCTCCCCGCCGCGCGGGCGGAGCGTGCCCGTGTGCATCGTCACGGCGGCCCACGCTAGGGATCTTTCCGCCGAAAGGGAAGAAGATATCTTGATATACCAGGATCCGCTGGCGTACGTTCGAGCGGATGAGAGCGGAAGAGCTGCGCAGCCATCGCTGGTACGGCACCGACAGCCTCAGGTCGTTCAGCCACCGGGCGCGCACCCGGCAGCTCGGCATCGCGGCGGAGGAGCACCTCGGCAAGCCCGTCGTCGGCATCCTCAACACCTGGAGCCAGCTCAACCCCTGTCACGCGCATCTGCGTGAGCGGGCCGAGGACGTCCGGCGCGGCGTCTGGCAGGCCGGGGGCTACCCCGTGGAGCTGCCGGTCATGGCGGTGGGGGAGACCTTCCAGAAGCCGACGGCCATGCTCTACCGGAATCTGCTCGCGATGGAGACCGAGGAGGTGCTCCGCTCCTATCCCGTCGACGCCGCCGTGCTCATGGGCGGGTGCGACAAGACCACCCCGGCGCTCGTCATGGGCGCGATCAGCGTGGACCTGCCGGTCGTCTTCGTGCCGTGCGGGCCGATGCTGCCCGGTGACTGGCGCGGGCAGCGACTCGGCAGCGGCAGCGACATGTGGAGATACTGGGCCGAACGACGGGCGGGGCGGCTCGGCGACGAGCAGTGGGCGGAGATCGAGGAGGGCATCGCCCGCTCGCCCGGCCACTGTATGACGATGGGCACGGCGTCCACGATGACCTCGGTGGCCGAGGTGCTCGGGCTCACGCTGCCGGGCGCCGCCTCGATCCCGGCCGTGCTGTCGGCGCACACCCGGATGGCCGCCGCGAGCGGTCGCCTCGCGGTGGACCTGGCCTGGCACGGTCCCCGGCCGTCGCAGGTGCTGGACGAGAGGGCCTACCACGACGCGGTGACCGCCGTGCTGGCCCTGGGCGGCTCGACCAACGCGGTGATCCATCTGATCGCGATGGCCCGCCGCAGCGGGGTGCACCTCACGCTCGACGACTTCGACGCCGCCTCCCGCCGGGTGCCCGTCCTCGCGGACGTGCGGCCGGGCGGAGCGTTCCTGATGGAGGACTTCCACCGGGCGGGCGGCGTCCCCGCGCTGCTGCACAGGATCGCGAACCTGCTCCACCTCGACCGGCCCACGGTCGGCGGCTCCGGCGTCATGACGCGGGAGCCGTACGACGACACGGTCATCAGGCGCAGGGACGACCCCGTGTCGCCGGAGGGCGGGCTGGCCGTGCTGCGCGGCAACCTCGCGCCGGGCGGTGCCGTGATCAAGCATGTGGCCGCGGAGCCGCGGCTGCTGCGGCACACCGGGCCTGCCGTGGTGTTCGAGGGACACCAGGACCTGCTGCGCCGCATCGACGAGGTGGACGTCACGGCCGACAGCGTGCTGGTGCTGCGCGGCGCCGGACCGAAGGGCGGCCCCGGCATGCCCGAGCACGGCATGCTGCCGATCCCCGAGCGGCTGCTGAAGCAGGGCGTGCGCGACATGGTGCGGATCTCCGACGCGCGGATGAGCGGCACCAGCTACGGCGCCTGCGTGCTGCACGTCGCCCCGGAGTCGCACGTCGGCGGGCCGCTGGCACTCGTGCGGGACGGCGACCCGATCACGCTGGACGTCGAGGCGCGGCGCCTCACACTGGAGGTTCCGGACGAGGAACTCGACCGCAGGCGGCGCTCCTGGACGCCGCCGCCCCCGCGCTACACCCGAGGGTACGGCGCGCTGCACGAGGCGCACATCCTCCAGGCCGACGAGGGATGCGACCTCGACTTCATGCGGGGATCCGGCGGGGCGCCCGAGCCGGACGTCGACTGATCGGGATTGGTATACCGGTACGCATGACCGCTGAGCACGTGCTGAGTCCGGTGGCCAGATCGACCACCCGCACCGACCTGGTCGCCGACGCGATCCGCACCGCGATCCTGTCCGGGCGCCTCGCGCAGGGGGAGACGCTGGTGGAGCGCCGCCTGGCCGAGCGGCTCGGCGTCTCCAAGACGCCCGTCAGGGAGGCTCTCATCGGACTGGCCGCCACCGGGCTGGTCGTGATCGGCCCCAACCGGGGGGTGACGGTGCGCGTGGTGGAGCGCGCCGACCTCCGGAAGGCGTACGAGGTCAGGCTGCTGCTCGAACCGTGGGCGATCGGCCGGACGGCGGCCTCCGGACCCGCGGCGGACGGCGCGCGGGCGGCCCTCGCCGAGGCGCGGGCGCTGCTCGCGGGCACCGACACGGCGGCCCTCAGCCTGGCCAACCGGCGTTTCCATCGTGAGCTCTACGCCCGGTGCGGCAACGAACTGGTGGTCGCCCAGCTCGACACTCTGCAGGACCTCGCCGCGCTCGGCAGCGTCACCGTGCTCTGGCGGGACCGGCCCACGTGGCCCGAGGAGCACGAGGAGCACGAGACGGTCCTCGCCGCCGTCGAGGCGGGCGACGCCGCGCTCGCCGAGCGGCTGACCCGCCGCCACATCGAGCGCTCGGTCGCCCGCCTCGCCTAGAAACGGGCTCAGGCGAGCGTACGCAGAATGTCCGAAACCCTCTGCCGGTCGGGGCCGGTCAGTTCGGTCATCGGCGGGCGTACGGCCCTGCCGCACACGCCGAGTTGCGCGAGCGCCTCCTTGACCACCGAGACGTTGTGCTCGCTGCCGTTCGCGGCGCGCAGATCCTCGATGGGCTTGAGCAGCCGCCACACCTTCGCGGCGCCCGTCCGGTCGCCCGCCCGGAGCAGGGCGTGCAGCTCGAGCGACAGCTCGGGGGCGATGGCCGCCAGCCCGGAGGTGAAGCCCTCCGCGCCGCCCGGCCAGAAGAACGGCGCCCAGGTCTCGGCGAGCCCGCACAGCCAGACCGGCCCCTCGACGGCGGCGGCGAGGGCGGCCATGGCCACCGGGTCGGGCACCGCGTACTTGATCCCCACCACGTTGGGGCACTCGCGCAGCAGGTCCCGCAGGGCGCGTTGGGTCACGGCGGGGGAGCGCACGTAGCAGACCACGCCGAGGTCGGGCACCGCCTGGGCGATCTCCCGGTGGTAGGCCGTCCAGCCGGCCTCCGACTGGTAGGGGTGCACCGGCTGGTGGACCATGACGGCCTGGCAGCCCTGCCGGGCGGCGTCCCTGGCCAGCCGTACGGCCCGGCGCGCCTCGTGGCCCACGCCCGCGATCACGACGGCGTCCGGCGCGGCCCTCCGGGTGACGGCGACGACCCGGGACAGCTCGTCGTCGTCCAGCGAGTAGAACTCCCCGGTGTTGCCGTTGGGGGTGAGGGCGCGCACTCCGCTTCTCGTCAGTCGCTCGACGACGGCCGCGAGCGCCGGCTCGTCGATCCGGCCGCCGTCGTCGAATGGGGTGACCGTGACGGCGACCACGCCGCGCAGCGCCTCGCGGACCTCGTCGATCATGTGAACCTCCCAGCTTGGTATCTGGTATATCAGTATGCCAACCTCGCGAAGTTGACAACGATCTTTGACACAATTGATGGCCGAAATGCCCATTTAACCGCGCAATGTCTTGACTTGTTCGGGTGTGGTCCCCTATCTAGAAGAAGGCAAAAGACGGCTGATCATTAACGGCGGCGACCATGACAATCGAATCAGGACCGGACAATCCGCGTCAGGAGTACCGGGCCATCCAGGCCGAGGCGTTCAACCGCATCGGCGGCCGGTACGACGAGGCGTTTCCGCACAAGGAAGGCCAGGTGGCCGCCGGTGAATGGATGATCAAGCAGCTCAAGCCGGGGTCGCGCGTCCTCGACGTCGGCTGCGGCACGGGCTCGCCCACGGCACAGCAGTTCGCCGAGGCCGGCTGCGAGGTGACCGGCATCGACATCTCCCCGGTCATGCTGGACCTGGCGCGTAAGAACGTGCCGACCGGGACGTTCCTCGAACGCGACGTGCTCGACCTCGACGACTCGCTCGGCGTGTTCGACGCCGCGACGGCCTTCTTCAGCCTGCTCATGCTGCCGCGGGCCGATATCGAGCAGGCGCTCCGCACGATCCACGCCGTGCTCGCCCCCGGCGCCCTGTTCTCGCTGAGCATGGTGGAAATCGACCTCGACGACGTGCCTTTCCAGTTTCTCGGCGCTCCGGTGCGGGTGACCGGATATCTGCGCGACGAGTTGCGCGAGGTCATCGAAGCCGCCGGGTTCAGCGTGCTGTCGGAGAATCACCTTTCGTACGCTCCGGCGACCACGCAGGCGCCGCCGGAAATCCAGCTCTTCGTCAACTGCCGGCGTGACCAATTCTGAGCGGCCACACCCGTGTCGGGAGACGGGGAACCGTTCTCTGTGCTGAGTCACGTCAGCGGGGTCGTCCGGGCCATGGGCGAGAGCCCGGGCCCGGACGAGGCGACGAGGGTCCTCTGCGAGGCGGTGGTGCCGAAGCTGGCCGACGCCGCCGCGGTCTACGTGGACGGCGCCGTCTGGCACCGGGTCGATCCCGACGGACGGCTGCCGCCGCGCTGGGCCGGCGACGGGATCCGTGAGGCGGCCCTGCTCGACGGGCACCTGCTCGCCGTGCCCCTCAGGGCGTACGGCACGCACGTCGGCTGCGCGCTGCTGGCGCGCGACGCCCGGCGGCCGCCCTTCGGGGAGGCCCACGTGCTCGCCGCGGGACAGCTCGCCGTGCCCGTCGCGCTCACGATCTACCACGGGCGGCGGGACCGCCAGCAGGACGAGACCTTGGAGACCCTCCAGCGCGGGATGCGGCCGGGCGACCCACCCGCCCTGCCCGGGCTGGAGATCGCCTACCGCTACAAGCCCGCCGCGGAGCGGGTGGGCGGCGACTGGTACGACGTCATCCCGCTGCCGGGCAGCAGGGTGGCCCTGGTCGTCGGCGACGTGATGGGACACGGGCTGGCCGCCGCGGCCGTGATGGGCCAGCTCCGCACGGCCGTGCAGACCCTGGCCTCGCTCGACCTGCCGGCCGAGCAGGTGCTCCACTCGCTCGACGAGATGGCCCAGCGGCTGGCCGCGCAGACGCTCACCACCTGCGTCTACTGCGTGTACGACCCGGTGCTGCGCAGGTGCACGATCGCGAGCGCCGGGCACCTGCCGCCGATCCTGCTGGGACCGGACGGCAAGGCGGAGGTGCTGTCGCCGCCCCGGTGCCCGCCGATCGGGCTGGGCCGCACGCCGTTCGAGACGATGGAGATCGCGGCGGAGGACGGCAGCATGCTCGTGCTCTACACCGACGGGCTCGTGGAGGAGCGCGGGCAGGACATCGGGCTGAGCGTGGAGTCGCTGCGCCGCAGGCTCGCGAACGGCATCTCGATCGAGGCGCTGAGCGACGACGTGCTGTCCGCCGGGAGGACCGACGACGTCACCGTGCTGGCCATCCGGTTCCGCGGCATCCCCAGTGAGCACGTCGCCCAGTGGTTGCTGGAGCCCCAGCCGACGACGCCGTCACGCGTACGCGGCCTGGTCCGCCGCACGCTCGGCTCGTGGGGCCTCACGGCGATATCCCCGGTGGCCGAGCTGCTCGCAGGAGAGCTCGTCACCAACGCCGTGCGCCACACCCAGCGGCCCATCACCATCAGGCTGCTGCGCACCGACCACCTGCTGTGCGAGGTCAGCGACGACGACCACCGGCTGCCGGTGGTGCGCGAGCCCGGCCTGCTCGACGAGGACGGCAGGGGGCTCTACCTGGTCAGCCAGCTCGCCGAGCACTGGGGGACCAGCCGGGTCGCCGGAGGCAAGACCGTCTGGTTCTCACTGGCGATCCCCTAACGCCGGAACGCCTTGCGGTACGCCGAAGGCGACGTACGCATCGAGCGGCCGAAATGGTGGCGGAACGTCACCGGGCTCTCGAACCCGACGGCGGCTGCGATCTCCTCTATCGGAGCCGCCGTCGTCTCCAGGAGCGGCAGGCTGGCCGCGATCCGCTGCGCGATCACCCACCGCAGGGGACTCGTCCCGGTGCGGCGCCCGAAGTGCCGGATGAAGCCGCGCTCCGACATCCCGGCGACCCGGGCCAGCGCGGCCACCGTGACCGGCCGGGTGAGATCGGCGAGCACCCAGTCCATCGCCCGGCCCACCGGGTCGTCGTCCTCCACCTCCGCGACCGGCGCCTCGACGAACTGCGCCTGCCCGCCCTCGCGGTGCGGCGGCACCACCAGCCTGCGGGCCACCGCGTTGGCCACGCTCGGCCCGTGGTCGCGCCGCACCAGATGGACGAGCAGGTCGAGGCCCGCCGCGCTGCCCGCGCTGGTCAGCACGTCGCCCTCGTCCATGTACAGCACCCCGGGATCCACCCGGACCTCGGGAAAGCGCCGCTGCAGCAGCGCGGCGTACCTCCAGTGGGTCGTCGCGGCCCGCCCGTCGAGCAGCCCGGCGGCGGCGAGGGCGAAGGCGCCCGAGCAGATCGACACGATTCGGGCTCCGCCGTCATGCGCCCGGCGCAGGGCGGCCGTGAGCGCGGGGGAGATCTCCGCTCTCACGTCCGGGACGCCGGGCACGATCACGGTGCGCGCCCCGGCGAAGACGTCCAGCCCGTGCGCCGCCTCGATCGTGAATCCGCCGACCGCCCGCAGCGGGCCGGGCCTTTCTGCGCACACGGCCAGTTCGTACCACGGGACGTCCAGCTCCGGGCGGGGCAGCCCGAATACCTCGACGACGCAGCCCAGTTCGAAGGGGCTCATGCCGTCGAAGGCCAGCACCGACACGGTCCGGCTCCGGTCGGGGAGAGCAAGCATGGCGGGATATTAGCGATATCGGGCGTTCATGCCTCTTCTGGCGCGGCAAGGTGGCCGGGCACCCTGGTCGGCATGTCCGCCGTCACGCACACGCCCGCCGCAGAGCCGGCCGCCGCCGTCGCCCACTTCTCCGCCCGCCTGGCCTTCGAGACCGACGTGTCCGACGTACGCGCCGACCTGCTCTCGGGGGAGCCGGCAATCGTGGTGGTCGACTCCCGCAGCGCGGAGAGCTGGCGGCAGGGCCACATCGAGGGGGCCGTCCACCTGCCCACGGCGGAGATCGCCGCCCGGGCGGCCGCGCTGATCCCCCATGACGTGACCGTGGTCACGTACTGCTGGGGGCCGGGCTGCAACGGCGCGACCCGCGCGGCGCTGGAGTTCGCCCGGCTGGGCTACCGGGTCAAGGAGATGATCGGCGGGTTCGAATACTGGGTGCGTGAGGGCTTCCCGGTCGTGGAGCCCTCCGGAGTGCGCACCCGGCCGGCCGACCCGCTCACCGCGCCCGCGGGAGCCGCCTGCGCCTGCTGAGGTCTTATCGGTTACACCCACGCCGCGGAAGTCCTATACACTGGCGAGGCACCGCCGACGCGGCGTGGCAAGGGGCTATAGCGCAGCTGGTAGCGCACTTCCATGGCATGGAAGGGGTCTGGGGTTCGAATCCCCATAGCTCCACCATGACTGAACCATCCCGAGAGCCGTCCTCCATCCGGAGGGCGGCTCTCGGCGTTCTGATGGACGCGGAAACGGTCTTCGGCATCTACCGACATCTCGCCGAACGCGGAGTGAAGATCTGGATCGACGGCGGCTGGTGCGTCGACGCCCTCCTGGGGAGGCAGACGAGAGATCACCCGGACCTCGATCTGGCGATCGACCACAGGGACGAAGAAGAGTTCGTCGAACAGATGAAGGGCCTGGGGTACGCGAAGAGGCACGACGGCGAGGACACCGCGTGGCACTACGTCCTGGCCGACGGCCGGGGCCGCAGCGTCGACGTGCACGTATTCGAATACGACGAGTCCGGAAAGAACGCATACGGAATCGCGTACCCCTACGGCTCGCTCACCGGACAGGGCAGGATCAACGGCCATGCCGTGGACTGCGTCGCCCCGGAGTGGATGTTCGCGTTCAAGACGGCCTACGCGCCCAAGGAAAAGGACCTCAAGGACGTCCAGGCGCTGAGTGAGGCGTTCGGCTTCGAGGTCCCGCCTACTCATCGGCGATAGTCGCGACGTCCTTTCCCGAGAGGTCCGGGGTGACCACGCGGCAACTCCACCGCTACGCCGCCGGCGTCCCGGCCGTCAGTGGCCGGTGCGTACGAAGGCGACCGCGTCCAGCGGGACGGCGTGCCCCTCGGGGTCGGTGAAGGACACGTCCAGCCGCGCCCCGGTCCGCCGATCGCGGCGTTCGACCGTCGGTCCCGCGAGCCGGGGCACGTGGCGGTCCCCCCACTGCTGCAGCGCTCCGAGGATCACGAGCGCGTCGCGGCCCGAATCGGTCAGGTGGTACTCGTACCGGGTGCGGGCCCCCGTGTCGCGGTAGGGCCGCTTCTCGACGACGCCCGCACTGGCGAGCGTTGCCAGCCGGTTGGTCAGCAGATTCGTGGCGATCCCCAGGCGCTGCTGGATGTCGGCGAAGCGGACGACTCCCGTGTGCAGCTCCCGCAGTATCAGCGGCGTCCACCGCTCTCCGAGGAGGGTCACCGCCCGCTCGATGGAGCACGTCATCGAGTCGGGGAGTTCGGTGGTCGTCATCGCACGCCTCGCTCGCTCGTCGCCGGTGGCATCCAGGCTAGCCCGAGGAAGCTAACTTGCAATTTTAAAGTCAGGTCTCTACCGTGGACGCGAAGCCGTCGAGGGATGGAGGCCACAATGAGGATCGATGGATCGGTCGCGCTGGTCACGGGCGCGAACCGCGGGCTGGGACGGTGTTTCGCAGCCGCGCTGCTGGACCGTGGCGCCGCCAAGGTGTACGCGGCGGCGCGCAGGCCGGAGACGGTCGACCTGCCGGGCGTGGTGCCGCTCGCCCTGGACATCACCGACCCCGCGTCCGTCCGGGCCGCCGCCGAGCGTGCCCGCGACGTGGACCTCCTGATCAACAACGCCGGGATCTCCACGGGCTCGTCGTTCCTCGCCGGTGCGCTCGACGACATCCGCCTGGAGATGGAGACGCACTACTTCGGCACGCTCGCCATGGCTCGTGAGTTCGCCCCGGTCCTGGGTCGCAACGGGGGCGGCGCGATCCTCAATGTGCTTTCGGTGCTGTCGTGGTTCACCGCTCCACAGGTGGCCGGCTACTCCGCGGCCAAGGCGGCCGCGCTGCAGCTCACCAACAGTCTCCGCCTCGAACTGAAGGAGCAGGGCACGCTCGTCACTGCGCTGCACGTCGGATACATGGACACCGACATGGCCGCCCACGTCGACGGCCCGAAGATCGACCCGGCGGAGGCCGCCGCCCAGGCCCTGCAGGGGATCGAGCAGGGGAGGTTCGAGGTGGTCGCCGACGACACGAGCCGCCAGGTGCGGGCCATGCTGTCCGGCGACGTGGCCGGCCTGTATCCGCAGCTGGCATCCTGAACGGCGGGCACATGATCACATCCGTGCCGGGTAGGGGCGGATGTCATGAAGAGGATCCTGCAGCTCGTCGTCACCCGCTGGCTGGCGCGCACGCCGATCGGGATGGTCCTGCTCGGCCTCGGCTGGCTGTTCATGCGCAAGCGGCGGACCCGCAAGCAGCAGCAGCCCGCGAACTCCCCGGCGCTCCGCCGGCCCGGAGGCCGGTCGGGCACCCCGTACGCCTGGCGCGGCCCCGCCGCGGGCAACCGCCGCTGACGCCGATCAGCCGTTGACGCCCGTCAGCCGAGGACGGCGGGAGTGCGGAACGTCTGCCGGTAGACCAGGGGGGACACCCCGACGGCGGCGTGGAGGTGCTGACGCAGCGAGACCGCGCTGCCGAACCCGGCCTTCCTGGCGATCGCGTCGACCGGCAGGTCGGTGGTCTCCAGCAGGTGCCGGGCGTGCGCGATCCGCTGCCCGGCGAGCCATCTGGCCGGGCTGAGGCCGGTCTCCTCGCGGAACCTGCGGGTGAACGTCCGCACGCTCATGCGGGCGTGCGCTGCCAGGGCGGCCAGGTTGACCGGCTCCTCCAGGTGTTCGAGCATCCACGATCGGGTGGGCGCGGTGGTGGTCCCGGCGGGATCGGGCAGCGGCCTCTCGATGTACTGGGCCTGCCCGCCCTCGCGGAACGGCGGGGTGACGCAGCGGCGGGCGGTGCGGTTGGCCACCTCGCTGCCGTGGTCGCGCCGGATGACGTGCAGGCACAGATCGATGCCCGCCGCCACGCCGGCCGAGGTCAGCACGTCGCCGTCGTCGATGAACAGCACGTCGGGATCGAGCCGTACGCGGGGGAACAGCGCACGGAAGTCAGCGGCGTTGCGCCAGTGAGTGGTCGCCGGACGCCCGTCGAGCAGTCCCGCGGCGGCCAGCACGAAGGCCCCGGTGCAGATCGAGATGAGCCGGGCGCGCCCCGCGACGCCCCACAGCGCCGCGCGCACCTCTTCGCCGAGCGTGCCGTTCTCCAGCGGCGTCCCGCTGTGGATGCCCGGCACGACCACCGTGTCGGCCGTCGCGAGCACGCTCAGGTCGTGGTCGGGGACGACGCTGTAGCCGGCCGGGCCGCGCATCGGGCGGCCTCCCGGGGTGCAGGTGACGACCTCGTACAGCGGGCCGGGGTCGCGGGCGGCCCAGAACACCTGCCCGGGGATGCCCAGATCGAGTGTGGAGAAGTCGTCCAGGGCCAGTACGGCGACGCGGTGCATGGCCCGATTCTTTCACATGTTGGCCTCCCGGCCACTGTCCCCGAAGGCGGACACAACAGAGGATGCTCGCCATGAAGTCGCTGCATCGTGCGTGGATCGTCGCCGCCGTCGCCTTCGTCGCGATCATCGGGGCGGCCGGGTTCCGCGCCACGCCGGGCGTGCTGATCACGCCGCTGGAGGACGAGTTCGGCTGGACGAGGGGCACGATCTCGCTCGCGGTCTCGGTGAACCTCATGCTCTACGGGCTGTGCGCGCCGTTCGCGGCGGCGCTCATGGACCGCTTCGGCATGCGCCGCGTCGTCGCCTGCGCGCTGCTGCTGGTGGCGGTCGGCAGCGGCCTGACCGTGTTCATGACCGCGAGCTGGCAGCTCGTCGCGCTGTGGGGCGTCCTGGTCGGGCTCGGCACCGGCTCGATGGCGCTCGTCTTCGCCGCCACGCTGACCGACCGCTGGTTCGTACGGCACCGCGGCCTGGTCACCGGCGTCCTGACGGCCGGCGGCGCGACCGGGCAGCTGATCTTCCTGCCGGTGCTCGCGCACCTGGCCGAGATGCAGGGCTGGCGGTGGGCCTCGGTCACGGTGGCGGGAGCCGCGCTCGCCGTCGTACCCCTCGTGTGGTTCCTGCTCAGGGACACCCCCGAGGAGATCGGCCTGACCGCGCTGGGCGCGACCGAGCCGGTCGTGCGCACGCCGGCCGAGGGCGCCGCCGCGCGGGCCGTCCGCGTGCTGCGGGACGCCGCCCGCACCCGGCACTTCTGGTATCTCGCCGTCGGCTTCGCCATCTGCGGGGCGAGCACGAACGGCCTGGTCGGCACCCACTTCATCCCGGCCGCCCACGACCACGGCATGCCCGAGACCGTCGCCGCCTCGCTGCTCGCCGTGATCGGGGTCTTCGACATCGCCGGCACCGTCTTCTCCGGCTGGCTGAGCGACCGGGTGGACCCGCGGCTCCTGCTCGTCGTCTACTACGGGCTGCGCGGGCTGTCGCTGCTGGTCCTGCCGCAGTTGTTCGCCGCCACGACCGAGCCGAGCATGCTGGTCTTCATCGTCTTCTACGGCCTCGACTGGGTGGCCACCGTGCCGCCGACCGTGGCGCTGTGCCGCAGGATCTTCGGCGCGGACAGCGCGGTGGTGTTCGGCTGGGTCTTCGCCTCCCACCAGGTGGGCGCGGCCGTCGTCGCCACCGTGGCCGGGGTCACCCGCGACCACCTGGGGAACTACGACCTGGCGTGGTACGGCGCGGGCGTGCTGTGCCTGTTCGCCGCGCTTATGTCGTCCCGTATCGTCACGCGTGTCCGGGATCGCCGCGAAGCTGCGATCCTTGTCGGGTGACCGAACGCGTTCTTCCCCTGGTCGTACGCATCGAGCGGGCCGCGCCGCCGCAGCGCACCGACGCGCTGGAGGCGGCGGCGACGGCCGTGGTGCGCCTGCTCGACCGTGCCCAGGACCGTGCCGAGGACGAAGGCGAGTGGCTCGCCGAGGTCGCCGAGTGGCAGGACGGCCGGATCAGGAAGGTGGTCAGGCGGGCACGCGGCGCCGAATGGCGGCGGGCGCTCGCCCTGCCCGGCATCACCGTCACCGTGCGCACGGCCGAGGTGCGGGTGCATCCTCCCGTGCCGCTCGACGACTGGCCGCGCGACCTCGCCCGGCTCCAGGTGTCGGGTACGGATCTCTCCGACGACGCCGCCCCGCCGGAGGCGGGCCCCGACGACGTGGTGCTCTGGATCAACCCCCACCTGGAGATGGCGGCGGGCAAGGCGATGGCCCAGGCGGGCCACGGCGCCCAGTTCGCCTGGTGGGGCGCGGGCGAGGCGGACAGGGCGGCCTGGCGCGAGCGCGGGTTCGCCGTACGGGTCAGGACGGCCGGCCCGGCCCAGTGGGATGCGCTGGCGGCGAGCGGGCTGCCGGTGGTCAGGGACGCCGGATTCACGGAGATCGAGCCGGGCTCCGCGACGGTCGCGGCCGACGCGCCGTGGCTGCGGGTCGGCGTTCCCGAAGTGTGATGGGGAAGGCACCCGAAAAATCGGGATATGCCGTACGCTCCCGATCGTGTCACCTGGGGACTATGGGACGAAGGCCGTTCCCTCTTATATAGCGGCCGAGGCCGAGACCACTCCGCTACCGAAGATCACGGTCCCTGTGGCGGCGCCACCGGCGAGCTCGTCCAAGGGCTTCGGGGACCTGCCGATGCGGGTGGTCTATCGGGCGATCGCGGTCGCCGCGGGAGTCGTCGTCCTGGGGGCGGGCGCGACCGTCGTGCTGCTGAACCGGGGCGACCCCGCCACCGCGACCGCCGCGTCGCGGCACTCCGCGGCCGCCGCCGTCCCCTCGGCCGCATCGGCCTCGTTCGCGTCGGGCGCCGCCGCACCGGCCGCGGGCGCGGTGGCCACGCCCGGTCTCAGTCCGCTGTCGAGTCCGCTGTCCAGCACCTGGACGAGCGCGACGCCCAGCGCGGCCGCGAGCGCCGCCGCCAGCCCCGGGGCCAGCGCGGACGCGGTCGATCCTGCGCTGGCGGCGGCCCTCAAGGACCCCCGCGTGCCCGCGCTGCCGAAGGACGGCCGCCGGCTCCGCGGCCTGCCCGGCCGGGCGGCCGCCACCCACGGTCTGATCAAGGACCGGCGCTCCGGCGTCGCCCTGCCCCGCTTCACCAAGACGTGGGCGTTGGCCACGCCCGCGCCGTTCGCCTCCCGCCAGCTGCTGCCCAAGGCCAAGGGCGCGTCGTACCGCGGGATGCTGGTCTCCTGCCCCGTGCCGATCCCCGAGCAGAAGACGCTGCGCGACACCGCCTTCCTGGCCGCCCGATGGACGCTCAACCACCACCCGTCGGGCGCGACGATCACCTGGACCGCCTCGCAGCCCATCAAGGCGGGCAAGCGGAAGGGCTGGCTGCTCGGCTACACGGTGCACTACACGCTCAAGGGCAGGAAGCGGGTCTCCGCCGCGGCGCTGGCCCTCGTGGACGTGCCGGAGAAGAAGCCCGCCGTCGTGTTCGTCACGATCCCCGACAGCCAGAAGAAGCGCTGGCACGACATCAACAAGGTGATGTCCTCCGTCAAGGCGCTCTAGCAGGAGCGCGGGCGCCGCCACAGGCGGTTGATCAGGAGCACGGCCACCGCCAGCCCGGCGGTGGTGAGGGCGCCGCCCTCGCCGACCATCCAGGCCGACCTGTCGTGCGCCGCCGTCATCGCCTCGGCCACGAAGTACAGCGACGCGTTCACCGTGGCGTGGAGCACCAGGACCGGCGAGGTTGCCCGGGTCGAAGCGGGCGGCGGCGGCCAGCCAGGCCGTGCCGTACGCGAGGCCGGTGCCGAGGACGGGCACGGCCCACGCGGCGGCCGATGTGCGTCAGGGCACCCGATGGACACCGCCGTCGTCGCGGTGGCGTTCGCGCCCGCACGTGACGTCGCGCAGCGCGCCGTCGGCCGTCTGCCGGCCGGCCTGGCCGTACTCGACGACCTCGCCCGCCGGCTCGCGGTCGCCCTCGCCGCCGTGCGGCTCGCCACGGAGCACGACCTGAGGCCGCCGGCGCTGGACGAGCTCGGGCTGGCCGGGGCCCTGGAGGACCTGGCCCCGGACACGGCCGACCGGGCGCAGGCCGTGGTGCGCGCCCGCCGCGCCGGCCTCGGCGAGTGAGCCGTGGGGACGACCGGCCTCAGCGCTCGGCGAGGACGATCACGGAGTCACCGGGAGCGAACGTCATGGTCCGTGACCGGTCCGGGTTGAGCATGATGCCGTAGTGGGGCGGGTTCCCGGACTTCGCCGCCACGCGGTAACCGATCGCGGTCTCGCCACGCCGCAGGGCCGACTCCACGATCGTGCGGAAGGCGACGGGCCCGCCGGTCGTCACGTAGTCCTCCACGGGCCGGGGATAGACCTCCGAGCCCGCGGAGTCGAAGAGGTAGCCGAAGACCTCGGCGAGGTGCGGGTTCTCGGCGAGCTGCGCGAGCAGCAGGCCGATGACGGTGTCGCTGATCACGATGTCGTCGGCCTCGGTGACCTCGGCGAGCGCCCGGTTGTTCTCGTCGTGCATCTCGCTCACGATCGAGTACTTCTCCCCGAGGGTCGCCTGCATGTCGCGCAGTTGCAGCAGCGTCATCAGCGTCCGGTTGTCGGCGTGGCGGGGATCGTACCGGTCGTCGGAGAGCACGATGACGTGCTGGTAGACGCCGACGCCGAGGGACTCCAGGGCGTACCTGTCGGTGCCGTCGCACTCCTTGACGTTCACCGTCAGGTTGCGCAGGTCCGCCAGGCCGGCGCCGGAGCCGGGGTGGTCGCCTGCGACGTCGAGCACCGATCCGGGGGTCACGTAGCCGTCCAGGTAGCGGATGATCCGCGCGGCGCGGCCGTTCCAGCCGAGCATCAGGGTCCGCTCGGGGGCCGCCGCAGGGGCCGTCGCGGGGACGATATGCCGTTCGTCCGCGGGAGCCGTTCCGTTCGCCAGGCGGATGAGCGAGTCGTCCTGGGCGAGCACGACGATCTCGTCGGACGTCCCGATCACCGTGTCCGGCGGCGGGTTGAGCACCACACCGCCGGGTGTGCGCAGGCCGAGGACGGTCGCGGTCGCGTACGCGTCGAGGGCCTGGCCGTACGACCTGCCGGCGAGGGAGGGATCGCGGCGCAGGTAGATCTCACCGCCGTCGAAGTTCAGCAGATCCATGCAGACGACGGACACGCCGGACTGCCGGGACGACTGCACGATCAGCCGCGCGGCGATGTCGTCGCTGTCGACCAGGTGGACGCCGGGCCCTCCGGCCAGCCGGGCGGCGGCCATGTTGCGCGAGGAGGCGATGGCGGCGACCACCGGAGGATGCTCCCCCGCCCGCTTGGCCAGCGCCAGCAGGGTCTTGATGACGTGCGCGTCCGGGTCTTCCTTCTCGGGGGACAGCACCACGATCGTTCGCGCGGTGCTCAGGCTCAACAGGTCGAGGTCGGTCGGCTCGGTGGGCCGGCCGGTGCGGCACACCAGGCGCGTCCTGCCCGTGTCGCCCACCCGGGCCCGGATGGCGTCCTCCATGGCCGGCTTGTCCCTGTCGGCCAGGATCGCGATGACCGAGCCGTGCTGGCTGGCGTGCGCCTTCGTGAGTTCGGAGACGATCGTGTAGAGCTGCTCGGACCAGCCGAGGATGACGGTGTGGCCGCTCTCGATGACGCGGGAGCGGCCCTTGCGCAACTCCTCGATCTTGCCGCGCAGACCGGCGGAGAGCACGCCCACGAGGATGCTGACGATGAAGATGCCGCCGAGGGACGCGCCCAGCATGATCGCGAGAAAGGGCGCGGTGCCGGCGTCTCCGGCGATCTTGCCCGGGCTGAGCGCGTGCATGAGCGACAGCCACAGCACCCCGGGCCAGCCGTCGTGCCGGAGCGCCTCGTCGGGGGTGAGCCACATCGTCAGCACGCTGACCACCACGATGAGCACCAGCGACACCAGGGCCAGCCAGCCGATGAGGGCGGCCGTGCCCCTGGACATGGTGTTGTCGAACCAGTAGCGCGCACGCTCTTTGACCGTGGCTTTTGACACCGGCATCCCCCGCACGTGATCGGTAAACGTCAGACATAGTAGAAGCGACTAGGCTTGACCGTGTGACGGAACTGGTGCTCGCCTCGGCCTCGCCCGCCCGCCTCGGTGTGCTGAGGGCGGCCGGGCTCGATCCCAAGGTGATCGTCAGCGGCGTCGACGAGGACGCGATCACGGCCGGCACTCCCGGGGAGCTGTGCCTGAAGCTGGCCGTGGCCAAGGCGGACGCCGTCTCCCGGACGCTCGGCGACGGCATCGTGATCGGCTGCGACTCGGTGCTCGAACTCGACGGCGTCGCGTACGGCAAGCCGGGAACGCCGGAGAACGCGAAGGACCGCTGGCACATGATGCGGGGCAGGACCGGCCGGCTGCTGACCGGGCACTGCGTGGTCGACGTGTCCGCGGGCCGCAGGGTGTCGGAGGTGGCGGCGACCGTGGTGCGGTTCGGCACGCCGTCCGACAGGGAGATCGAGGCGTACGTCGCCAGCGGGGAGCCGCTGCGTGTGGCGGGGGCGTTCACGCTCGACGGCCTGGGCGGCTGGTTCGTGGAGGGCATCGAGGGCGACCACGGCAATGTGCTCGGCATCTCGCTGCCCCTGCTTCGCCGCCTTTTCGCCGATCTGGGCGTGCCTGTGACGACCTTGTGGCGCTAGCCTGCCCGCCATGAGTGGCATCGGGCGGCCCGCCGGACGGCGCGGCGTCGGCGGTCTCGCCGAGGGAATCGGTTTCTGCTTCCAGGGTCTCGGGTGGGTCTCCCGGCATCCCCGCTGGTGGCTGTTCGGGCTGATCCCGGCCCTGATCGCCCTGGTGCTCTACGCCCTGGCGCTGGTCTGGCTGGGCACGCACGCGACCGACGTGGCGGCCTGGGCGACGCCGTTCGCGGACGACTGGGGCTGGCGCGACGGGTTCCGCACGCTGGTCGGCGTGATGATCTTCGTGGCGGGTCTCGCGCTCGCCGTGCTGACGTTCACCGCCGTCACGCTCGTGATCGGCGACCCGTTCTACGAGAAGCTGTCGGAGCGCGTCGAGGAGGACCTCGGCGGGCTTCCCGACGGCGGTGACCTGCCCTTCTGGGCGTCCCTGTTCCGGTCGATCCGCGACAGCCTCGTCACGCTCTGGTGGGTCCTGCTGTTCTCCGTGCCGTTGTTCGTGCTCGGCTTCGTGCCGGTCGTCGGGCAGACCGTGGTGCCCGTGGTGGGGGCGTTCGTCTCCGGGTTCTTCCTCACGGTCGAACTGACCGCCCTGGCGATGGAACGCCGGGGTCTGCGGCGCAAGGAGCGCTTCGCCCTGCTCCGGTCGAACCTGTCCGTCTCGCTCGGGTTCGGCGTGCCGCTCTTCCTCGCGTTCCTGGTGCCGCTCGTCAGCGTCGTCGCGATGCCCGGCGCGGTCGCCGGCGCCGCCATGCTCGTCCGCATGCGGCTGGCGCCGGCGCCCGCACCGAAAGATCAGGCGCCGGGAGGTCAGGCGCCGGGAGGTCAGGCCAGGGACACGAGACCGGCGTAATCGGCGTTCCACATGTCCTCGACCCCGTCGGGCAGCAGCAGGACGCGGTCGGGACGCAGCGCCTCCACGGCCTTCTCGTCGTGGGTGACCATCACGACGGCGCCCTGGTAGGAGGCGACCGCCGCCAGCACCTCGTCCCGTGACGCCGGGTCGAGGTTGTTGGTGGGCTCGTCGAGCAGCAGCACGTTGGCCTGCGAGCTGACCAGGGTGGCGAGCGCCAGACGGGTCTTCTCGCCGCCGGACAGCACGCCCGCGGGCTTGCCCGCGTCGTCCCCCGCGAACAGGAACGAGCCGAGGATCCGGCGCACCTCGCCGTCGCCCAGGTGGGGCGCGGCGGCGGCGAGGTTCTGGGCGACGGTGCGCGCCGGGTCGAGGGTGTCGTGCTCCTGGGCGAAGTAGCCCAGCCGCAGACCGGGACCGTGCACCACGCGGCCCGAGTCGGGGCGTTCCCGCCCGGCCAGGATCCGCAGCAGCGTGGTCTTGCCCGCGCCGTTGAGACCGAGCACGACGAGCCGGCTGCCCCGGTCCACGGCCAGGTCCACGCCGGTCAGCACCCGCAGGTCGCCGTACGCCTTGGTCAGGCTGATCGCGCCGAGCGGAGTGCGTCCGCAGGGGGCGGGCTCGGGCAGCCGGATGCGCGCGACCTTCTCGGCGCGGCGGACCGGCTCCACCGCGGCCAGCATGCGGTCGGCCCGGCGCGCCATCTCCTTGGCCCGCACGCCCGTCGACTTGCCGGCGCGCATCCTGTCGGCCTGGGCGTGCAGCGCGGCGGCCTTGCGTTCTGCGACCGCCCGCTGCCGGGCGCGTCCGCGCTCGGCGGCGTCGCGGTCGGCCAGATAGGTGCGCCAGCCGGTGTTGTGCACCTCCAGCGCGGCCCGGTCGGCGTCGAGGCGCCAGATCCTGTTCACGGTGTCGTCGAGCAGCCCGGTGTCGTGGCTGATCAGGACCAGCCCGCCGGTGCGGCTCGCGAGGAACGACCGGAGCCAGGCCACGGAGTCGGCGTCCAGGTGGTTGGTGGGCTCGTCGAGCAGCAGCGTGCCCTGCCCGGCGAACAGGATGCGGGCGAGTTCGACGCGGCGGCGCTGCCCGCCGGACAGGGTGCCGACCGGCTGGGTCATGACGCGGTCGGGCAGGCCGAGCCCGGCGGCGATGCGGGCGGCCTCGGCCTGAGCGGCGTACCCGCCGCGGGCCTCGAACTCCGCCTCGGCCCGGACGTACCGCCGCATCGCCCGCTCCAGCTCGGCGGGGTCGGCCATGGCCGCCTCGGCGGCGCGCAGCACGCGCTCGGCCTCGTCGAGGCCGCGGGCCGACAGGATGCGGGCGGCGACGGAGAGGGACGGATCGGCCGCCGCGGGATCCTGCGGGAGATAGCCGACCTCGCCGGTCCGGGTGATGGTGCCCGCGGCCGGCTGCAGTTCGCCGGCCAGGGTCTTCAGCAGGGTGGTCTTGCCCGCGCCGTTGCGGCCGACCAGGCCGACGCGGTCGCCGGGGGCGACGTGGGCGGTGACGTCCGACAGCAGGAGACGGGCGCCGACGCGCACGTCGACACCGCGAAGGGTGATCATTTGATGACGCTCCGGAGAAGCTCAAGGACACACGGGTGGCGTGGAAGCGGGTGTCCGAGCTAAGAGATCCGGGGCAGAGACATGGCGCCGAGTGTAGGCAGAGCGCCCGGCCGGGTGCCAACGGTTTTCCGGCCGCCGGGTTGTCCACAGGGGGACGGCTGTCCCCAGAACGCGCTTCGGCCGTCTTGGGGGCGCGGCCGTCCGGCGAGGCTTGCGGCCATGACGATCCCGAAGCTCGTGCTCTCCTCGCCGGCGGACATCCTCGCCGCCGTGCCCTACCTCGTCGGGTTCCACCCCACCGACAGCCTCGTCGTGGCCGGCGTCGCCGGCCCGGAGGTGCGGCTGACGACCCGCTGGGACCTGCCGGTCGCCTCCGGGGACCTCGACCGGCTGGTCGCGCTGCTACGCCGCGAGGCGGTGACCGCCGTCTTCGTCGTCGGGTACGGCCCCGGCGCCCTGGTGACCCCCGCCGTCGACACGGTGACCCGGCTGCTGCACGCCGGAGGCATCCGGGTGGCCGAGAGCCTCCGGGCCGAAGGCGGGCGCTACTGGTCCTACTCCTGCGGCAGCGCGAGCTGCTGTCCCGCGGAGGGCACGCCGTACGACACCGAGCGCAGCCACGTCGCCGCCGAGGCCGTGATGCACGGGCTGGTCGCCCTGCCCGATCGGGGCAGTCTGCGGCGCTCGGTCCAGCGGTGCGGCGGAGCGGCGATGCGGCAGGCCACCTCCCGCGTCATGGCCGATCTGCGGGCGATGCCCGAGTCCGGGGGGCCGGTCGCGGACGAACTGGCCGCGCGGTTCGTGGCCGAGGGGCTGGCGCGGGTGCGCAGGGCCATCGGCCTGTACGACTCGGGAGGCGGGCTGGACGACGAGGGCGCCGCCCGGCTCGGGCTCGACCTCGCCGTGGTCAGAGTGCGCGACGAGGCGTGGGCGCTGATCGACGACCGTGACGCGCACGTCGCGCTGTGGCGCGACCTCACCCGCCGGCTGGAGCCGGGCCACGTCGCGCCCGCGGCCTCACTGCTGGCGGCCGCCGCCTGGCATCGGGGAGAGTGCGCGCTGGCCGGGATGGCGCTGGAGCGGGCGCTCGCCGCCGACCCCGGCTATTCGATGGCGCACCTTCTCCGGCAGGCACTGACGCACATGATGTCCCCCGCCATGCTCCGCGACCGCATGCCGACACCGGAGGAACTCGACGACGAGATGGGCCCTCCCCGGGCGATCTGGCTCGCGCCGCTGCGCGCACTGCTGGCCCGGGACCTGCCCGGCCCGGCCTCCGCATCCTCCCCGGGCGGCCGTCAGACCGGGTCGCCGCCCTGAGCCTGCCGGCGGCGCTCGTTGTAGGCCCGCATCCGGCCGGGATAGCCGGTGAGCTGCACGTCGTACACCGGAAGGGCGAGATCTCTGGCGACCTTGGCGATCACCGCGGGAGCTCCGACACGGCGACGGGTCCACTCCCCGTCGTGGGCCACGGCCACCGCGGTGGTGTCGGTCGCGAAGGTCTCTGGTTCGACGTAGAACTCGACCCCACGCCGGGTCTTGGCGAACTCGATGAGGGCCTCGATGTCGGCGTCGGTCGCCTCGCGGTCGAATTTGGCCACGCGGGCACCCCGGCGCCGCCGGAGCCCGTAGCGATCTCGCCATCTCATAGTGCTTGTATACATCGCCGTGGATCACGATGGCGTTAAGGAGACGGTCTCGGGGCGATGTCGGGGATGTCCCTGATGCCGGCGGGCGCATACGCGGAACAAGATGGAGGCAGACTCGAAGAGAGCCGAGCAGTCGATCGACGGAAGGCGATGCTGTGATGCCCGCGGCAGCGACACCATCGTGGCCGGGCCATGCCCCGATGCCACACCCTCAGTTGCGCGTTACCAACCAGGACCGCGAGCAGGTGGTCGAGCACGTCAAAGCGGCCTACGCCGAGGGCAGGCTCGACAAGCACGAGATGGACGAGCGGCTGCACCTGGCGATGACCGCGCGCACGCACGCCGATCTCGTGCCCATCATGAACGACCTGTACGGCACGCGCCCGGCGTACGTCCCCCGGCCGCCCTCGTACCGGGCCGCGGTCCCGGACGGGGGAGACCGGGTCGGGGCGGCGGCCTCGCACCTGTTCGCGCTGCTGGGGTTGTTCATCATCGGCCCGCTGCTGATGATGGTGACCGCGGGACGGACGTCCCCCTACATCAGGAAGCACGCGGTGGAGTCGCTCAACTTCCACCTCACCGTGCTGGGAGCGACGGTGCTGCTGCCGTTCACCGTCGTCGGCGTCGTCCTGCTGCCGGTCATCTGGGTCGTCGGACTGGTCCTGTGCGTCGTCGGCGGGGTGTCGGCGCTCGCCGGCACCGAGTTCCGCTACCCGCTGACCATCCGCCTGATCAAGTAACTCCTGAAGCGGCTCCCGGTCAGGGCATGAGCGCGCGGACCGCGGCCACGGTGTCGGCTTCCTCCGGCCGCTTGTCGGGCCGGTAGCGCAGCACCCGGGCGAACCGCAGCGCCATGCCGCCGGGATACCGGCTCGACCGCTGCACGCCGTCGAAGGCGATCTCCACGACCAGCGCGGGCTTGAGCGTGACGACGTAGTCGTCCGTCGGCCCCTCCGCCAGCGGCAGGAACTGCTCGGTCTGCCAGGTCAGCAGTTCGTCGGTGAGGCCCTTGAACGTCTTGCCGAGCATCACGAAACCGCCCGTCTCCGGGTCGTAGGCGCCGAGGTGCAGGTTGGACAGCCAGCCCCGGCGCCGTCCGCTGCCCCACTCGGCGGCCAGCACGACCAGGTCGAGCGTGTGCCGCGGCTTCACCTTGACCCAGCCCGCCCCCCGCCGCCCGGCGGCGTACGGCGTGCGCAGCGACTTCACCACGACGCCCTCGTGGCCCCGGCGTAGGGCGTCGCCGAAGAACACCGCGGCCTCCTCGGCGTCCGCCGTGACGAGCCGAGGGGTGATCAGCTCGGCCGGGACCGCGGCCTCCAGCGCGGCGTGCCGCTCCTCGTCCGGCAGGTCGAGCAGGTCGGCGCCGCCCACGCGCAGGGCGTCGAAGAAGAAGACGGTCAGCGGCACGGTCGCGCGCAGCGACGCGACGTCGGTCCTGCTGGCCACCCGGCCCGAGGTGACCTGGAACGGCTCGGGGCGGCCGTCCGGGCGTAGCGCG
Organism: Microbispora sp. NBRC 16548; assembly: GCF_030268985.1. NCBI lineage: Bacteria > Bacillati > Actinomycetota > Actinomycetes > Streptosporangiales > Streptosporangiaceae > Microbispora > Microbispora sp. NBRC 16548. The sequence goes on from NZ_BSSF01000001.1 coordinate 88,625, forward strand.
ATGACCTCGCCGTCGAGCACGAGATCGGTCCCGGGCAGGCCGAGCACGGCCTCGACCAGCTCGGGGACCTGTGCGGTGATGTCGTCGAGCGTGCGGGTGAAGACGGCGACGCGGTCGCCCGACCGGTGGGCCTGGACCCGCACGCCGTCGAGCTTCCACTCCACGGCGGCAGGGGCGCCGGCCTTCTCCAGGGCGGCGGTCACGCTGGGCGCGCTCTGCGCGAGCATCGGCGCCACCGCCCGCCCGATCTCCAGGTGGAACGCCTTCAGCTCCGCGACGCCGCCACGCAGCGCGGCCGCGCCGACGGCGGGCAGCGAGCCGCGCAGGGTCAGGGCCCGGCGCACCTCGGCCGCGGGCACGTTCGCGGCCATGGCGACCGCCTCGATCATCACCCCGTTGAGCGCCCCCTGACGCAGCTCGCCCGTCAGCAGCCGGTGCAGGAACGACTGCTCCTGCCGGGTGAGGGCGCCGAACAGCTCGCCGAGCAGCTCACGGCGCGCCGCCTGCGAACCGGCGCCGGACCGTGACTTGACGCGTTCGAGCAGCGCGTCGACCTGCGTCAGGGTCGCCGTGGCGATCTGACGCGGCTCGGGAAGGTCGGACAGGCTCCGCCAGCCCACCCCGATCTGGCGCTGGGGCAGCTCGCCCGACAGATAGGCGACGGCGATCTCGGCCTCGTCCGGTCCCACCCTGCCGAGCAGCTCGGCGAGGTGCCTGATCTTGGCGAGCCGCGCCGAGTCCGCGGCGACGGCCGCGGACGTCCTGGCAAGGTCGATCAGCAACACACCGTAATCCTGCCTCACCGCAGCGGCAGATGCCCAGGCCGGGGGTCGGACACTAGCTGTAGTGGCGCGCGCGCGGCCACAGCTCGCGCCAGGGCCGGACGGGGTCGCGGCAGACCGTGATCGGCACACCCTGCTCCTCGCCCGGCATCCCGCTCAGCCTGCCCGCCGGGACGCAATGGGCGAAGACGGTGGCGAGGTCGGCGGGCGGGTAGCCGACGGAGACGACCACCCGTGTCCCCTCCGGCGGCGGTCCCCACCACCACAGCTCGTTGTGGCCGCTGAAGACCGCGGGCAGCCCGAACTCGCCGGCCCAGCGACGCAGCGCGCCGGCCTCGCCGTAGTTCGCCGCGAGCAGCACCGCGCCGGCGCGCTCGCCGGCGGGCAGCCCGTTCACCACCCGGGCCGTCTGCGCCGCCACATCGCGCATGCCCACCGACTCACGTGCCACCTCGTTGATGGCGGCGACCGGCGTACCGGCGAGCGACGCCGCCGGGATGACCGGCAGCGCCACGACCACCGCGACCACGGCGTCGACCGCCAGCGCCGCGACCAACGCTCCTCTCCACCGCCACCCGGCCGCGGTGACGCAGCCGGCCGCGAACAGGTAGAGCAGGAACCCGCCGGTGTAGTCGGGTCGGCCTCCCGAATAGAGGACCAGCGCGCACGCCACGGGGTAGGCGATGGCGAGGGAGCGAACCCGGCGGTTCCGCCACAGCCGCAGCCAGCCGGCCACGCAGACCACCGCCTGCGCGGGCCCGAGCAGCACGAGCTGAAGGGGGAAGAAGGACGCGCGGTTGTCCGCGCCCTCGTCGATCTTCAGCGCGTCGGCCATCTGGAACTGCGGCCAGTCGTGCGTCGCCTGGTAGAGCAGGTTGGGTGAGGCGATCGCCAGAGCCAGGAGAACACCGGCCCACAGTCGCCTGTCCCGCAGCACCTCGCGCGGCCCGGCCACGAGGACGCCCAGCCCGACGCAGCCCAGCAACACCACGATCAGATCGCGGTTGTACGCCGCGATCCCGCACAGCGCTCCCGTCCAGAGCCAGTAACGCCCGTCCCCCCTGAGCAGCACCCGGAGCAGGCACAGCGTGACCGCGCTCCACAGCACGAGGTCGGGAGTGAGGGTCAGCAGCGAGTGACCGGCCAGCAGAGGCAGCACGGAGGTGGCCGTCCCGGCCGCGGCGAGGATCTGGGCCGCACGGCCGCCACCCAGTTCGCGGGCGGCCAGCGCGACGAGCACGACCAGAGCCCCGGCGCACAGGGCGGGCACGATCCGCAACGCGACGACCGTGTCCCCGAAGATCGCCGTGGACACCCGGGCGATCATCGGCGTCAGCGGCGGAGTGTCGAAGTATCCGAGCCGCGGCCGCTCGCCCAGCATGCGGAAATACAGCTCGTCGCGGTGGTAGCCGTACCACGGGCTCACCGCGAGCAGCACGGCCACGGTCGCGGCGGCGATCGCGACCACGGCCCGGGGCTGCCCGGTGAGCGGAGCGCCCGCGCGGACGTCCCCGCTGGGGGACGCCCCGCCGGTGTCGTCGTGCGCCGCCGGCGTGCCGCCGGTCACCTCGTCGTCCGTGGTCACGCCGGCCTCCCGGAAGCCGGCGTTCGCAGGGGGCCGTCCTGCGGGCGGCCGTGAGGAGAGGGACCCCGACCGAGGGGGTTCATGAGGAGGCGGTTCGGGAGGGCATCGTCCACGCGGCCATCATCCTCGAACCGCTCCGGCCCTCCTACCCCTGTAACCGAAACGCCGCCGTCGCCGCACCGGTGTCCCGGTCAGCCGACGCCGAGCAGGTCGACGACGAAGATGAGCGTCTCACCGGGCTTGATGAGGGCGCCCGCGCCGCGGTTGCCGTACCCGAGGTGCGGGGGGATCGTCAGACGGCGCCGTCCGCCGACCTTCATGCCGGCCACTCCGCGGTCCCAGCCGGCGATGACCCGGCCGCCGCCGAGCGGGAACTGGAACGGCTGGCCGCGGTTCCAGGAGGCGTCGAACTCCTCACCCGTGGAGAACGCCACCCCGACGTAGTGGACGGTCACGTTCTGCCCGGGCTTGGCCTCCGGCCCGTCACCCTCGACGAGATCGACGATCTCCAGGTCCGCGGGCGGCGCGCCCTCGGGAAAGTCGATCTCCGGCTTCTCCAGTGCCACGTGGGTCTCCTGTTCTCTGTGTTCCCGAAGCGCTTCCTGTGCCGGGAGTTCCGGCAGGCTGACGACTCTACCGGGGACGGCCGACACGAGAACGCCTTCCCCACGCGGGGTGGGGAAGGCGTCGCAACTCCAGAGCCGACGAGGGTTACGGGCGACGGCCCCTCGACAGACCCGCCCGGTCGTCGTCGCGCACCTCCTCCGCACGAGCCTCCTCCGCACGAGCCTCCTCCGCACGAGCCTCCTCCGCACGAGCCTCCTCCGCACGGGCCTCCGCCCGGTCCTCGGTCAGCGGGTAGCCGGTGGCCTGCGGAGCGGTGTCACCCGCCGCGGCAGGTGACGTCGTGACCGGCCCCGCCGACGGCGGACGCTGAACCACGACGGTGTCGGCCGGCTGCACGCCGCCCTGCAGCAGCGCCTGGGCCTGGTCGAGCATGGGAGGGGCCACCAGCACGTCGTAGCGCCCGGCGACGATCGAGCTCCTCGACGAGAAGTCGCGCGTCCCGCCGGTGAAGGCGTGGCTGGTGAAGCCGAAGGCGGCGCCGGCGATGGCGCCCCAGAGGATCGACCACAGCACCAGTCCGAAGAACGAGGTCGTGGCCGAGGTGAACAGCCCGAGGAACAGGCCGACGATGAGTCCGAACACCGCGCCGGTGATCAGGCCCGACAGCGCCGCCTTGCCGTTGGTGAGCCGCCCGGTGACGGTCTCCTCCAGACGCAGGTCGCTGCCGACGATCGCGGTGTTCTCCACCGGGAACCCGGCGTCCGACAGGGTGTCGACGGCGCGCTGCGCCGCCGTGTAGTTGTCGTAACTGACCAGCAGCCGTCTGTCGGCCGCCGGACTGACCGGCCCTCCGGCCGGGGAGTACTGCATGATCGCCTCCGCGGGGTAGTGCGGTCGGTACACGAACGCACTACCCCCGGAGAGCCCGATATTCCTCTACGGAATAGGAGGAGTCACCAGCTTTGGTGCAGTGGCATGCCCTCGCTGTAGCCGGAGGCGCTCTGCACGCCGACCACCGCCCGCTCGTGGAACTCCTCCAGTGTGGTGGCGCCCGCGTACGTGCAGGAGGAACGCAGCCCGGCCACGATGGCGTCGATCTGGTCCTCCACGCTGGGCCGCGCCGGGTCGAGGTACATCCGCGAGGTCGAGATGCCCTCCTCGAACAGTGCCTTACGTGCGCGCTCGAACGGCGAGTCCTCGGCCGTGCGCAGCCGTACGGCGCGGGCCGAGGCCATGCCGAAGTTCTCCTTGTACTTGCGCCCGTCGGGGGCGGTGCGGGTGTCGCCGGGCGACTCGTACGTGCCGGCGAACCACGAGCCGATCATGACGTTGGAGGCTCCCGCGGCGAGCGCCAGCGCGACGTCGCGGGGGTGGCGCACGCCGCCGTCGGCCCATACGTGCCGGCCCAGACGGCGGGCCTCGGCCGCGCACTCCAGCACGGCGGAGAACTGCGGCCGTCCCACGCCGGTCATCATCCGGGTCGTGCACATGGCGCCCGGGCCCACGCCGACCTTCACGATGTCGGCGCCGGCCTCGACGAGGTCGCGTACGCCCTCCGCGGTGACGACGTTGCCCGCCGCGACCGGCACGGAGGGCTCCAGCGCCCGCACGGCCCGCAGCGCCGAGATCATCTTCTCCTGGTGGCCGTGCGCCGTGTCGACAACGAGCACGTCGACGCCGGCGTCGAGCAGTTCCTTGGACTTGGCGGCCACGTCGCCGTTGACCCCGACCGCCGCCGCGACGCGCAGCCGGCCGCGCGCGTCCACGGCGGGCTGGTAGAGGGTGGAGCGCAGCGCCCCGGTGCGGGTGAGGATGCCGACCAGGCGGCCGTCCTCGTCCACCACCGGCGCCAGCCGGTGGCGGCCCTCGTGTAGCGCCTCGAACGCGGCCTGCGGATCGACACCGCGCGGCAGCGTCTGCGGTGATTCGGTCATGACCTGGGAGAGCTGGGTGAACATGTCGGCGCCGTGGCAGTCGGCCTCGGTCACCACGCCGACCGGGCGGTTGTCCCAGTCGACGACGATGACCGCGCCGTGCGCCCGCTTGGGCAGCAGGGTGAGCGCCTCGCCCACGGTGTCGTGGGAGGTGAGCGTGATGGCCGTGTCGTGGACGAGGTCACGGCTCTTCACCCATTCGATGACGTCGGCCACCACGTCGATCGGGATGTCCTGGGGGATGACGGCGATGCCGCCGCGCCGGGCGACGGTCTCGGCCATGCGGCGGCCCGCGACGGCCGTCATGTTGGCGACGACGACGGGGATCGTGGTGCCGGTTCCGTCGCCCGCGGACAGGTCCACGGCGAGGCGCGACCCGACGGAGGAACGAGACGGCACCATGAAGACATCGCTGTACGTGAGATCGTAGGGCGGCGTCACATCATTGAGGAATCGCACGTTTGTCCAGCCTACGTTGTGAGCGGGTCATACCCGGCATTCCCGGCCGACGCCGGAGCAGACCCGGACACGGGATACATTGACCTCGCCTGAAGGGAGAGCATGTGATCATCGTTGACCGCCCGGAGACGCTCGTCGTCGGCTATGCCGTACGGACGACCAACGCGGCGGAGGCGGACCCGGCCCGCGCCCAGTTGCCGGGCCTGTGGGGCCGCGCCGGAGCGACCGGAGCCTTCGCGCACGTGCCCGGCCGGATCGACGAGAACCTGTACGCCGTGCTGACCGACTACGAGAGCGACCACAACGGCGCCTACACGCAGATCGTCGGCGTGGCCGTCCGCACGGCGGCGCGACTGCCCGAGGGCATGGTCGCCGTACGGGTGCCCGGCGTGCCCGCGCTGCTGTTCGAGGCGCGGGGACCGATGCCCGGGGCGCTTCTCGACACCTGGCAGCAGGTGTGGAAGCACACCGAGTCGGGCGCCACCCCGGCCCGCGCCTTCACCACCGACCTGGAGATCCACCACCCCGGGGGCGTCGACCTCTTCGTGGCCACGCTGCCGTCGTTCGGCGAGCCTTCCGGGCCCCCGGCGCAGGTTCAGGCGACGCCGGCCTGATCGTCGCTCTGCTCGTCGTCCTGGTCGTCGCCGGGCGGCGGGTCGGGCAGTCGCCACCCCGCGACCAGCAGCGGCAGCAGGAAGTGCGTCCACCACAGGGCGAAGACGCCGAGGAACACGGCCGCGGCGGGGATATGGGACTTCTCTGCCTCGCTCCAGGTCGCGACCACGACGAACACCGCGAGGCCGGCCAGGATGAGCCGCATCACCCTGTTCGCGTACGTGTGCGCCCGGAGCCGTTCGGCGACCTGCCGCTCGTCGAGATGGCTCTCCGGCAGCGAGGCGAGCCCGCGGGTGGCGCTGTTCAGCGCGGTGACGACCGGGATGTAGATCGCCAGCATGACCACCAGCAGCACGAGGTTGACCCGGACGGCGGTGTCGCTCGGGGCGATCGCCCACGACACCGCGGCGTCCGCCCACAGCAGCAGCACGCTCGCCGCGCCCGCCACGACGAGCAGGCGGCGCCGCCGCCGGGTGCGGTGCAGCGCCACGAGGCGGTCCTGCTCCATCGCGCGGGCCACGTGGAGGTTCCAGCGTTCGCGCAGGTTCACGACGCGCTCCCCAGTCTGGGAAACGGCTTGAGGGAGAAGACGACCTCCACCGGAACCTCGAAGAACTCGGCGATCCGCAGGGCCAGGTGGAGGCTGGGACTGTACTCGCCGCGCTCCAGGTAGCCCACCGTCTGGTAGTGCACCCCGAGCGCGGCGGCCAGATCCCGGCGCGAGACGCCGCGGTCGGCCCTCAGCACCGCGATGCGGTTGAACACCGGCTCCTCGGCCACGTCTCACCTCCGTCGGGCCCATGAGTCCGCTCATCTTCCGCGGACCCGGCGCAGCAACCAGGGGGCTAGAACCATACCGCCGACCGCCCACGCTCCCAGAACGGCCGCCGCCCGGCCGAGCGGCCGGCTGTGCCCGAGCTCGGCCGCGAGAACGGAATCGGGCAGGAACACCGCGCGCAGTCCGAGGCCCTGCCAGTAGAGCGGGAAGACCTGGGCGATGCCGCGCACCACCCCGGGCAGCGACTCCAGCGGGAACATCACCCCGGAGATGAGCATCAGGAGCATCGCCGGCAGGGCGAGCATCGCCGCGGCCGTCTTCGGGCCGGACACCAGGCTGCCGATCATCGCGCCGATGGGCACGACGGCCAGTGCGCCGAGCACCAGGACCCAGACGAGCGTGAACCACCGCGCGGGCGTCGCCGGCGCGGCCACCCCGGCGAGCGGCACGGCGACCAGCAGGACGAGCGCGGCGTTCAGCGTGATCGTCAGCAGCGTCGTGACGGCCCGCCCGGTCAGGTAGACGCGGATGCCCCTCGGCAGTGTGCGGGCTCGCATGAGCGTGCCCTCCTCGCGGTCCGCGGCGATCAACATGGGCAGCACCGTGAGCCCGGTCGAGAACACCGCGAACGCCAGGAACCCCGGCGTCATGAACGCCGCCATGGACACGGACGTGCCGGGCACGTTGTTCCCCCCGATGAACAGGACGAGCACCAGGTAGGTGCCGACGGTCCCGATGAGGGCGTTCAGCAGCTCCTTGCGGTCGCTCCAGAGGTTGAGCTGCTCGGTCCAGCCCCGCCGCAGTCCCAGAGTCGTCGCGTTCATCGTGTCCCTCCCACGGTCGCCGTCTCGCGGGTTCCGCGCGCCTCCTCGATGAGATCCAGGTAGCTCTCCTCCAGGGTCGGCCGCCTGATCTCCAGCCCGGGGACCGGGCCGCCGTACCGCTGGTGCAGGTCCCAGGCCACGCCGGAGGGGTCGGCGGTCTCCAGCTCGCCGTCCTCCCAGCGCACCAGCGACGGGACCTGCACGGCGCGCGCCAGCTCGGCCGGGCTGCCGCAGGTGACCACCCGCCCGGCCGCGAGCACGGCGATCCGCTCGGACAGCCGCTCCGCCTCGGCCAGGTCGTGCGTGGTGAGCAGCACGGTCAGCCCCTCCTCTCCGGCCAGCCGCTCGATCAGCAGGTGGAACTCCCGCCGGGCCTCGGGGTCGAACCCGGTCGTGGGCTCGTCGAGGAACAGCACTTCGGGACGGCCGACGATGCCGAGCGCGACGTCCAGCCGGCGGCGCTGGCCCCCGGACAGCACCCCCGCCCGGTTGTGCGCCGCCTCGGCCAGGCCGAGCGTGGCGAGCAGCTCGTCGACGTCGCGCGGCTTCTCGTAGTGCGCCGCGACGTGCGCGAGCAGGTCGCGCACCCGCCAGCGGGGGTGGTCGCGCCACGACTGCATGACCACGCCGAGCCGCGCCCGCCAGGCGTCCCCGGCGCGCGCCGGGTTCTCGCCGAGCACCTCGACCTCGCCCGACCAGCCCGTGCGGAACCCCTCGAGGATCTCCACCAGCGTGGTCTTGCCGGCGCCGTTGGGGCCCAGCAGCGTGAACACCTCGCCCCTGCGCAGGTCGAGGTCGACGCCGTTCAGGACCTGAACGGGCCCGTACGCCATGCGGAGCCCGCGTACGCGGATGACGACGTCATGCATGCGCCCTCCAATGAAGTAGCTGTGCTCTCGAATGTAGTAGGTGTACTACATTCGATTCAAGAGCTGCTTCATCGGAGGGCGGTCAGCGTGATCGACTCAGGGCGCCCAGAGGGGTTCGGGAATCTCGAAGCCGACCGGTTCGCCCCACTGGTTGCGGTAGGCGACCTCGTGGGCGGGGAGGCGCGGGGCCACCCCCCACCGGCCGGTCGGGTAGCCGAAGGTGACCATGCACGCCACCTGCCAGCCCTTGTCCTCGGGCACGCCGAGGATCCGCATCGTCTCCGCGCCGTGGAACAGCCCCAGCACGGACGTCAGCGCGCTGCCCACGCCGAAGGCGCGGGCGGCCAGCTGGGCGCTCCACACCGAGGGGTAGATGGAACCGCCGCTCGGGTCGTTGCGGGTGAACGCGAACATCAGCAGGGGATAGGTCTCGAAGTGGTCGGCCAGGTGCTGGGCCGACCGCAGCACACTGAGCGTGCGGGTGTCGCCGGTCGCCTCGGCCTGCTCGCGCATCGGCTTGTAGTGCCCCTCGAACAGCCTGCCGAGCGCGTCCCGGTACAGCGGCCCCAGCTGGGACTTCACCTCGGGGTCGTCCACGAGCAGGAACCGCCAGCCCTGGATGTTGCCGGCACTGGGGGCGCGGACGGCGGCGTCCAGGATGCGTTCCTGGACCTCCGCCGGGATCGGGTCGGGCTTGACCCGCCGCATGGCGCGGGTCGTGTAGAGGGCCTCGAAAAGGTCCATGTGCGGGGGACTCCTCGATCGTCACGGGGGAAGGGCAAGCGGGGGTCAGGGGAGCGGAGGCCAGGCCGGCACGGTCAGAGCGACGTGGTCAGAGCGACGTGGTCAGGGCGACGCGGTCAGGGCGACGCGGTCAGGGCCGGCAGGGTCAGGCCAGCACGCCGGCGGCGCGCAGGGCCTTCGCCTCGTCTCCGGGCAGGCCCCAGGCGCTCAGGTCGTGCAGCCGGGTGGCCGGGGACAGGTCGCCGCGCGGCGCCCCGGCCAGCCGGGGCGCGGGCGCGGCCTGCGGCAGCCCGCCGACCTCCACGAACGTGCCACGCGCCTGGTTGTGCGGATGCCGGACGGCCTCGCGCGGGTCGAGCACGGGGGAGACGCAGGCGTCGGAGCCCTCGAAGACCGCCTCCCACTCGGCCCGGGTGCGCGACCGGAACGCCTCGGTCAGCCGCTCCCTGACGGCCGGCCAGTTCGCCCGGTCGTCGCGGTCGGGCATGTCGCCGATGCCCATCCGGGCGAGCATCTCCGCCCAGAACTGCGGCTCGAGCGCGCCCACGGCGAGATAGCCGCCGTCGGCCGTCTCGTACGTGTCGTACATGGGGGCGCCGGTGTCGAGGAGGTTGGTGCCGCGCGGGCCCCAGTGGCCGGAGTGCACCCCGCCGTAGAACATCGAGAACAGCAGCGCCGCGCCGTCCACCATCGCGGCGTCCACCACCCGGCCGCGTCCGGTGCGCTCGCGCTCCAGCAGGGCCAGCAGCACGCCGTACGCCAGCATGAGCCCGCCGCCGGCGAAGTCGCCGAGGATGTTGATCGGCGGGGTGGGCTTGCCGCCCTCGCGGCCCAGCATCGACAGCACCCCGGCGATCGCGATGTAGTCGATGTCGTGCCCGGCCGCGGAGGCGAGCGGGCCGTCCTGGCCCCAGCCGGTCATGCGGCCGTAGACCAGCCGCTCGTTCACCGCGTGGAGGTCGGCGGGCCCGATGCCGAGCCGTTCCGCGACCCCGGGCCGGAACACCTCGATCACCACGTCGGCCCGCTCGGCGAGCCGCTTGAAGGCGGCGACGCCCTCGGGCGACTTCAGGTCGAGGCCGATCGTGCGCTTGCCGCGGTCCATCACGTCGCGGCGCGGGGTGTCGCTCACGGCCTTCACCCGGTCGATCCGCAGCACCTCGGCGCCGTGGTCGGCGAGCATCATCCCGGCGAACGGCCCGGGCGCGAGACCGGCCAGCTCCAGCACCCGGATCCCCCCGAGCGGTCCCCGCGACTCCTCCATCCGAACCCTCCTCAGAGCGGCATCACTTCAGGCGCTAAGTAGAACATGTTTCTGTAGGCGTGCGAGACTGCGCCCGTGACGTGGAATGTTCTCGCGCTGCCGCCGCTTCCTGAGGACGCGGTGCGCGGCCTTTTCGCCGACCTCGACGGCCGCGTCGAGGTGCGCGTCCCCGCCCGCCGCGACCGCGCGGCGATGTTGGACGCGCTGCCCGAGGCCGAGATCGTCGTCGGCGACTGGAGCGGGGCCCTGGCCCTCGACACGGAGGCCGTACGGCTGGCGCCGCGCCTGGCGTTCGTGCAGCAGCCGTCGGTCGGCGTGGACGGGCACGACCTGGAGGCGCTGGCCCGCGCCGGGGTGCCCCTCGCCAACACCGCGGGGGTGAACGCCGACGCGGTGGCCGAATGGTGCCTGGCCGCCGCGCTGGCGCTGCTGCGCCACCTCGCGGACGGCGACAGGGACATGCGGGCGGGGGAGTGGCCGCAGTTCGCCTACCAGCGCCGCGAGCTCGCCGGATGCCGCGTGGGAGTGATCGGCTTCGGGCCGATCGGCGCGGCCTGCGCCCGCCTGTTCGGCGCGCTCGGCTGCCGGGTCTCCTACTGGTCGCGCACGCCCAAGCCCGAGTCGTACGGCGCGGCCTACCTGGACCTCGACGCGCTGGTGGCGGGAAGCGACGTGCTCGTCCTGGCCGTGCCGCTCGCGCCGGAGACCCGCGGGCTGATCGGCGCGGAGAGGATCGCCCGCATGCCCAAGGGGTCGGTGCTGGTCAACGCGGCCCGGGGCGGGGTGGTCGACCAGGCGGCGCTGCAGGCCGCATTGGAGTCCGGCCACCTCGCCGGCGCGGCGCTGGACGTGTACGACAGCGAGCCCCCGGCGCCGGACGACCCGCTGCGCTCCTGCCCGGGGGTCCTGCTGTCGCCGCACGCGGCCGGGGTCACGCCCGAGGCGACGACCCGGCTGATCCGGTGCGTGCTGGACAACCTCACCGCCGCGACAGAGGGCCGTCCCGTCGTCAACGTGGTCAACGGCGCCGATCCGCTCGTCCGCCGGCGTCAGCCCAGGTGATGACGGTTTCCTCAGTTACGGCAGGGGCGGCGGAGGCGATGAAAAAGGGCAGGATACGATCTACGCCGACGGGGCGCCGCGGGAATTCCAGATAGTTTTCGCGCGCGTAACGTGTCTACTCTGGTCTGCGTTCCCCTCCGGGGATAGCGTGCCAAGAGGCGATCTCAACGATCCATGGGGGTGGTGTCATGCCAGAGCGCACGGCCAGTATGACCGCCCATCAGAAGGCCGTCGAGCAGATCAGGGACTCCTACGCGGCCATTCCCGAGGACTCCGCTCCCCGGCTGGCGAAGGCGACGACGAACCTGTTCCGCTTCCGCGCGCCGGCCAAGACGGCCACGCTGTCCGCCCGCGATCTGGACCAGGTCATCCACGTGGACCCGGTGACCATGACGGCCGAGGTCCAGGGCATGACGACGTACGAGAACCTGGTGGACGCCACGCTGCCGTACGGGCTCATGCCGTACGTCGTGCCGCAGCTCAAGACGATCACGCTGGGCGGCGCGGTCACGGGTCTCGGCATCGAGTCGACGAGCTTCAAGGACGGCCTGCCGCACGAGTCGGTCGAGGAACTGGAGATCCTCACCGGCGAGGGGCGGATCGTGGTGGCCCGGGCCGACAACGAGCACGCGGACCTGTTCCACGCGTTCCCCAACTCCTACGGCACGCTCGGTTACGCGCTGCGGATCCGCATCAAGCTGGCCCGGGTGAAGCCGTACGTCAAGCTGACGCACATCCGCTTCAGCGACGCCGACAAGTGCATGCTCGCCATGCAGGAGATCTGCGAGAGCCGCGAGCACGACGGCGAGCAGGTGGACTTCGTCGACGGCACGTTCTTCGGTCCCGACGAGCTGTACATCACCGTCGGCTCGTTCTCCGAGCGGGCGCCCTACACGTCCGACTACACGGGCATGCGGATCTACTACCAGTCGATCCGCAGCCGCGTCCGCGACTGGCTGACCGTGCGCGACTACCTGTGGCGCTGGGACACCGACTGGTTCTGGTGCTCGCGCGCGTTCGGCGTTCAGCAGCCGCTGGTCCGCTCGCTCCTCCCGCGCCGCTACCTGCGGTCGGACGTCTATCGCAAGCTCGTCGGCCTCGACCAGAGGTACGGCGTGACCGCCCGGATCGACCGCTGGCGGAACAACCCCGTGCACGAGTCGGTCATCCAGGACGTCGAGGTGCCGATCGAGCGCGGCGCCGAGTTCCTGGAGGTCTTCCACGACAAGGTCGGCATGACCCCGGTGTGGATGTGCCCGCTCAAGGCGACCGGCCAGTGGGCGCTCTACCCGCTGGAGCCCGGCCGCCTGTACGTGAACTTCGGCTTCTGGGGCATGGTTCCGCTGCCGCGCGGACAGTACGACGGGTACTACAACCGGCTGATCGAGCAGGCGGTGCACTCGCTCGACGGCCACAAGTCGCTGTACTCCACCTCTTTCTATGAGCGTGAGGAGTTCTGGCGGCTTTACAACGGAGACGCCTACTGGCCGGTCAAGCGCGCCTACGACCCGGGCGGCCGGCTGCTGGACCTCTATGACAAGTGCGTCAGAGGCCGGTAGGCGTCGTTACGTCGGGAGAGGTGCAATGACTCTTGCGGAGATCTTCGAAAAGATCGTCGGTCCTGACGCGGGCGTCGAGTTCGTCGCCTACGACGGCAGCAAGGCCGGGTCCTCGGGAGCGGACGTCCGCATCGAGGTGAAGTCGCCGGTGGCGGTGGCCTACCTCGCGCAGGCGCCGGGAGAGCTCGGGCTCGCCCGCGCGTACATCTCCGGGCACATCGACGTGCACGGGGACATGTACACCCTGCTCGACCGGATGTGGTCGCTGACGCTCAACGACCTGCCGCTCAGCGAGAAGGTCGCCGCGGTCCGCTCGCTCGGGATCAAGCCGCTGCTGATGCGCGTGCCGCCGCCGCCGCAGGAGGCGCGGCAGAGCACGCTGGCGAAGCTGGGCAGCCGGCACGCCAAGCAGCGCGACGCCGAAGTGATCCACCACCACTACGACGTCTCCAACCGCTTCTACGAGTGGGTGCTCGGCCCCTCCATGGCGTACACCTGCGCGGTCTTCCCGCGGCCGGACGCGACGCTGGAGGAGGCGCAGTACACGAAGTTCGACCTGGTCGCCAAGAAGCTCGACCTCAGGCCCGGCATGCGGCTGCTCGACGTCGGCTGCGGCTGGGGCGGCATGGTCATGCACGCGGCCAAGGAGTACGGCGTGAAGGGCCTCGGCGTCACGCTGTCGCGCCAGCAGGCCGAGTGGGCGCAGAAGGCCATCGCGGAGGCCGGGCTGTCGGAGCTCGCCGAGGTCCGCTACATGGACTACCGCGACGTCGCGGAGACCGGTTTCGACCGGGTGAGCTCGATCGGCCTCACCGAGCACATCGGCAAGGACAACCTGCCGTCGTACTTCTCCTTCCTGTACGGCAAGCTCAAGCCGGGCGGGCGCCTGCTCAACCACTGCATCACCCGCCCGACCAGCACCGAGAAGACCCTCAACAAGGGCGGCTTCATCAACCGCTACGTCTTCCCGGACGGCGAGCTGGAGTCGGTGGGCTACCTGGTCCGCCAGATGGAGGACACCGGCTTCGAGGTCCGCCACGAGGAGAACCTGCGCGAGCACTACGCGCTGACGCTGCGCGAGTGGTGCAAGAACCTCGACGCCAACTGGGACGACGCGGTCGAGGAGGTCGGCCAGGGCACCGCCCGGGTCTGGCGGCTCTACATGGCCGGCTGCGTCGTGGGGTTCGAGCGCAACAAGGTGCAGCTGCACCAGGTGCTCGGCGTCAGGCTCGACGAGGGACAGTCGCACGTCGCGCTGCGCCCGTCCCTCGACTGGCCGTAAAGCTTTCTACCGCAGCTCGCGCTTGAGGATCTTGCCGGTGGCGGTCATCGGCAGGGACTCGCGGAACTCCACGATCCGCGGGTACTTGTAGGCCGCCATCGTCTCCCGGCACCACGCCACCAGTTCCTCCTCGGTGGTCGTGGCGCCGGGCTTGCGGATGACGTACGCCTTGACCTCCTCGCCGTGGGAGTCGTGGGGCACCCCGACGACCGCGGCGAGCGAGACCGCGGGGTGGGTCATGAGGACCTCCTCGATCTCCCGGGGGTACACGTTGAAGCCGCCCCGGATGATCATGTCCTTGGCCCGGTCGACGATGAAGTAGTAGCCGTCCTCGTCGCGCCGGGCCACGTCGCCGGTGCGGAACCAGCCGTCCTTCATGACCTGCGCCGTCGCCTCGGGCCGGTTGTAGTAGCCCTTCATGATGTTGTGGCCGCGGACGGCGATCTCGCCGATGTCGTCGGCCGTGTTCCAGTCGGCGTCGACCAGCTTCATCTCCACGCCCCAGATCGGGGTGCCGATCGAGCCGGCCTTCGCGGGCCTGCCCGGCTGGTTGAACGAGGCCACGGGCGAGGTCTCGGACAGGCCGTAGCCCTCCAGGATGTCCACGCCGAACGTCGCGCTGAAGTCCTTGAGCACCTCGACCGGCAGCGCCGAGCCGCCGGAGACCGCCGTGACCAGTGAGGACGGCACCTCGGCCGTCCCGGCGTGCACGGCGGTGAGCATGGCCCAGTACATGGTCGGCACTCCCGCGAACAGCGTGACCTGCTCGCGCTTCATCAGCGTGAGGGCCTCGGCCGGCTCGAAGCGCGGCAGCAGCACGAGCGCGCCGCTGCGCCGGAACCCGGCGTTCATCAGCACCGTCTGCCCGAAGGAGTGGAACAGCGGCAGCGCGACGAGGTAGGTGTTCTCCGTCTGCCGGGGGAACATCTCGTCGCTGGCGATGGCGTTCATGACCATGTTCTGGTGGGTGAGCTCGGCGCCCTTAGGCTGGCCGGTGGTGCCGCTGGTGTAGAGGATCACCGCCGTGTCGTCGGCGGAGGTCTGCACGGTCTCGAACTCGCCGGACACCCCGTCGAGGGCCGCCCACAGCGTCTCGCCGAGCTCGGACTCGGTGGCGAACGGCGTGGCCGGCAGCACGAAGAAGTGCTCGGCGCGCTCGGCGTCGGCGAAGCCGGCCCGGCCCCGCTGGCCCAGCGGCAGCTCCGGCGAGCCCTCGAAGCAGAAGAAGGCCTTGGCGTCGGAGTCGTCCAGGTGGTAGGCGATCTCCCTGGCCTGCAGCAGCACGTTCAGCGGGACGACGGTCGCGCCCGCCTTGAGGATCCCGTAGTAGACGAACGGGAAGTACGGCAGGTTGGGGCAGGCCAGCGCCACCTTGTCGCCCCTGCCGACGCCGCGTGAGACCAGCAGGTTGGCGACCTGGTTGGCGATGGTGTTCACGAGCGAGTACGGCAGGCGCATGTCGCCGAAGACGACCGCGGTGGCGTCGGGCTTCTCCCGTGCGCTGTCTTCCAGCACGACGGCCAGGTTGAGCATCTGCCGCTCCCTCTTCTATCGGACCCTCGGTCCATACCAACCGGTAGGTACCTCAGCGTAACGGCTCGGGGAGTGGATTTTGAGGGTCCGGTTACAAGGGTGTTCTCGACCCTTGACGATGCCGTGCCCCCGCACAAGAGTGGGCGGCATGGAGGACACGGCTGTCGACCTGTCCCACATCCCGTTCTGGGGACTGCCCCAGGCCGAGCGGCACGAGGCGTTCCGCCGCCTGCGCGCGCTCGGCCGGCCCGTCTTCTTCCGCGAGAACAAGATCCCCTTCATCGGTCACGGCCCGGGCTACTACGCGCTCGTACGGCACGCCGACGTGACCGAGGCGAGCCGCGACCCCGCCGTCTTCAGCAGCGAGCCGACGGCCAACAGCATCCCCGACATGCCGCGCTGGCTGGCCGTCTACTTCGGCTCCATGATCAACATGGATGACCCCCGGCACGCCCGGCTGCGGCGAATCGTCTCGCGGGCGTTCACTCCGCGCATCCTGGCCAAGATGGAGGAGGATCTGGGCCGGGCCGCCCGGGAGATCGTCGACGGGGCCGTGCGGGAGGGGCCGGGCGACTTCGTCACCCAGATCGCCGCCCGATTACCCGTACGGGTGATCTGCGACATGATGGGCATCCCGGCCGGACATCACGACCGGGTGCTGCGCCGTACGAACACGATCCTGGCCAACGCCGACTCCGAGTATTCGGGCGTCACCGTCGACCCGTCCCGGCCGGACGCCTCCTTCGGCCGCTGGACCACGGCCCGCGGCCTGGCGGCGCTGCTGCGGGCCGGGCACGACCTGAACGCGCTGGCCCGTCGCCTGGCCGGGGAGCGCCGCCGGCGGCCCACCGACGACCTCACGAGCAAGCTCGTGAACGGCGAGGAACGCCTGACCGCCCAGGAACTCGGCTCGTTCTTCATCCTGCTGGTCGTCGCGGGCAGCGAGACGACCCGCAACGCCATCGCCCACGGGCTCAAACTGCTCACCGACCATCCCGGCCAGCGCGCGCTGCTGCTGGAGGACTTCGACGGGCGCATCGCGGGCGCCGTGGAGGAGATCGTCCGCTACTCCAGCCCCGTCATCCAGTTCCGGCGCACCGTGACACGTGACCACACCATGAACGGCCACGACTACCACGCGGGCGACAAGGTCCTGCTGTTCTACAACTCGGCGAACCGGGACGAGGCGGTCTTCCGCGATCCCGACGTCTTCGACATCACCCGCAGTCCCAACCCCCATGTCGGCTTCGGCGGCCACGGCCCCCACTACTGCCTGGGCGCCCACCTCGCCCGCCGGGAGATCACCGTGATGTTCCGGGAACTGTTCGACCGCATGCCCGCCATCCGCTCCGTGGGCGAGCCGTCCTACCTGCTGTCCAACTTCATCAACGGCGTCAAGCACATGAGCTACCGCTTCTGAGCGTCGGCCTCAGTGGGCGTACTCGTCGCGGCGCCGCAGCATTGCCGCCAGCATCAGCGGGAACATCGCGACGTGGGCCGCGACCATCAGGCCCATGCCGTCGATCAGGCCCAGCCACAGGAGCGGGAACAACGGCACGACCGGGGCGAACATCGCGCCGCACATCTCCAGGATCGGAGCCCAGGCGTGGCCGCGCACGCGCATCCAGACGGCCATGCCGGCCGACATGTCGAACGCCATCAGCAGATAGGCGAGCTCGGGGTCGCGGGCGTACGAGGGCTCGATTCCCAGCGCGGACCACAGCAGGCCGAGCGCGAACATCCCCGCGAACATCGCGACCACCATCTCGAGGTAGTGCAGGGCGAAACGGCCCCATCGCCGCGTGGCGGGGCGCTGACCGGTGTGCCTTTCAGGCGTGGTGTGAGTCATGGCCCAACTGTCCGGGCGGCCCGCAGACGCGCCAAGGAGGGAGACGGGGACGGGTCCGAAATCTTGGGCTCTCCGTCCGTCCGGCCTACAGTCGTCTCATGACCCAACGGCGCATGGTCGTGGTCGGATATCACGCGGCCGAGCTCGTGGACATCGCGTGTGTGACGTCGAGCCTGATCATGGCGAACGCTTACGGCGCGTCCCCGTGCTACGACGTGTGCCTGGCCACCCCGTCGGGCCTGCCGGTCACCTGCGGCAGCGGGTTGACGCTGCAGGGGCAGCAGGCGCTCGAACGCGTCACGGGGCCGCTGGACACGCTTCTCGTCTCTGGGGGAATCGGGCACGAGGAGGCGGCGGCCAACCGGGTCATCGTCGGGCACGTCCGGCGGCTGGCGCGGGAGAGCCGCCGCGTCGCGTCGGTGTGCACGGGCGCCGCGGTGCTGGCCGCCGCCGGCCTGCTCGACGGGCGGCGCGCCACCACGCACTGGCAGTTCGCGCACACGCTCGCCGCCCGCCACCCGGAGATCGCCGTCGACGCCCGCCCGATCTTCATCCGCGACGGCAACGTCACCACCGCAGCCGGCGTCACCAGCGCACTGGACGTCACCCTCGCCTTCGTCGAGGAGGACCACGGCCCGGCCCTCGCTAGGCAGGTGGCCCGCAACCTGGTGACCTACCTGCAACGACCGGGCAACCAGGCGCAGATGAGTATGTTCACCGAGGGCCCGCCGCCCGGGGACGGCCTGGTCAAGCGCATCGTCGACCATGTCACCGGCCATCCGGACGCCGACCTGTCCACCGCCGCCCTGGCGGCCGGCGCGGGCGTGAGCGAGCGCCACCTGACCCGGCTGTTCCTCAAGCACACGGGCCAGACGCCGGGCCGGTTCGTGCGCCGGGCCCGCGCCGAGGCCGCAGCCCACCTGCTCGCCTCCACGTCGCTGCCGATGGCCGCCGTCGCGGCCCGCTGCGGGTTCGGGACGGCCGAGGCCCTCCGTCAGGCGTTCGTCGACCTGTACGGCATCCCGCCCTCGCGCTACCGCTCGACGCAGGCGACCGCGTTGCCGTCCTCGTTCGTCAACGACAAGTGACGACCGGCGCGAGCATGCCCGCTTGACCCACTGTGGCTGAACCGGCGGATGTGGCAGACTGACAACCGAATGTGGTTCTAGTCACCTCGGAGGGGCCGGCCCATGACCATGGAGCCCGCGGAGCGCGCGCCCATCACCTCGGCGGCGGACATCGACCTGAACGACTGGGACTTCTGGGGCCGTCCGGACGAGGAGCGGGAGCACGCGTTCCGGCTGCTGCGCGACCTGGACAAGCCGGCCTTCTTCCCGGAACCCGAGTTCAGCCTGGGCGGCGTCACCGGGCCGGGCTACCACGCGCTCGTCCGGCACGCCGACATCCTCGAGGCGAGCCGCAATCCCGAGGTCTTCTGCTCGGGCGACGGCGGGGCCACCAACATCCCGGACCTGCCGGCGGAGTTCGCCGAATACTTCGGCTCGATGATCAACATGGACGACCCGCGGCACGCGCGCCTGCGGCGGATCGTGTCGCGCGCCTTCACGCCGAGGATGATCAAGCAGTTCGAGTCCGACGTGGACGCCGCGGCCTCGCGCATCGTGGACGAGCTGCTGGAGACCGGCCCCGGCTGCGACTTCGTCACCGAGGTGGCCGCCAGGCTGCCCTTGAAGATCATCTGCGACATGATGGGCATCCCGGAGAAGGACTACCAGTTCGTCTTCGACCGCTCGAACATCGTCCTCGGCGCCACCGACCCCGAGTACGTGAGCGAGCGCGAGGACATCGCCCACGCGCTGCTCACCGCGGGGATGGAGCTGCAGCAACTCGTCCAGGACCTGGCCGCGCTGCGAATGGAGACGCCCACCGACGACCTGACCTCGTCCCTGGTCAACGCCAACATCGACGGGGAGCGGCTGACGGCCCAGGAGCTCGGCTCGTTCTTCATCCTGCTCGTCGTGGCCGGCAACGAGACCACCCGCAACGCCATCTCGCACGGCATGCGCCTGCTCACGGTCAACCCGGAGCAGCGGCGGCTGTGGCTGGAGGACTTCGAGGGCCGGGCGCCCCGTGCGATCGAGGAGATCGTCCGGCTGGCCGCGCCGGTCAACTTCATGCGCCGCAAGCTCACCCGCGACCACGAGATGAACGACAACCTCTACCGCAAGGGCGAGAAGGTCCTGCTGTATTACTGGGCGGCCAACCGCGACGAGCGGGTGTTCGACGACCCGCTGCGCTTCGACATCCTGCGCGACCCCAACCCACACGTCGGCTTCGGCGGCCCGGGTCCCCACTTCTGCCTCGGCGCCCACCTGGCCCGCCGCGAGATCACCGCGATGTTCCGCGAGCTGCTGCGGCGGGTCCCCCAGATCGAGGCGGGCGAGCCGGAGCGCCTGCTGTCCAGCTTCATCAACGGCATCAAGCACATGACCTGCGAGTTCTGAACCGGTCGGATCATCCGCAACGAGGCTTGAGGTAGGCGGGGTCGACCCAGCCGCCCCTCCCGTCCGTCGTGGACACGTGGCGGTAGCGGCCGGCGGCGTCGCCCCCGCCCGCGTCGGTCACGACGAGACCGTGCGGGAGCTGCACGAGCGGCTCCCCGTAGCGGTCGCGCAGCCACAAGTCCCGCGCGGCCACCTCGTAGCGGCCGCAGCCGGCGCCCCCGTCGGAGACGGAGGGGGAGGCCGCGGCGTCCCCGCCCGTCACCACGGTGCGGAGCTGGAGCGCGAGCGCGAGTGCGATCGCCGACGCACCGACACCGATGGCGACGGCGGTCCACGGCACTCGCAGGCCGGTGGGGTGCCGATGCCCTGTCTCGCCACCGGGCGCCAGGGCTCCTGCGGTTTCCGCCGTGACGCCCGGTGCGGAGGCGGCCTCACCGCCCATCGGCTGCGCGCCGCCGGGGCGCCGCCCGATCCCGGCCAGCCGTGTGGGCGGTGTGCCGGGCTCCGGCGGCGCCGAATTCCCGCCGAGCTCCGCCGCGCCGGACCCGAATGCGAGATCGTCTGCTGGCGCCGTGCCGGAGGTCGGTGCGAGGACTCGACGGATGACGGCTAATTCCTCCTTTTTGAACGCGCGCCGACCCATTTCGCATCGTGACAGCGTCGGTGTCGACATTCGCACCCCGTGTCGGCTGATCTCCTTCGCGAGCTCCCGCTGCGTCATCCCCGCCGCCTCCCGTGCCCGCCGGACCTCGTCGGCCGCCGTCTCCGTCACGTGTTTTCACCCCTGCTGTTTCCGGTTTCACGCCCCACGTTTCCGCTGATGGGTGCGTTTTCTGGATTTCATCGATTTCAGCAGTGAAAAATACCTGTCGCAGCTGATCGTGACGTACATAATCCCATCAGTCCGGTTGATACCGGCTAATGAACCGCATTCCGTTACGCCATACGAAAGGCTTCCACGTGAGACCTGCTCTCGCAGTCCAGACTCCGGTGACGCTCGCGCTGGCGGCGGTGCTCTGCCTGCCCGCGGCAAACGCCGCCGCGGGCACCAGGAGCGACGCGCAGGCTGTCGCCCGCACGGCGACGGCGGCGCAAACGAAGCTGTTCGTCCGCTACGCCGCCGGCAGCACCTGCACGGTCTATCTCAACTACCCCAAGCCCGGGGTCGTCGCGAACACGACCTTCACCATCCCCGCCGGGCGCCACCTCATCTGGCGGTACAACGTCGATGGCGAATGGGCTCTCGTCTCGGACCCCGGACGTGCACACGACGCCTTCCCCTGGTGGGGCTTCACCCGGCGCGACTGCATCGGCCGATCGGTTCCCCAGCAGGACTATCCGGCGGGCCAGCCGGTGCCGGACAGGATCCAGGAGGGCCGGAGCAACGTCTCGCCCTCGGGATGGCGCCCCGTCGGCTTCACCCTGCCCCCGGCGCGAATCGTCGAGCAGCGCAGACTTGTGACTCGGAACGCCACCCTGCGCGACGAGGCCAACTTCGTCATCGGCAACGTCCTGCCGGGGTGGCACGTCCACGTCAGCGACAAGCGCCGGTCGCAGGGCCACTGGGTCTACGTGTTCGTGCCCAACGCGCAGCGGTGGGGGTACATGGAAGCGACAGCCCTGTAGGGCTTCGAAAGGATTCGCCGCGCCGGTGCGCGCACCGCGCACCGGCGTCGCATCGCCGGTTCCAGGGTCAGCGGAGGGGCTTGATCGACCGGAAGACCGTGTTGATGTCGGGAAGCAGCTCGTCCTTGAGCTGGGGCACGGCCATGTATACGATCGTGGGAAGGTCGGCGCCGGTGTTCACGGCCGCGACCACGACCGTGGTGGTCGCGCCGTCCGCGGTCACCTTGTAGACGGCGGCCAGGCCGGTGAGGTTGTTGCGCGCCAGGCGCTGCTGGGCGACCTTGGTGACCTTGTTGTCCTTGGGGAACTGGGTCTGCCGCGCCCGGAACATCACGGCGCTGACGACCGGGCCCAGGTTGTCCGGCGTGGTGTACTTCACGGCCAGCGACTGCGCCAGCGGGCCCGACATCACCAGGGCGAACTCGCGCTTGCCCTTCGTGGTCATGCCGGCCGGCACGTACTGCCTGCTGGTGAAGCCGTACGTCGCCTTGATCTGAGCCGGGTCGGCGTCAGCCTGCCAGGGGCCGCCGAGCTTGGGCAGCGTGATCCGGCCCGCGGTGTCGGTGAGCACGCCGCTCACGGGGGAGGCAGTGCCCTTGTAGACAGGCAGCCGTGACGAAGTCTGCGCCTGGGGCTTGGCCGTGGCGCCGGACTTGACGGAGGAGGGCTTCGCGGACGTCGCCGCCTCGGCCGTGTCGCCGGAGCTGAGCGGCCCGGCGGCGAACGCCCACACGAGCACCCCGACGAGCGCGGCGACGACCGAGGCCACCAGCGCGTACAGCCAGACCGGCCGGCCGGACTCGTCCTCCTCGTACTCGTCGATGGCCTGGTAGTTCTCCCCGAACACCGTGTTCCACAGCTCCTGCTGCCGGTGCGCGGGAGGCGTCTTCGGCCCGCTGATCTGTCCCGCCGTCACGAACGGCCGGTACGGGTCCTCCGGCTGGGGAGGGGGCGGGGGCGGCGCGGAGGAGGCGGGCGGGGCGGACTCGGCGTACGAGCGGACCGAAGGGGTGAACGGCGAAGAAGAGGGCCGGGAGCGGTCCGGGCCGCCAGGGAACGGGCCCCCGTGCGGGCCGGCCTGCCCCTGCCCCTGGCTCTGCCCCTGGTATCGACGCTGGTCCTGGCCGGGGCCCGCATGGCCCGGCGTGCCGTACGCCGGCGCGGGGCCGCCGAAGCCCTCCGCGCTTCCGGAGCCGCCGAAGGCGGGGGCGGGCCGGCTCGGAGCCGTGCCGGGAGGCGGGCCCGCCATGGTCGCGGTCGCGTCCGCGGACTGCTGTGGTGGCCCCTCCACGAAGGAGCGGACGGTGGGGGTGAAGGACGAGGGCGGAGGCATCTCGGGCCAGGCCGGCGGGATCTCCGGCCACGCCGGCTCCCGCTGGTGTTCGCTGCGGTCCGTGGGCACGGTACCTCCCGAGATCATGCCCGAATTGGGGGTGCCTGGCATGATCTCATGCGCGCCGGGGGCTGCCGCAGCGAAACCGCGGAATGCCTCGCGGAACTGCTCACCCGTGGGGTCGGTGGGCGGGTCCTGCATCGGCAAATCCGCGGGCGGGAATGAGTTGGCCACGGCAGCACAGTAGGGGAATGGACATAAGAGCCCACAACGGAACTATCACCATCGTGTATCGCACTTTGACACGCGAGGTCAGCCCGCAAGATCGATCCGCGTCCCGGTTGCGGTCTGCGCTACGCTTGACACGCGTGCCGCCGCCCTGTTGTGCGGGCAGCCGTCTCGGAGCGTGAGAGCGCGGAGACCGTGGCTGCCTCGGACCGTGACGCAGGGACCTGCCCCCGGCGAGCGCCTTCATCTGAGTGATTCCAGCCGCCTGGCGAGGAGTGGAAGTGGACGAGCCGGTGTACGACCCGCAGGCGCTGCAGGCCAAGTGGCTGCCGCGGTGGGAGGAGCTGAACCCCTTCGCGGCGGTCGAGGACCTCGCGGACACCAGGCCGCGCAAGTACATGCTCGACATGTTCCCCTACCCCTCCGGCGACCTCCACATGGGCCATGGCGAGGTCTTCGCGATCGGCGACGTCGTCGCGCGTTACTGGTTCCAGAAGGGCTACAACGTCCTGCACCCGATCGGGTGGGACTCCTTCGGCCTGCCCGCGGAGAACGCGGCCATCAAGCGCAACGCCCACCCCGCCGAGTGGACGTACACCAACATCGACACCCAGGCGAACTCGTTCAAGCGGTACGCCATCTCCTTCGACTGGTCGCGGCGCCTGCACACCAGCGACCCGGAGTACTTCCACTGGAACCAGTGGCTGTTCACCCGCTTCTACGAGCGGGGCCTGGCCTACCGCAAGGGCGGCCTGGTCAACTGGTGCCCGCAGGACCAGACCGTGCTCGCCAACGAGCAGGTCGTGGCGGGCAAGTGCGAGCGCTGCGGTGCCGACGTCATCCGCCGCGAGCTGACGCAGTGGTACTTCAAGATCACTGAGTACGCCGACCGGCTGCTCGACGACATGGCGCAGATCGAGGGCGGCTGGCCCGACCGCATCCTCACCATGCAGCGCAACTGGATCGGCCGCTCCACCGGAGCCGACGTCGAGTTCCGCATCGAGGGCCGAGACGAGCCGGTCACCGTCTACACCACGCGCCCCGACACGCTCTACGGCGCGACGTTCTTCGTCGTGGCCGCCGACGCCCCGCTGGCGGAGGAGATCGTCGCCCCCGAGCAGGCGGAGGCGCTGGCCGCCTACCGCGCCGAGGTCGCCAAGCTCTCCGACATCGAGCGGCTGTCTACGGAGAAGGAGAAGACCGGCGTCTTCCTGGGCACGTACGCGATCAACCCGGTCAACGGGGAGCGCATCCCGGTGTGGGCGGCCGACTACGTGCTGTCCGACTACGGCCACGGCGCGATCATGGCGGTGCCCGCGCACGACCAGCGCGACCTCGACTTCGCGCGCAAGTTCGGCCTGCCGGTCAAGGTCGTCGTGCACACCGGCCTGGCCGACCCGGGCGAGACCGGCGTCGCCACCCCCGGCGAGGGCACGCTGGTCAACTCCGGCCCGCTGGACGGGCTGACGAAGGCCGAGGGAATCCAGAAGATCGTCGAGGTCCTGGAGGAGCGCGGCACCGGCAAGGCCGCGGTGAACTACCGGCTGCGCGACTGGCTGCTGTCGCGGCAGCGGTTCTGGGGCACGCCGATCCCGATCATCCACTGCGTGGACTGCGGCGAGGTCCCGGTGCCGGACGACCAGCTCCCGGTCACGCTGCCCGACCTGCGCGGCGCGGCCCTGCAGCCGAAGGGCGTCTCGCCGCTGGCCGCGGCCACCGAATGGGTCAACGTCGAGTGTCCCAAGTGTGGCGGACCCGCCCAGCGGGACACCGACACGATGGACACGTTCGTCGACTCGTCGTGGTACTTCCTGCGTTACTGCGACCCGCACTTCGAGGATGGGCCGTTCGACGTCGAGAAGGTCCGCAAGTGGGGCCCGATCGACCAGTACGTCGGCGGCGTCGAGCACGCCGTGCTCCACCTGCTGTACTCGCGGTTCTTCACCAAGGTCCTGCACGACATGGGCCTGGTCGGCTTCACCGAGCCGTTCCTGCGCCTGCTCAACCAGGGCCAGGTGATCAACCGGGGCAAGGCGATGTCGAAGTCGCTGGGCAACGGTGTCGACCTGGGCGAGCAGATCGACGCGTTCGGCGTGGACGCCGTGCGGCTGACGATGATCTTCGCCGGGCCGCCGGAGGACGACATCGACTGGGCCGACGTCTCGCCGGCCGCGTCGCAGAAGTTCCTCGCCCGCGCGTTCCGCGTGATGACCGAGGCCGGTGCGGCGTCCGCCCCGGGGATCGGCTTCTCCGGTGGCGACGTCGAGCTGCGCAAGGTCACCCACCGGACCATCGACGAGGTGACCAAGCTCGTCGAGAGCTACCGGTTCAACGTCGCGGTGGCCCGCATGATGGAGCTGACCACGGCCGCCCGCCGGGCGATCGACACCGGGCCCGGCGCGGCCGACCCGGCCGTCCGCGAGGCCGCGGAGACCCTGGCGATCATGCTGTCGCTGGTCGCGCCGTACGTCGCGGAGGAGGGCTGGGAGCGGCTCGGGCACGCGCCGTCGGTCGCCAAGGCCGGCTGGCCCGAGGCGGACCCGGCGCTGCTGGTCCAGGAGTCGGTCACGGCCGTGGTGCAGGTGGCGGGCAAGGTCCGCGACCGGCTGGAGGTCTCCCCGGACATCTCCGAGGCGGACCTGCAGGCCCTGGCCCTGGCGTCGGACAAGGTCCGGCCCTACCTGGACGGCGAGCCGCGCAAGGTGATCGTGCGGGCGCCGAAGCTCGTCAACATCGTCCCGTAGCGGGTGACCCCGGCTCCGCCGTACCGTGAACGAACCTGTCCGGTACGGCGGAGCCGCCGCCACCCGGCATAGGGTGCGGGTGTGGCGAATGGTGCGTACCTGAGATTCCCCCACCTGAACGGTGACCTCCTCGCCTTCGTGGCGGATGACGACGTCTGGCTGGCGCCCACGAGCGGCGGCAGGGCGTGGCGGTTCACGGCCGACCGGGTGCCGGTCTCCCACCCCCGGTTCTCCTCCGACGGCACGCGCGTCGCGTGGACGAGCACCCGCGAGGGTGATCCCGAGGTGTTCGCCGCCGATCTGGACGGCGCCGAGGGCGAGCGGCTCACGCACTGGGGCAACGGCATGACGGGCGTGCGCGGCTGGACCGAGGACGGGAACGTGCTGGCCGTCACCGCCGCGGGCCACGGCTCACGGTCCCTGCAGTGGGCCTACGCGGTTCCGCTGGACGGCGGCCCGGCGACGGCTCTGCCGTACGGCAGGGTCGGCGAGGCCGCGGTCAGCGGCCGCAGGGTGGCGACCGTCTCGGCGGTGTGGCGCGAGCCGTCGCAGTGGAAGCGTTACCGGGGCGGCACCGCGGCCAAGATCTGGGTGGACGCCACGGGCGACGGCGAGTTCACCCGCCTGTTCGCCGACAACCCCGCGCAGCACTGGTCGGTCATGTGGGTGGGGGAGCGCCTGGCCTTCCTCGCCGACACCGACGGCGACGGCAACCTCTACTCCTGCCTGCCCGACGGCTCTGACCTGCGGCAGCACACCACGCACCGCGGCTTCTACGCGCGGCATGCCGCATCGGACGGCTCCCGCGTCGTCTACAGCCTCGGCGGCGACCTGTGGCTGCTGGAGAGCCTGGACGCCGAGCCGTACAAGCTGGACGTCACCCTGAGCGGGCCGCGCCCGGCCAGGGCCAAGCACCCGGCGCCGAACGACGTCGGCGGCTTCGCGCCGGACCGCATCGGGCGGGCCAGTGTGGTCGAGATCCGCGGCACCGCCCACTGGCTGCCCCACCGCGACGGCCCCGCCGGCGCGCTGCGCAGCGAGCCCGGCGTCCGGGTACGGCTGCCGCGGCCTCTTGACGACGCCGGCCGGGCCGTCTGGGTGTCGGACGCCTCCGGCGAGGACGGGCTGGAGATCGGCACGCCCGGGGGTGAGATCAGCACGCTGGCCGCCGGCCGGCTCGGCCGGGTGCTCGACCTGGCCGCCGCGCCGGACGGCAAACACGCCGCGGTCGCCACCCACGACGGGCGGTTGCTGGTGGTCGATCTCGACTCCGGGAACATCCGCGAGGTGGACCGCACCACCCACGGCGACGTGCATCACCTGACGTTCTCGCCGGACTCGGCCTGGCTCGCGTGGGCGCATGCCTATCAGCCCTGGCGCTGCCACCTCAAGCTGGCCCGCGTGGACGGCAGCACCGCGATCGAGGTCACCCCGCCGCGCTTCAACGACTACAGCCCGTCGTTCACCATGGACGGTAAGTACCTGGCCTTCCTGTCGGACCGCACGTTCAACCCGGTCTACGACAGTCACGTCTTCGACCTGTCCTTCCCGACCAGTTGCCGGCCCTACCTGGTGCCGCTCAAGGCCACGACGCCCTCGCCGTTCGATCCCTCACTGGCGGGCCGCGGCTTCGGCGGGGAGGACGACACCGATGAGGACGCCACGGACGACGGCAAGCCCGACCCTCCGCGTGCGACCGAGGTGGATGCCGACGGGCTGGCGGCGCGGATCGTGCCCGTACCGGTGCCCGCGGGCACCTACTCCAACCTGCGTGCCGCCAAGGGCGGCCTGCTGTGGCTGCGCCATCCGCTCACCGGTGAGATCGGCGACGGCACCGAGCCCGGCGAGCCGGTCCTCGAACGCTATGACCTGGTCAAGCGCAAGGTCAGCGAGCTGGGCAGGGAGTTCGCGGCCTTCGAGGTCAGCGGCGACGGCACGCGCCTGGTGACCAGCGGCGGCAACGGCCTGCAGACCCGCGCGACCGGAGAGGACGACGAGGTCGTCACGATCGACCTGGACCGCGTGGCCGTGACCGTCGACCCGGTCGCCGAGTGGCGGCAGGCCTACAACGAGGCCGGGCGGCTCATGCGGGACCACTTCTGGCGAGCGGACATGAACGGCGTGGACTGGCCGGCCACGCTCGACCGCTACGCACTCCTCGTGGAGCGGATCGGCGCCTACTCCGAGCTGATCGACCTGCTCTGGGAGGTCCAGGGCGAGCTGGCCACCTCCCACGCGTACGCGCGGCCGAGCGGTGCCGGCCGCGATCCCCGGCGCCGCCAGGGCCTGCTCGGCGCCGACCTCGCCCGGGACGGGAACGGGGTGTGGCGGATCGGCCGCATCCTGCCCGGGGAGTCCTCCGACCACGAGGCCCGCTCGCCGCTGCTCGCGCCCGGCGTCGCCGTCCGGGAGGGCGATGCGATCGTCGCCGTGAGCGGGCGCCCGGTCGATCCGGTCCGCGGGCCGCTGGCACTGCTGTCCGGTACGGCGGGGCGGCCTGTGGAGCTGACCGTCCAGCCCGGTTCCGGCGGCGAGACCCGCCGGGTCGTCGTCACGCCCGTCGCGGACGAGACGCGGCTGCGGTACCACGACTGGGTGGTGGGACGGCGGGCGTTCGTGCGGGAGGCGTCGGACGGGCGGCTCGGCTACCTGCACGTGCCCGACATGATGTCCAGCGGGTGGGCGCAGTTCCACCGGGATCTGCGTGCCGAGATGGACTTCGACGGGCTCATCGTGGACATCCGGGACAACGGCGGCGGGCATGTCTCCGAGCTGGTGCTGGAGAAGCTGCAGCGGCGGGTGACCGGGTGGTCGCTGGCCCGGGGGTACGAGCCGGCGCGATACCCGGAGGACTCCCCCCGCGGGCCGATCGTGGCGGTCACCGACGAGTTCGCCGGGTCGGACGGGGACATCGTCAGTGCCGGGATCAAGAACCGCGGCATCGGACCGCTCGTGGGCACGAGGACCTGGGGTGGCGTGATCGGCATCGACTCGCGCTACTCGCTCGTGGACGGGACCGTCGTCACGCAGCCGCGGTACTCGTTCTGGCTCGAAGGCGAGGGGTGGGGCGTCGAGAACCACGGCGTCGACCCGGACGTCGAGGTCGTCGTGACGCCGCAGGACCTGGTCGCCGGGCGGGATCCGCAGCTGGCGCGGGCGGTGGAGCTGGCCCTGGCGGCGCTGCAGGAGAGGCATCCGGCCACCCCGCCGGAGTTGCCGCCGCTGCGGTGATCCCGGTGCCGAAGCTCGTCGGCATCGTGCCGTGACGGGACGTTGACGATCGGCTGGCCTTCCGGACAAAATTACGCCCGAGCCACAAACTAGTCATATCGATGTAGGCGTGCGGTCAGGGCATGCCGCGACCACCACCGCTCCGGCGGTGGTCTGGGGTGCGCGCCTGACCGTATGGCTCGGCGTCGGCGTGCGCCCCGCGTGGGAGGCACGTCTTGTACAGACGAATTCTCGGCGGGCTGGCGACGGCCGCCGCGATGGCGGCGACCGTTCTCGTCGTCACCGGGTCGCCGGCGAACGCCGCCGGCACGGGCACCGGCTACCTGCACACCAGCGGGAACAAGATCGTCGACAGCACCGGCGCCACGGTCCGGCTGACCGGCATCAACTGGTTCGGCATGGAGACCGACAACAAGACCTTCCACGGGTTGTGGGCGAACAACCCGTGGAAGAGCCAGCTCGACCTCATGGCGAGCCTCGGCTACAACACCATCCGGGTGCCGTTCTCGGACGACGCCCTGAAGCCGGGCGCGCAGGCGACGAGCGTCAACACCTACTCCAACCCCGACCTGATCGGCCTGTCCCCGCTGCAGATCCTCGACAAGGTCGTGGACTACGCGGGCCAGAAGGGCATGCGGATCATCCTCGACCGGCACCGGCCGACCAGCGCGGGCCAGACTGCGCTGTGGTACACCTCGGGCGTCCCCGAGTCCACCTGGATCAGCGACTGGAAGTCGCTGGCCCAGCACTACGCCGGCAACACCACCGTCATCGGGGCCGACCTGCACAACGAGCCGCACGCCGACGGCACCAACCCGAACGCGACCGGCTCCTGCTGGGGCTGCGGCGACGAGTCGCGCGACTGGCGCCTGGCGGCCGAGCGCGCGGGCAACGCCATCCTGTCCGTGCAGCCCAACTGGCTGATCTTCGTGGAGGGCGTGAGCTGCCCGAGCGGCGGCCTGTCCAACGTCTGGGACAACGACACCAGCAACGACGAGGACTGCGGCTGGTGGGGCGGCAACCTCACCAAGGCGGGCCAGTACCCGGTGCGGCTGAACGTGGCCAACCGGCTCGTCTACTCGCCCCACGAGTACGCCACGTCGGTCTACCACCAGGCGTGGTTCGACGACCCGTCGTACCCGGCGAACATGCCGGCCATCTGGGACAAGTACTTCGGCTACCTGTACAAGCAGAACATCGCGCCGATCATGGTGGGCGAGTTCGGCACCACGCTCGCCAGCAACATCGACAAGATCTGGCTCCAGGAGCTCATGAAGTACATGGGCAGCGGGGTGAACGGCATGTCGTTCACCTACTGGTCGTGGAACCCCAACTCGGGTGACACGGGCGGCATCCTGAAGGACGACTGGGCGACGGTCGACCAGGCCAAGCAGAGCATCATCTCGCCCTACCTGATCCCGCCGACCGGTGGCGGCAACCCGACGCCGCCGGTGTCGCCCTCGGCCTCGCCGAGCGTGTCGCCGTCGGCCTCTCCGTCGGCCTCTCCGTCGGCTTCTCCGTCGGCTTCTCCGTCGGCCTCGCCGTCGGCGTCCCCGTCGGTGTCTCCGTCCGCGTCTCCCTCGTCGCCGGGCGGGAAGACCTGCACGGCCACGTACAAGGTCGTCAACCAGTACTCCGGCGGCTTCCAGGGTGAGGTCACGGTCAAGGCGGGTTCCTCGGCCATCTCGGCCTGGACCGTGAAGTGGGCCTTCCCGAACGGCCAGAGCATCAGCCAGCTCTGGAACGGCACGCTCAGCGCGAGCGGGTCGAACGTCACGGTGACGAACCTGTCCTACAACGGCGCGCTGGGTGCCGGGGCCTCGACCACCTTCGGCTTCAACGGCAGCTGGTCGGGCACCAACGGCGTTCCTTCGCCGGTGAGCTGCACCGCCTCCTGACGGCGGACCGAACACGGCACAGCACAAGCCCGGCGCTCTCGTGAGCGCCGGGCTTGTCCCTGTGCGGCGTCCGGAACCGGCGAGCCGCTGCTGCTACAGCTTGCGCAGGACGGCCGTGACCTTGCCGAGCACGGTGGCCTCGTCACCGGGGATCGGCTCGTAGTTGGGGTTGTGCGGCACCAGCCACACGTGCCCGTCCTTGCGCTTGAACGTCTTCACGGTGGCCTCGCCGTCGATCATGGCGGCCACGATGTCGCCGTTGTCGGCGACCGGCTGCTGCCGCACCACGACCCAGTCGCCGTCGGCGATGGCGGCCTCGATCATCGAGTCGCCGGAGACCTGGAGCAGGAACAGCGTGCCCTCGCCCACGAGCTGCTTGGGCAGCGCGAACACGTCCTCGATGCTCTGCTCGGCGAGGATGGGACCACCGGCCGCGATGCGGCCGACCAGCGGCACGTAGGCTGCGGTGGGCCGGTTGAATCCGGCCTCCTCCTCGGAGGTGGCGTCCGGGTCCACCCACAGCACCGGCTCGCCCGGCAGCCGGACCTCCAGGGCCCGGGGCCGATGCGGATCACGCCGGAGGTAGCCCTTACGCTGGAGCGCCGTGAGCTGGTGCGACACGCTGGAGGTGCTGGTCAGCTGGACCGCTTCCCCGATCTCCCGCATGGAGGGCGGATAGCCGCGCTGCTGGACCGAGTCGCGGATCACCTCGAGGATCTTCCGCTGCCTGGGGGTGAGGCCAAGCGAGTCGCGCCTGCGAACCGCGAGGTCGCTGACGCCATCCGCTTGCTCACTTCGGTCACTCACGATGCCACCTCTCAATCCGTGTTCCTCATGTCGCACAGAGCGACCGTACCGCGATTCAAGATCACCGTCAAACAATTGTTCGATATCCAGCGAAATCGCCGATCTCGCCGTCCGTCTCATCGTACGGGAGTTCGATCGATCCCGTGTTCGATTTACCCGATCTTCTCTGGCTGTAGTACGCCCAGGTCAGAAGCCGTACGGAAATCAGCAGGGAAAGGCGCGTAAAGGGCCTATTCCGCGACGGGCGGGGCTGTCGATGCGGCCGTGACTGGAGGCGCGACACGCGCGCCGAGCAGGCACTTCCTCACTCGGGGCCGGTTCGACTTGCGTTCAAGGTCGGGCGCTCCTACGGTTGGACCACAACATCTAGTAGTCACATCGGTGTAAGTTCACCACACCTTGTGTTCCGGGATGTGCGTTCTGGGAGGCGATGAAGTGCACTGTCCGTTCTGTCGCCACCCGGACACCCGGGTCGTGGACAGCCGTGCGGCCGAGGACGGGGCGGCGATCCGCCGCCGGCGCACCTGCCCCGAGTGCGGGCGCAGGTTCACCACGCAGGAGACCGTACTGCTGATGGTGAGCAAGCGCAGCGGGGTCACCGAGCCGTTCTCCCGGGAGAAGGTCATCGCCGGCGTGCGGCGGGCCTGCCAGGGACGCCCGGTCGGCGAGGACTCCCTCGCCCAGCTCGGGCAGCGCGTCGAGGAGAGCATCCGGGGCACCGGCGCGGCCGAGATCGCCTCGCACGAGGTGGGCCTGGCCATCCTGGGCCCGCTCCGCGACCTCGACGAGGTGGCCTACCTGCGCTTCGCGTCGGTCTACCGCAGCTTCGAGACGCTGGCGGACTTCGAGGCGGAGATCGAGCGGCTCCGCGCGGCCCACAGCACGGTGGGCGAGGAGTAGGCGCCTTCCGGGGGACCGGGACGAGGCGGGCGGCGGCGCGCGACGGCGCGGCGCGACGATGTGGTTATAACGAGCGTGGTCGGAGAAGGGGCTCCATCGGGCCCTGGGAGGGGGAAGTCATGACGGAGACCGTGAGCGGCACCGTGTCGGGTGCGGGGGGCCGGCCGGGCAAGCGCCCGCGCAAGGGCCTGAAGATGAAGCGCATCTTCACCACCCCCGGTGTCCACCCGTACGACGAGGTCCGCTGGGAGCGGCGCGACGTCGTGATGACGAACTGGCGGGACGGCTCGGTCAACTTCGAGCAGCACGGCGTGGAGTTCCCCGACTTCTGGTCGGTCAACGCGGCCAACATCGTCACCACCAAGTACTTCCGGGGGGCGGTGGGCACCCCGCAGCGCGAGTCGAGCCTCAAGCAGCTCGTCGACCGGGTCGTGGGCGTCTACACCAGGACCGGCGTCGAGAACGGCTACTTCGCCTCCGAGGAGGACGCGGAGATCTTCGACCACGAGCTCAAGCACGCGCTGATCCACCAGACCTTCAGCTTCAACTCCCCGGTGTGGTTCAACGTCGGCACCCGCTCGCCCCAGCAGGTGAGCGCCTGCTTCATCCTGGCCGTGGACGACACGATGGAGTCGATCCTCGACTGGTACAAGGAAGAGGGCGTGATCTTCAAGGGCGGCTCGGGCTCGGGGGTCAACCTCTCCCGCATCCGATCGTCCAAGGAGCTGCTGTCCAGCGGTGGCACGGCCAGCGGCCCGGTCTCCTTCATGCGCGGCGCCGACGCCTCCGCCGGCACCATCAAGTCGGGCGGCGCCACCCGCAGGGCGGCCAAGATGGTCGTCCTCGACGTGGACCACCCCGACATCGAGGAGTTCATCGAGACCAAGGCGCGCGAGGAGGACAAGATCCGCGCGCTGCGCGACGCCGGGTTCGACATGGACCTCGGCGGCAAGGACATCGTGTCCGTCCAGTACCAGAACGCCAACAACTCGGTGCGGGTCTCGGACGAGTTCATGCGGGCCGTCGAGGACGGCGGGCAGTTCGGCCTGCGGGGCCGGCTGACCGGCGAGGTCATCGAGGAGGTCGAGGCGCGGTCGCTGTTCCGCAAGATGGCCAAGGCCGCCTGGGAGTGCGCCGACCCCGGCCTGCAGTACGACGACACGATCAACGACTGGCACACCTGCCCCGAGACCGGGCGGATCACGGCCAGCAACCCCTGCTCGGAGTACGTCCACCTGGACAACTCCTCGTGCAACCTCGCGTCGATCAACCTGCTGAAGTTCCTGCGTGACGACGACTCCTTCGACGTCGCGACCTTCGTGAAGATCACCGAGCTGATCATCACCGCGATGGACATCTCGATCACCTTCGCCGACTTCCCGACGCAGAAGATCGCCGAGACCACCCGGGCGTACCGCCAGCTCGGCATCGGCTACGCCAACCTGGGCGCGCTGCTCATGGCGACCGGGCACGCGTACGACTCCGACGGCGGCCGGGCCATCGCGGCCGGGATCACCTCGCTGATGACCGCCGTGTCCTACCGCCGCTCGGCAGAGCTCGCCGGGATCGTCGGCCCATACGACGGCTACCAGCGCAACGCCGAGCCGCACAAGCGGGTCATGCGCAAGCACGCCGCGGCCAACGACGACCTGCGCACCCTCGACGACATGGACAAGGGCCTGCACACAGAGGCCACCCGGCAGTGGCAGGAGTGCCTCAGGCTCGGCGAGAAGAACGGCTACCGCAACGCCCAGGCGTCGCTGCTCGCCCCGACCGGCACCATCGGCCTGATGATGGACTGCGACACCACCGGCATCGAGCCCGACCTGGCGCTGGTGAAGTTCAAGAAGCTCGTCGGCGGCGGCTCGATGCAGATCGTCAACCAGACGATCCCGCGGGCGCTGCGCCGGCTCGGCTACCTCGAGGAGCAGGTCGAGGCCATCGTCGAGTACATCGCCGAGCACGGCCACGTCGTGGACGCCCCCGGCCTGCGGCCGGAGCACTACGAGGTGTTCGACTGCGCGATGGGCGAGCGGGCCATCGCCCCGATGGGCCACGTCCGGATGATGGCGGCCGTCCAGCCGTTCCTGTCCGGCGCGATCTCCAAGACCGTGAACCTGCCCGAGTCGGCCACGGTGGACGACATCGAGCAGGTCTACCTGGAGGGCTGGAAGCTCGGCCTCAAGGCCCTGGCCGTCTACCGCGACAACTGCAAGGTCGGCCAGCCGCTGTCGATCGCCAAGAAGACCTCCGAGGAGGCGCCCGCCGCGGAGATCGCCGAGAAGGAGCCGGTCGTCCAGGTCGTGGAGGTCGCGCGGCCGACCAGGCGGCGGATGCCGAACCAGCGGCCGAGCACCACCACCCGCTTCACCGTGGGCGGCGCCAAGGGCTACATGACCGCCTCGTCCTACCCCGACGACGGCCTGGGCGAGGTCTTCCTCAAGATGTCCAAGCAGGGCAGCACGCTCGCGGGCGTGATGGACGCCTTCTCCGTGGCGATCTCGATCGGCCTCCAGTACGGCGTGCCGCTCGACACGTACGTGCAGAAGTTCGTCAACATGCGCTTCGAGCCGGCGGGCATGACCGACGACCCCGACGTCCGGATGGCGCAGTCCGTGATGGACTACATCTTCCGGCGGCTCGCGCTCGATTACCTGCCGTACGAGGACCGGGCGGCCCTGGGCATCTTCTCCGCCTCCGAGCGGGCCGCGCAGCAGCGCGGCGAGGACCCGGCCGCGCTCCAGGACGTGGACACCGCCGCCCTGGCGCAGTCGGCGCCCATCGAGAGCGGGAAGTCCGCGCCGATCGAGAAGGCGCAGCCCGCGCCCGTCGAGGCCAAGCCCGCCGAGGGGCCGTCCGCCGGGCAGGTCGTGCCGGTGGCGGTGCCGGAGCCGCGCCGGGTCGGCGCATCGCTGGAGAGCCACCAGGGCCGTACGGCGGACGCGCCGCTGTGCATGACCTGCGGCACCAAGATGCGCCCGGCCGGCAGCTGCTACGTCTGCGAGGGCTGCGGCAGCACCAGCGGCTGCAGCTGAGCCAGGCGATCGCGCGTGATCTCTCCATGACGGATGCCTCCCACCCGGGTTCGGGTGGGAGGCATCCGTCGATCCAGACTGTCGTGCCTCCGCGCGATCGTTCTCGGGAACCTCAGACCGTAGCGGTCACGCGGTCCAGATGGTCGGTGATGACCGCGGTGAACGCGGCGGGGTCCTCGAACGGCAGGCCGTGCCCGCCGGGGACCGTCACGAGGTCCGCGTGCGGGATCAGCCGGCGGAGCCCGCGCTGGTGGTGCGGCGGCACGATCCGGTCGTCGGCGCTGGAGACGATCAGCGTCGGCGCGGACACGCGTGGCAGCAGTTCCGTGATGTCGACGGAGATGTCGGCCAGAGCCTGCCTGGCGAACCCCTCCTCCGTCCCGTCGAGAGAGGCCGTGAACGCGGCGGTGGCCTGCTCGAAGTCCTCCGGCGAGCGGGCGCGCAGCGTGGCGTCGCCCATCGCGGTCACCTGGAGCAGCCGGGCGAGCAGTTCCCTGTCGGTGCGCACCAGGCGGATCCACAGGTCCATCTGGAAGGCCATCCACGGGTCGGTCCTGGCCCATCCGGCGTGCGCGGTCAGCGACAGCACCTTCTCCGGCCGGGTGCCGGCCGCAGCCAGCGCCACGACGGCGCCGAGCGAGTGGCCGACCAGGTGGAATTGCTCCAGATCGGCGTGCCCGGCCGCGCCGAGCACCTGGGCGACCAGATCCTCCACGTGGATCGGGCCGCCTCCGTCGACGGTGGCGCCCGAGCCGGACAGGTCGGGGGCGACCACGGTGAAGCGATCGGCGACGGCATCGATGAGCGGGGCCCAGTTGGTCTCGCCGGTGGCGCCGGTGCCGTGGACGAGCACGAGGCCGGGCCCGGCTCCGGCGACGAGATAGTTGACGGTGCCGGAGCCGACGGTGACGACAGGCATGATCGTTCCTTTCACGTGGTGACCCGCGCGGGTTCGCGGACGGACATCAGGAGACCGACGGCGAGCGCGCCGGCCAGGGACAGGAGGGTCAGCAGCCACAGGGCGGTGTGCAGGGCGTCCGCGTAGCCGGCGCTCGCCAGGCGGGCGAACTCCAGCCGCCCGGCCCCCGCCGGCGCGGCGCCCGCGATGTCGCCCTGCAGCAGGCGGGAGGTCACCCGGGCCGCCCGCGCCTCGCCGTACCGGCCGGTCAGACTCGCCCGGGTCAGCGCGGACAGCACGGCGCCGAGCACGGCGATGGCGACGACCTCGCCGGTGATGCGGGCCGTGTTGAACAGCCCTGCCGCCATGCCGGCCCGCGCGGGCTCGACGGAGGAGACCGCCGCCCCGTCGACCACGGCCAGCGACACGCCGAAACCCGTCCCGATCAGCAGCAACGGCACGGCGAGCCGCGCCGGGCCCGATCCGGCGGCACCGCCGGGTGCGTCCACCCGAGAGCCGGCCCCTCGATCACGCCGAAGGTGAAGGCGGTGAGCGCGAGGGTGAAGGCGGCCGCGCCGCCCCAGTCCATGGGGCCGTCCAGGGCGGCGCGCGACTCGTCCAGTAACGCGCTCAGTGGCAGCACCGGCAGCAGCGCGATCCCGGCCGCCGCGAACAGGCTGCGCCATCCGACGGCGCCTACCAGTGTTCCGGCGATCACCGGGCCGAAGGCAAGCCCCAGGCCGAGCGTGGTGCCGAACCAGGCGAACGCCCTGGTCCTGCCGGGGCCCGCGGAGTAGGCGTGCGCGAGCAGCGCGGTGCCGCCGGTGGTGGCCGCGGCGGCGCCTGCGCCCGCGAGCGCCCTGGCCGCGATCAGTACGCCGATGTCCGGGGCGGCGGCGGCCAGGAGCATCGACGCCGTGAACACGCCGGCGCCGAGGGCGAACATCCTGCGCCGCCCGATCCGGTCGGCCAGCGCCCCGGTGCTCGCCATGAACGCGGCGAAGGTGAGGAAGAAGGCGTTGACCACCCACTGGGTGGCGTCCAGCCCGGCGCGCAGGTCCGCGCCGATGTCGCCGAGCGCCTCGGCGGTGCCCGTGGCGGTCACCGGGACGAGCAGCACCGCGGCGCAGACCACGGAGAGGGACGGCGCCCGCCGTCGTGGGCCAGGACAATCCGCGGGCATCGAGACTATCCAATTCCTGATAACCATAAGAACTCTGATTGACATCAGAGGATGGATTAATAGCGGAAGGCCTGTCAAACCGGTGGTAGGGTCCGCATGTCAGAGCCCTGACGGCGCGGGGAGCGTGATGATGGGAGCCGAGGAGGCGAGGATCGCCGAGGCGGTGGCGTGGCGGCCCGGCAACGCCATCAAGCGCGCAGAACAGGCGCTGATCGCGGAGAAGAGCCGCGTGCTGCGGCCGTTCGGGCTGACCGTCCCGCAGTACGCGGCGATGTACGCGCTGTCGCTCGCGCCCGGCATCTCGGGGGCGAAGCTGGCACGGTTCTGCTCGGTCACCCCGCAGAGCATGACGACCGTGCTCAAGACGCTGGAGTCGCGTGGGCTGGTGGAGCGGCGTCCCTCCAGCGATCACGCCCAGGTGCTCGTCACCCGGCTCACCCGCGCCGGGCAGGCGCTGCTGCGCAAGGCCGACGCGGCGGCCGTGGCCGTGGAGCGCAGGCTGGTGGAGGAGTTCACGCCCGAAGAGGCCGACCGGCTACGGGACCTCCTCGAACGGGCCGTCGTCGTCCTGCAGGACACGCCGGCAGGGGAATGAGGCCGGGGACGGCTGTGTTGCCGCAACCATGGTCATCGGATTCATCGGCAGCGGGAAGATCGGCGGCACCCTGGCGAAGCTGGCGGTCGACGCCGGGCACTCGGTGGTGCTGAGCAACTCCCGCGGGCCGGACACGCTCTCCGAGCTCGTGGCCCGGCTGGGCCCGGACGCACGCGCCGCCACCGCGGCCGAGGCCGCGGAAGCGGGCGACATCGTGGTCGTGACGATCCCCTTCGCGCGGTACCGGGAGGTCCCCGTTCGCCCGCTCGACGGGAAGATCGTCATCGACACGAACAACTACTACTTCGAGCGGGACGGTCACTTCCCCGAGATCGACGCGGGCGAGACCACCGACAGCCAGGTGCTGGCCGCGCACGTGCCGGGAGCCCGCGTCGTCAAGGCGTTCAACTCCATCTATTACGTCCACCTCGCCGAGCAGGGCCTGCCCGCGGGTACGGCCGACCGGCGGGCGCTGCCCATCGCCGGTGACGACGCCGAGGCCAAGAAGACGGTCGCCGAACTGATCGACTCCTTCGGCTTCGACGTGGTCGACGCGGGCCCGCTCGCGGAGGGGCGGCGCTTCCAGCGGGACAAGCCCGCCTACAACGTCCGCCTGACGACCGGCGAGTTGCGCGACGCCCTCGCGCGGGGCTGACCGGTCAGGCGGGGGCGCCGATGGGGACGACCGTCTGGCGGGTGCCGGTCTCGGCGGAGCGGCGGACCGCGTCGAGCAGACCGTGCAGGCGCAGGCCGTGCGCGAAGTCCGGCACCCGCCCTCCGCCCGTCCGGAGGTCGGCGGCGAGCGCGGCGTAGAGCTCGGCGACGTTGCGCGCGTCGCCCGCCACCCCGGGCACTCGGACGTACTCCTCGGGAACCGGCAGCTCCTTCCACGCGCCGCCCGCCGTCCCGTAGAGGCTTAGCTCACTGATCTGCACGCCGTACGGACTGCCGGGGCCGGTGGACACGAGGGAGAGGTCTCCCTCCGTGCCGGAGATCTCGATCCGCGTGCCCGGCTCGGTGACCTTGCCGCTGTGGAGGTGCAGGGAGACCACCGCGCCGCTCGTCATGGTGGCGGAGAGCAGGAGCTGGTCGGGGGCGTCGGCCTCGATCGTCTCGCCGCTCTCCTCGATGACGTACTTCCCCCGCTGGACGGAGAGGGTGGCGGACAGCGAACCGACGCCGCCCAGGAGATGCTCCACGACGTCGAGCGTGTGCCCGCCCACGACCTCGAGCAGCCCGGCCGCCCCGGCACGGGTGACCGTGTACGCCGACCAGGCCGGCAGCCTTCCGCTCGCGCCCTTGCCGACCGCCGAGTGGACGTTCGCCGAGGTGACCCGGCCCACCGCGCCGTCCCGGAGCAGGTCGCGGGCGTAGGCCACGGCGGGGGCGAACCGGCCCTGCAGCCCGAGCGCGTGCCGCACGCCGGCCGTACGCGCCTGGTCGAGCAGGTCCTGCGCCTCGGCGGTCGTCCGCGCCAGCGGCCATTCGCACAGCACGTGGGTGCCGGCCTCCAGGGCGGCGCCGACGAGCTCGGCATGGTGGGGGACCTTGACCGTGACGGCGACGAGGTCCACCTCGGGGTGCGCGGCGAGGGCCCGGGGATCGGTGAACGCGTGCGCGGCGCCGAACCTGCGCGCGGCCTCCCGGGCGCTGTCCTCCCGGCTGGTCGCCACGGCCGTGATCTCGTAGTCCGGCAGCGCCCGCAGCGCCGGCACGTGCGCGCGCACCGCCCAGCCGCGCTCGGGGTTGGCGCCGACGATGCCCACACGGATTCTGCTCATTTCCGCCTCCACGCAATAAGCGGACTTGGTGCGTCCGGTTGCGACGCTAGCATAACCGGACGCGCTGAGTCCGGTTGGTAGGCTGCGTTCATGAGCGGTCGGGACGGAGCGGTCGGCGTTCTGCTGTCGGCGGAGCCGGGGCGGACGCCCCGGGCCGACGCGCGGCGCAACATGGAGCGGCTGGTGGAGGCCGCGCGGGCGGCGGTGGCCGAGATCGGAGTCGAGGTCACGGCGCACGAGATCGCCCGCAGGGCCGGTGTGGGCATCGGGACCTTCTATCGGCGCGTGTCCTCCCGCGAGGCGCTGCTGGAGGCGGTCCTCGACGAGGTGCTCGCCGAAATGGCAGACCTGGCCGCGAACGCCGGCGCCGACCCCGACCCCTGGCGCGGATTCGAGACCTTCGCCGCCGCGTACGTGCGGCTGCGCGCGGAGAGCTGCGGCATCCGCGAGGCGGTGGGCGGCGCCTGCGGGCCGAACCTCGACCCGGTGCTCGGCCAGATCCAGGAGGGCCTGCGGCTCCTGGTGGAGCGCGCGCAGGAGGCAGGGGTGATGCGGGCCGACGTGGCCTGGCAGGACGTGCCGTTCCTGCTGGCGGCCGTGGCGACCGGTCCGCGCACGCTCAGACTCCGGGCCGGGGACGAGCAGTGGGGCCGGAACCTGCGGATCGTGCTCGACGGGCTGCGTGCGCCGCGGACGCAGGGGCTGCCGGGGACCCCGCCGGCCTGATCAGTCGGTCTCGAAGGCGAGCCGGTCGGTGAGCCAGCGGTAGAACTTGATCGAGAACCTGACCCAGTGGGCCACCATCGTGGTCAGGTGTTCCCTGGTCACGCCGGCCCCGATGTAGACCTGGGAGTCGCCCACGACCCGGATCGTGCCGTTGTCCTGGGTGAACGCGTACACCTTCGGCCACATCGTGTCCGCGTTCCACTCGTTGATCGCCGTGAGCAGCATCGGCTTGTCGTCCACCGAGTACTGCCTGTCGTAGAAGGACCGTACGGTGAACAGGTCTCCTTCCTTGCCGAACAGGAAGAAGATCGTGAGATGGGCGGTGGAGATCGCCAGGTCGCCCTCTGTGTCTATCGTGTGCTCGATGTCCAGCTCGTCAAGGATCTCCTCGAGGAGGTTCCGGTCCGGCCGGACGACCGCTGGGGAAGGCGTCACCGCTCCATCCTGCCGCATCGGGCCGTCAATAAAGTGGCGGATGTGACAGACGATCCGGCAGCGGAGTTCAGTGGCCACCGCGCCCGGCTTTTCGGGCTCGCCTACCGGCTGCTCGGCTCCGCCGCCGAGGCCGAGGACGCGGTGCAGGACTCCTACCTGCGGTGGAACGCCGCCGACCGGGCCGCGATCGCCACGCCCGGCGCCTGGCTGGCGAAGGTCCTCACCAACATCTGCCTCAACCGGCTGACGTCCGCCCGGGCCCTGCGGGAGGAGTACGTCGGGCCCTGGCTGCCCGAGCCGGTCCTGACCGACGAGCCGCTGGAGACGGCCGAGCAGCGCGACTCGATCTCGATGGCCTTCCTCGTCCTGCTCGAACGGCTCACCCCGGCCGAGCGTGCCGTCTTCGTCCTGCGCGAGGCCTTCTCGTACGGCTACCGCGAGATCGCCGACGTGCTCGAGCTGTCCGAGGCGAACTGCCGGCAACTGCACCGCCGGGCGGGGCAGCGGGTGGGGGAGCGGCGCCGGTTCGACGCCTCGGCGCAGGCCCGCCACCGGATCGTGGAGCGCTTCCTGCTGGCCGCCGAGAACGGCGACCTCGCCGGGCTGGAGAGCGTGCTCGCGGCCGACGTCGTGGCCTGGTCCGACGGCGGCGGCAGGGTGAGCTCGGCCCTGCGGCCGGTGATGGGGGCCGCCAAGGTGTGCCGCTACCTGGCGGGCCTGGCCGTCCGAGCCGCGGGGATGGGGGTCCGCCTCGGTCTCGCCGAGGTCAACGGGGAGCCCGCCGTGCTGGCCTTCCTCGACGGCGGGCTGTTCAGCGTGTTCGTCGTGGAGAGCGACGGGGAGCTCGTCCAGGGTCTGCGCGTCGTCGTCAACCCGGACAAGCTCGCCTATCTCGCGGGGCAGTTGTCACAACGGGAGGGCGTCGCCGGTTCTTAGCGGTATGAGCGATTCCATCCTTGTCACCGGCGGCACCGGCACCCTCGGCCGCCACGTCGTCGGCAGGCTCCTGGAGGCCGGAGCCGACGTGCGCGTCCTGTCCCGCTCGCCCCGCCCCGGCGTGCCGTACGCGTCGGTGAAGGGCGACCTGACCACCGGCGCCGGCCTGGAGCGTGCCGTGGGCGGCGTCTCCACGGTCGTCCATCTCGCCAGCGACCCGCGGCGTCCACGCGGCGACGTCGAGGGCACGCGCCGGCTGACGGAAGCCGCCCGCGCGGCGGGGGCCGGCCACCTCGTCTTCATCTCCATCGTCGGCGTGGACCGGCATCCGTACTCCTACTACCGGGCCAAGTACGAAGCCGAGCGGATCGTTGAGGCGTCCGGACTGCCGCACACGATCCTGCGCACCACGCAGTTCCACGACTTCGTGCTGCTCCTGGCCCGGTCGCTGGTCCGGCTGCCCGTCGTGCCCGTGCCCGCCGGGTGGCGCTTCCAGCCGGTCGACACGTCCGAGGTCGCCGAGCGGCTGGCCGCTCTGGCGTCGGCGGCCCCCGCCGGACGTGCTCCCGACATGGGCGGCCCGGAGATCCTGCCGGCGCGTGACCTCGTGCGGGCCTACCTCTCGGCCACCGGACGCCGCCGGCCCCTGATGAGCGTACGGGTGCCGGGGAAGACGGCGGCGGCCTTCCGGCAGGGCGTCCACCTCGCGCCCGGCCAGGCGACCGGCGTCCGCACGTTCGCCGAGTTCCTCGCCGGCCGGGTCACCCCGGAGCGACCCGTCTCCGGGTGGGGCGCCGCGTGAGCGCGCGGGTCCGCCTCTGGCGGCGAATCGGGCTGTGGTACCTCGCGCTCACCGAGGCCGTCGTCGGGCTGTGGCAGCTGCTCGCGCCCCGCTCGTTCTACGACGACTTCCCGCTGCCGGGGCATCCCTGGGTGTCGATGCTGCCGGAGTACAACGAGCACCTGCTGCGCGACCTCGGCGGGCTCAACCTCGGGATGGGCGTCATGCTGGCCGTCGCCGCCGTCCGGCTGGAGCCGGTGCTGCGCCGCACCGTCGTGATCGGATACCTGTTGTACGCACTGCCGCATCTGGTGTTCCACCTCGGCCATCTCCACGGCTTCACCGCCCTGGACGCGGCCGGCCAGGCCGTCACCCTGGCCCTGGGCGTGGTCGTCGGGCTCGCCGTCCTGTAGAGGCGCGTCAGCCCGGGAGGTCCCCGTGGGGTCCCGGGCTTGCGGCGATCCTGGCCACGAGCGCCGTGATGTCCCCCGCCAGGGCGGCATCGAGCGGGGCATGCCGGTTGAGCAGCCGATACCACATGGCCCCGAAGATCATGTCGACCAGGAGGTCCAGGTCGGTGCCGGGGGGCGGCGGCATCCGCTCCAGCACCGCCCGCAGGGCGTCCCGCCGTGGACCGATCAGCCGCTCCCGCAGGCGCTCGCCCAGGGCGGGGTCGCTCTGGGCCTCCGCCATGAGGCCGGCCACGACCCTGCCGACCGCGCCGTCCGCCAGCGCGAAGGTCTCCCTCAGGAACGTCTCCAGGCCGGCCTGCGACGGCGCATGGGAGCTCCCGACGAGGTCGGTCATCGCCTCAAGCAGCAGGTCGGCCTTGGTGTCCCACCAGCGGTAGAGCGTCTGCCTGCCGGTGCCCGCCTCCTCGGCGATGCCCTTCAGCGTCACGTTCGGATAGCCGTCGCGCTCGCACAGCCGCAGCGCGGCCTCGAGTATCGCCCGGCGCGCCTGCTCGCTGCGTGGCCTTCCAACCATGCCGCCACTTTACAGGACACCGTGTCTCGATTTAGGATTTCGAGGCAGAATGTCTCGTATTGAGGAGAGTTCCAGTGAGTGAACGAGTGGTGATCGTCGGCGGCACGAGCGGGATCGGCCTGGCCACCGCCGTACGGCTGGCCGCGTCGGGCCGCGAGGTCGTCGTCACCGGCCGTACGCCCGAACGCCTGGAGCAGGCGGTCAAGGAGATCGGGGAGCGGGGCTCAGGAGTGGTGGCCGACGCCCGCGATCCGGAGGCGATGCGGAACCTGTTCGCCGAGGTGGGCCCGGTGGACCACGTGGTGGTCAACGTGTCCGGCCGGAAGGGGGCCGGCCCGTTCCGGTCGCTCTCGCCGGATGACCTGCGCGAGGCCCTGGACGACAAGCTGA
The DNA here is from genome assembly GCF_030268985.1 of Microbispora sp. NBRC 16548. Classification (NCBI taxonomy): domain Bacteria; kingdom Bacillati; phylum Actinomycetota; class Actinomycetes; order Streptosporangiales; family Streptosporangiaceae; genus Microbispora; species Microbispora sp. NBRC 16548. Next base: position 133,310 of record NZ_BSSF01000001.1, read on the forward strand.
TCGCCCAGGTGGTCGCCGCTCAGGCGGCGCTCCTGGCGCTGCGGCGGGACGGGTCGCTGACGTTCGTCGCGGCGGCCAGCGCGAACAACGCGCTGGCCGAAGTGGCCGGGCTCGCGGCGGTGAACGGCGCCGTCGAGTCGATGATCCCGGGGCTCGCGGTGGAGCTCGCCCCGGTCCGGGTCAACGCGGTGTCGCCCGGCGTGGTCGACACCGAGTGGTGGGACTGGCTGGGGGACAGCCGGCAGGGCGCGCTCGACGGGTTCGCCGCCGCCACAACGGTCGGCAGGATCGGCACCCCCGCCGACGTGGCGAACGCGATCGCGTACCTGATCGAGACGGGTTACACGACGGGCACCGTGCTGACCGTCGACGGCGGCGTCCGCCTCAAGCCGAGCGCGGCATGAGGACGATCCTCGTCACGGGGGCCACGGACGGGCTGGGCCGCCACCTGGCGGTCCGGCTCGCCGCGTCGGGCGACCGGGTGATCGTGCACGGGCGCGATCCCGAGCGGGTGCGCCGGGTCCGCGCAGAGATCGGCGGGGCGGCCGAGGGCCTGCTCGCGGACCTCGCCGACCTGCGGCAGGTCGACCGCATGGCGGCGGAGATCGAGGAGCGGTTCGACCGCCTGGACGTGCTCGTGAACAACGCGGGAGTCGGCGGGGGAGCCCCGGGCTCCGGCAGGCAGGAGAGCGCCGACGGCGTCGAGTTGCGCTTCGCGGTCAACTATCTGGCCGGCTATCACCTGACCCGGCGCCTCGTCCCCCTGCTCGTACGGTCCGCGCCGTCGCGCGTGGTCAACGTGGCGTCGGTGGGACAGCGGGCGATCGACTTCGCCGACCCGATGCTCACCCGGGGGTACGACCGCCGGCGCGCCTACTCCCAGAGCAAGCTCGCGCAGATCATGTTCACGTTCGACCTCGCGGAGGAGCTCGCAGGACAGGGGGTGTCGGTGACCGCGCTGCATCCGGCGACGTACATGGACACCACGATGGTCCGGGAGGCCGGCGCGCCCGTCCTCAGCTCCGTGCGGGAGGGCGGCGACGCCACCCTCCGCCTGATCGACGGAAAGGTATCCAGCGGCACCTACCACGTCGGGACGACCGAGGGCCGGGCCGACCCCCAGGCGTACGATCGCGAGGCCCGGGCCCGCCTCCGCGAGCTGAGCGACCGCCTCGTCCGCGAGGCCCTCTGAACGAGGCGCTGAACGAGGCGCTGAACGGCCGCGCTGCGGCGTCGGCGGGAACCTCCGGGTAGCCGCGGCGGTAGTGAGGGGCATGAGGCACACTGCGGTTGGCTTATGCGGCTTGGTGCTCGTGGCGGGCTGCGCCGGCACCGGAAACCCCGGCGCCGGCGCGGGCGCCGGAACGAGGCTCCCGCCCGCCTCCGTCCCCGCCTCCGTCTCTGCGTCGGTCCCCGCTCAGGGGTCCTGCGAACGGACGGCCGGCAGCACGGCGAACGCTCTGCCCGAGGTGCGGGGCTCCGGGCGGGGAGCCGAGGTGTGGGGGCTGATGTTCGCGCCGGTGCCGCTCGCCGCCGGGCGGGAGGTCAAGATCGTGTGGCGGATGACGGGTGAGGGGCCGTTGCGCGTGACCGCCGCGCTCCCCGACGGCACCGCCGCCAGGCTGACCTGGGGGCCCGAGGCGCACGGCGGATCGACCTGGCACCGGCCCGGTGAGGAGTGGGGCACGGGGTTCGTCTTCCCCAAGCCGGGCTGCTGGGAGATCACGCTGACCCGAGACCAGGGCTCGGGCACGGTGTGGCTGCCGGTGCGGTGAGTCGAGCCCCGGCCCGCGCCGCCGGGTCGTGGAGCGTCGCGGTCAGTGGGGTCTGGTGCGGGCGAGGATGTGCGGCGGGACGGGATGTGCGGCGGCCTGCGGGTCGGTCACGGGAGCCTGCCACGACCGGGTGAGCGGCAGGACCCCGGCCCACACGTCATGCGGGTCGCCGGCGTCCTCGGGGTGGCCCTCGCGCACTTTGACCGACGCCTCGGCGAGCGGGACCGCGAGGATCGTCGTCGCGGCCAGTTCCTTGCGGTTCGGCTGCCGGGCGTAGTCCCACTGGCCGGGGGTGGCGTGCTCGGTCAGGCACCGCAGGGCGGTGAGCTTCTCGTCGCCCTCCAGCACGCGCGGCACGCCGTAGATCATCGCACTGCGGTAGTTCACGCCGTGCTCGAAGACCGACCGGGCCAGCACGAGGCCGTCGACGTGGGTGATCGTCACGCAGACCGTCGTGCCGCGGGTGAGGCTGCGGCTGGCCACCGAGCCGTGCACGTACAGATGGTCGTCGTCGAAGCCGTACACAGTCGGCATCACCATGGGGTCGCCGTCCACGACGACGCCGAGGTGACAGACGAACCCGGCCCGGAGCACTTCGAACAGCGCCTCCCGGTCGGTGCGGCCCTGCTCCCGCAACCTGCGGTGCCGGGTCCGCTCGGTTGCGGACAGATCACTCATAAGGCGACATTCAACCAGTAAAAGCCTCGGCCCGCCTGGCAGGGATGCCGGGCGGGCCGTGTCGTGGATCGCTGCGGAAGAGCCGGCTCAGGCGGCGGACGTCGGCCCGGACGTCCTCGGGAACCGGATGACGTTCCCGCCCGTGTAGGCCTTGAGATCGACGATCTTCCGGTCTCTCCTGTCCCGCGCGGGCCTGCGGCGCAGCGCGGTCCTGATGTCCCTGACCTTGGCGAGCGACGGCACCACCGTGACCATGTTCGTTTCCCCCCGACCGTGATGGTTCCGTGACCTTTCCGGTATAGATACCGGAGGCCTGGTAAAAGGGGCGTAAAGCTTCCGGTGTCACACAAGCCTCTGGAAGCACGAGGGCCTCTGCATGAGGGCCTCTGAAAGCGCAGCTCAGTACGGAAGCGGCCGGTCGGAGGGGGTGCGCAGGTCGAGATCGGCGACGGGACGACGGACGCGGCGGGGCCTGCGGATCGTGCTACGTCTCATGGCCCTTTCTCCTTCCATGACGTTAGGCAGACTATTCGCCCCGCGTGCCGCCGTCCTCCCGTTTTCACTCAGAGGGAGCCGGGCACCTTGCGGCTCACGACACAGATCCGGTTCCAGGCGTTGATCTGCGCGATGGCGACGACCAGCGCGGCCAGCTGCTCCTCGGAGTAGTGCTTGGCCGCATCCGCCCAGATCTCGTCCGGGACGGGGTCGGACCGGTCGGCGAGCCGGGTCGCGGCCTCGGTCAGCGCGAGCGCGGCCCGCTCGGCGTCCGTGTAGTAGGGCGCCTCCCGCCAGGCGGCCACCGACCACAGGCGCTCGTCGCTCTCCCCGGCCTTCTTGGCATCCCGGAAGTGCATGTCCAGGCAGAAGGCGCAGCCGTTGATCTGGCTGGCCCGGATCTTGGCGAGTTCCAGGGTGGCGGGGGGCACGTCGCACTCGTGCAGGAAACGCTCCACCCCCAACATGGCCCGGTACGCCTCGGGAGCCAGCTCGCGGACGTTGATCCGCTCGGTCATCGTCATCTCCTCGTCTCGTCGGCCCGCGTCACGCGGGCGAGTTTCTCGGGGTTCAGGACCATGTCGACGGCGGTGACCCGGCCCTCCGCGACGGTGAGGCCGAGCACGGCGACCAGCCGGTCGCCGTGGTAGCGCAGCAGGCCCGGCCAGCCGTTCACCACGGCGGGGACCAGCTCGAACCGGCCGAACCTCTGGATGCCGAACAGCAGCCTGGCCACCTTGGCCGCGCCGAAGACGGGCCGCCTCCCGGCGCGCACCCGGCCGCCGCCGTCGCTGCGGAACACGACGTCCGGGTCGAGCAGCGCGACCAGCGCGTCCATGTCGTCGCCGAGGCATGCCCGGGCGAAGGCGTGCACCACCCGCCGGTGCTCGGAGGGGTCCACGTCGAACCGGGGCGCGCGCGACGCGACGTGCGCCCGCGCCCGGGCGGCGAGCTGCCGGCAGGCCGCAGGACTGCGCCCGACCGCCTCGCCCACCTCGGCGAACGTCAGGCCGAACACGTCGTGCAGCACGAACGCCGTCCGCTCGGCCGGGCTGAGCGACTCCAGCACGACGAGCATCGCCATGCTCAGCGACTCGTCCAGGGTCACCCGTTCCGCGGGGTCCGGCGCCGCCCCGGTGAGAACGGGGCCGGTGAGAACGGGCCCGGTGAGAACAGGCTCGGGCAGCCACTGCCCCACGTACTCCTCCCTGCGGTGCCGCGCCGAGCGCAGCACGTCGAGAGCGAGCCGGGAGACCGTGACCACCAGCCAGCCGGTCACGTCCCTGATCTCCTCGCCTCCGTCGGCGGCCGTGGTTGTCCGCAGCCGCATCCAGGCGTCCTGCACGACGTCCTCGGCCTCGTCGAGGCTGCCGAGCAGCCCGTACGCGACCCCGAGCAGCCGGGGCCGCATCGCCTGGAACTCGGCGTCCAGGCCGGTGACCACTCCGCCGTCATGGTCGTTCACACACTGAGGACGAGACACCCCCTCAGTGTGTGACATCCCTCTGCAGCGGCTGCGCTCGCGGCGCCTCCTGTGCGGGTGCCGAGGACCCGCCGGTGGGGGTGCGGAGGCCGAACGCGACGACGACCGCGCCGAGCACCGCCGCCGCCACCGGGACGACCAGCGCGGTCCGCAGCGCGTCTGGCCCCGACCCGGCCGCGACGCCGACGGCGGTGACGGCCGACAGCCCGAGCGCCGTGCCGAACTGCATCGCCGTGTACAGCAGGCCGCCCGCCAGGCCGTGCTCGTCCTCGTCGACGCCCTCAGTCGCGGCCATGGTCAGCGGGCCGTACGCCAGGGAGAAGGACAGGCCGAGCAGGAGCAGCGCCGGAAGCATGGCGGTGTAGGTCCAGTCCATTCCCACGGGCAGGAAGAGCGCGTACGCGACCGCCGCGAGGACGATGCCGCCGAACAGCACCCGGGCGTTGCCGAAGCGGTTCACCAGCCGCGGCGTCAGCGTCGGCGCGAGCACCGTGTCGATCCCGATCACCAGCATGGCCAGGCCGGTCTGCATCGTGTTCCAGCCGCGCCACTCCTGGAGATACAGGGTGATCAGGAACTGGAACCCCGCGAACGCGAACAGGAACAGCAGCGCCGCCGCGTTCACCCGCACCAGCGGCGTGGTGCGCAGGATGCCCAGCCGCACCAGGGGCGACGACGACCGGCGCTCGATCGCGACGAACAGCCCCAGCAGCGCCAGTCCCGCCGCGATGGCGCCGGCGGTCAGGCCGGGGCCGTCGCCGGGGTGTTCCAACCGGACCATCCCGTAAACCAGCAGCAACATTGCCCCCGTGACGGCGAACGCCCCCGCCAGGTCGAAGCCGCCCGAGAGGCGCTCGCCACCCGTGTCGCGGACGAGGACCAGCGCCGCCCCCAGGATCAGCGCCGACAGGATGACCGGCGCGAAGAACACCCATCGCCAGCCGAACGCGGTGAGCACGCCGCCGGCGACCAGGCCGAGGGAGAACCCGCCCGCCGCCGTGCCCGCGTACACGCCGAGCGCCTTGGTGCGCATCGGTCCCTCCGGGAAGTTGGACGTGACCAGCGCCAACCCGGCGGGTGCCATGAACGCGGCCGCGACCCCGGTGACGAACCGTGCGGCCAGCAGCATCCAGCCGTGCGTGGTGAACCCGCCGAGCCCGGAGAAGACCAGGAAGACGGCCAGCCACAGCAGGAACATCCGCCGGTGGCCCAGCAGGTCGGCGGCTCGCCCGCCGAGCAGCATGAACCCGCCGTAGCCGAGCACGTAGGCGCTGACCACGCCGCTGAGCGTCCCGGTGGACAGGCCCAGGTCGGCCCGGATCGACGGCAGCGCCACGTTCAGCATCGCCACGTCGATCCCCTCCAGGAAGATCGCGCCGCACAACACCAGCAGCACGCCCCACGCGCGTCCCGCCATGCGGGCGGGGTGCCGGGCGGCGATTCCGCCCGTGGAATTGGACATCGGAGTCCGGCTCCATCTCGTGGGGGAACCGGTCCCGGAGCGGTTCCCCGAGTGCCTGCCGGTTCCCTCTTGTAACCGACTGCATCGTCAGGCACCATCGGTGACCATGGAAGACGGCACTTTCGAGTCCCTCGGTTACTGCGCGAATACCGGCGTCGACGACGACGTCCTCCAATGGGACCAGCGCGCGGACTGCGAGGTGCGGCAGATCCTCGACCGCATCGCCGACAAGTGGTCGCTCCTGGTGATCGCGCTGCTCGACAAGCGGAGCCTGCGCTTCACCGAGCTGCGCCGCGCGATCGACGGGGTCAGCCAGCGAATGCTGGCCCGCACGCTGCGGCATCTCGAACGCGACGGGCTGGTGAGCCGCACGGTGCACCCGACCGTCCCGCCGCGCGTGGACTACGCGCTGACGCCGATGGGCGCGACTCTGCACGCCACCATCCGTGCCCTGGTCGTCTGGACCGAGGAGCACCAGAACGCCATCGCACTGGCCCGCGCCGCGTACGACCGGCGCGTGGCCGCCGAGCAGGAGGCCGCCGAGCGCGAAGAGGCCGAACGCCGGGCCGTCGCCCGCGCGGCCCTGCCGATCAGGGGCTGACCGCCGGCGAAGGTGCCCGAACCAGGGCGAGCATGGGCCGGCCGGGGACGCGACGTGGTCTCAGGCCGACTCCCTCACGATGAGACGGGTGGGCAGGATCACCGGGTCCACCGGGCCGCCTCCGTCGACGAGCGCGAGCAGCAGCCGTACGGTCTCCTCCGCGACGTCGGCGAGGGGCTGGCGGATCGTGGTGAGCGGCGGGTGCGTGGTGGCGGCGACGGACGAGTCGTCGAAGCCGCCCACGGCCACGTCGTCGGGCACCCGGCGTCCGGCCGCGCGCAGCGTGGACAGCGCGCCGGCCGCCATGAGGTCGGAGGCCACGAAGACCGCGTCGAGGTCGGGTGTGCGCTCGAGCAGCCGCGCCATCGCGCTCTCGCCGCTGAGCTGGGTCCAGTCGCCGTGCTCGATCAGCTTTCTGGAGGCCTTCCTGCCGAGCACGTCGGCGAAGCCCTCCAGGCGCTGGATGCCGCCGGGGGTGTCCATCGGGCCGGTGATCGTGGCGATCTTCCTGCGGCCCTGCTCGACCATGTAGCGGGTCATCTGCCGGGCGCCCTCGCGGTCGTCGGCCGCCGCGTAGGGGATGACGTTCTCCTTGCCGATCACCGCGCCGCAGGCCACGGCCGGGATGCGCAGCGACTCCAGCTCGTCCACCAGCGGGTCGCCCGCGTGCGTGGACATCAGCAGCACGCCGTCGGCGTGGCCGCCGCGCACATAGCGCACGACGCGCTCGCGGTCGCCGTCGTCCCCCGCCAGCATGATGACCAGGGAGACGTCCCGCTCGCCGAGCCGCCGGATCGCCGTGCGGATGGTGGTGCTGTAGTTCGGGTCCTCGAAGACCTTCTCGTGCGGCTCCGACAGCACCATCACCACCGACCCGGTCCGCTGGGTGACCAGGCTGCGGGCGTTGCGGTTGACGATGTAGCCGGTCTCGGCGATGGCGCGGCGGACGGCGGCGTGGGCGGCGGGGCTCACATAGCGGTCGTCGTTGAGCACCCGGGACACGGTGCCCCGGGAGACGCCCGCCGCCGCGGCCACGTCGTGAATGGTCGGACGCTTCGCCATGGTCGTATTGTCCCCCCGCCGATCAGCGTGTTTCCCCGTGCTCGTCAGCTTTTCACGGCCCCGCCGGACAGGTCCGTACGCCAATAGCGCTGCATCGTGAGGAACAGCGCGATCAGCGGGATGAGCGACAGCATCGTCCCCGTGATGATCAGGTTGTACAGCGACGGCTGGTTGGCGCCCGCGGCGAGCAGCGTGTAGAGGCCGACCGTCAGCGGGAACTTGTGGTCGTCGCCCAGCATGATGAACGGCAGCAGGAAGTTGTTCCAGATCGCGACGAACTGGAACAGGAAGATGGTCACCATGCCCGGCGTCAGCAGCGGCAGCGCCACCTGGCGGAACAGCCGCCACTCGCCCGCGCCGTCCAGCCGGCCCGCCTCCAGCAGCGAGCCGGGGATCGCCGCCTGCGAGTAGATCCTGGCCAGATAGATGCTGTACGGATGCAGGATCTGGGGCAGCAGCACCGACCAGTACGTGTCGGCCAGGCCGGCCTTGGAGAACAGCAGATACTGCGGGATCGCCAGCACGACCGACGGCACCAGGATGCCGCCGATGAGCAGGTTGAAGATCAGGCCGCGACCGGGGAAGGAGTACTTCGCCAGCGTGTACCCCGAGATCGTGGACACCGCGGTCGACAGCACCGCGCCGCCCCCGGCGTACAGGACGGTGTTGAGCAGCCAGAGCCAGAAGACGCCGTCGCGGTAGGCGAACAGGTCGCCCAGGTTGGACAGCAGCCCGGTGCCGGGCGCGAAGGTCGAGGTGGAGAACAGCTCGGCCTTGGACTTGGTGGCGGCGACCACCACCCAGCTCACCGGGAACAGGGTGTAGATCGCGCCCAGCACGAGCACCCCGGTCGGCACGATCCCCAGCGGGCGGCGCGGCGACGGGCGGGCGTGCCCGCGGCTCCTCGGCAGTGCGGTGGCGGTCATCAGCCCTCCCCGAACGCGCGGTTCTTCACGACCCGCAGGAAGCCGAACGACAGCACGAGGGAGATCCCGGCGATCACCATGGACGTCGCGGCGGCCGAGTACAGGTCGCCGGTGACGAACGCGTCGCGGTACACCTTCATCAAGGGGCTCCAGGTCGAGCTGATCGTGTTCGTCAGCGGCCGCAGGGTGGTCGGCTCCGTGAACACCTGGACGGTCGCGATGACGGAGAACACCGTGGTCAGGATGATCGACGGCACCAGGATCGGGATCTTGATGCGCAGCGCGATGCCCAGCTCGCTCGCGCCGTCGATCCTGGCCGCCTCGTAGTACTCCCGCGGCACGGCCCGCAGGTTCGTGTAGAGCACCAGCATGTTGAAGCCGGTGCCGCCCCAGACCGCCACGTTCGCCATCGAGAACGTCACCAGGTCGGTGCTCAGGAACGGGTGCTCGCCGAACGGGCTGAGGCTGGGCAGGTAGAGGAAGCCCCACATCAGCGTCGCCGCCACGCCCGGCACGGCGTACGGCAGGAAGATCGAGATCCGGGTGAGGCGGGCGAGCCGCACGTGCGCCGCGTCGAGCATCAGCGCGAACACGAGGGCGAGCCCCAGCATCAGCACGAGCACGAGGGCTCCGTACGCGAGGACGCGCAGCCATCCGGCCCACAGCTCGCCGTCGCCGACGGCGGCGGCGTAGTTGGCGAGCCCGGCGAAGACCTCCGTGCGGGCCCCCTTGCCGAGGCCCAGGCCGGAGACCTTGGTGCGCCGCAGGCTCAGATAGATCGTGTAGCCGATGGGCAGTGCCATGAAGAGCGCGAACAGCGCCATCGCCGGGGCGAGGAACAGGTAGGGCACGGCGCCCGCGCGGCCGGCGCGGGCGCCCTTCTTCGGAGATCCCATCGTCACTGCGCGAGGGTGAAGCCGGACTTCTGCATGTCGGCGACGGTGGCGTCCTGCATGCTCTGCACGGCGGCGGCGAAGTCGGACTTGGCGGCGACGGCCTTGTCGAAGGCGTCCTTGTACGCGTTGTACGTCACGCCCACGTTGGGGCCGAAGGTGAAGCCGCGGGCGGTGGCGCCGATGGAGGCGGCCTGCTGCCAGAAGTCGGGCTGGTTGGAGAAGTAGTCGGGAGCCTCGGTCATCAGCGCGGCGCCCTTGGTGGAGGCCGGGTAGACCGCGCCCTCCTTGATCAGCAGTCCGAGCGCCTGCGGGTCGGTGTTCAGCCAGGTGGCGAACGTCGCGGCGGCCGCCTTGTTCGGCGACTTGGCGGCGACGGCGGTGGAGGAGCCGCCCCAGAAGCCGCTGTGGTTCTCACCCGCGTTCCACTGTGGCAGCGGGGCGATGGCCCACTTGCCCTTGGCCTTCGGCGCGTTGCTCGACAGCACGCCCGGGCCCCACACGGCCGACGGCCAGGTGAGCAGCTTGCCGTCGTTGAGCGCCTTGTTCCACTCGGGAGTGAAGTAGGGCATGCCGTCGATGACGCCCTCCTTCACCAGGCCGCCCCAGTAGGAGGCGACCTTCTTGGTGGCCTCGTCGCTCACCGCGACCTTCCACGCGTCGCCGCTGATCGACCACCACTGCGCGCCCGCCTGCTGGGCGAGCCCGGCGAACCAGCCCGGGTCCTTGCTGGAGAACGTGCCGAGGAAGACCTTGGGGTCCTTCTTGTGCACGGTGCGGGCGGCCTCGGCGTACTCGTCCCAGGTCTTCGGCACCTCGATGCCGTACTTCTCGAACAGGTCCTTGCGGTAGTAGAGCATCATCGGCCCGCTGTCCTGGGGGACCGCGTAGACGGCGTCGGTGCCGAGGGTCACCAGCCCCCAGATGCCCTCGCCGAACTCGGCCTTCGCCTGCGCGGTCTCCGCCTTCAGATCGGCCACCGCGTCGGCGGCGACGAAGGAGGGCAGCATCTGATACTCGGCCTGGACCAGGTCGGGCGGGTTGCCCGCCTTGGCGGCGGTGAGGAACTTGGCCGCCGCGTCGTCGCCCCCCGCCTGCTTGCTGACCGTGACCTGGATGTCGGGGTGGGCCTGGTTCCACACCGCGACGATCTTGTCCATGTTCGGGACCCAGGTCCAGTAGGTCAGCTTCACCGGGCCGGCCGGCGCCGCGCTCTGGCTCGCGGTCTGGGCGGACGGCTCGTCCGAGCCGCCCGAGCAGGCCGTCGAGAGCGCGGCGGTGAGGATCGCGACCGCCGCCACTGCTAACCGGTTCACGCGCATATGTTCCTCCAGGCAGGTGGGGGAGGGGGTAAGAGGCTGGGCTGTCTGGGAGCGTTCACAGACTGAAAGCTCCATTCCGTGCTGTCAATGGTCGTTACGCGGTTGTTAGCGACCCTCACTGATCAGCGCGAATCGGTCAAACCTTCTCGGAGAGACGGTTCTGCGCTACTGTGCACGTTCACAGAAGCAAAATCGAGGGGAGAGACGTGCCCGGATATCCCGTCCTGCCCGAGGGCCTCGCGTACGGCGGGGACTACAACCCCGAGCAGTGGCCGGAGGAGGTGTGGCGGGAGGACGTCCGCCTGATGCGCGAGGCCGAGGTGAACCTGGTCACCGTCGGCGTCTTCAACTGGGGACTGATCGAGCCGCGGGAGGGCGAGTACGACTTCTCCCGGCTCGACCGGATCCTCGACCTGCTCCACTCGGCCGGGGTGTACGCCGACCTCGCCACCCCCACCTCCTCGCCGCCCACGTGGTTCCGCCGCCGTTACCCCGGCAGCCGCCTCGTGGACAGGGAGGGCCACGTGCTCGGCGGCGGTTCGCGGCACAGCTTCTGCCCGAGCTCGCCCGACTACGCCGCGGCGTCCGAGCGGATCGTCGCCGCCCTCGCCGCGCGGTACGCCGGCCACCCCGCCATGGCGATGTGGCACGTGCACAACGAGTACGGCTGGGCCAACGCCCACTGCTACTGCCCGGCGTCGGCCGAGGCGTTCCGCGCCTGGCTGCGGGACAGGTACGGGGACGTGGGCGCGCTCAACGCCGCCTGGGGCACCACCTTCTGGGGGCTGACCTACGGCGCGTTCGAGGAGGTCGAGCCGCCCGTCGCCGCGCCGGTGGGCCTGCTCACCGGGCTCCAGCTCGACTTCATGCGGTTCTCGGTCGACGCGCACATCGCCTGCTTCCGCAGGGAGCGCGAGACGATCCGGCGGTTCAGCGACCTGCCCGTCACGACCAACTTCATGATCCCCAACTGCAAGCCCATGGACTACTGGCGCTGGGCGGCCGAGGTCGACGTGGTGGCCAACGACCACTACCTCGACTCGGCCCGACCCGATCCGCACATCGAGCTCGCCATGGCCGCCGACCTGACCCGGTCGGTGGCCGGCGGACGCCCCTGGATGCTGATGGAACACTCGACGGGCGCGGTCAACTGGCAGCCGCGCAACCTCGCCAAGCGGCCGGGGGAGATGCGCCGCAACACCCTCGCCCACGTGGCGCGCGGCTCGGACTCGGCGATGTTCTTCCAGTGGCGCGCCTCCCGATACGGCGCGGAGAAGTTCCACTCGGCGATGGTGCCGCACGCCGGCACCGACTCCCAGATCTGGCGCGACGTGGTCGCGCTCGGCGCGGACCTCGGCAGGCTCGCCGGGGTCAGGGGCGCGCCGGTGGCGGCCGAGGTCGCGGTGGTGTGGGACTGGGAGTCCTACTGGGCGCTCGAATTCGAGTGGCGGCCCTCGGCCGACCTGCGCTTCCGGGAACGGATCGAGGCCTACTACGAGGCGCTGTGGCGCGAGCACGTCACCGTCGACTTCGTGCACCCGTCGGCCGACCTGTCGCCGTACCGGCTGGTCGTCGCGCCCAGCTCCTACCTGATCGGCGAGGCGCCGGCGAAGAACCTGCACCGCTACGTGGAGGCGGGCGGACACCTGCTCGTGTCGTACTTCTCCGGCATTGTGGACGAGAACGACACCATCCACCCGGGGCCGTACCCCGGGGCGCTGCGAGAGGTGCTTGGCGTGGCAGTCGAGGAGTTCCACCCGCTTCGCGGGCACGAGACGGTCGCGTTGCGGCCGCCGAAGTCGTCCGGGCCCGAGTCATCCAAGCACGAGTCATCCAAACACGGCGCGACCGGCCGGATCTGGTCCGAGCGGGTACGGCTCGCGGGGGCGCGGGCCGTGCACGAGTTCGCCGACGGGCCCGACGCCGGACATCCCGCCGTCACCCGGCACGACCTGGGCGGGGGCAGCGCGTGGTATGTGTCCACCGCGCTGGACGCCGAGTCCGGCCTGCGCACTCTCGTCGCGGGGGTTCTCGACCACGCGGGCGTGTCCCGGCCGCGCGGCCTGCCCGACACGCTGGAACTCGTACGGAGGGGCGACCACCTGTTCCTCATCAACCACGCGGACGCGCCGGTGACGGTGGACGGGGTGACGGGCACCGGCGTGCTCGACGGCGCCGTGTACGGCGGTTCGGCGACGGTGCCCGCCGGGGGCGTCGTGGTCGTCCGCACATGAGCGCCCCGGCGCCGTGCCGCACCTGACCGGCGGCGCGGTGCCGGGGATCCGGGGGATTTCCGCTGACGTCCTCTCCTGACCGGAGGATCCGATGGTTCGACACCTGGCGGCCCTGCTGTGCGCGGCCACCGCACTCCTCGCTCCGCTCACCACACCATTCACCGCCGCGGCGCCCGCGCACGCCGCGGTTCCGGACGCCGGCGGCCGGAGGCCGGGCGGCGGGCCCCCGCTCGCGATCAGGGGCGCCGACGTGTCGAGCCTCGCCAAGTCCGAGGCGCTCGGCGGGGCGTACCGCTACGCGAACGGGCGGCGGGGCGACGCGCTGGCGATCCTGCGGCACGGCGGGCTGAACTACATCCGGCTCAAGGTGTGGGTGAACCCCGCCGACGGCTACAACGGCAGGAGCCAGGTGCTGGCGGTCGCGAAGCGGGCCAAGGCGCTCGGCATGGGCCTGCTCGTGGACTTCCACTACTCCGACTCCTGGGCCGACCCCGGCAAGCAGAACAAGCCCTCCGCGTGGGAGTCGCTGTCGTTCGACGAGCTGAAGCAGGCGCTCTACGACCACACCTACGACGTGCTGAGCGCGCTGAAGGCGCAGGGCACGACGGCCGACATGGTGCAGGTGGGCAACGAGCTCAACGGCGGCCTGCTGTGGCCCGACGGCCGCTGGGACAACTGGCCGCAGCTCGCCGCCCTGCTCAACGCGGGATATGACGCGGTCAAGGCGGTCTCCGGCGACACCAAGGTCGTGCTGCACCTCGCGAACGGCGGCGACAACGGCCTCTACCGGTGGTGGTTCGACAACGCCGCGGCCAACGGCATCCGCTACGACGTGATCGGCCTGTCGTACTACCCGTACTGGCACGGCACGCTCGCCGCGTTCCAGGCCAACCTGAACGACGTCGCCGCCCGATACGGCAAGCCGGTCGTGGTGGCCGAGACGGCCTACCCGTTCACCACGGGCGACGACGACGGGTGGGAGAACATCGTCACCTCCGCCGAGCCGTACCCCGGATATCCGGCCACCCCCGCGGGCCAGGCGGCGTTCGCCCGCGACCTGATGAACATCGTCCGGGCGGTGCCCGGCGGGCGCGGGCTGGGGGCCTTCTGGTGGGAGGCCACCTGGACCGGGGTGAAGGGCAACGGCTGGGATCCCGCCGACCCGGCGTCGGGCAACGCCTGGGAGAACCAGGCCCTGTTCGGCTTCGACGACCGGGCGCTGCCCGCGCTGCGGGAGTTCGCCCGCCGGTAGCGCGGACGTGGTCTCCCTCCCCGCGACGACCTGACCACGTCGCGGGGAGGGCTCGGGGGCCGGGGGTTCGGGGGTTCGGGGGCGTCCATCAGATCCTCTCCTGAGCGGAGGAACCATGAGAAAGATCCTCGCGGCGCTTGTCCTGTGCGCCGCGGCGGCTCTCACCGCCGGGCAACCGGCGCACGCCGCAACCACACTGACCATGCTCGGAGCAGACGTCTCCTCCGTGCAGCGCTCCCTCGACCTGGGCGCGAAGTACTACGACGCGAGCGGCAACCAGAGGGATCCGCTGGACATCCTGAAGGACATCGGCGTCAACTACGTCCGCCTGCGGATCTGGAACAACCCCGTCAGCGGCTACAACAACAAGGCCAAGGTCCTGCAGTACGCCAAGACGGTCAAGGCCAAGGGGCTGAAGCTGCTCGTCGACTTCCATTACTCGGACACCTGGGCGGACCCCGGCAAGCAGTACAAGCCCGCCGCCTGGGCGAGCCACGGCATCAGCCAGTTGCAGACGGACGTCTACAACTACACGTACGACGTGTGCTCCAGCCTGAAGGCGCAGGGCACGACCCCCGACAGTGTGCAGATCGGCAACGAGATCAACGTCGGCATGCTGTGGAACGACGGCAAGGTCGTCAACAACGACTTCACGAACCTGAGCCTGCTGCTCAAGGCCGGCTACAACGCGACCAAGGCGTGCAACTCCGGCACGCAGGTGATCATCCATACGGCGGACGCGGACAGTGACGCCCACGCCCGCTGGTTCTACGACGGCATCCGCGCCAAGGGCGTGTCCTGGGACATCACCGGCCTGTCGTACTACTGCATGTGGCACGGCACGCTGTCCAACCTCTACAACGTGATCTCAGACGTGCGGTCCCGCTACGGCAAGCCGGTCGTCATCGCCGAGACGGCCTACCCGTTCACGGCCGACAACGCCGACTGGGAGGGCAACTCGGTCACGTCGGGATGCGCGGGTTACGGCCTCACCTGGCAGGGTCAGGGCGCCGAGTTCGCGGCGGTGCAGAACACGGCCCGCAACGCGGGTGCCATCGGAGTCTTCTACTGGGAGCCGACCTGGTATGCGGTGCCCGGCAACGGCTGGGACCCGGCGAACATCAACGGCACCGGCGACGGCTGGGACAACATGGCCGTTTTCAACTGGACCGGCCACCTCAACCCGAACGTCCGGTGGACTCCATGACCGGCTGAGATCAAGCGGGCCGTCTCACGGGGGATGCGATCCCTCTCGGGCGGCCCTTCCCGGCACACAGGCCGGGCCGCCTTTTAATCGAACAGGTCGTCGGCCGAGGTGACGACGGCGGCCTTGCGGACCCAGTCGATCAACTGGTCCGGGTTCTCGCATCGGCGGATTCGCTCGCGGGCGTCGTCGGAGATCTCCAGGCCGCGCGCATCCAGCACGTTGAAGATCGCCTTGATCTGACCTTCCGCCACCCAGTGGGAGAAGTACTTCTTCCCGAGGTCCTCGAAGTCCCGAATAGTGGTCACCATCTCCTCCAGACGCTTGATCGTTACTGCCGGTAGCGATCTGAACACGTAGTTCAAATATAGAGTTCTCTGCTCCTGATCCAGGGTTTTCAACCCTGCCAGCATGGCCTCCAGTGCGGGGCCGTCCTCGGCCTCCTCCGGATGCGCCACGGTGGAGAGCACGGCGAGTTCCGGGCTGGCGCGGGCCTGGTCGGGGTCGGTGATCAGGGGGATGCGGCCGGGGTCGATCGCCAGCGGGGTGATGGCGCCGCTCGGGCCCAGGTGGATCGTCCTCTCGCACCAGCGGGCCGTCGACCGATCCGGGCAGATGACCAGCAGCGCGGTGTCGCACTTGTGCCGAGACCGCAACGTCGTGACGTAGACCGGCCAGCTGAACCGCTTGCCGGAATCTCTGCGAAGCTGCACCTCCACGATGACGGCCATCAGTGCCGCTCCGGCTGCGTCCCGTGCGATCACCACCGAGTCGGCGCGGAACTCGATCGGCGCCTGGGTGCAGTCGACCGTCTCCACGCGGGCGGCGGCGTGTGGCGGGATGTCGTCTCCCGTCACGCAGCGCAGCAGCTCCAGTGCGGTCTCCGGCCGGTTGCGGATGAGCTTGAGCGGCATCTCGTGATCAATACCAGGCATGGCCGGGACGTTACTGAATGTTGTCAGTCAATTACTGTGAGTTCGCGAAAGTGACGGTGATTGGCGGCCATTAAGGGGCGTGGATCGGCTCAGGGCTCGGGGATGGCTTCCCATTCGCGGCAGGGGCTGAGTGCGTGGTGCTGGTAGATGACGCCCACGGCGGGGCGGGACCAGCCGAGTGCGACTGCGTTGCGCTCCGTGTGCGGGACCGGCTCGCCGAGGTCGGCGGCGGTGACGGGCTGGCCACCCGGGCCGCAGACACACTCCGGGCTGCCCTCGTGGTCGATCGCGTCGTCGAGCGGCATCACGTGTACGAACCTGTCCATGTCACCTACCTTGACGGGGGATTGCGGTCACATTACCCCAATGAGACATAAAGCGGAATAACTTGGACAAATCCGGAGCCGCCCCGACCCATTGACCTTTGTTGGGATGGACGGCAAACTAACTCCACAATCGCTGGATGAGCCGATGGAGTGCCGCAATGCCGTACCGTCCCCCATTGATCGCGCGCGAGTTCTTCGTGGCGGATCCTCCAGAGCTTCCGGTGCGCGAGCCGGGCGAGGAGGGCCTGTCCGCGCTGACCAGCGCGGAGGTGGTGGCCTCCGACGGGCAGGGCGTGACGCTCAAGGGCTCCACCTCGGCGGAGGAGACGCTCGTCGTGCAGATCACGGTCGCGGGTGAGGGGGTGATCCGGGTGCGCCTGTCGGAGGACCCCGACGCGCGCACCCGATCCTCCCGCGCGATCTCGATGGTCACCCCCGGCGAGTACGGCGAGGCCGTCGTGGAGGCGAGCCACAGCCGCGTGGTCGTCGACGCCGGGTCGCTGCGGGCCGAGGTGCGGCTGAACCCGTGGAACCTGCGCTTCACCGACCGGGCCGGCCGGACGCTGGTGGAGCAGGACCCTGGCCACCCCGACATCAGCGGCCGGCTGCGCACGCTGCCGTTCGGCCGCTCCGCGGTGGACGGCGCCCCCGTCGCCTACCACGACACGTTCGTGGCCCCGGCGGACGAGGCGTTCGGCGGCTTCGGCGAGTCGTTCACGCCGCTCGACAAGCGCGGCCAGCGCCCGCTCATGTGGAACTTCGACGCGTTCGGGGCCGAGTCGCAGCGCGCGTACAAGAACGTGCCCTTCTACCTGTCCAGCAGGGGGTACGGCATCTGCGTCGACAGCGGCACGCCGGTCGAGTTCGACATGTGCCAGTCCACGCACAGCGCCGTGCAGATCAT
This sequence comes from Microbispora sp. NBRC 16548, assembly GCF_030268985.1. Lineage (NCBI taxonomy): Bacteria > Bacillati > Actinomycetota > Actinomycetes > Streptosporangiales > Streptosporangiaceae > Microbispora > Microbispora sp. NBRC 16548. The sequence continues at coordinate 150,862 of NZ_BSSF01000001.1, forward strand.
CGTGCCCGACGACCTCATCGACTACTACGTGATCGTGGGACCGACCCCCGCCGAGGTCCTGGACCGGTTCGACGGGCTGACCTCCCGGCCGGAGCTGCCGCCGAAGTGGGCGTTCGGCACCTGGATCTCCTCGGGCTTCTTCCGGGACAGCCAGGAGCGCGTGCTGGAGCGCGCCGGGAAGATCAGAGAGCGGGGCATCCCCTGCGACGTGCTCCACCTCGACTGCTACTGGCAGGCGGACGGGCACTGGTCGGATCTCCAGTGGGACCCCGAGACGTTCCCCGACCCGGCGGGCATGCTCGCCACCCTCAAGGAGCAGGGCTTCAAGGTCTGCCTCTGGATGAACTCCTACATCTCGCATCTCAGCCCGGCCTTCGCCGAGGCGGCGGAGAAGGGCTACTTCCTCAAGCGGCCCGACGGCGAGACGTACGTCGCCGACACCTGGCACGGCTCCTACCCCGCCTGCGGCATCGTGGACTTCACCAACCCCGAGGCCGTCGAGTGGTTCAAGGAACTGCTGCGCGACCGCCTGCGCGAGGGCGTCGCGGCGTTCAAGACCGACTTCGCCGAGGGCGTCCCCGCCGACGCCGTGGCCTTCAACGGCATGACCGGCACCGAGCTGCACAACGTCTACACGCTGCTGTTCAACGACATCGTCGCGGACGTGACCCGCGAGGTGAACGGGCACGGCCTGGTCTGGGCCCGTTCGTCCTACCTCGGCGGCCAGCGTCACTCGGCCCAGTGGAGCGGCGACGTCGACACCACCTACTCCGCGATGGGCAGCACGATCAGGGGCGGGCTGTCGCACGGCCTGTCCGGCATCCCCTTCTGGAGCCACGACGCGGGCGGGTTCACCGGCACGCCCAGCCCGGACCTCTACATCCGCTGGTCGCAGTTCGCCGCGCTGTCCCCGCTCGTACGGTTCCACGGCACGACCACCCGGGAGCCCTGGGAGTTTCCGCCGCACGCCGAGCAGGCCGCCATCGAGGCCCTGCGGCTGCGCTACCGGCTCATGCCGTACATCTATTCGGCGGCCGTCACCGCGGCCGAGACGGGCGCGCCGATGCTGCGCGCCCTGTGCGTCGACTACCCGGACGACCCGGTGGCATGGCAGGCGGACCTGGAGTACCTTCTCGGCACCGACCTGCTCGTCGCCCCGATGACCTCCGCCGACGGCACCCGGAAGGTCTACCTGCCCTCGGGGGTGTGGGTGGACTACTGGACGGGTGAGGCCGTCGACGGCGGGCGTTACGTCACGGTGTCGCCGCCGCTCGACCAGATCCCCCTGTTCGTACGGCACGGCTCGCTGATCCCGGTCACCGAGCCGGGCGACACGGTGGCCGACGACCCCCGGGTCTCGCTGCTCGCCTTCGGCCTGCCGGAGCGCGAGAGCCGTACGACGATCAGGGACCTGGACGGGGACACGACGGTCACGGCGGTGCGGGACGGCGACAGGCTGGTCGTCACCGCCGAGGGCCCCAAGCAGATCGACGGCGTCGAGTTCGTCGGCCCCGGCGCCCCGGTCGTCATCAACTAGACACACCCCCTGGAGAAAGACCATGTTCAGAGTAGGCAGGAGCGCGGCGGTGGCGGCACTGGCCGCGGCCGCACTGGCGCTCAGCGCGTGCGGTGGATCCTCTGACGATTCCAATAGCGGCAGCGGCGGCTCCGCGGAGGGCAAGACCCTCACCCTCTGGCACTACGAGACCGGCAACAGCGCCATGGGCACCGCCTGGGCCCAGGCGATGAAGGAGTTCGAGGCGAGCCACCCCGGCGTCAAGGTGAAGTTCGAGGAGAAGGGCTTCGAGCAGATCCAGAAGACGGCGTCGATGGTCCTCAACTCCGACGAGGCGCCCGACATCATGGAGTACAACAAGGGCAACGCGACCGCCGGTCAGCTGTCCAAGCAGGGCCTGCTCACCGACCTCACGGAGCAGGCGACCAAGCGCGGCTGGGACAAGCTGCTCAGCCCGTCGCTGCAGACCACCGCGAAGTACGACGAGCGGGGCATCATGGGCTCGGGCAAGTGGTTCGGCGTGCCGAACTACGGCGAGTACGTGATGGTCTACTACAACAAGGACATGTTCGATAAGGCGGGCGTCAAGGTGCCCACCACCTTCGACGAGTTCACCGCCGCGCTCGACGCGTTCGCGAAGAAGGGCACCACCCCGATCGCGATGGCGGGCGCCGAGTACCCCGCCCAGCAGCTGTTCTACCTGCTCGCGCTGAACAAGGCCAACCGCGCCTGGATCGACTCCTTCGAGCTCTACAAGGGCAAGGTCGACTTCCACGGCCCCGAGTTCACCTACGCGGCCCAGACCTTCTCCGACTGGGTGAAGAAGGGCTACATCAGCAAGGACTCGGCCGGCATGAAGGCCGAGGACATGGGCGTGGCGTTCATCGGCGGCAAGTTCCCGATCATGGTGTCGGGCAGCTGGTGGTTCGGCCGGATGGCGGAGGAGATCAAGGGCTTCAAGTGGGGCTCGTTCCTGTGGCCCGGCCAGTTCGCCCCGGGCTCCAGCGGCAACATCTGGGTCGTGCCCGAGAAGTCCAAGAACAAGGACCTCGCCTACGACTTCATCGACATCACGATGAAGAAGGAGATCCAGAACCTGCTCGGCAACTCGGGCGGCGTCCCGGTCGCGGCCGACCCCACGGCGATCACCGACCCGCAGAACAAGGAGCTGATCGAGAACTTCAACAAGCTCTCGACGCAGGACGGCCTGGCCTTCTACCCTGACTGGCCGGCTCCCGGCTACTACGACGTGCTCGTGGCGGGCGTCCAGGAACTCATCAACGGCAGCAAGAAGCCCGAGGAGGTCCTGGACGAGATCGCCCAGCCGTACAACGACAACCTGGCCGACATCGGCAACTAGGGCCGCGGGCGGGTCTCCCGGCATAGGGGACCCGCCTTTCCCTCCGACCCCGGCGGCGGGGCTGCCTGACCGGTCCCCGCCGCCGGGCCCCTTCTGGAAAGGTCTGCACATGGCACCACCCGGCGCGGGCGCGGCCCGCCCGCGCGGGAGGGGCGGCTACTGGCTCTACCTGGTTCCGAGCCTGGTGCTGTTCCTCGCGATCATCGTCGTCCCGTTCCTGATGAACGTGGCGACGAGCTTCACCCGCTGGTCCGGCGTCGGCACCCCCACCTGGATCGGGCTCGACAACTACACCAAGCTGTTCAAGGACGAGCGCTTCTGGGCGTCCTTCGAGCACAACGTCGCACTGATCATCGCGATGGCCGTGGTGCCCACGATCATCGGCCTGGTGCTCGCCGCCGCGCTGTTCGACTACATCGCCAAGCGGTTCGGCGGGCGTACGGCCTCGGCCCTGCGCGCGGCGTTCTACCTGCCGCAGGTGCTGCCCGTCGCGGTGGCCGGCGTGGTCTGGGGCTGGATGCTCCACCCGTCGTACGGCGCGGTGAACCAGATCTTCGGGATCAAGGTCAACTGGCTGGGCGACCCCGACATCGCGCTGGCGACGGTCATGGCGATCATGGTGTGGTTCCAGCTCGGATATCCGGTCGTCATCTTCATGGCCGGGCTTCAGCGGGTCGACCCCTCGCTGTACGAGGCGGCCGAGATCGACGGCGCCTCGTGGTGGCGCAGGTTCTGGCACATCACGATCCCGCAGATCCGGCCGGAGATCTTCGTGGTGCTGCTGACCTGCACGATCGCGGCGCTCAAGGTGTTCGGGCCGATCTTCGTGCTCACCAGGGGAGGACCCGGCTCCGCGACCATGGTGCCGTCGTACTTCTCCTATCTGAACTTCTTCCAGAAGGTCAACGTCGGGTACGGCTCGGCGATCGCGACCGTGCTCGCCCTGATCATCGTCGTGGTGACCTTCCTCTTCCTGCGGGTGCAGGAGCGTGACCAGGAGAGTGGCTCGTGAACGCCGATCGCACCTTCCGCCAGCCGGGACGGTGGGCCGTGCTCGCGGCACTGGTCGTGCTCGGGGTCGTGATGCTCTTCCCCTTCGTCATCGTCACGCTCAACGCGTTCAAGTCCCCGGCCGAATACTCCGCGGGCGGCCCGCTGAGCCTGCCTCACGGGCTCTACCTCGACGGCATCGTCGCCTTCTGGGATCGCGTCGACTTCGGCCTGAAGCTCTGGAACAGCCTCCTGATCAGCGGCGTCGTCGCGGTCGCCGCGGTGGTGCTGTCGGTGCTCAACGCGTACGCGCTGGGCATCGGCAGGGTGCGCGGCCGGCTGTGGATCCTCGTGCTGTTCCTGGTCGCCAACACGCTGCCGCAGGAGGCGCTCGTCTACCCGCTCTACTACCTGTCGAAGGAGGTGGGGCTGTACGACTCGAAGCTCGCCGTCATCCTGATCTTCACGGTGATCCAGGCGGCCTTCGGGACCTACCTGCTCTCGTCGGTGCTCGGGCAGTTCCCCCGGGGGATCCTTGAGGCGGCCGAGATCGACGGCGCGAGCAGGCGGCGGATGCTGTGGGGCATCGTCGTGCCCATCAGCCGCCCGACCCTCTCGGTGCTGCTCATCTTCTTCTTCATCTGGACGTGGAACGAGTTCTTCCTGCCGATGGTGTTCCTCATCTCCAACGACAACCAGACCGTGCCGGTCGCCCTGGGCGTCCTGCAGGGCGAGAAGATGATGGACGCCACCATGTCCAGCGCGTCCGCGCTGCTCGGCATCATCCCCGCCGTGGCCTTCTTCCTGATCTTCCAGCGCACGCTGACCCGTGGCATCACGGTCGGCGCCATCAAGTAACAACACCCCCCAAGTAACGCGTCACTACCTGACCTGGAGGCGCAATGTCCCATCGCCGTTCGGCGATGCTGTCCGCGTCGGCCGCTCTGGCTCTGGCACTGAGCCTGGGCGCCGGCCCCGCGAGGGCGGCCGACGACTATCCGTTCCGCGACCCGTCGCTGCCGCTCGCCCAGCGCGTCGACGACCTGCTCGGCCGGCTCACGCCGGACGAGAAGGTGGCGATGCTGCACCAGTACTCCCCGGCGATCGACCGTCTCGGCATCAAGATGTTCAAGACCGGCACCGAGGCGCTGCACGGCGTCGCCTGGTCGACCGACTACACGAACAACGGCGCCGTGGTCACCGCCAAGGGCACCGTCTTCCCCCAGGCGGTCGGCCTGGCCAGCACCTGGGACACGGGCCTGATCAAGCGGGTCGGCTCCGCCGTCGGCGACGAGGCCCGCGGCTTCCACGCAGACAACCCCACCGTGTGGGGGCTCAATCTCTGGGCGCCCGTGGTCAACCTGCTGCGCGACCCCCGCTGGGGGCGCAACGAGGAGGGCTACTCGGAGGACCCGACGCTGACCGGCGCCATCTCCACGGCGTACGGCTCGGGCCTGGAGGGCGACGACCCCGACCACCTCAAGGCGGCGCCGACGCTGAAGCACTACCTGGCCAACAACAACGAGGCCGGCCGCGACGTCACCTCCTCGGAGCTGCCGCCGCGGGTCAAGCACGAGTACGACGAGGCGGCCTTCAAGCCGGCGATCGAGGCCGACGCGGCCACCGGCGTGATGGCGTCGTACAACCTCGTCAACGGCCGGCCCAATACCGTCAGCCCCGACCTGGACGACGTGGTCCGCTCCTGGACGAAGCGGACGCTGTTCAACGTCTCCGACGCCTGGGCGCCGAACAACCTCGTGCAGACGGAGAAGTACTACGCCACCCAGCCCGAGGCCGACGCCGCGCTGATCAAGGCGGGCCTCGACAGCATGACCGTCGACGACACCAACGGCGCCCCGACGGTCGCGGCGGTCAAGGAGGCGCTGGCGAAGGGGCTGCTCACCGAGGCGGACGTGGACGACGCCGTCCGGCACCAGCTCAGCATCCGCTTCCGGCTCGGCGAGTTCGACCCCGACGGCGGGCCGTACGCGAAGATCACCAAGGACGTGGTCAACAGCCCGGCGAACCAGAAGCTGAACCGCGAGACCGCGGCCAAGGCGATGGTGCTGCTGAAGAACTCCGGCGGCGCGCTGCCGCTGAAGCCCGGCAAGAAGGTCGCCGTCGTCGGCCCCCTGGCCAACGTGCTCTACACCGACTGGTATTCGGGCAGCCTGCCCTACAAGGTGACCCCGCTCGACGGGATCAAGGAGCGGGCCGCGTCGGTGGCCTCCTCCGAGGGCGCCGACCGGATCGCGCTGAAGGACGTCGCGACCGGGAAGTACATCACCGCCCCCGCGGCCGGCGGCGACCTCACCGAGAGCGACACCTCGGCCGGCGCCACCTCGACATTCGACGCGTTCGACTGGGGCCAGGGCGTGCTGACCCTGCGCAGCGTGGCCAACGGCAAGTACGTCAGCCGGGCCAACTGGTCCACCCTGGCCAACACCGCCGACCAGCCGTCCGGCTGGTTCGTCCAGGAGCAGTTCAAGCTCGAGCAGCAGTCCGACGGCACCTACCTGCTGCGGTACGCCGGCTACGAGACGACCGAGAGCTGGTTCGGGCCGAACGCCTACGTCAAGGCGGCGGCCGACGGCACGCTGAGCCTGACCACGGCCGACCAGGCCACGCACTACGCCAGGGAGGTCGTCTCCCGCGGCGTCGACGACGCGGTCGCCAAGGCCAAGGCCGCCGACGTGGCGGTCGTCGTGGTCGGCAGCATGCCGTTCATCAACGGCCGCGAGGCCCACGACCGCACCGACATGAACCTCGCCGAGGGCCAGGAGGCGCTGGTCAAGGCCGTGAAGGCGGCCAACCCGAACACGGTGGTGGTGCTGGAGAACAGCTACCCGACCACGATCAACTGGGAGCAGGACAACGTCCCCGCCATCCTGTGGACCACCCACGCGGGCGCCGAGACCGGGCACGCCCTCGCCGACGTGCTGTACGGCGACGTCAACCCGGCCGGGCGGCTCACCCAGACGTGGTACCGGTCGGCCGCCGAGCTGCCGGACATCCTCGACTACGACATCGTCAAGAAGGACCGGACGTACCTGTACTACCAGGGCAAGCCGCTCTACCCGTTCGGATATGGCCTGTCGTACACGTCGTTCTCCTACCAGGGGCTGAAGGCGGTGCCGAAGGGCGACGCGTACGAGGTCTCGGTCAAGGTGACCAACACCGGCTCCCGGGCCGGCGACGAGGTCGTACAGCTCTACACCCACCAGCAGCGCTCGCGGGTGAAGCAGCCGGTCAAGCAGCTTCGCGCGTTCCAGCGGGTGACGCTGGCGCCGGGGCAGACCAAGACGGTCGCCTTCAGCGTCAAGAAGAGCGACCTGGCGCTGTGGGACGTCACGCGGAACAAGTGGACCGTCGAGAACGCGACCCACGACGTGCTCGTGGGGTCGTCCTCGGCGAACATCCGCCAGCGGGCGACGATCAACGTCAAGGGTGAGAACATCCCGCACCGCGACCTGTCGACGACCACCCGGGCGGTCGACTTCGACGACTACTCGGGCATCCACCTGGTCGACGAGACCAAGGTGCGCGGCGACGCGGTGGCGGGCGCGAACGGCGGCTGGATCGCGTTCAAGGACGTCCAGCTCCGCACGCCCCGCACGGTGACGGCCGGGGTGGCCTCCACGGGCGGCGGGACCATCGAGGTGCGTCTCGGCTCGCCGACCGGCGCGAAGGTGGCCGCGATCCCGGTCGCCGCGACCGGCGGGATCTACAACTGGGCCACCGCGACCGCTCCCGTGTCCGGCGCGAACGGCGTGAAGGACGTCTACCTGGTCTTCACCGGCGACGTCCGGATCAAGGACCTCGCCCTGAGCTGAGGCTCCCCTACGGGAACAACGGACGCCCCGTGCATCTGCGCGGGGCGTCCGCGCGCGGGTGGTCAGCCGGGCGCCAGCACGTCCGTCGCCTTGTGGTCCTCGTCCACCCCCTGGATGAGCACGGCCTCACCGGAGGAGTTGCGCGTGCGCAGCGGCAGGATCTCCTGATAGGCGGGCGACCGATACCAGGCCCTGGCCCTGTCGAGGTCGGGGAACTCGATGACGATGAGGGTGTGCGTCCAGGCGCCCTCCAGCACCTCGGGCTCGCCGCCGTGGATGATGAAACGGCCGCCGAACGGCTCCAGCGTGGCGTCGATGCGCCGCAGGTATTCCACGATGTCCGCTCCCACGTTGACGTCGCGGAGCTGGGCGATGGCGTAGGCGGTCATGGTCTCTCCCGGGTCGAATGCGGTGCGCGGGTGTTGGGTGGGTCCTCCTCTTGGCTCAAGCATGCCGCGGACGGGTCACGGAGACGATGACGCGTGAGGTAATCGCCCGACGGCCGCGCGTTCACCACGCCATGCCCGCTCCCCAGCCGTGGAAGATCCGCGCCGTGACCTCTGACGCCGTGGATCAGGGAAGCACCGGCGGCGCGATCGCGAACACGGCCGCCACGATGAGCCCGGGGGGTGAGGCTGGTTCCGCCTGCGGCGGGCGTATCGATCACGCTTTCGCTATTCTCCCCGATATGGCCGAATCGTTGAGGGGGACGCTGGCCTCGCGATACCACCTGCTGCGCCCGCTGGGCTCCGGTGGCATGGGCACGGTGTGGCTGGCCAGAGACTCCGTACTCGACCGCGAGGTGGCGATCAAGGAACTCCGCCTTCCGGACGGCCTCGGCGAGCGCGAGCGGGCCGAACTGATCGCCAGGGTCATGCGCGAGGCGGAGGTCACCGCGCGCGTCCGGCATCCCGGGATCGTCGCCCTCCACGACGTGCTCCTCCAGGACGGCAGGCCGTGGATCGTCATGGAGCTGTTGCACGGCCACGATCTCGCCCGGCAGATCGTCGCGTACGGGCCGCTCCCGTACCGGCAGGTGGCGGACCTCGGCGCCCGCCTGCTCGACGCGCTGTCGGCCACGCACGCCGGGGGTGTGCAGCACCGGGACGTGAAGCCGGGCAACGTCTTCCTCTCCGCGGACGGCCGGGTGCTTCTCACCGACTTCGGCATCGCCCGCCCCGCCGACCAGGCGTCGATCACGGAGGCCGGCCTGATGGTCGGCTCACCGGGCTTCATCGCGCCGGAACGGCTCGCGGGCGATCCCGGCGGCCCGGCCGCCGACCTGTGGTCGCTGGCCGCCACCCTCTACACGGCCGTCGAGGGCGCCGCCCCCTACCAGGGCTCGCGTTCGGAGGTGATCCGGGCGACCCTCACCCAGGCTCCCCGTCCGCCGGTGCTCGCGGGACCGCTCGGCCCGGTGCTGACGTGGATGATGGCGCGCGATCCGGCCGCCCGCCCCGACGCGGCGACCACGCTCACGCTGCTACGGCAGGTGGCCGACGGCGGCACTCCGGACCTTGATCTCCGGCACGGGCTGCGGATCGAGTCGCCGAAGCGGCGTCCCCGGTGGTGGTACGCGGCCGGGGCCGCCGCCGTGGTGGGCGTCGCGGTCGCCGTGGCGGCGGTCGTGTTCTCCGGCAGGGCGGGCGAGCCGCTCCAGGACCCCGTACACCGGGTCTCGCCCACCTTCGACAGCGCCGTGGACCTGTGCCGGGCGCTGCCGGCCGAGGAGGTGCGGCGGATCGTGGGCGCATCGGCGCAGGGCCGGCCGGGGAAGACGACCTGCCAGTGGACCGTGAAGGGCAGCGGCGTCGAGCTGAGCGCCGAGACCGACTCCGACACCCCCGAGCCGTGGGGGCTCGACACGGCCTCGGCGACCACGCTCATGGAAGGACTGCGCAGGCAGTACGGGTCGGGGCCGAGTGACGCGAGCTGGCTCTGGTACGAGATCGGCCTCGACCGGAGGACCCAGGCCATCGAGACGGCCGGACGGGAGACGCCGGACGTGGCCGACGAGGCGTTCGCCGTCGACCTCACCACGCCCGAGGGCAGGGCACAGGCCGCCTATGTGTACTTCAGGCTCGGCGACCTCGTCGTCCGGCTCCAGTACGCCGATCTCGGCGTGAGCTCGCCGGCCGTCCTGCGGGACCGGGCGATCGCGGCGGCGGCGTCGGCGGCCGAGGGCCTGAGGGGGCTGGCCTAGCCGTGGACCTGCTCGCCGGACGGTACCGCCTCGCCGAACCGCTCGGCGAGGGCGGCGGCGGCACGGTCTGGCGCGCCCACGACGAGCTGCTGCGCCGGGAGGTGGCGATCAAGCAGCTACACGTCCCGCCCGACCTGGACGACCGGCAGCGCGCCGACTTCCTCGGCAGAGCCGTCGACGAGGCCCGGGCGGCCGGACGGCTCACCCACCCGTCCATCGTGACGGTCCACGACGTCGTCGGGCACGCCGGGCAGCCGTGGATCGTCATGGACTTGGTGCCGGGCCGCTCCCTCGACAAGATCATCCGAGAGGACGGGCCGCTCGCCTCCGAGCGCGTGGCAGAGATCGGGCTGGCCGTGCTCGACGCGCTTGAGGCGGCCCACGCCCGGGGCATCCTGCACCGCGACGTCAAACCGGCCAACGTCCTCATCGGGCCGGACGGCCGCGCCCTGCTCACCGACTTCGGGATCGCCGCGCCGCTGGGCGGCGCCGGGCACTCCTGGCAGAGCTCGGCGGGCTCGCCCAACTACATGGCTCCCGAACGGTTTCGCGACGAGCCGGACGGCCCGCCCTCCGACCTGTGGTCCCTCGGGGCCACGCTCTACACCGCCGTCGAGGGGGAGCCGCCCTTCCACCGGAGCATGGCCGCCGCGCTCGTCGCCGCCGTCCTTCTCCACGAGCCCCGGCCGATGACCCGGGCCTCGCGGGTGCTCGCGTGGATCGTGCTCGCCCTGCTCGACAAGGATCCGGCGCGGCGTCCGCCGCCCGACGTCGTACGGCAGGCACTGCGGGCCGCCGCCGCGCCCCCCGCCCCCGCCCCCGCGGACCGGCCCGCCGGCATGTGGCGCTTCGTCGCCGTGGCGGCCCTGGTGGTCGTGGTCGGCCTCGCGGCCGGCCTGGGCGCCTGGCTTCTCGTGTCCGGGAAACAGGGCGGCTCGGGGCGGTTCGCCGCCGTCCCCGACGCCTGCCGCAGCCTGACCAAGGCGCAGATCCATGACCTCCTCGGTGCCACGCCGCGCGGGGAACCCGCAGCCGAGGGGCGATGCGAGTGGAAGGAGCACACCACCGGCCACGACGGGACCATCACGGTCGCCTACCGGTTGCCGGCCGAGGGGGAGGGGGAGGCGGCGGCCTCCCACGACCTCGCGGCGGAGCGGGCCGCGCGGGGCGCCGCCGCGCGCGACCGGCCCGGGATCGCCGACGAGGCCTTCACCTGTGACTCCTCCGACCCCGCCGGGACCACCGGGGCCACGGTCTGGTTCCGCCTCAGCAATCTCATCGTCGAGGTCGCCTACCGGCGCGCCGGTGACCCCTCGGTCACCCCGGCCGACCGGCGCACGGCCGAGCGCGCCGCCGAACTCGTCGGCATCGGGCTCGGGTGACCTCCCGCTCTGCATCTGTAGGAGACCCAATGACCAGCGGTGACGACGCCCCCGTCGAGCCCGTCGAGCCCGGCGAGACGCCTCCCCCGGACGACCGCCTCCGGCAGGGCATGCCGCCGTACCCGCCGCAGGGCCACCCCCACCCGGGAGCTCCGCCCTACCCGCCCTCGTACGGCCCGCCGCCCGGTTCCCAACCCGGCCCGCAGCCGGGCGTGTATCCCGCCGGTCCCCAGCCGGGTCCGTACTCCGGTCCCCAGCCCGGGTCGCAGCCGCAGCCGGGCGCGTACCCGGCCTCCCAGCCGGGTCCGTACCCCGGTTCCCCGCCAGGGCCGCAGCCGCAGCCCGGCGCGTACCCCGGTCCACAGCCGGGCGCGTACTCCGCCCCGGGCGCCTACCCCGGTCCCCAGCCAGGGTCACAGCCGCAGGCGCAGCCGGGTGCGTATCCCGCCCCCCAGCCGGGCCCGTACCCCGGGCCGCAGCCGCAGCCCGGCGCGTATCCGGGTGCCGCGCACGCCGGCGGCCCGCAGCCCGGGGGGTATCCCGGCGTGCCGGGTGGCCAGGGCCGGCCGCAGCCGGGGCCTCCGGCCGGGCCGCCGCCGCAGTCGCCTCAGTCGAATCCCTATCCCTATCCATCCCAGGGAGGGCAGGGCGGCCCGCCGTCCGGACCGCAGGGACAGGGCTGGCAGGCGGCCACGCCGCCTCCGCCCGAGCTGTGGCAGATGCCGACCCAGCCCTCCGCCCCGGCGCGGCGGGGGTGGGTGCTGCCGGTGGTGGCGGTCGTCGCTGTGCTGGTGGTGGCAGGGGGGACGTTCGCGTTCATGACGGTGCGCCAGACGGGAGCGTCCAGCAAGGCGAGTCCGACGGCGACGGCGGCGACGGCGGCCAAGAAGTCGGCGTCGGCCGCGCCGGTGGCGGCGACCGTCGACGTGTGCTCGATGCTCGACCCGGACGAGGCCGAGCGTCTCGTGCCGCGGGCTGAGATCGACTCCTCGACCGACGACAACCGCGGCGACACCCTCGTGAGCTACGTCCGGTGGCAGTGCCGCTGGGCCAACCGGAACATCTCGTACAAGGACGTCACCCGCAGCCGCGAGATCACGGTCAACGTGTCCAAGTACGAGGCGCTCGGGACGACCACGGCCGTGGAGGCGGCGAAGATCCAGTACAAGGGTGAGCTCAGCCAGTACAAGTACGGCGCGACCCACTCGGACAAGGAGCACTACTACTCGGCGGCCCAGGAGTACCAGGGCATCGGAGACACGGCGGCCGCGCAGTACCAATGGACGCGGGAGGGGAAGCAGTACTGGTACTCCTTCGGCCAGGGAGTGGGCCGGGTGGGCGACGTGGTCTTCCAGGTGAAGTTCGAGGCGAGCCAGAAGAAGAAGGAGGCCGACCTCCTGTCGACGGAGAGCACGCAGTCGATCACCGAGGAGAACGCCCTGCGGGAGGTGAAGGGCCTGCTCGGGCAGCTCGCGAAGTCGGTGACCGCCTGGCGGGCCGGGCAGCCGCTGCCGTATCACGCGCGCCCCAAGCCGAGCCCGTCGCCTTCGCCCTCGCCCACCCGGATCCCCCTGCCCCGGGCCTGCGTGAGCCTCAAGACGCTGGCAGCCACCCTGGTGCCGGAGACCGAGGGCGCGGCGGTGCGGAGCAAGGAGGGCCACTCGAACGTCACCCAGTGCCAGTGGTGGAACGACAAGCTGCCGCTCGGCGGTGGCAAGGTCCGGTGGCGGAACCTGCGCATCGCCGTCCACACCTTCTGGGACGCGGAATCCGCCCGTTACTACCTCATCGACCAGCGCTCGAAGACCAAGTTCACGGCGAGCAGCGAGATCGGCGGCATCCGGTGGGGCAAGGTCGAGAAGCTGACCGGCTTCGGGCAGGAGGCGTTCGGCCAGGCGATCCGGCAGCGCACCGACACGGCCCAGGGCAACCGGTACGAGATCTACGCGCTGGACGGCAAGAACGTCATATGGGTGCTGCTGTCCGGCAGCGACCGCCCGGAGAACACGCCGATCAACGCGCCCGACTCCGTGCTCATGGACCCCAAGGAGGCGGCCACCGGGGCCAAGTCCGTGGCCAAGTCCCTACTCGGCGCCCTGTGAGCCGGTGTTCGTGCAGGTTTGCGCGGGTATTTCCCCCCTCGACCGCGAGTCGACGGGGGGAAACCATGGCTACCTGTGAGGTCTGCGGCAACGATTACGACATGGCCTTCGAGGTGCACACCCAGGGGGCGGTGCACGTCTTCGACAGCTTCGAGTGCGCTATCAGCCGGATGGCGCCTGTGTGCGAGCACTGCGGGTGCCGCATCGTGGGCCACGGCTCCGAGTTCGACGGCCGCTGGTTCTGCTGCGCGCACTGCGCCCGGGAATCCGGTGCGACAAGGATTGTCGACAGAGAGGTCACGGGCGCCGTCGCCCGCTAGAGCGGGTCACCTTGACGGTCGTGAGGGCCTCCGAGCGGGATCCACACCCGCGGGAGGCCCTCATGCTGCACGTCAGGACTCGAACGCGACCAGGCGGATGATGAGGAATCCCTCGCCCTCGCGCTTCGGCGGCAGCGTGGTGCCCGGCACGGCCTCGAACACCTCGGGGTGCTCGTCCCTGGTCACCACGCCGAACAGGTCGTCCGGCAGGGTCATGCCCAGCGCCATGGCACGCCTCGCAGCGGCGTAGAAACTGCCGCCCGCCTCCAGGTCGGCGGCGACCATCTCGGCCGCCGGCCGGTCGGGCACCCGGATGCGGGCCACCCGCGCCCGCTGCGGCCGGGCCGAGCGGGCGCGGAGATAGTCCTCGATCTCCCACACGAGCAACTCGCCGAGGTAATGCGACATGTCCCTCTTCACAGTGCCCAGACTCGCCTGTGGCGGTTGATTCCCGTTTGCACTCCGCTTGCTCCGGGGTTTGCTTGCGGCGTCCGGGCGTCCGGGCGTCCGGGCGTTCGGGCGTCCGGACGTGCGGCGTGTGGACTTCCCGTGCCGGCCGAAGGTCCGCCGGCGCCCCGCTCATCTCGCCCGGGTGCTTGCCCCTGGATTCGCATGACGCTGCACGGTAGTCTTTTAGTTAGTTCCTTAGCCAAACAAATGTCGGAGGAGCGAGTGCCACCAGGTTACCCGGGAGGCGCTGGGACCGGTGGCCGGTGCCAAGCCGGGCGCGGCGCTGTCCGCGCGTCCGTGCGTGCCACGATTCCGGCCGCCGTTGTCGTGTCAAATTGCTCGCAATTGCGGCATGATGAGCCCGAGCGGGAACGGGGCGGACATTGATCACATCGCACAACGGGCCACAGCCGGCCGACTTCACCGACGTACGGGCGACCAACCTCGCCGTCGTGCTGCGGTTCGTCCGGGAGAACGCGCCCTGCTCACGTGCCGACATCGCCGCCTCGACGGGCCTCAACAAGGCCACGGTGTCCAGCCTGGTCGCCGACCTCATCGACCGGAGCCTGCTGCGCGAGACCGGCCTGACCGAGCACCGCGTCGGCCGGCCCGCCACCATGCTCGTCCTGGACGGCTCGCCGTACGCCGCGATCGGCATCGAGGTCAACGTCGACTACATCACGGCGGTCGCGGTGGACCTCAAGGGCGAGGAGCTCCTGAACTGGCGGCGGTCCTTCCCCGGCGGGGCCTCGAGCGCGGGCCAGGCGGTCGTCGCCATGGCGGCGCTCGCCCGGCGGGTCGTGAGCCGGATGACCAAGGAGGCCCGGCAGGTGCTCGGCCTGACCGTGGCCGTGCCCGGTCTGGTCGACGTCAACGGGACCGTGCGGGTCGCCCCCAACCTGGGCTGGCGCGACGCGGACCTGGCGGGCGACCTCACCAAGGCGCTGCGCGACCCCGGTTTCCCCGTGCTCGTGGACAACGACGCCAACCTCGCCGCCCTGGCGGAGCACCGGTTCGGGCCCCACCGCAACGCCGCCAACCTCGTTTACGTAACCGGCGAGGTCGGCGTGGGCGCGGGCATCGTCATGGACGGCCGGCTCAGGCGGGGCGGGCAGGGCTACAGCGGCGAGATCGGCCACATCGAGCTCGATCCCGCCGGGCCCACCTGCCGGTGCGGCCGGCGCGGCTGCCTGGAGGCCGTGGCCGGGGTCGGCGCGATCCTCGCCCACACGGCGCCCGACGCCTCGCCGTCCGAGCTCGAACTCGAGATCGACGAGGTCGTACGGCGCGCCCGCAACGGCGAGCGGGACGTCCTCACGCTCCTGGAGGACGTGGGACGCCACCTCGGCAGGGGAATGGCCGCCGTGGCCAACATGCTCAACCCGGAGGTCGTGATCCTCGGGGGCTACTACGTGCCGCTGGCGCCCTGGCTCGTCGCGTGCGCGGAGGAGGAGATGTACGGCAGGGTGCTCGCCCCCGGCGGGGGAGGCTGCCGGCTTGAGGTGTCCACGCTCGGATACGGCGCGGCCGCGCTCGGGGCCGCCGCGCGGGTGCTCGACTCGGTCGACTCCGGCCGCCTGCCCGCGCAGCGCTGACCCCCTCATCCCGTCGCCGTCCGGAACCGCCGTCCGGAACGGCCGGGCTGTGGCGCGGGGCCGGCCCATGCGCCCGGCGCGCCGTTCCCGGCGTCAGGCGTACCGATATCGAATTGCTGCGAACCCGGCCGGGGTGCGAGGCGTCGAACAACGCACTGTCGACGAATTGGAACATGATGAACACTCGCCTGCTGTCCGCCGCCGCGCTCTCCGCCGCGCTTACGGCCGCATTGGCCGCCCCCGCGGCCGCCGCCGCTCCGGCCGGGGCCTCCGCCGCGCCGAAGCCCCTCACCGGGGTCGCCGTCTACCTGTCGTACGGCAAGGGTTACCCGGTCAGCCGTTACGAGCCCGGCAAGGGCTTCACGAAGCTGGGCGCCATGCCGATGACGGGCCAGTTCTCCGCGTCCCCGGACGGCAGGAAGCTCGCCTGGATCACCGGCGCCGGGTACGTGCGGGTCGGGGACGGCCGCACGGTCACGACCGCGGCCAAGGGCGCCGGGGCCGGAGCGCCGTGCCTCACCCCGGTCTGGTCGCCCGACTCCGGGCAGGTGGCGTACGTGGCGAAGGGCGACTCCGACGCCGGGTCCGTCTCGGTCGTCGGCGCGGACGGGAAGGGCCGCAGGAAGGCGGGCACGACCCTCGGGGTCTGCCACCTCGCCTGGTCGGCCGACGGCCGCTACCTCGCCGGGTACGCCGGGACGACCGAGGGCGTCTACCGCCTCGACGTGAGCACCGGCAAGGCGATCAAGGTCAAGGGCGTCGGCCTGGCCAACCACGTGCAGAGCCTGTCGCCCGACGGCACGAAGGTCGTCGTGGCGCCGCTGTCGAGGAACGCGCCGGGGGGCGACGGCTCCTGGCCGGGGGGCTTCCGCCCGGCCGTGGTCGACGTCGCCACCGGCAAGAAGGTCGCCATCCCGGTGAAGGGCTCCCTCATCGGCGCCTTCTACCTGCGGGACGGCCGCCTGGTCGTCCGGGTCGCCGGACGCACCGCCAACACCTTGGTCGTGCTCGACAAGAACGGCAGGCAGGTGCAGCGCCTGACCGAGCCCGGCGCGGCCAGGCAGCAGGCGCTGCTGCAGATCGTCGGCTGACCGGAGGCTCCCGGCATCGGCAGGAAGGGCGGGCGCGGACCGGCCGGGACTCCCGGCCCCGCGCCCGCCTTCGCGTACGGCCGGCGTACGGCCGGAGTGGGCCTCGATGTGACATCGAGGTGAAACCGGCGAGGGTCTTGACCTGAGCCGAGGATGAGGGCACTCTTCCGGATAAGCCCGGATTTACACGCCAGAAACTTGCGGTAACGCTTTCGAAGCGCTTCGACAGCGGCGCTTCTCCAACCGAACATGCGGATCCTCGCGACGCCCTCATGGGCGTCTTTTTCGGCAGGTCATCGAAGCGCTTCGACGCGAAGGGTGAGTCTCCAGATGAACGAACCGGCGAGACACGACCAGGACCCGGCATTCCGGAACCCCGCGCTGTCTCCCGCCGAACGGGTGGACGACCTGCTCGGCAGGCTCACACTCGACGAGAAGATCGGCCTGCTGCACCAGTACCAGGCGCCGGTGGAACGGCTCGGCCTGCGGGTCTTCCGCACCGGCACCGAGGCCCTGCACGGCCTGGCCTGGCATGGCCCCGCCACCGTGTTCCCCCAGGCCGTCGGCCTGGCCAGCACCTGGAACCCGGACCTGGTCCGCCAGGTGGGGGAGGCGACAGGCGACGAGGTCATGGCCTTCCACCACAAGGATCCGCAGAGCGTGGGCCGCAACGTCTGGGCGCCGGTGGTCAACCCGCTGCGCGACCCGCGCTGGGGCCGCAACGAGGAGGGCTACTCCGAGGACCCCTGGCTGACCGGGGTGATGGGCACGGCCTACGCCCGCGGCCTGCGCGGCGGCCACGCCGTGCTGAAGACGGCGCCCACGCTGAAGCATTTCCTCGGCTACAACAACGAGACCGACCGGTGCGTGACCTCCAGCGGGCTGCCGCCGCGGGTGCTGCACGAATACGAGCTCAAGGCGTTCCGGCCGGCTGTCGAGTCGGGGGCCGCGGTGGCCGTCATGCCGTCGTACAACCTCGTCAACGGCCGTCCGGCCCACCTGTCGCCGCTGATCGGCAGCCACCTGCGCACGTGGGCGCCCGACGACATCCTCGTGGTCAGCGACGCGTACGCGCCGGGAAACCTCGCCGGGCTGCAGGGCTACCACAAGGACCTGCCCGAGGCGTACGCGCACGCGATCAAGGCCGGACTGGACAGCTTCACACAGGACGACGCGGACACCGCCGCCACCCTGGGCCACGTCAGGACCGCGCTCGACCGCGGCCTGCTGACCGAGGCCGACATCGACGCCGCCGCCCGGCACGCGCTGTCGATCCGGGTGCGGCTCGGCGAGTTCGACCCCGCCACGCCGTACGACGACATCACCCACGACGTCGTCAACAGCCCCGAGCACCAGCGGCTCGCGCGGGAGGCGGCCCGCCAGTCGATCACCCTGCTGAAGAACGACGGCCTGCTTCCGCTGGCCGCCCCGCGCACGGTCGCGGTGATCGGCCCGCTGGCCGACGCGTTGTTCGAGGACTGGTACAGCGGCACGCTGCCCTACCAGGTCACGGCCCTGGCGGGGCTCGCCGAGCGGTGCGAGACCGTCTACTGCGAGGGCGCCGACCGGGTGGCGCTGCGCACCGAGGGCGGGTACGTCGGCGCGTCCGCCGACCCCGCCGGCGGTCCGCTGTACGTGGGGAGCGAACGCTCCTGCTTCGACGTGTTCGACTGGGGCGGCGGCGCGTTCGCGTTCCGGTCCTGCGCGAACGGGCGGCACGTGTCGGCGGGCGAGGACGGCGTGCTGGCCAACGACCAGCCCGGGCCGAACGGCTGGGAGGTGCGCCAGACCTTCCGGATCGAGGAGCGGCCGAGGGGCGTGGTGCTGCGCAACATCTCCTCCGGCCGCTACGTCACCGTGGCCGACGGCGTCGTGCGCACGACCGACGACCCCGACGCCGCGTCCGTGCTGTCCGTGGAGCCGGTCGAGAGCGGCGCGGCCCGCGCCGCGGAGGCGGCGGCCCGCGCGGACGTCGCGATCGTCGTGCTCGGCGACCACCCGCTGGTGAACGGCCGCGAGACCGAGGACCGCACGACGCTGGCGCTGCCCGAGCGGCAGGAGGCCCTGCTGAAGGCTGTCCACGCGGCCAACCCGGCCACCGTGCTCGTGGTCTCCAGCGGCTACCCGTTCGCGGTGACCTGGGCGCAGGAGCACCTGCCCGCGATCGTCTGGTCGGCCCACGGCGGCCAGGAGTACGGCCACGCGCTCGCCGGCGTGCTGCTCGGCGACGACGACCCGGGCGGCCGCCTCACCCAGACGTGGTACCGCTCGGCCGCCGAGCTGCCCGACCTGCTCGACTACGACATCATCGCCTCCGACGCCACCTACCTCTACTATCGCGGCCGGCCGCTCTATCCGTTCGGGCACGGCCTGAGCTACACCCGCTTCGCCTACTCCGATCTGGAGCTGTCGTCGGCCGACCTCGCCGAGGACGACACGCTGACCGTCCGGGTGACCGTGACGAACGCGGGTGAGCGCGAGGGGGAGGAGGTCGTGCAGTTCTACACCCACCAGCGGCGCTCCCGGGTCAAGCAGCCGCTGCGCCAGTTGCGCGGTTTCGTCAAGGTGCGGCTCGCGCCGGGCGAGAGCCGCACGGTGTCGGTGGACGTGCCGGTCGGCGACCTGGCCTTCTGGGACGTGACGCGCGGCAGGTTCGTGGTCGAGGAGGCCGCGCACAAGGCGCAGGTGGGCGCCTCGGCGGGGGACATCCGGCTGTGCGTGCCGTTCCGGGTGCGGGGCGAGCGCATCCCGCCGCGCGATCTGACCTCGGGGCCACTGGACGCGGCCGATCACGACGAGTACGACGGTGTGGTGCTGTGCGACGCCGCTCTCGACTCCGGCGACGCGGTCCGCTCCACGGGACCGGGGGCGTGGATCGCCTTCCGCGACTGTGCTTTCGGCGGAGGGGATTTCGGCGGGGATATCGCCGATGGGGGCCTGTCGGCGTGCGTCCTGGCGGTGTCGAGCGACGAGGGAGGGGTGGTCACGCTGCGGCTCGACGACCCCCTGACCGGCGAGGTCGCGGGCGCGGTCAGCGTCCCGCCCACGGCGACCAGGCACGATTTCGTCGAGGTGAGCACTCCTCTGGCGGGAGCCGCCGGAGTGCGCGATCTTTATGTGGTGTACGAGAGCGAGGGGGTCACGGTGAGCGCGTTGGGGTTCTGCCCGTGAGGACCGTGACGATCGCCGACGTCGCCAAGCACGCGGGGGTCGCCGTCTCCACGGTCTCGTACGTGCTGAGCGGCAAGCGGGCGATATCGGCGACCACCCGGCAGCGGGTCCTGGACAGCGTGCGGGTCCTCGGTTACCACCCCAACGCCGGCGCCCGCGCCCTGGCGAGCAAGCGTGCGAAGGTCATCGCGCTGGTGCTGCCGCTGCGGGCCGGCATGAACCTGCCGGTCCTCATGCAGTTCGCGACCTCGGTCGTCACCACGGCCCGCCAGTACGACCACGACGTGCTGCTCATGACGGCCGACGAGGGGGCGGACGGGCTGCACCGGGTGGCGGCCAGCGCGCTGGTCGACGGGCTGCTGCTGATGGACGTGGAGATCCACGACCCCCGGGTGCCGCTGCTGCGCAAGCTCGCCGAGCCGAGCGTGCTGATCGGTTTCCCGGCCGACCCCGAAGGGCTGACCTGCGTCGACCTCGACTTCGCCCGCGCCGGGGCGCTGTGCGCCGACCACCTGGCCGATCTCGGGCATCGCGAGATCGCGCTGCTGGGCGCGCCGCGCGTGGTCTACGAGCGCGGCACGGGGTTCGCCGAGCGCACGATGGCGGGTTACGTCGAGGCGGCCCGGCGGCACGGGCTCGAGGCCGACGCGCGGCCCTGCGAGGAGTCGTTCGACGAGGTCCACGCCGCCGTGAAGCTGCTGCTCGACGAGCGGCCGGAGCTGTCCGGGCTCGTCGTGCACAACGAGGCGGCCGCCGGCCACGTGCTGGGGGCGTTGCGGATCCTCGGCAGGCGGGTGCCCGAGGACGTCTCGGTGGTGGCGATCTGCCCGGACGACATCGCCGAACGGGCCAGCCCCGCGCTGACCTCCGTGCTCATTCCCGCCGAGGACGTCGGCAGGCAGGCGGTCCGGCTGCTCATGGCCAAGCTGGAGGGCCAGGCCGTCCCGGAGTCGACGCTCCTCGAACCTCGGCTGACGATTCGCGAAAGTTCACGATGATCTCATTTCCCGACGGCTTCCTGTGGGGGGCCGCGACCGCGTCGTACCAGATCGAGGGAGCGGTCCACACCGACGGCCGCGTCCCCTCGATCTGGGACACCTTCTCCCACACCCCCGGCATGGTCGCCGACGGCCACACCGGCGACGTGGCCTGCGACCACTACAACCGCTATCTCGAGGACGTCGAGATCATGGCGTGGCTGGGGCTGAAGGCCTACCGGTTCTCGGTGGCCTGGCCGCGCCTCGCCGACCTGAGCTTCTACGACCGGCTCGTCGACGCCCTGCTCGCCAAGGGCATCACGCCCGTCGCGACGCTCTACCACTGGGACCTCCCGCAGACGCTGCAGGACACGGGCGGCTGGACCAACCGTGAGACGGCCTTCCGGTTCGCCGACTACGCCGCCGCCGTGCACCGGCGCCTGGGCGACCGCGTCAGCGTCTGGACGACGCTCAACGAGCCCTGGGTGTCGGCGTTCGTCGGGCACGGATCGGGCCGGCACGCGCCCGGGGTGACCGACCCGGCCGCCGCGTTCACCGCCGCCCACCACCTGATGCTCGGGCACGGCCTGGCCGTGCAGGCGCTGCGGGCGGGGGGCGCGGAGTCCGTCTCGCTGACGCTGAACCTGACGCCGATCCTCGGCGACCCCGAGCCGGCCCGCCTGATCGACGGGCTGGCGAACCGGCTCTTCCTCGACCCCGTGCTGCGTGGCGAGTACCCCGCGGACGTCCTCGCCCACCTGGAACGTTTCACCAAGGTCAACCTGGACGACCTGCCGACGATCGCGCAGCCGATCGACGTGCTCGGCGTCAACTACTACACGGTCAACCGGGTCGTCGCCGACCCCTCGTCCGAGGGCCATCCGGAGTATCCCGGCAGCGAGGGCATCGCCTGGGAGGACCCGCACGGCGAGGTCACCGAGATGGACTGGGAGATCAACCCGGCCGGGCTTGAGGACCTGCTCGTACGGCTGGCGCGCGACTACCCCGGCACGCCCTTGATGATCACGGAGAACGGGGCCGCCGTTCCCGACGGGGTGTCCGACCCCGGCCGGATCTCCTATCTCGACGCCCACTTCCGCGCCGCCCGGTCGGCCATGGACCGGGGCGCCGACCTGCGCGGCTACTTCGTGTGGTCGCTGATGGACAACTTCGAGTGGGCCCGGGGCTACCACAAGCGGTTCGGGCTCGTCCGCGTCGACTACGACACGCTGGAGCGCACGCCGCGCGACAGCGCCCGCTGGTATCGCGAGGTGATCGCCGGGAACGGCCTGGCGGACTGAGCGGACTGAGTGGACTGGGGCAGCCCCGCCCCTACAGGACGGTTTCCACGCAGATCATCACGACCAGCAGGACGACCAGCGCGCCGAGGTGGGCGGCCGACGACCACAGGCCGATCGGGACGGTCGCCGCGGCCAGCAGCGCCGCGGCGACCCGCACGGCGGTCCGTCCCGGCCCGAGCACCCGGCGGAACCACAGGTCGCCGAGCAGGAACAGCGCGGTTCCCCCGGCCAGCGCGACGGCGGGGCCGAGGCCGAGATGGTCGTGGCCGACGGCCTTCTTGATCCCGGCCGCCGTCGCGACGACCCCGAGCAGGATCGGGATGTGGGCGTAGAAGTACGCGCCCAGGATGAGCCGCGTCCGCTGGACGACCTCGGCCCGCATCAGCGCGTGCTCGGGCCCGCTCTCGCCGCGTCCGAAGTACACCCACCACAGCGACGCAGTGAGGGCGAGGCCCAGCAGGGCCGCGACGATCAACGCCGCCCCCGGGTGACCGTCGGTCGCCCCGATGCCGATCGCCACGATCGACTCGCCCAGCACGATGATCACCAGCAGGCCGTGCCGCTCGACGATGTGCGCCGGGTGCAGGGGGAAGCCCTTCTGCCCGATGAAGATCGGGCTCATCCAGATCAGCACGAGGGCCGCCGTCCACAGCGCGTAGTTCCACGGCGGGTCGGCGAAGGCGGCGGCGAAGACGAGCGCGGTCGCGGCCAGGTTGAACGGCACGACCCGCGCGATCGCGGCCGTCGCCTGCAGGTAGAGCCCGCCGTGGACGAGCACGATGACGAGGTAGCCGACGGCGAACGCCACGCCGCTGCCCGAGAAGGTGCGCGGGATGGCCAGGGCCATGATCAGGAATCCGGCCATGCCGCACAGGATCAGCACCCGCCGGGCCGCGCGCTCCGGCGGCACGGTGTTGGTGAGCCAGGCGTAGCCGGAGTACATCCACCAGAGCAGACCGAAGATCAGGATCGCCTGCACGGTGCCCTGGCCGGCGAACCCATCTTCGTCCTGGCGGGTGAAATCGCCCACCAGCAGCGACGTGAGCTGCGTGATCGTGAAGACGAAGACGAGGTCGAAGAAGAGCTCGATCGTGGAGACGCGTAACTCGGCGTCCGGAGCGGTCGGTTCGACGCGCTCGGCGAACCAGCGGGGGAGATGCATGGCGAATATTGTGCCGGTTGCACTGCTTTCTTGATTACACGTTTTCACGTGCTCCGGAGGTCGGCGGCAGCACCCGGCCGCCGAGTCCCGGGAACACCTTGGCGACCTTCGCGGTCAGATAGTCGCCGTACGTGCCGGTGAAGGCCCGCAGGTCCAGGCCGTCCCAGCGGGCGCGGCCCCCCTCGCGGGCGGGCAGGGAGGGCAGCGGCGGCACCTCGCAGTCCCAGCCGGGGTCGAAGAAGAAGGGGAAGGACAGCCTGCCGCGGCCCGTGGCGTTGCGCACGCGGTGCGGGGTCGACCGATACAGGCCGCCGGTCAGCTTGTCGAGCATGTCGCCGATGTTGCAGACCAGCGTGCCCGGGATGGGCGGCGCCTCGATCCAGCCGCGGGCGGTGTGCACCTGGAGGCCGGGATTGTCGTCCTGGAGCAGCAGAGTCAGCAGGCCGTAGTCGGTGTGCTCGCCGACCCCCCACTCGTCCGGATCGGCGTGCGGCGGGGGCGGATAGTGGAAGATCCGGAACAGGGTCGTGGGCGTGGCCGTGTAGCCGGCGGCGAAGTAGTCCTCGTCGAGCCCCAGGCTCAGCGCCACGCCCCGCATGACCGCCTGCCCCACGTGGGTGAGGGCGTCCATGTACGCCGGCACGGCCCGGCGCAGTTCGGGCACCTCCTCGGGGAAGAGGTTGCGCCCGTGCAGCGGCCGGGGATCGTCGTGGCCGAGCTCGGCGCCGAAATAGAGGCCCTCCTTGAGGTCGGGCCGGCCGGAGGTGAGCTCGCCGCCCACGGGGAAATATCCGCGCCAGGCCCGCCCGCTCCGGTCCATGGAGATACGCGACTTGTGCTCCTCGGGCAACCGGAAGAAGCGCGCCGCGGCGTCCTTCAGCTCCGCGATCAGAGCCTCGGGCACCCCGTGGCCGCTGATGTAGAAGAAACCGCTGTCCAGGCAGGCGGCCTTGATCCGGCGCGCGACCTCGGCGCGCTCCCGGCCTGCTCCGGGGCCGGTCCCGGGGCCGGTGAGGGCGGCGACGTCGATTACCGGCAGTGGTCCGGCGGCGTTCATACCTCATATCCCACCATCCGGGAGGGCCGTCCGGAAGGCTCCTTTACCTGCTTGCCGATCGTGTTGCGCGTGTCGGTATTTCGGCCCGACAGGACCATCTCGTCCAGCTTGTCCCGTTACCGGTTAATAACGCCCTGAAGAGTAGATTTCTTACGCACGGTCAGTAGGACCACGTCGTAGGTGGGCGATCACGTGGGTTTCGGGGATCGTTGGTCGGTCAGGAGTCGCATCGCGCTGTTCACCGGCACGGTGGTCGCCCTGCTGTGTGCCGCGTTCTCGGTCGTCCTGGTGTGGTCGCTGCACGCGGCGGCCCGGGAGAACCTCCTGCGAGAGGCGACGGCGGACGGCGGCCGGGTCGCCTACCTCGTGGACCACGGACAGGCGGGGAGCGTGCTGCCCCCCGGCGGGCGAGACCGGTCCGTCCAGGTGGTGGACCCGCAGGGCAGGGTGCGTGCGGCGACGCCGGCCATGGCCGGAAAGCCGGCCATGGCGACCTTCCGTCCTCAGGCGCCGACCCGCAAGGCCACGCGGGAGGTCTGCGGCGGCGTCTTCGGCGCGGACGGGTGTCACATCGTGGTCGCGCAGCAGGTCTACCGCGACGACGGAGACTGGACCGTCTACAGCGCCGCGCCGGTCCAGGCGTTCGATCCGCCGCCGGCCCTGGTGGCCGGTCTGGCCGTGGGATCGGCGCTCGTCACGGCCGCCGTCGCGTACGGCACCCGGCGCAGCGTGAAGCGGGCGCTCGTGCCGGTGCGGGCCATCACGGCCGAGCTCGACGAGATCAACGTTTCGGACCTCGGGCGGCGGGTGCCGGTCCCCGAGGCCAAGGGGGAGATCCACGACCTCGCGCAGAGTGTCAACTACACACTGGACCGGCTGGAGGAGACGCTCGAACAGCAACGGCGCTTCACCTCCGACGCGTCCCACGAGCTGCGCAGCCCTATCACCGCGATCCGCGCGCAGGTGGAGGACGCGCTGCTCGCCCCGCAGGAGTCCGACCTGCGGGAGATCGGGCCCGCCGTGCTGAAGAGCCTCGAACGGCTCCAGGCGATCGCCGCCGACCTGCTGACGCTGGCTCGTCTCGACGCGGGCGCGCCCTGCGAGCGCGAGCCGCTGGACCTCGGCCGGCTCGTGGCCGCGGAGCTGGACACCCGCCGCCCGGTCAGGAGGGTCGTCTCGCAGCTGACTCCCGGTGTGGTCGTCCGAGGGGACCGCATCCGGCTGGGCCGCCTGGTCACCAACCTGCTCGACAACGCCGAGAGGCACGCCGCCACCACCGTACGGCTGGAGGTGCGGCGCGAGGACCCGCCCGACGGCGACCCCCGGTTCCGTTCCGGTCTGGCCGTGCTCGAAGTGCTCGACGACGGCGCGGGGATCGCGCGTGACCAGCGGGAGCACGTCTTCCAGCGGTTCACCCGGCTCGACACGGCCCGAAGCAGGAACATCGGGGGCGCGGGCCTGGGCCTGCCCATCGCCCGGCAGATCGCCGAGAGTCACGGCGGCACCCTGACGATCATGGACAGCCCGCGCGGCGCGCGCTTCCTCCTGCGCCTGCCGCTCTCCCGGGAGCCCTGACCTCCAGGTCGGAAAACCGCTCCCGCTAAGGTGCCACGCCGCACTACGCTCCTTACCGGCACAAAATCGGAGGGAATACGCGTATGCGACGGTGGCTCCCGTCTTTCATCCTGTTGGCGCTCATCTGGGGAAACAGCTTCTTCTTCATCAAGGTGGCGCTCGGGAGCCTCCATCCACTCCAGATCTCCTTCGGCCGGATGGCCGTCGGCGCGCTGACCCTGCTCGTCGCCGTGCTCGCGACCGGCCGCCGGCTGCCCCGCGACCCCCGCCTGTGGGGCCACTTCGCGGTCGCCTCGATCGTGCTGACCACGGTGCCGTTCACCCTCTTCGGGTACGGCGAGCAGCACGTCTCCTCGGTCCTCGCGGCGATCTGGAACGCCACGACGCCGCTGTGCACGCTGCTCTTCGCGCTGCTGCTGCGCAGCGAGAAGGCGACGGCCACCAGGGCGACCGGGCTCGGCCTCGGCTTCGCCGGGGTCATGGTGGTGCTGGGCGTGTGGCAGCCGATCTCCGGCGGCGAGGCCGTCGGCAGCCTGGCCTGCTTCGGCGCGGCCGCCTGCTACGGCGTCGGCGGGGCGTACATGGGCAGGTTCATCATCCCGCGCGGGGAGGAGCCCATCGTGCTGGCGGCCGCGCAACTGGTCGCCGGTACGGCCGAACTCGCGGTGATCACGCCGCTCGCCGGGGTGAGCCTGGTCGAGCTCGACGCCCCGCTCACGGTCTGGGGCAGCATCGTCGCCCTCGGCGCGTTCGGCACCGGCATCGCCTACCTGCTGCTGTACGGGATCCAGAGGCAGGTCGGGGTGACGACCGGATCGGCCGTGACCTACCTGATCCCGGTGTTCGCCGCCGCCTCCGGCGTGGTCTTCCTCGGCGAGCACCTGACCTGGAACCAGCCCGCCGGAGCGCTGGTGGTGCTGCTGGGCATCGCCGTGATCCAGGGGATGGTCCCCCGGCGCCGCGCGGGGCGTACCGCTCCACCGCCCGCCGTCCCCGCCGAGACCGACGCCGCGGCCTGAGCCCGACCCGCGTGGCCTGGCTCGCGTGGCCTGGCTCGCACGCCTGGCCCGTACGGCGTGGTTCCCCGCTCAGCGGGCCGGGGGCGCCTCGGCCCGGCTCTCCGTGGTCGTGTCGTCCTCCCGCCGCGTACGCCGCTGCCGGGGCGCGGCCTTGCGTACCGTGGTCGTCGCCGGAGCCTCGTCGCCGGGCCGCTCCGCGGCCGTCCCGGCGGCGGTGGAGCCCGCACTCGCGCCGTCCGCCGGGGGCGGCTCCGGCGATCCGGACGACCCGGTGGAGGGGGCGGGCGTGGGCTGCCGTTCGCCGGAAGCGGGCCCGGGCGGGGCGGGCCTGGCCGGGGATTCGCCCGCGCCCGGTTCGCCTGGCCGTGGCGGGCGCAGCGCCGCGATGACCGCGTCGGCCTCCGCCTCGGCCGCGAACTCCCCGGCCGCCTCGGCCTCGCGCCGTTTGATGACCACCATGTGGTCGACCGAGATCCGGCCCGCGCCGGTGACGGCCAGCAGCACGGAGGCGGCCCCGAGGGCCACGATCAGTTCGATGTCGCCTCCGGTGAGCGGCAGGCCGCTGTCCCCGGCCGTGACCACGAACACCGCGAGGGCCTCGGCGAACAGCAGCAGCCCGACGACCGGCACGGCGAGGCCCGCGATCAGCAGCGCGCCGCCCACCAGCTCGGTCAGCATGGTCACCGGCGCCCACACGTGGGGCAGCGGAGCCTGGAGCGCGGTGAACTGGTCGGCGGTGGCGTTGAGGCCGGCTTCGAGCTTCTGCCAGCCGTTGGCGAAGAAGATCCCGCCGACGCCCATGCGGGCGGCCAGCGAGGCTAAGTCGTGCAGGGTTCTCTTCACGGCTTCTCACTCTGGGTGGGGGGTGACTTGCCCGGACACTTCCCCGCCTGCGCCGCCGTCATGCGTGCGGCCGGCTCAGGTCCGTACGCCGCCGGACTCCTCGGCGTCGGCGCTCGCGGGGGTGGGAACGTGGCGGGGGAGCAGCAGGGCCACGGCCAGCGCGGTGAGCGCGAGCAGCGCCACGCTCACGACGATGGTGGAATGCAGGGCGGTGACGAAGGCCGCGCGGGCGGCGTCCAGCAGCGCGGCTCCGGTCGCGCCGGTCTCGTCGGCAACGTGCGCGGCCGCGGCCAGGGACTCACGCGCCTGCGCCATGAGCCCGGCCGGGATCCCCGGGACGGTCGTGAGGGAGGGGGCGTACACGATCGTGGTGATCGTCCCGAGGACGGCGATGCCGAGGCCCGCCCCCAGCTCGTAGGCCGTCTCCTCGATCGCGGCCGCGCCGCCGGCCCGCGACTCCGGCACGGTGGCCATGATCGTGTCAGACGCCGCCAGCAGGGCGACCTCGACGCCGAAGCCGATTCCCACGAAGCAGACCGCCAGCATCACC
The DNA here is from genome assembly GCF_030268985.1 of Microbispora sp. NBRC 16548. NCBI lineage: Bacteria > Bacillati > Actinomycetota > Actinomycetes > Streptosporangiales > Streptosporangiaceae > Microbispora > Microbispora sp. NBRC 16548. The sequence goes on from NZ_BSSF01000001.1 coordinate 179,359, forward strand.
GGATGCTGCTCGGTGCCCCAGGTCAGCACCGGGGTGAGGGACAGCGCGGTCAGGGCGAGGCCGCCGCCGACCGTCGCGCGCAGCCCGACGCGCCCCAGCACGTGCGCGGCGGCCAGGCCGCCCGCGATGGCCGCGACCATGAGCGGCAGCATCCGCACGGCGGCCTCCAGGGGAGACAGCCCCAGCACGAGCTGGAGATACTGCGCCAGCATGAGCTCCAGCCCGACCAGCGCGAAGATGGCCAGCAACACGCAGCCGACGCCGGTCGCGAAGCCGCGCTGGGCGAACAGCCCGATGTCGAGCAGGGGGAACGGCAGCCGCCGCTGCCGCCGCACGAACCAGACGAGCAGCGCGACGCCGGCCAGGAGCACGGCCAGCGAGAGCCCGCGGCCCAAGGTGTGCCCCGACCCCGCCTCCTTCAGCCCGAACGCGACGGCCAGAATGCCCAGGGTGGACAGCGCCGCGCTCAGCGCGTCCCACGGATGGTCGGCCCGCCGAGGCGACGCCGGCAGGATCCGTACGGCGAGCGGCAACGCGACCAGCAGCAGCGGCACGTTGATGAGGAAGACCGCGCCCCACCACAGGTGCTCGACGAGAACCCCGCCGATCAGCGGCCCGACGGCCGCTCCCGCGGCGGCGACGGCGCTCCACACGCCGAGCGCGATCGCCCGCTCGCGCCGGTCGGTGAACACCTGCCGGATGATCGAGAGCGTCGCCGGCATGATCATCGCGCCGCCGACGCCGAGGAAGGCCCGCGAGACGATGAGCGCGAGCGGGGTCGCGGCGAACGCGGCCGACAGCGAGGCCAGGCCGAACACCACGTAGCCGCCCAGCACGAAGGGCCGCCTGCCATACCTGTCGCCCAGCGTGCCGAACGTCACCAGCAGCGGCGCGACGACCAGCGAGTAGCTGTCGATGATCCACAGGAGCTGCACGGACGACGGCTCCAGGGCCGCGGTGAGCGCCGGGACGGCGATGTGCAGCACGGTCGCGTCGACCGCGATGAGGAGCAGGCTGAAACACAGGAGCACGAGCACCGACCACCGGCTCGCGCGGTGCTCCCGCAGGGCACCTGCGGCACGGACGGTGACGGACTCGACCGAAACCATGATCATCGTCCGTTCAGTGCTCCTGCCCCAAAATCCCGGCCCGCTGGAACATGCGTGGCAGCTTAGGCCATGAGAAGCGGATCTCTCAGCCCTTCCGGTGATGTCGGGAACAAATCGCCGGATCCGTATCACCGCAGGTGATCAAGTGGAGCAATCCGCCTCTCTAGAGAGCCATAGGTATATATCCCGCGTCTAGGCAAGCGGCCGAACCCAACGGATCATGCGGTCGTGGGGAGCGATATCGACGGATGTGATGCGTCCCCGGTGCCGCCCCCGCTCGACCGCGCCGACCCCCGCGCCTGGTGCGCCGTCGCGGTGGCCCGGCTGTCGCACGACCAGCCGGAGGCGGCGCTGGAAGCGGCGCGCCAGGCGATCGGCTGCGATCCGCAGGACGAATGGGGGCATCGCCTGGCCGGCGCGGCCCTGGAGCGTCTCGGCCGCGACACCGAGGCGGTCGCTGCGGCGCGGGAGGCCGTACGGCTCGCGCCCGGCTCCTGGGCGGCGCGGCTGCGGCTCGCGAGCGCGCTGCGGCGGATCCCCGGACGGTGGCGGGAGGCGTGGGCGGAGGCCCGGCGTGCCGTCCGGTTCGCCCCCGACGAGCCCGACCCGCACGTGCTGTGCGGCGACCTCGCGCTGCTGCGCGGCGACCACGACGGGGCGGCCCGGGCGTACGGCGCGGCGCTGCGCAGGCGCCGGGACCACCCGGCGGCGTGGGTGAACCTCGGCCTCACGCTGCTGCGCTGGCAGCGGCCGCGTGATCACCACGACCCCGCATGGGAGGCCGACCCGCGCGACACCGGCCGGGCGCGGCGCGCCCTTGAGACCTGGTCGCGGCAGGTGCGCGTGATCCTCGCGGTCGCGACGGCCGGGATCTGCGCGGCCGTCGTGCTGCCCGGCCTGGGCCTTCTCCCCGGCACGCACCGGCAGCTCCCCGGCATGCACGAGGAGGCGCGGATCGGCGGCGCGCTGGCGCTCGCGGCCGTCCTCGTGGTCTGCGTCCGGCAGGCCGCGCGCGTGGGCGCCTGGGCCTACGTTCCCGGCATGCTCCGGCGCGACCTGCGGCTCGGCATGTCGGTCGCGCTCGGGCTGCTCACCCCGGCGGCGTACGTGGCGGGGCTGGCCACGCTGCCGGAGCCGAGGCCGGGTTCGCTGCAGGAGGTGGGCGAGGTCTGGGCGGGGGCGACCGGGCTGGTGCTCCTGAACCCCGCCGCGGCGCTCGCCTTCAGGCTCCTGGCCGAGACGTGGAGGGGACGCCCGGTCGCCGCGCTGAGGCGGTTCGCCGCCGCGCTGCCCGTGCCGCCCGTGCCGCCCGTGCCGTCCGGTCCGGGCGCCGCCGATCGGGACAGGATCGCGGCGGCCGACCGGGCGGCGACGCGCGACATCGCCGTCGCGTTCTGGATCGTCGCGGCCCGCGCGTGGCAGGCGGCCGCGGCGCTCATGCTGGTGCCCTTCCTGACCGGCGCGCCCCTCGCCGCCGTCGCGTGCCTGGCGGTCCCGGCGGGGCTGCTGCGGGTGCGGACGACGGGCGCGCCACGGTCGCGCGACCGGTGGCTCGCCGCGGCGCTCGCCGCTCCGGCCGTCGCGGCCCTCTGCGCCGCCGGCGCGGGTGCGGCGTGGGCCCTCGCGGGGCCGGACCCCGCCGTCGTGGCCCTGTGGCGCTGTGCCTGGGGCGCGCTGGCGCTCGGGGCGGCGGCCTTCGCGGTGCGCGCCACACGGGCCTGGTGGCGCGGCGGGCCGGGCCCGTGGCGCGCCTCACTCGTGCCGTCCGAGTCGCGCGGCACGCGGATCCCCGGCGACCTGACCCCCTCGGCCGGTCTCAGCGAGGAGGTGCGGCACGCCGCGGCCTACTCCAGGAACGTGGTCCTCGCCTGCACCGGGGCGGACGGCCCGCGCGCGCTCGCGGTGAGCGCCGTGACCTCGGTGACCCCGGCGGGCGAGTTCCGCCTCATCGCCGGCGACGAGGCGTGGGACGCGGTGCGGCGCGATCCGCGCGTGGTCCTCTTCGTGGGAGATCCGCGATTCTGGGCAGAGGTACGGGGCGTCGCCGTGCCGGACGACGACGTGCTGCGGGTCACGCCGCGGCAGGTTCTGATGCGCGAGTACCCCGGACGCCACCAGGCCCGCACCCGGTAGCCGCGAACCGCGCAACTCGGGCGGGCGACCCGTTCCGGCGACGTGCGTCGTCCACCGCGCCGCATGGGTCCACCCATTCCGTTCGCACGTGCGGTATAACCGGGGTCGAAGCGGGGAGGCGTCGATGCGGGACTCCGACAGGGCACGGGCGGCGAGCCTCTTAAGCCGGACTGCGGCACGTGATCTGTTCGAACAGGTGCGTTTCCGCTATTTCCAACTTCCGCCATTCGCGCGACGCGCGCTGTTCGTGGTGCTGCTCGTCGCCACCATGGGAGTGGCCGCGGCGCTCAACTGGTCGCTGGCGCCCACGTTCATCTACACGTTCCTGGCACTGTGCTTCCTCGCGCTGGCGCTCAGCTATCCGCGCGCCGCCGCGACCGTGCTCGTGCTCGCCGGGTGGGGTCTGCTGCTGCCGCTGTTCATGGGCGTGTTCGGCGGGCAGTCGATCGTGCCCGGCCTGCTGATGCTGCTGGGCGCGCTGACCGGCGGCGCGGCACACCTGATCCGGTGGGTCCCGCCGTGGCTGACGACGCTGATGTCCCTCGCGCCCGCCGGGGTCGTCGCGCTGTCGCTGTCGCCGCTGTCGCCGTCCGCCGCCCTGTGGGGCGCGTACGGCGTCGCCGCCGCGCTGCTCCTCTTCCGCCTGGTGCTGGCCAGGAAGGTGCGTGCGGAGGCGGAGCGGGAGGCGGCGGGCGCGGAGACCCAGGTGCAGGTGCGCGCCAGGGCGGGCAGCCACCAGCCCGCCACGGCCGAGACCGGCGCTCCGCCGCCCATCACGGTCGAGCAGGCGCTCGCGGAGTTGGAGTCCATGATCGGCCTCGAACCGGTCAAGGAACAGGTGCGCGCCATCGCCGCGTCGATCGAGGCGGCCCGGCTGCGCAGGGAGGCGGGCTACGCCAACGAGCGGCCGATGCGCCACTTCGTGTTCGTCGGCCCTCCCGGAACCGGCAAGACCAGCGTCGCCAGGTCACTCGCCAAGATCTTCTACGCGTTCGGGCTGCTGGAGACGCCGTTCGTGGTCGAGGCGCAGCGGGCCGACCTCGTGGGGGAGTACCTGGGGGCCACGGCGATCAAGACCAACGAGCTGATCGACCGCGCGCTCGGCGGCGTCCTGTTCGTGGACGAGGCCTACAGCCTCATCAACTCGGGCGACGGCCAGCCCGACCGGTTCGGCGCGGAGGCCGTGCAGACGCTGCTCAAGCGGGCCGAGGACGACCGTGACCGGCTCATCGTCATCCTGGCCGGCTACGAGCGGGAGACGAACGACTTCCTGGCGTCCAACCCGGGGCTGTCGAGCCGCTTCGCCACCCGGGTGCGCTTCCCCAGCTACAGCCCCGCGGAACTGCTGGAGATCACCGAGGCGCTGCAGCAGCGCCGGGGAGACCTGCTCGCCCCCGAGGCCCGTCCCGTGCTGCGCCGGCTGTTCGAGGACGTGGAGCGCCGCGGGCTCGTCGACGACCTCGGCAACGCCCGCTTCGCCCGCAGCCTCGCCGAGGCCGCGGCGCAGGCCCGCGACGTCCGCGTGGTGAGCGCGGGCGGGGCGCCGCGCGGCGAGGACCTGGTCACCATCACCGCCGACGACGTGACCAAGGCGTTCAACGAGATCACCGCGCGATACCGCGGCTACCAGGTCACCCCGACCCTGGACGAGGCGCTCGCGGACCTCGACAGGATGGCCGGACTCGAGCCGGTCAAGCGGCAGGTCCACGCGATCACCGCCCAGCTCAAGGTGGCCAGGATGCGCCAGGAGCAGGGCCTGCCGGTCCAGTCGCAGATGCGGCACTTCGTGTTCGTCGGCCCTCCGGGCACCGGCAAGACGACCGTCGCGCGCATCCTCGGCCGGATCTTCTCCGCGCTGGGCCTGCTGGCCCGGCCCGACGTGGTCGAGGCGTCGCGGGCCGACCTGGTCGGCCAGCACCTCGGCGCCACCGCGATCAAGACGAACGAGCTGGTCGACCGGGCGCTCGGCGGGGTGCTGTTCATCGACGAGGCCTACGGCCTGGTCAACACCGGCTACTCGGGGGGCGACGCCTTCGGGGCCGAGGCGGTGCAGACCCTGCTGAAGCGCGCCGAGGACGACCGCGACCGCGTGGTCATCATCCTGGCCGGCTACGAGCGCGAGATGGACGCGTTCCTGGCGACCAACCCCGGCCTGGCCTCCCGGTTCAATCAGCGCGTGTCGTTCCCCTCCTACAGGCCGTCGGAGCTGACCGAGATCGCGCAGCTGCTGGCCGCCGGGAGCGGCGACAGGTTCGACGCCTCCGCCGCCCGCGATCTCGCCGACGTCTTCGACTGGGTCTGCCGCGAGAGGCTCATCGACGGGCTGGGCAACGGCCGCTTCGCGCGGTCGCTGTACGAGCGGGCGGCGCTGCGGCGCGACGTCCGGCTCGCCGAGCAGGGGTCGGCGAACGCCGCCGAGCTGACGACGATCATCAGCGAGGACGTCCGCAGCGCGGTAGACGAGTTGTCCTGATGTCGTAGGAAACCCCCCGGACGCGTGTCCCGATGGCCGCAGGCCGTCACTTCCTGCTACTAATCGACTGCGGATGGTAGCTGGAGGATCGGAGAAGCACGTGAGAGCACGATGGCCGGTTGCCCTGGCCACACTGGCCGCTCTGTGGGCCGCCGGTGCCTGCGGCGTGCAGCGGGGGCCGGGTGAACCGGACAGCGGGCTCGCCCCCTCCCCGGTCAAGGCGTACGACATCAACCCGCTGGCCCGCGACAAGGTCAAGGACGGCGGCACGCTCCGGTGGGGGCTCACCGACTTCCCGACACAGTGGAACCGCAACCACGTCGACGGCGACAGCACCGCCGTCAAGGCGGTCACAGACGCGCTGATGCCCCGCACGTTCCGGTCCGACGAGCGGGGGCGGCTGACCCTCGACACCGACTACGTGACCAACGCCAGGATCACCGCGACCTCCCCCCGGCAGGTCATCACCTACTCCATCAACCCCAAGGCGAAGTGGTCGGACGGCAGGCCGATCACCTGGACGGACTTCGCCACGCAGTGGAAGGCCATGAGCGGCCGCGACCGGGACTACCGGGTCGACTCGACCATCGCGTACGAGAACATCCAGAGCGTGGCCAGGGGGGCGAGCGACCGCGAGGTGGTGGTCACCCTCGCCCAGCCGTTCAACGAGTGGCAGTCCCTGTTCACGCCGCTGTATCCCAGCACCACCGACGCGACCGCGGCGGCGTTCAACGCCGACTGGATCAACCGCATCCCGGTGACCGCGGGACCGTTCCGCGTGGAGCGCCTCGACGTCAAGGGCAGGACGGTCACGCTCACTCGCAACCCCGCCTGGTGGGGCAACCGGGCCAAGCTGGACACCATCGAGTTCCGGACCGTGCGTCCCGACCAGATGGTCCACGCGTTCACCAAGGGAGATGTGGACGTCTTCGAGGTGGGCCCGTCCCCCGACGACTACGCGAGGGTCAGGGAGGCCTGGGACGCCGTGGTCCGGCAGGCCGCGGGCACCCAGTATCGGCAGCTCACTCTCAACGGGGAGAGCCCGGTCCTGGCCGACGCGCGGGTGCGCGAGGCCGTCGCGGCGGCGCTCGACCGCCGCGGTCTCATGCAGGTGGACCTCAAGGGCCTCGGCTGGCCGACCGTGACGCTGGACAACCACTTCCTCATGAACAGCCAGTACGGCTACCACGCCAACGCCGGGGAGCTCGGCGGGTACGACCCGAAGCGCGCCGGGCGGCTGCTCGACCAGGCGGGGTGGAAGCTGTCGGGCAAGACCCGCGTGAAGAACGGCAAACCGCTCACGCTGCGCTTCGTCGTCCCCGACGGCATCGTCATGAGCGGCGTCGAGGCCGACGTCGCCCGGCAGATGCTCGAGCGCGTGGGCATCCGGGTCGACGTGCGAAAGGTGTCCTTCGACGACTTCTTCGGCAAGCACCTCATCCCCGGCGACTTCGACATCACCGCCTTCGCCTATCCGAGCACGCCGTTCCCGGTGTCGAGCGCCTTCGACATCTACGCGGACGGCGAGAGCGGCGGCCGGGGCGACGACATCGAGTGGTACTCCAACCTCGGGCGCAGCGGGAGCAAGCAGATCGACGAGGCCATGTACCGCGCCGGCAGCACGCTCGACCCCGACAAGGTGCCCGGTCTGCTGAACGAGGCCGACCGGCTGGTGTGGAAGAAGGTCAACGTGCTGCCGCTCTACCAGTGCCCGCAGGGCGTGGCCGTGCGGTCCGCGCTGACCAACATCGGGGCCAACGGGTTCTTCGACCTCAGGTATGAGGACATCGGCTACGCCTCCTGAACGGCCGCCGGCGGGCCGCCGCCGGCGAGCCGGTCCGGACCGGCGCCGCGCAGGTGCAGCGGATGATCAGCGGCGCCGCCGTGCCCATCCTGCCGCAGGGGGAGGAGTTCCCGGCGTCAGGTGGGAGGTTCGTCCGGGATGTCGGCGATGTCGTCCAGGGCGGCGGCCAGCTCGTCCGGATGGTCGCCGATCCGCTCGGCGATCTCGATGAGGACGTGCAGCACGTCGTGGCGGTCGTGCCCCAGGTCGATCAGGCGCTGGGCGGCCTCCCACAGCTGCGGCGGGTCGCCGACCCACAACCGGCTCGCGATCTCCTCGTGCCAGGCGAGGTGCTCCTCCAGGTCCGTACGGCCGAGCTCGTCGGCGTGGTCGATCTCCAGCAGGATGCGCCGGTCGGCCTCGTCCGCCGGGTTCAGCAGGTCGAGGTTGGTCGAGCCGCGCATGCCCTGCAGCAGGGGGAACGCGAACGCGCGCCGGGCCAGCGCGGACAGGTCGCCGTCGGGCAGCAGCCGTTCCACGAGAGAGCGGTCCAGCCCGAAGGTGGCCGGGTCCCGATACGCCTCGGTGAAGCGGGCCGTCGCCTCCCAGACCGCGTCGAGCGTCGCCCGCACGCCCTCGTCGGGCAGCCCGATCCGGGGGCCGGCGAAACGAACCCACGCCGACAGCACGTGCGGCATCGCGTCCTGCTCCGCCGGGGTGAGCAGGACCTTGCGCGGCAGCCAGTCGAGCAGGAAAGTCTCGCACTTGGTCGGGCTCACCCGCATCGGCCGGCCGAAGTCCTGGTCGCAGCCGTAGTCGATGATGTGGTCGGCGCACCGGGACGCGGCCGAGGGGTCCGACAGGTTCTCCGCCGCGTCCGAGGCGAGGAACTCGGCCGCCAGCATCGCGCGGCGGTCGCGGCTGTAGGGGGCCTCGGTATGCGCGGGAGCGGGCCGCATCCGCCCGGGCGGCAGCGCCTTGACGCGCGCCCGCGCGAACGCGTGGTAGGCGCTGTAGCTGTCGCTCACCAGCTTCGGGCCCGTACGGCCGTGCGCGGCGGCCCGGGCCGCCTTCATCGCGAATTCGAGCAGCGCCCGCGCCTGCTGCGGCTCCAGCTCCTCGAACCGCAGCAGCGCGTTGCCCGCGGCCTCCAGCCTGGCCTGCTCCAGCAGCTTGTCGACCTGCGACGACACCCAGGCGTCGCGGGCCATGCCGCCCATGTTGTAGTCGACGACCACGACCAGCGCGTGCCTGTCCTCGCCGTTGTAGGCGAACGTGCACACCACGGTGTCCTGGTCGCCGTACACGTCCCTGGAGACGTAGCAGCCGGTCGGCTTGACGGCGCCGACGCGGTCCGCCCAGCGGGGCCGGGCGACGTCCGACTCCATCAGCGCGAGCGCCGCGCCCTCCGCCTTGGCCGCCTGGCGGGCGGTGCCGAGGTAGGCGACGGAGATGAGCAGGGTGAGCGCGGCCGGCGTGCCGGCCTTGGCCGCGTAGTCCACCAGGCCCTCGCCGAGGATCTGCTCGACGTCGCCGCCACGCAGCCGCCTGCCCCACCACGCGCCGAGCATGTCGGAGACCATGAGCTCGGCGTCGAGCGGGCTGCGCACGGCGAGCAGCTCCCTGGCCGCCAGCAGCATCTCCGCGAACACGTCGTCCGGCGGCCGGGTCTCCCGGGGGTCACGTCGGCGCCGGCGACTCACGAGATCTCGCTCCGCTCGCTCACGGTGACCACCTTCTCGCATTCCCGCCGCGAAGGGCATCAGGAACACGGCCCGGTGACTTCCCCGTTATCTGCCGCTCCAGCCTTCCCCGCCGTACGGGTACGGGCCGGGGCGACCGCCGGGCGACCGCCGTACGGCGCGTCACCTCCGGGAAGGCGGCGCCGAGTTCACCATACCCAGGAGGCGCTCCCGGGCGACCCGCTCGACGATCTCCGGAGTGACGTCGAGCCCCAGGTGCTCGCCGCAGGCCCAGGCGTCGGCGACGCAGCGGGCGACTGCGGACAGGGGGACGGTCAGGAATTCCGCGGCCAGCCGGCGGGTCACGATTTCCACCGGTTCACGAAGACCCGGCTCCGGTGATGGGCCGCCACTGATTCGTGTTGCGAGTATGGGCATGGACTGCATTCCTCGCTGAATGGGGACCTGCCGCCCCTTATTTCACCTCTTTCCCCGGCGGTGTCAACCCTTCGCGGGCTGCCGCGTGGGAAGCTGACCCCATGCGCATCCGGCTCGCCCAGGATTCCGAGGCCGACGAGCTGCTCGGCCGCAGCCCCCTCGCACTGCTCATCGGCATGCTGCTCGACCAACAGGTGCCGCTCGAGCGGGCCTTCGCGGGGCCCCGTACGATCGCCGACCGGCTCGGCCGCGACCTGGACGCGCGTGAGATCGCCTCCTATGATCCTGACCAGTTCGCGGCCCTGCTCGCGGCGGCGCCCGCCGTCCACCGCTATCCCAAGGCGATGGCGGCCCGCGTCCAGGCGCTCGCGACCTATCTCGTCGCGCATTACGATGGCTCGGCCGAGAAGGTGTGGAAGGATGTCCGCGACGGCGCCGAGCTGCTGCGCCGGCTGCTGGCCCTCCCCGGATTCGGCCGGCAGAAGGCCCAGATCTTCCTGGCCCTGCTGGGCAAGCAGTGCGGTGTGCGCCCGGACGGCTGGCGTGAGGCGGCCGGGCCGTACGGCGAGGAGGGGGTGCACCGGTCGGTGGCCGACGTCGTGGACGCCGAGAGCCTGCAACTGGTTCGCGCGACCAAGCAGGAAGCGAAGCGGGCGGCCAAGAAGTAGGCCGGATCCTCCTGCGCGAGACGCCGGTCTTTTGACAGGATGCGTTGACCGCATGGCGGGCGGGGCTTCCGTCCGCGCATGCCGATCGCCCATGATGTAGGGCAGATCTGCGCTACCAATCACAGTTATGGAGATGTGCCTCGTGGGAGACGCTGGCACGCGACGGAGGTGCCGACCATGAGCGCCGAAACCTCCGTGCCCCGGCCCCGGGAGCCCGGTTTGGACATATCAGACTCCGACCTCTTCAGAGGCCTGATGTCGGAGGCGCCGTTTGCCTTCGCGTTTTTCAACCCGGATGGGCGTTTCGTCCGGGTCAACTCCACCTTTACCGAGCTGACCGGCCATCCTGTCGAGCTGCATCTTGACCGCCAACCGGCCGAGCTGCTGCCGGCCGACCTGACCACCCTGATCGAGGCGGCGCTGCGCCGGATCGCCGACGAGGCGCTGCCGGTCACCGACCAGCGGATCAGGACCCGCGCCGAGAACGGCGACAGCCGCCACTGGACGGTGTCCTTCTTCCCGATGCGCGACGACGACGGCGTCGTCGGGACCGCGCTGTTCGGGGTGGACGTGACCGAGCGGCAGCTGAACGAGGAGATGCTGGAGCGCAGCGAGGAACGCTACCGATCGCTGGTGGAGTCGCAGCAGCAGCTCGTGTGGATCAGCTCGCCCAGCGGCTCGGTGGCCGAGGACGCACCCCAGTGGCGGGCCATCACCGGCCAGGGCCTGGAGGAGTACCTCGCGCACGGCTGGCTGGACGCGGTGCACCCCGACGACCGTCCCGGCACCGAGGAGGCGTGGCGCGAGGCGCTGCGCGGCCGGACGATGTTCGAGTGGAGCTACCGGGTGCGCACCCGGGCCAGCGGCTACCGGCACTTCGAGGTCCGGGCCGTGCCGATCATCAGGCACGGCCGCGTGGTGGAGTGGGTCGGGGCGAACACCGACGTCACGCCGCAGCGCGAGGCCGAGGAGATGCGCGGCCGCCTCACCGACCAGCTCGGCGCCGCCGCGCTGCGCACCGCCCGTCTCCAGGGCGCGACCGCCCAGCTCGCCGAGGCGCTCACCGTCGAGCAGGTGGTGCAGGTCATCATCGACGTCGGCCGTACGGCCCTCGCCGCCGACCACTCGTCCGTGGCCCTGCTCGACCTCGACCGGGCGACGCTCAAGCTGATCAGCAGCGGCGGCACCCCGGACACCCGGGGCGAGGAGATCGACCTCGCGCAACCCAACGTGATGACGATGGCGGTCAACAGCCGCCGCCCGCTCTTCGCCGAGTCGCCCGACAGCCTGCGGGCCCAGCTCGTGGACGCCGGCGCCGACGAGGCGCAGATCTCCGGCTTCCTCGCGCAGACGGACGAGCGGGCCTGGGTGGGCCTGCCGCTGCTGGCGGCCGGGCGGGCCACGCTGTTCGAGCGCGAGCACAAGACGGCCGAGACGCTGCAGCGCAGCCTGCTGCCCGAACGCCTGCCGGTGGTGCGGGGCCTGACCCTCGCCTACCGCTTCCGCTCCGGCTCACGTCACGTGCAGGTGGGCGGCGACTGGTACGACGCGTTCGTCCTGCAGGACGGCCGGGTGGCGGCCGTGGTGGGCGACGTCATGGGCAAGGGCGTCAAGGCCGCCGCCGGCATGGGCCGGATCCGCAACGCCATGCGGGCCCTCGCGCTGACCAATCCGCCCCCGGCCGCGGTGCTGACGGGGCTCGACCGCGTCTTCGAGGCGACCGAGGAGGAGGAGCAGGTCACCACCCTGGCGTACATGGTCGTCGAGCCCGGGACCGGGGAGGGCACGCTGGCCCTGGCCGGTCACCCGCCGCCGCTGCTGGTCTCGCCGCAGGGCGTCGGGCTGCTGCACGAGACCGAGCCGGGCACACCGCTCGGCTGGGCCACGAGCCGCAAGCAGTTCAGGTTCTGCGTGCCGCCGGGTCACACCGCCGTTCTGTACTCGGACGGTCTGGTGGAGAACCGCAAGCGCGGGCTGGACGCCGGGCTCAGGGAGCTTTCGTCCGTCGTGGCCGAAGCGCCCCCGGAGGTCCTGAACAGCCCGAATATGCTGCTCGATTTCCTGGTGGACCACATGCTGTCCGGGTATGAACAGGACGATGACGTAACGGTACTCGCGGTCCACGTTCCACCGGCCACGAAGAGTGACTGAATGAAACAGTCATAACGGTTGCTTTCGGGTATCAGTGACCTCCTTCCGTACGCACTAGTGTCTCGGTCGGCCTAGGGTGGAGGGGCAACCGGCGGGACGCGGCCGTATCACGTACCGTGGCGTGCCACAATGGCATGTCGCGGTCCGCGCGACCTCACCACCGGAAAAGAAGAAGCACCTGGGTCCATTCTCGCCATGCGTTCGTTCGAGAGGTGTTCGTGTCGCCTGCAAGTTCGACTCGCTCGAAGCCGTCGGAGCTGAACGAGCCAGTGATTCAGCAGCTCCTCGAGCGTGGGCGCTCGCAGGGTTTCCTCGAGTCCGAGGATGTCCGCAAGGCCTTCGAGGAAGCGGACATCCCGATGTCGCAAGCCGCTGGATTCCTGCGCAGCCTCAGCAAGGAGGGTGTGACCGTCGTGGTGACGGCCGCCGACTCCGCGGCTCCCAAGCGTTCTCGAGGTCAAGCCAAGCGCCGCACCACCGCGCCCGTCAAGAAGACCACCAAATCCGCAGCGGCCAAGGAGTCGCAGCCGGAGACCGTGACCGCCGTGGTGACCGACTCCGCGCCGGCTGCCAAGCCGGCGCCGAAGAAGCCCGCTCCGGCCAAGCCCGCGCCGCCCGCCGCCAAGCCGGCCGCCGCCAAGGCTCCGGCCAAGCCCGCTCCGCCGAAGAAGGCCGCACCCGCCAAGCCGGAGGCCCCCACCACGGGTCCCGAGGGCAAGGCGGCCAAGGCCGACTCCAAGCCGAAGTCCGCCGACATCGCCGAGGACGACGAGGACATCGACCTCGAAGGTGACGTCGACATCGAGGACTTCGACATCGAGGTCGAGGACGTCGAGATCGACGCCGAGGTGGAGACCGAAGAATCCGAAACCGAGACCGAGGGAGAGGCCGACGGCGAAGAGCCCAAGGCCGAGGCGCTCGTCCAGTCCGAGGATGAGGTGCTGATCCTCACCGACGACGATGACGACGCGCCCGTCGCCCAGGTCGCGGCGGCCGGCGCCACCGCCGACCCGGTGAAGGACTACCTCAAGCAGATCGGCAAGGTGCCGCTCCTCAACGCCGAGCAGGAGGTCGAGCTCGCCAAGCGGATCGAGGCCGGCCTGTTCGCCGAGGAGCAGCTCGCCCAGGAGGCCGACGGCCTGCCCGTCGACGTCCGCGCCGAGCTGGAGTGGATCGCCGAGGACGGCCACCGCGCCAAGAACCACCTGCTGGAGGCCAACCTCCGCCTCGTGGTCTCGCTGGCCAAGAGGTACACCGGCCGCGGCATGCTGTTCCTGGACCTGATCCAGGAGGGCAACCTGGGCCTGATCCGTGCGGTCGAGAAGTTCGACTACACCAAGGGCTACAAGTTCTCCACGTACGCCACCTGGTGGATCCGGCAGGCGATCACCCGGGCCATGGCCGACCAGGCGCGGACCATCCGCATCCCGGTCCACATGGTCGAGGTGATCAACAAGCTGGCTCGCGTCCAGCGGCAGATGCTGCAGGACCTCGGCCGCGAGCCCACGCCGGAGGAGCTGGCCCGCGAGCTCGACATGACCCCCGAGAAGGTCATCGAGGTGCAGAAGTACGGCCGCGAGCCGATCTCTCTGCACACCCCGCTGGGCGAGGAGGGCGACAGCGAGTTCGGTGACCTCATCGAGGACTCCGAGGCCATCGTCCCGGCCGACGCCGTCAGCTTCACGCTGCTGCAGGAGCAGCTGCACTCCGTTCTCGACACGCTGTCGGAGCGGGAGGCGGGCGTGGTGTCGATGCGGTTCGGCCTCACCGACGGGCAGCCGAAGACCCTCGACGAGATCGGGAAGGTCTACGGCGTGACCCGCGAGCGGATCCGCCAGATCGAGTCCAAGACCATGTCGAAGCTGCGCCACCCCTCCCGTTCGCAGGTGCTGCGCGACTACCTGGACTGACGCACGAGTCGATCGTCCCTCGGCCACGCATCACGGCCGGGGGACGATGACGTTTACGCCCCCGTAACCTCGTGGTAGCGCCACGGGCACGTTGACGCTCCTAGGCTCGCGCCTCATGGGAGTGATCGAAGTGGATCGGGCGCGTGCTCGGGGGCCACGAGTGATCCCGGACCGCCCGTGGGCGGACACCATGCTCGACGAGGCGGTCGAGGCCGCCTCCCGGGGTGACCTCAGACCGGCGGCGGCCGTCCTCGCGGACAGCCGGGGCGACCCGGAGGCGCGGTCGCTGCGGGCGGAGGCGCTGTCGCGGGCCGTCATCGGGGCGAGCCGGTCGATCGAGGCGCTGCTCGCTCACGACCAGGGCAATCCCGATCTGTGGCTGTGGCTCGGCCGGGCCCGCCTGGAGGAGGCCTGGGAGCTGAGGCCCGACGTGCGGGCCAGGGCGGTGCAGGCGGACCGGCTGCACGCCTACCGGTCGGCGATGGAACAGGCCAGGCAGCCGCTGCTGGCGGCGGCGGGGCTCGCGCCGGTCGACCCGGTGCCGTGGGAGTGCCTGATGTGGCTGGCCATCGGGCTGGACCGGCCGCGCGCCGACAAGGACGCGGTCTGGTACGAATGCTCCCGCCGGTGGCCGACGCTGTATTCGGGGGCGCTGGCCCGCCTGATCACCCTGTCGCCCGGCTGGGGCGGCACCGCCCAGGAGATGCTCGGCTTCGCCCGCTCGGCCGCCGCGCACGCCCCGGAGGGCAGCCCGCTCCCGGCACTCGTGCCGCTGGCCCACTTCGAGATCGTCGCCGCGGGGCGCACCCCCATGTCCCGGGGCGGCTGGTTCTCCTTCGAGGCGCAGCGCGAGATCGTCTCGGCCGCCGCCCACTGGGCGGAGCGGCGCATCGGCGGGGCGCACCCGCGCTCGGTCGAGGCGCACAACGTCTTCGGCGCCGCCTTCTACCTGTCCGACCTCCGGCGTCCGGCGCGCGGGCACCTCGCCAGGACGGGCGGCCGCTTCAGCCGGCTGCCCTGGTCGCATCTCGGCGATCCGGCGCAGCAGTACCGCCGGGCCTGCGCCCGGCTGAATCTCTGACTCACTCGTCCACGATCACATCGAGGGTCCGCGGCTTTCCCCGCCCGGCCGGGGCCGCCAGTTCCACCCGATGTCCCAGGCCGGTCAGCAGGTCGGCCAGATCCCTGGCCGTACGGGGCCGGTCGGGGGTCTCGACGAGCGCGCGGGCCACCACGCCCCGGGTGGCCTTCGCCATGTGGCTGACGACGGTCCGCTTCCCGGCGGCCTCCCGCAGCACCCGTACGGCCACGCCGCGTTCGCCGGGCTGCCAGGCGGCGGCGTACGTCGCCGACCGCATGTCCACCACGAGCCCCTTCGTCGCGTCGAGCACCGCGCTGATCGACGGCCGCCAGAACGCGGCCAGGCCGCCCATCGGCGGCAGCCGTACGCCCATGGACAGCCGGTAGGGCGGCACGCGGTCGGACGGGCGCAGCAGGCCCCACAGCGCCGAGAACACGACGATCCTCCGGTCGGCCCGCCGCCGGGCCTCGGGGGAGAGGGTGGCGAGGCTCAGGTTGTCGTACAGCACGCCCGTGTAGAGGGCGGCGACGGGCAGCGTGCGCGCCGTGGGGAGCGCCAGGTTGCGCTCGATCTCGCCGGTCTGCCCCTCCGACAGGCCGAGCACGTCGCGCGCCTCGGGCGTGTGGCAGAGCGAGACGAGGGCGTCGAGGACCTTCTCGCGCGGGGAGGCGAGTTCGGGGAAGCCGAGCCGGCGGACGACGGAGGTGCCCCGCTCGGCCTTCCCCTCCGAGGGCGGAAGCAGGATGAGCACGGTTCCGCAGCCTACTGCGCCCCGACCGGAGAGTTTCCCCCGATCGGGGCGCTGCGCGATGGTCGTCGACGCGGCGTGTCGCTCAGTCCCGGCCGGTCTCCACCGCCTTGAGCACGGCCTCCGCGATCGAGCGGGGATCGACGCCGAAGTGCCTGCGGACCGCCTCGCGGGTGCCCGACAGCCCGAACCCGTCGGTGCCGAGCGAGGTCCACGGCCGGTCGATCCACGGGCTGATCTGGTCCGGCACCGCGCGCATCCAGTCGCTGACCGCGATCACCGGTCCCGCGGTCCCGGCCAGGGCCTGCCGGACGTACGGCACGCCCGTGGTGGTCATGGCGTCGCGGCGCAGCTCGCTCCAGGAGGTGACCGACCACACGTCGACGCCCAGGCCGTACTCCTCCCGGAGCAGTCGCTGCGCCTCCAGCGCCCAGTGGATCGCGGTGCCGCTGGCCAGCAGGTGGGCCTGGCCGCCACCGGCGGCATAGCGGTAGATCCCCCGGAGGATGCCCTCCTCGACGCCCTCGGGCATCGGGGGCTGGGGCAGCGGCTCGTTGTAGACGGTCAGGTAGTAGAACACGTCCTCGCCGCCGGGGCCGTACATGCGCCGGAGCCCGTCACGCACGATCGTCCCCACCTCGTAGGCGAAGGCGGGATCGTAGGCCAGGCACGCCGGGTTGGCCGAGGCGAGGAGCTGCGAGTGACCGTCCGCGTGCTGCAGGCCCTCCCCGGTCATCGTGGTCCGGCCGGCGGTGGCGCCGACGAGGAACCCGCGGCCGAGCTGGTCGGCCAGTGCCCACATCTGGTCGCCGGTGCGCTGCCAGCCGAACATCGAGTAGAAGATGTAGAAGGGGATCATGGCTTCGCCGTGGGTGGCGTAGCTGGAGGCCGCGGCCGTGAACGACGCCATCGACCCGGCCTCGGTGATGCCTTCCAGCAGGATCTGCCCGTCGGCCGCCTCCTTGTACGACAACAGCAGGTCCCTGTCGACGGACTCGTAGCGCTGGCCCAGCGGCGAGTAGATCTTGGCGGTGGGGAACAGCGACTCCATGCCGAACGTCCTGGCCTCGTCAGGCACGATCGGCACCCAGCGGCGTCCCGTCTCCGGCTCCTTCATCAGGTCCTTGACCAGGCGGACGAAGGCCATCGTCGTGGCCACGGGCTGCTTCGAGCCCTTCTCCAGGGCCCGGAACGGCGCCTCGCCCGGGGCCGGCAGGGGGGCATGGGAGACCGTGCGGCGGGGAACGGGCCCGCCCAGCTCGCGGCGCCGCTCGGCGGCGTACCGCGCCTCCGGCGAGTCCGGCCCGGGATGCAGGTATGGCGGCAGGTCGCCGTCGAGCGCCTCGTCCGGCACCGGCAGGCCGAGCCGGTCGCGCAGCGCGCGGAACTCGTCCTGGGTGAGCTTCTTCATCTGGTGGTTGGCGTTGCGCGCCTCGATCCCCGCACCGAGGGTCCAGCCCTTCACCGTCTGCACGAGGATCACGGTGGGCGCGCCACGGTTGTCCAGGGCCCTGCGGTAGGCCGCGTACACCTTCCGCGGCTCGTGGCCCGCCCGGGACCCGCCGACGATGCGCCGCAGGTCGTCGTCCGAGCAGGGCACGTCCAGTCCCTGGAACAGCCGCTCCCTGATATAGGCGCCCGTCGAGGCGGCGAACGTCTGGAACTGCCCGTCCGGCACCTCGCCCAGCCGGGCCACCAGTTCGTCCGAGCCGAGCAGCCCGTCCCACTCCCGGCCCCACAGCGCCTTGACGACGTGCCAGCCCGCGCCCCTGAAGACGCTCTCGAGCTCCTGGACGATACGGGTGTTGCCCCGCACCGGCCCGTCGAGCCGCTGCAGGTTGCAGTTGATCACAAAGGTGAGGTTGTCGAGCCCCTCGCGGGCGGCGAGGGTGAGGGCGGCCGTGGACTCCGGCTCGTCCATCTCGCCGTCGCCGAGGAAGGCCCATACGTGGCTGTGCGAGGTGTCCTTGATGCCGCGATTGTGCAGGTAGCGGTTGAACCTGGCCTGGTAGATCGCGTTGAGCGGGCCGAGACCCATGGAGACGGTGGGGAACTGCCAGAAGCCCGGCATGGACCGCGGATGCGGGTATGACGGCAGCCCGCCCTCGGGCTCGCGCCTGAACAGGTCGAGCTGGGCTTCGCTCAGCCTGCCCTCAAGGAAGGCCCGGGCGTAGATGCCCGGGGAGGCGTGGCCCTGGAAGTAGACCTGGTCGTGGCCGGCGTGGAAGAAGTGGTTGAAGCCCACCTCGTACAGCCAGGCGGCCGAGGCGTAGGTCGCCAGGTGGCCGCCGAGGCCCAGCCGGCTTCCCCTCGTGATCATCGCTGCGGCGTTCCACCGGTCGTACGCGGCGATGCGTTCCTCCACCTCCAGGTCACCCGGGTAGACGGGCTCCTCGGAGGCCGGGACGGTGTTGATGTAGCGGGTGGTGGTGGCCAGCCGCTTCAGCAGGTAGTCGGCCCGTTCGGGGCCGGCTGCACGGCGGACCGCCTCGAGGGATTCGAGCCATTCGGCGGTCTCCTGCGGGTCCAGGTCTACGTCCATGGATTCATTAAACACCCTATGATCGATCATCGGATGTGTGCCGTCCGGCCTTATCATCGGTCTCGTGGAACCCGTCGTGCGGTCGCCGCTTCGCGACCAGATCCGGCAAACCGTGCTCGACGGCCTGACGGACGGCCGATGGAAGCCCGGCGACCGTCTCGTCGAGCGGCGGATGGCGGCCGAGCTGGGCGTCAGCCAGGCTCCGGTGCGTGAGGCGCTGCGCGAGCTGGAGGCGCTCAGGCTCATCGAGTCCGCGCCCAACAAGGGCGCGCGGATCCGCAGGCTCACCCGGAGCGATCTCCGCGAGGTGTACCAGGTGCGGGCGGGGCTGGAGGAGACGGCCGTCCGGCTGGGCAGGCCCTCCGTGGAGGCGTTGCGTACGCACCTCGGCCGTCTGCGCGAGGCGGCGGCGGCCGGTGCCCTGCACGATCAGGTGCGGCACGGCGTCGCCTTCCACCGGGAGATCGTGAAAGCCTCGGGCAACGAGGTGCTGCTGTCGGTGTGGGAGTCGCTCGGCATCGAGGTGTGGACCCACCTGTCGATCCGCCTGTTCCGGATGCGTCCGCACGAGAACGCCGCCGACCACGAACCTCTCGTGGAGGCGTTCGAGCGGGACGACCCCGAGGTGGGCGTCCTGCTCCGCGAGCACGTGCTCGGCTACGCCCCGGCCTAGCACCGCCGCTCCTTCGAGGGGGCCCGAGGAATCGAAAGCCCTCCACTGCCCCGGACGCATGATCTGAACCCGAGCAGCGCAGGTCAACTAGGCTGCGGCGGGTGAACGAGGAAAACGCACAGTTCGACCTGCTGGTCGATGCGGCATGGCCGGCGCCGGGACGGGCCGAGGACGGCGGCTGGGTCTACCGGCACGCGGGCGGCGTGACGAAACGGGCCAACTCGGTGCTGCCGCTGGGACAGTGCGCGAACCTGCCGGAGGCGGTCGACCGGGCCGAGCGCTTCTACGCGGGCATCGGGCAGCCCTGCGTGTTCTCGGTCGGCATGGGCGCCTCGCCCGGGCTCGACGACGAACTCGGCCGCCGGGGCTACCGGCTCGTGGATCCCACTTTGGTGATGACCAGGCCGCTCACCGGCGATGAGCCTGCCGCCGACGCGGCGGTGGAGGACAGGCCGTCAGAACGGTGGCTGCGCACCTGGTGGAGCGTGGACGGCGGGCGCCACCGCGACGCCGGGGAGGTTCCGGCGCGGACGTGGGGTGAGCGCATCCTCGGCGGGGTGCCCGCCGGGTACGTCCTCCTCGAGGAGGGCGCGGTCGGAAGGGGCGTGCCGCAGGGGCGATGGCTCGGCGTCTACTGCATGGCAGTCGAGCCGCACGCCAGGCGGCGCGGGCTGGGCGCGGCCGTGCTGCGCACCCTGCTCGCCTGGGGGCGGCGGTGTGGCGCCGACGGCGCGTACCTGGTGGTGACGGAGGCCAACACCGGCGCCCGCGCGCTCTACGAGCGTGAGGGATTCACCGTCGCCGGCCGCTACCACTACCGGGTGCGGTCCTGACCCGCCGGCGCCGTCCGCCGCGGACCCCGGGGGAAGCGGGGAACGGCGGTCGCGCCGGGCGGGCGGCCCGGGTCGATGGCTTATATGGCGACGGCGCGCGGAGCCGACATCATCGTCTGACGCTCCGGCACGCCGTCTA
The DNA here is from genome assembly GCF_030268985.1 of Microbispora sp. NBRC 16548. Lineage (NCBI taxonomy): Bacteria > Bacillati > Actinomycetota > Actinomycetes > Streptosporangiales > Streptosporangiaceae > Microbispora > Microbispora sp. NBRC 16548. The sequence goes on from NZ_BSSF01000001.1 coordinate 199,722, forward strand.
TGGGGTCAGCGCTCGCCGTCAGGGGCGATCGCGGGGGATTCACTGAGTCGGGCTGACTCGTCCTGGATCTCAGCACCTTTGTCGCGCAGCACAGTCACGTGCTGACGCCCGTGGTGGGCGCAGAACAGCAACTCCCCACCCACGGGCAGGGTCGCGCGGATGTAGGCCTGAGCACCGCACCGGTCGCACCGGTCCAGGGCCGTCAGCGGCTTGATGGGGGCGAGAGCTCCAGTCACGTATCGCCTTTCGGGTCGCCCCACGCTGTGGGGACGTTGGCGTCAGTCACTTGGGACAACATCTAACCGGATACGGGCCTTCCCAATCATGCTCCGACTACGCCCAGAGCAGAATGATCGGGAAAGTGACGGGGATCACAGCGAAAGTGCCGGTCATTGTGCTGCGCCTGGCAAGCTTGTGCGCGTACAAACATTGAGTGGCGTTAAGCTGCGTACGCGTGTTCGATTGATAAGTAGGAGTTGGGTGTGACTGCGGTTCGCGCGGAGACGGGGTACACCGCCCGTCATCTCTCTGTGCTGGAAGGCCTGGAGGCCGTCCGCAAGCGCCCAGGGATGTACATCGGCTCCACGGACACGCGCGGCCTCATGCACTGCCTGTGGGAGATCGTGGACAACGCGGTCGACGAGGCGCTCGGAGGCTACTGCACGCGGATCGAGGTCGAGCTGCACGCGGACGGCTCGATCGAGGTGCGTGACAACGGGCGCGGCATTCCCGTCGACATCGAGCCCAAGAGCGGCCTGGCCGGCGTCGAGCTCGTCTACACGAAGCTCCACGCGGGCGGCAAGTTCGGCGGCGGCTCCTACGGCGCCTCCGGCGGCCTGCACGGCGTCGGCGCCTCGGTGGTCAACGCGCTGTCCTCCCGTGTCGACGTGGAGGTCGACCGCGACGGCAAGGTCCACCAGATCAGCTTCCGCCGGGGCGTGCCCGGCGTGTTCGACGGCGACGGCCCGACGGCCAAGTTCCGCAAGAAGTCCGGTCTGCGCGACGGCGGCCCGGCCCCGCGCAACACCGCCGGCACCCGCGTGCGCTTCTGGGCCGACCGGCAGATCTTCCTGCCCGAGGCGGAGGTCTCGCTCGACGAGATCCACGTGCGGCTGCGCCAGACGGCCTTCCTGGTGCCGGGGCTCACGCTCGTGGTGCGCGACGTCCGCGGCGAGGAGCCGGTCGAGGAGACGTTCCGCTTCGACGGCGGCATCAGCGAGTTCACCGAGTTCCTGTCCCGGGACGAGGCCGTCTGCGACGTGCTGCGGCTGCAGGGCGAGGGCCACTTCCACGAGACGGTCCCCGTGCTCGACGAGCAGGGGCACATGACGCCGACCGAAGTGGAGCGGGAGCTCACCGTCGACGTCGCGATCCGCTGGGGGAAGGGCTACGAGACGACCGTACGCTCGTTCGTGAACGTGATCGCCACGCCGAAGGGCGGCACCCACGTCGCGGGGTTCGAGCGGGCGCTGGTCCGCACGGTCAACGAGCAGCTCAGGGAGACCCGGCTGCTGAAGAACGGCGACGAGCCGGTGACCAAGGAGGACATCCTCGAAGGGCTGACCGCGGTCGTCACCGTGCGGGTGCCCGAGCCGCAGTTCGAGGGACAGACCAAGGAGGTGCTCGGCACCTCCGCGGCCAGCCGCATCGTCGCCCACGTGGTCGCCCGCGAGCTGAAGGCGTTGTTCGCCACCCCCAAGCGAGGGCAGAAGCAGCAGCTGCGCGCGGTGCTGGAGAAGGTCGTCGCCGCGGCCAAGGCCCGCATCGCCGCCCGTGAGCACCGTGACAACCAGCGGCGCAAGTCCGCCCTGGAGAACTCGGCGCTGCCCGCCAAGCTGGTCGACTGCCGCAGCGACGACGTCGACCGCAGCGAGCTGTTCATCGTCGAGGGCGACTCCGCGCTGGGCACGGCCAAGCTCGCCCGCGACTCGGAGTTCCAGGCTCTGCTGCCGATCCGGGGCAAGATCCTGAACGTGCAGAAGGCGTCGGTCGCCGACATGCTCAAGAACACCGAGTGCGCCGCGATCATCCAGGTGGTCGGCGCCGGGTCGGGCCGCTCGTTCGACATCGAGTCGGCCCGCTACGGCAAGATCATCTTGATGGCCGACGCGGACGTGGACGGCGCGCACATCCGCTGCCTGCTGCTCACGCTCTTCCACCGCTACATGAAGCCGATGGTCGAGGCCGGGCGGGTGTTCGCCGCGGTGCCGCCGCTGCACCGCATCGAGGTCACCAACCCCGGGCGTGGCCAGGACAAGTACATCTACACCTACAGCGACGCCGAGCTGCACAAGGTCCTTCGCGACCTGGAGCGGCGCGGCAAGCGCTGGAAGGACCCCGTGCAGCGTTACAAGGGCCTTGGTGAGATGGACGCCGACCAGCTCGCCGAGACGACCATGGACCCCCGCCACCGCGTCCTGCGCCGCGTGCGGATCGAGGACGTGGAGGATGCCGAGCACATCTTCAACCTCCTCATGGGCAGCGACGTGGGCCCGCGCCGCGAGTTCATCATCGGCAGCGCCGCCGAGGTGGACCGCGACCACATCGACGCCTGATCGGTGCCCGCCGGGCACCGGCTCATCGTCGCGAGCCCGGCCTGGGAGGAATCGGGGCACGCGTCCGCACCTCCTCCCCAGGGAAGGGTGCCCCTTATGACCGTCCGTGACCTGACGGTGTCAGGCCGTCATCTGTGACCATGGACCCATGTCATCTCTTGGCCACGACCAGAAGAGCCGTGTGACCGTGCGGCAGCTCACCGCCGAGGACGTCACCTGGGTGCGGGAGCTGTTCACCGAGAGGTGGGGAGGGGTCGTATCGGTCAGCCGAGGCGTCGCCCACGACACGACGGCGCTGCCCGGATTCGTCGCGCTGCTCGGCGGGGAACGCGCCGGCGTCGCCACCTACAGGATCGCCGGCCGGGAGTGCGAACTCGTCACGCTCGACTCCGTACGCGAAGGCGCCGGAGCGGGCACCGCCCTCGTCGACGCCGTGGCCGGAGCGGCCCGCGCCGCAGGCGCCGTTCGGCTATGGCTGGTGACGACGAACGACAACCTGCGGGCGCTGCGCTTCTATCAGCGGTACGGCTTCGACCTCGTCGCCGTGCACCGCGACGCCGTCGCTCGGTCGCGTGAGCTCAAGCCGTCGATTCCCGAGATCGGCCTCGACGGCATTCCGATTCGCCACGAAATCGAATTCGAACTGCCCTCGAATCTGGTCGGGGTCAGCCGGACTCGATCTCCAGGGTGCTGACCCGGTTGCGGGCCTCCAGCATGCCCTCCCGGTAGCGTTCGTCCCAGTCCGGGTCGTCGTCGCGGATGGCCCTGACCGTCTGCCTGGTCAGCTCCACCGGCCCGTTGGGGCCGGGAGCGACCTTGCGTACGACGATCAGGGTCCACCCGTTCTCCATGACGGTGTCGGTCTCCCAGCGGGGTGAGCCGGCCGCCTCTCGCCGGGACGCGGGCTTCCCGCCGCGTGTGAGCGTCACGAGCAGATACACGAGCACGGCGATGACGATGAGCGTCACCGGAAGGGCGAGCAGGCGCATCGGGGTCCCGGCTCCCTACTTGGTGGGCAGAGCGACGCCTCCAGTATTGCCCGGCGCGTACACCGTGATGCCCTGGGGCAGGGCCTTCAGCTTCTCGATCTCCGCGCACGTGGGGCACTTGTTGTAGCCGTCCTGCCGGGCCTTGTTGGCATCCGCCTCCGCGCGCGCCTGGGCGACCTTCGCCTGCGCCTCGGTGACCTTCGCGAACGCGGCCTGCGCCTGGTTGACCGCCTCCTGGACCTCGTTGGGCAGGGTCACCCGCGAGAGGTTGAAGTGGATGCCGGTGAGATAGTCGGCGCCGAGGGTCGACTTGAGGTCCTCGGCCAGGCTCGTGTTCACCGCGTCCTGGATCTTGGCGATGTTCGCGTTGTTGCCCTGCTGCGGCACGCCCCCGGTCTGCTGGCCGCCGCTGTTGTTCTGCACGAGCGCGCAGGAGGAGACCAGTTGCGCGCATCGGAAGTTGTTGATCTGGGTGCGCAGGTCGTTGTCGATCACCGGCCGGATGATCTGGTCGAGGAAGGCGGACCAGCCCTCGTCGCCCTCCCAGGGGTAGTAGGTCCCGCCGTTGGTGCTGCGGAACTTGCGGGTGCCGAACTTGTCGTCGAACGACTTCAGCGTCTGGTGGTCGAGGTTGAGGCCGAAGTAGAGCGTGCCCTCGATGCCCATGTTGACGCCGTCGCCGCTCGGCACGTTGACGACGTCGACACCGGACCTCTCGCCGTGTCCGGCGTCGGAGGTGATCGTGTAGAACCGCTGCTGGGCGGGGTAGCGGTGCATCTGGGACCACCAGCCGATCCAGGTCACCCCGGAGCCGGGGTCGATGACCTGGCGGACCTTGTTGTCGTCGAGCGGGCCGCCGTCGCGGACGACCGCCGCCTCGCCGCCGCTGGTGCGCTCGAACCCGCTGAACGCGCCGAGCAGGGTCGGCGCCCCGACGACGATGAGCGCGAGGATCACCAGGATGGCGACGCGGCGGAAGGACCGGCGCGAGGTGCCGCCGGAGGCGGAGGGAGTGCGGCTGGGCATACGGGCTCCTTGGGGGGCGCCTCGGGACCGGTTGCGGTACCGGGGAAAAGCTCACGTGTCGTCGGCACGACAACGTAGCAGCCGGGTGCCCCGGTTCCGGGATGGCCCGTGGTCCGGAGAAGGCGCCCCGCCGGCCCCGTACGGCAGGCCGGGCGGCCTGCCGTACGGGGGGTGGGGTCAGAGCTCGACGGGCTGGAGCCGTCCCGTGTGCACGTCGTACAGCGCGCCGCCCACGACGAGGTCGTCGGGCAGGTAGGGGCTGGACTTGATGCGGGTGATGTCGTGCCGCAGCGCGGCGCGCTGGTCGGGGACGGTCTGGAACTCGAGGCTGCGGGTGTCGACGCCGAAGTCGGCGGCGATGAGGTTGTGCACGTCCTCGTCGGTCGACTTGGACATTCGGCAGTCGGTGTGCGGCATCACCAGCACGCGGTCGACGCCGAGCAGGTAGACGGCGAGGACGAGGGTCCGCAGGACGTCGTCGGTCACCCGCGCGCCCGCGTTGCGCAGGATCTTCGCGTCGCCCGCGGTCAGGCCGAGCAGCCCGAGCGGGTCGATGCGGGAGTCCATGCACGTCACCACCGCGAGCCCACGCGCCGCGCGGCCACTGAGGCCGGAGTGGGTGAAAGTGCTCGCGTACTTCTCGTTGGCGTCCAGCAGATCGTCGAAAGCTCCGGTCATGTCACAGATGTTGCCCGATGCCCTCCAGCCGGTCATCGCGGGGGGCAGGCTTTTGCGCACTCCTGGCGGATGGCCATCGCATGCGACACCGGTATAAAGTCTTCACTGGTGTTGAAATCTGAGGGAGAGAGATCACCATGAGCGGTGTCGCGCGCATGCACTCGGTCGTGCTCGACTGTCCGGAACCCAAGGCCCTGGCGGACTTCTACGCCGGGCTGCTCGGCTGGAAGGTCGCCTCTGAGGAGGAGGACTGGGTCACGCTCGCCGACGACCAGACCCGTATCGCCTTCCAGCGGGTCCCCGAATACGTGCCCCCGGCCTGGCCGTCCGCCGAGCACCCGCAGCAGTTCCACCTCGACCTGACCGTGGACGACATGGCCGAGGCGGAGAACCAGGTGCTCGCACTGGGAGCCGTCAGGCACGAGCACCAGCCCGGTGAGGGAAGCGGCTGGACGGTCTTCCTCGACCCGGCCGGGCACCCGTTCTGCCTGGTCACCGAGTGAGCCGGCGCCTCGGCTCAAGAGCCGGCGGCGGCCTTCTCCCGCGGCGTGCGTGCGAGGCGCCGCAGGACGAGAAGGCCGCCGATTCCCGGCAGCCAGGCCAGCGCCTTGCTGCTCGGGTCGCACCCGGCGTCGCGGGCGGCGGCCACGACGACGACCAGGTACGCGCAGCCGTGCAGGGGGCCGACGAACGAGGAGACGGGCGGTAGGTGCACCGTGGCCAGGTTGACCAGGAGGACGGCCAGGGACCCCAGTTCGACGGCGGCGGCGACGCGCAGGGCGGAATAAGGGCGTGACATGGTCAGACTCCCGTGGTCGAGCCGGGGCGGACGATCATCAGCACCGTGACGGCCGCCCACAGCAGGTTGAAGACACCGGTCAGCATGGCGAGCCGCGCCACTCCGTCGCCGGCGTCGGCGGGCGTGGAGTCCCCGGCGGTGAGCCGGGCGAGGACGGCGTCCTGACGCGGCAGGACCGCCAGGGCGAGGATCGCGGCCGCCGCGGCGGTGAGCAGGATGGACGCGATCACCCACGCGTCGCGCAGCACGCCGAGGCCGCTCGCCGTGGCGAACCCGAAAACCGGTACGGCCAGGCCCGCGACGGCGTAGACGCGGCAGATGCGATGCAGCACGCGGAGCGTGGCCACGCCGCCGGCCCCGGTGCCCCGGCCCGCCGCGCCCCGATCCGCCGCGCCCCGATCCGGCACGCGACGTGCGGCAGACGGGAACATGCTCGCCGCCACGGCGACAGGGCCGACCGCGAGGATCGCGGCGAGGACGTGAACGGCCAGGAAGAACTTGGTCATCGTGCACGCTCCCCGATCAGCGGGCGGCAGGCGCGGACGGGCGGCGCTCGCGCCAGACGACGCCGCGCCGTTCATGGGCGAACAGCCGCTCCACGTCGCGTGCGACGTGCGGCCCGAACTCACGCTCCACCAGGTAGAGACCGAGGTCGAGGCCCGAGGTGACCCCGGCGCCGCTCACCAGGTCGCCGTCGTCGACGACCCGCGCGTCCACCGCGACCGCCCCGAAGGCGCTCAGCGTGTCCAGGCCCATGTGGTGACCGGTCACGTGACGACCCGGGATCAGCCCCGCCATCGCCAGGATCAGCGAACCCCCGCAGACGGTGGCGACGGTGACGCCCTCCCGCCCGAGCGCCTCGCCCATGAGCCCGGGCAGGCCGGTCGCGAGAGCGCGGCCGAGCCGCGCGGTGACCGTCCCCTGGCGCTCCTCCTCGGTGAGGCCCTCCTCCTCGCGCACGTCCCCGGCCGCTCCGGGAAGGACGACCAGGTCGGCGCGGGCCGGGTCCAGCCGCGCCGTGGCCCGCAGCGACACACCCGGAACGCCGCCGGCCACCTCACGGGGTCCCTCCGCCGTGACGAGCGTGGCTGTGAGCGAGGTCCGCGTGAACATCGCGGCCGCCGTCAGGACCTCGTACGGCGCGAGAACGTCCAGGGGATCGAACCCGTCGAACAGCACGAACTGGGCCAGCATCGGCATCTCTCCTTGTCGTCGGCGGTGCGGTCACCAACCGTAGGAGTGCGGCCGAGGCTGATCCCAGAGGCGGGAACGACAAAGACCAACGGATTCTCGCCAGCAGCTGTCACCTGGGGCTTCGTGGATCTGCGCTGGATTCGTCGCTGGCGGGATTCCGTCTATCGTGGCGATCGTGCACACCGTGGCGATCCTGGCGCTGGACCATGTCGTGCCGTTCGATCTGGCGACCCCCATCGAGGTGTTCGGGCGCACCCGCCTGCCGGACGGCCGGCGCCCCTACCGCGTGCGGGTGTGCGGGCCCGCCCCCGAAGTGGAGACCGAGGCGTTCGCCCTGCGCGTGCCGTACGGCGTGGACGCGCTGGCGGAGGCCGACACGGTCGTCGTGCCCGGCTGCTCGGAGCGGGCGGGGCCGCCCCCGCCCGAGGCGCTGGAGGCACTGCGCGACGCGGCCGCGCGGGGCACCCGCCTCGCCTCGATCTGCGTGGGCGCGTTCACGCTCGCGGCGGCCGGGCTGCTGGACGGTCTGCGGGCGACCACGCACTGGGCGGCGGCGCCCGCGCTGGCCCGGCGGTTCCCGCTGGTGGACGTGCGGCCGGACGTGCTCTACGTCGACAACGGGCAGGTGCTCACCTCAGCGGGCGCGGCCGCCGGCCTCGACCTGTGCCTGCACATGATCCGGCGCGACCACGGCTCGGCCGTCGCGGCCGACGCCGCCCGCCTGTCGGTGATGCCGCTGGAGCGGGAGGGCGGTCAGGCCCAGTTCATCGTCCACGAGCACCCGCCGGTGCCAAGCGGTTCGCTGCTGGAGCCGGTGCTGGCGTGGATCGAGGACAACCTCGGCCGCGACCTCACCCTGCGGGAGATGGCGGCCCGCGGCGGGATGAGCGAGCGGACGTTCAGCAGGCGCTTCCGGCAGCAGACCGGCACCACGCCGCTGCAGTGGCTGCTGCGCGCCCGGGTCCGGCGGGCGCAGTATCTGCTGGAGAACACCGACCACGGCATCGAGCGCATCGCCGCACAGGCCGGTTTCGGGTCGCCGACCGCGTTCAGGGAGCGGTTCAAGCGGGTCGTGGGGACCACACCGCAGGCGTACCGCTCCTCGTTCCACTCCTCATTCCACGGGGGCCCCGCCGCCACCTGAACGCCACGAGCAGGCGCAGGGGCGGCGGCGCGGAGCTACGAGACCGGCTCCGCGCCGCCTGGTTCGGCGGGGTGGCTCTTCGCCGCGTGTCACATGGGCGGCTCTTCGCCTCCGGTGTCGCCCGTGGTGGCCATGCCGCCCTCCGTCGTGGCGGCCTCCTCGTCGCCGTCCGCGCCGAGCGCGCCGCCGATCGCGGCGATGGCGTGCACGAGGCGCACACCCGAGCCGTCGCGGCGGCCGAGCTCCTCGGGCAGCGGCACCGGCTTGCCGGTCGAGGAGACCGCCTTGACCGGCGCCGGGCCGGCGTAGGCGTGCAGCAGGACGTCCTCGCCCTTCAGGAAGCGCTGGGCGCGCACGCCACCGGTCGCGCGTCCCTTCGGCGGGAAGTCGGCGTAGTCGGAGATCTTGCCCGCGCCCATCTGCGTGCCGGGCAGGGCGGTGGAGGACCCGGCGATCGTCACCACACGCGCCTCCCGCGTGGGATCGACCACGCCGAAGAAGACCACCTTCGCGTCGCCGTCGAGGCGCACACCGGCCATGCCGCCCGCCGGGCGTCCCTGGGGCCGTACGACGGAGGCGGGGAAGCGCAGGAGTTGCGCGTCGCTGGTGATGAACACGAGGTCGTGGTCGACGGAGGTCAGCTCGACGGCGCCGACCACCACGTCGCCGTCCCGCAGTCCGATCACCTCGAACTCGTCGCGGTTGACGGGATATTCGGGCACGACCCGCTTGACCACGCCCTGGCTGGTGCCGATCGCGAGCCCCGGCCCGTCGGGGTCGAGCGAGCCCAGCCCGACGACCTTCTCGTCCGGTTCGAGGGCGACGTACTCCGACACCGGATGCCCGCCCGCCAGTGAGGGCGGGTTGGCCGAGGGCGGCAGCGCGGGCAGGTCGAGCACCGAGACGCGGATCAACCGGCCTGTGGAAGTCACCACGCCCACCTCGCCGCGCACGGTCGAGCGGACCACCGAGACCAGCACGTCGTGCGCCACACGGTCGCCCTCGCCGGAGATCGGCGAGGCGTCGGTCGTACGGGCGAGCAGGCCGGTGGACGACAGCATCACCAGGCAGGGATCGTCGGCCACCTCCAGCGGCACGACGGCGGCCCTGGCGGCCTCCGACGACTCGAGCAGGACCGTGCGGCGCGGCGTGCCGTACGTCTTGGCCACCTCGGCCAGTTCGGACGACACGACCTTGCGCAGCCGGTCCTCCGAGCCGAGGATCTCGTTCAGCTCGGCGATGTCGGCCTGGAGCTGCTCCTTCTCCCGGTCGAGCTCCAGCTTGTCGTAGCGGGTGAGACGGCGCAGCGGGGTGTCGAGGATGTAGTTCGCCTGGGTCTCGCTCAGCTCGAAGGTCTCCATGAGCCGCGCGCGGGCCTGCGCCGTGTCGTCCGAGTTCCGGATGACCTGGATGACCCGGTCGATGTTGAGCAGCGCGATGATGAGGCCGTCGACGAGGTGCAGCCGCTCCTCGCGCTTGCGCAGCCGGTACGCCGAGCGCCTGCGCACGACGTCGAGCCGGTGGTCCACGTAGACCGACAGCAGCTCGCGCAGGCCGAGCGTGCGCGGCTGACCGTCGACGAGGGCGACGTTGTTGATGCCGAAGGTCTCCTCCATCGGCGTCAGCCGGTAGAGCTCCTCCAGCACGGCCTCGGGGTTGAAGCCGTTCTTGACCTCGATGACCAGGCGCAGGCCCTTGTGCCGGTCGGTCAGGTCCTTGAGGTCGGCGATGCCGGTGAGCTTCTTCGCGTTCACCAGCTCTTTGATCTTGGTGACCACCCGCTCGGGGCCCACGTTGAACGGCAGCTCGGTGACGACGATGCCCTTGCGGCGCGGCGTGGCCTGCTCGATCGTCGCCTTGGCCCGCATCTTGAAGGTGCCGCGGCCGGTCTCGTACGCGTCCCTGACGCCGTTCAGGCCGATGATCGTGCCGCCGGTCGGCAGGTCGGGGCCGGGGACGAAGCGCATGAGCTCGTCGAGCGTCGCGTCCGGCTTCCTGATCAGGTAGCGGGCCGCCGCGATGACCTCGCCGAGGTTGTGCGGGGCCATGTTGGTGGCCATGCCGACCGCGATGCCGGAGGCGCCGTTGACCAGCAGGTTGGGGAACGCCGACGGCACGACCGACGGCTCGGTCTCCTGGCCGTCGTAGTTGGGCTTGAAGTCGACGGTGTCCTCGTCGATCGACTGCACCATGAGCATGGCGGCCGGGGCGAGGCGGGCCTCGGTGTACCGCATCGCGGCGGGCAGGTCGTCGGGAGAGCCGAAGTTGCCGTGCCCGTCCACCAGCGGCAGGCGCATCGAGAACGGCTGCGCGAGCCGTACGAGCGCGTCGTAGATGGCCGAGTCGCCGTGCGGGTGGAGCTTGCCCATCACCTCGCCGACGACGCGGGAGGACTTGACGTGCCCGCGGTCGGGCCGCAGGCCCATCTCGCTCATGGAGTAGAGGATGCGGCGCTGGACGGGCTTGAGTCCGTCGCGCGCGTCGGGCAGCGCGCGCTGGTAGATCACCGAGTAGGCGTACTCAAGGAAGCTCGTCCGCATCTCCGCGGACACGTCGATGTCGACGATCCGCTCCTCGAAGTCCTCGTCCGGCGGGGGTGTCGTCGTGCGTCGGGCCATGTCGTGGTTTCCTGCGTGTCGAGGAGCCGGACCCCGGCCGTCGGGACCGGGGAGGGCGAACGTTGATGGTGGACATCAGTGGTGGACATCGAACATTCTGCCGAGAGTTCACCCTGTTCGCGACTCACCACCATACTGCCGGGCCCGCGCCCGCCGTCCCGGCTTCCCCGGCAGGACAGCACTTGCGGCCCCGGAACGGTCAGTCGCGGGGGCCGGCGCCGGGCCAGGGACCGGGCGTCTCGCCCTCGTCCTCGTCGCCCGGCATGTTCAGTTTCTCGTCGTAGATCCGGAAACCCCGGGCCTTGTAGTTGGCGAGCGCGGCCGGTCCGTCGAGAGAGCAGGTGTGCACCCAGACCCGCCGGGTGGCCTCCCGCCCCGGCCAGCGCTCGGCGAGGTCCCAGGCGCGGGCCGCGGCCTCGCCCAGCAGCCACCCGCCGAGGCCCTGCCCGATCGCGTACGGCAGCAGCCCGAAGTTGACGATCTCGACCGTGCCGCCGTCCTGGGCAACCAGTTCGGCGTACCCGGCGGGGGTGCCGCGCACCCAGGCCACCCAGGTCTCGACGCCCGGCCGGTCGAGCCAGTCCTTCCACTGCTTCCAGGTCCACGGCAGCCGGTTGGTCCACTGCCAGTCGCCGCCCACGGCCGTGTAGAGGAAGCGGCTGAACTCCGGGCTGGGGACCTCGGCGCGGACGACCTGCGCGGGGAGCGCGGGCGGCCGTCCCGGCCGCAGGTCGGCGGGGCTGGTCTGTTCGAGATACCAGGTGGTCACGTCCATAGCGGGATTCATCCAACCACGACGCCCGCCCGGGTCGGTCCGGCCGCTTCGCGGTCGCGGCGGAAACGGTCGGCCGGACCTGGTACCAATGGGCGGGTGAGCGAAGAAGAGGTGATGCTGCGGGAAGAGGCGGAGGCCCGGCTGCGGGCGCTCGCCGGCGATCAGGCGCGGCTGCGCGACGACCAGTGGGCCGCCATCAAGGCCCTGGTCATGGACCGCAGGCGGGCGCTGGTCGTGCAGCGCACCGGCTGGGGGAAGTCGGCCGTCTACTTCATCGCGACCGCGCTGCTGCGCGAGCTCGGCGAGGGGCCCACGGTCATCGTCTCCCCGCTCCTGGCGCTGATGCGCAACCAGATCGCCGCGGCCGAGCGGGCGGGCATCCACGCCGAGACGATCAACTCGGCCAACCCCGAGGAGTGGGAGAAGGTCTACGGCCAGGTCGCCGAGGGCGCGGTCGACGTGCTGCTGGTCAGTCCCGAGCGGCTGAACAACCCCGACTTCCGCGACAACGTGCTGCCCGAGCTGGCCGGCAGCGCGGGTCTCCTGGTGATCGACGAGGCCCACTGCATCTCCGACTGGGGCCACGACTTCCGGCCCGACTACCGCAGGCTCCGCACCCTGCTGGCCGAGCTGCCGCCGGGCATCCCCGTGCTGGCCACGACGGCCACGGCGAACGCCCGGGTCACCCGCGACGTCGCCGAGCAGCTCGCCGTCACGCAGGAGTGGGACGAACTGCCCGGCGGCGAGGTGTTCGTCCTGCGCGGCCCCCTGGAGCGGGAGAGCCTCCACCTGAGCGTCGTACGGCTGGGCGGCGCGGACCAGCGGTTCGCCTGGCTGGCCAGGACGCTGCACGAGCTGCCGGGCTCCGGCATCGTCTACACGCTGACCGTGGCCGCGGCCCAGGAGATCGCCGCGTACCTGCGCGAGCAGGGCCACACCGTCGCCGCGTACACCGGGCAGACCGAGCCGGCCGACCGGCTGGCGGCCGAGGAGGACCTGCTCGGCAACCGGGTCAAGGCGCTGGTGGCGACCTCGGCGCTGGGGATGGGCTTCGACAAGCCCGACCTGGGCTTCGTCATCCACGTGGGCGCGCCCGCCTCGCCCGTGGCGTACTACCAGCAGGTGGGCCGGGCCGGGCGCGGCGTGGAGCGGGCCGAGGTCATCCTGCTGCCCGGCCCCGAAGACCGGGAGATCTGGGCCTACTTCGCCTCACTCGCCTTCCCGCCGGAGGGCGTGGTCAGGGCGACGCTGGAGGCGCTGTCCGAGGGGGGAGTGCTGTCCACCGCCGCACTGGAGACGAGGGTCGACCTCAGCCGGAGCCGGCTGGAGATGATGCTCAAGGTCCTCGACGTGGACGGCGCCGTACGCCGGGTCAAGGGCGGCTGGGAGGCCACCGGCGAGCCGTGGAGCTACGACACCGAGCGCTACGCCCGGGTGGCCGCCGAGCGCCGGGCGGAGCAGGAGGCCATGCTCGGGTACATCGCGACCACCGAATGCCGGGAGCAGTACCTGCGCCGCCACCTCGACGACGATTCGGCGACGCCGTGTGGCAGGTGTGACAACTGCACCGGCGCCCACCGTTCCGCCGAGGTGCCGGACGAGGCCGTCCGGGCCGCCCAGCAGCGGCTCGCGCGTCCCGGTGTCGAGATCGAGCCGCGCCGCCAGTGGCCCACCGGCCTGCCGGACCTCAAGGGGCGGATCAAGCCGGAGCTGTCCGCCGAGCCGGGCCGCGCGCTCGGCCGCCTGACCGACATCGGCTGGGGCACCCGGCTGCGCGAACTGTTCGCGGCGGGGGACGGGCCGGTGCCCGACGACGTGTTCGCGGCCGTGGTCGAGGTGCTGAAGTCATGGGGGTGGGAGCGGCGGCCGGTCGCGGTGGTCGCGGTGCCGTCGGGCACGCGGCCGGCGCTGGTCGGGTCGCTCGCCGAGCGGCTCGCCCAGGTCGGCCGGCTGGAGTATCTCGGGGCGCTCGGTTATCGCGACGGGCCGCCCGCCGCCAGGCACAACAGCGCCCAGCGGGTCACGGCCATCCGGGGAACGCTCGCGATGCCGCGTGACGTCGCCGCGAGGATCGCGGCGGCGGGCGGGCCGGTGCTGCTGGTGGACGACCGCGTGGACAGCGGGTGGACGATGGCGCTGGCCGCCGCCCAGGTCCGTCACGCGGGGGCGCCCGCCGTGCTGCCCTTGGCCCTGGCCGTCACCAGCTGACCACCTCCCGAGCCCGGCCCAGGGGCGAACCGGCGCGCCCCTGACACACCGGCCCCGACACACGGCCCCGACACACGGGCCCTGACACACGGGCCCTGACACACCGGCCCTGACACACCGGGGCGGCGAGCCGAGGCCGGGCTCCGGGACGGATCAGGGTGAGGTCAGGGTGATCACCCCATCCCGGGGCCGCGCGTGGTCGCCAAACTTGTCGCCATGAGATCACTTGTTGCGGCTCCGGCCCTGGTCGGCGCGTACGGCGTCGCCCGGATCGTCGACGGATTCGACGGCAGCCGGGGGCCCGGCCTGGCCTGGACCGTGGGCCACCTGTTCTTCCTGGCCGCGTTGATCCTCTTCGTGCGGATTTTCGCGCGGCTCCGGACGATGGCCGGCGGCGGCGTGACGGCCACGGCGGGGTACGCCGCCGGCCTCGCCGGGGCGCTGGCGCTGGCCGCGCAGTTCACGATCGACATCGTGGTCGGCCTCCTGTCCGCCGACCACGACGCGATGGGGCCCCGCTTCGACGCGGTCAAGGCGATCCCGGGGGTCGAGCCGGTCGTGTACACCGTCGTGCCGTTGCTGTTCTACGCCGGCATGGTCGCGCTGGTGGCCCGGCTCGCCGCGGGGCGGCGGGTGCCCTGGTGGAGCCCGGCGCTGGTGCTCGTGCAGGCCGTGCTTCCGCTCGCGAGCAAGGACCTGATCCCGCTGGCAGCGGCGCTGCTCCTGCTGGCCTTCGTGCCGCTGCTGCGCCTGCGGCCCGCGCAGCCGGTCGTGCTCGCGCGAAGCTCGTTCTGAACCGGCCCGTTCTGAGCGGGCCGTTCTGGAATCCGGGTCAGAGGCGGGGGCGGGCGCCGAGGTTGGAGATGCACTTGGCGGCGAGGGCGTTGCCCGCCGCCAGCGCCTCGGCGGCCGGCTTGCCGTCCAGCCAGACGGGCAGGAAACCGGCGGCGAAGGCGTCACCGGCGCCGGTGCCGTCCACCACCCGGTCGACGACCTCGGCGGGCGCCCGGACCGGTTCGGGACGGCTGTTGGAGTACCAGAGCGAGCCCTCGGCGTTGAGCTTGATCACGACCTGCGGGAACCAGGCGGTCAGCACCTTGGCGGCCGCGGCGGCGTCGTCCCTGCCGGTGAGCACCTTGGCCTGGTCGGCGTTGGCGAACAGCAGCTTCGCGCCGTCGGTCCACTCGAGGAACGGCTCGGCGCCGGTCCGCTCCAGCGGGGCGGAGGAGGCGCAGTCCACGGAGATCGACATGCCGGCGCGCCGGGCCATGTCGAGCGCGGCGATGCCGGCGTCGCGCGACCCCTCGTTGATCAGCGTGTAGCCCGACATGTGCAGGTGGCCGCCGGTGCTGAACAGGTCGCGCGGCAGGTCCTCGGGGGACAGCGCGGCGTTGGCGCCGGGGTCGGACAGCATGGTCCGCTCGCCCTTGTGGGTGACGAGCACGACGCAGGTGCCGGTCGGCCGCTCGGGGTCCATGACGAGCCGGGCGTCCACGCCGTACCCCATGAGCTCCATGTCGCGGTTGCGGCCGGTGATGTCGGCGCCGCGGCGGCCGATGAAGGCGACCTCCGAGCCCTCCACGGCCAGCCAGGAGGCGATGTTGGCGCCGGAGCCGCCACCGTGCATGGTCACGACGGCCGGGGTGTCGCTCGCCCTAGCAAGAGGGAACTTCGCGCGGGCGACCGCGTCCGTCATGAGATCGCCCACCACGACGACCCGCGTCATGATGTCACCACCTTGCCAACTGCTTGTGGAGGTGAGCCATGCCCTAGGAGGGGCGGCGTCCTCTCCGTGCTGTGAGGCTGACGTCCAGAAACCTAACAGCTTCCAGGGGCGTCGTGGGGTGGAGAGCGGACAGACGGGCACAGTCGATGCACAAGCGTTGCCCAACTTGCCACGTCAGGGCTGGTAGATCCCCTATAAGCGGATCCAGAAAGCGGGCCCTCCAGTCGTAAGGAATGTCTCAATACAGGCCAAGCCGGACACCGCTAGCCTCGATTGCGTGCACCCTCAGTACCCCGCCCACTGGGAGGCGGACGTCGTGCTGTCCGACGGCGGCACCGCCCACGTCCGCCCGATCAGGCCGGACGACGCCGACATGCTGCGCTCGTTCTATTCGCGCCTGTCCGCGGAGTCCATCTACTTCCGGTACTTCGGGCCGCGGCCGCGGCTGACCGACAAGGACGTGGTCTGGTTCACCAACGTCGACTACGACAACCGGGTCGCACTCATCGCCACGATCGGCACCGAGATGGTCGCGGTCGTACGGTACGACCGGGTGCAGCCGCGCGACCACGCCGAGGTGGCCTTCCTGGTGGAGGACGCCCACCAGGGCAGGGGCGTGGCCTCGGTGCTGATGGAGCACCTGCGGGCCGCCGCGCGCGAGCGCGGGATCAAGACGTTCATCGCGGACGTGCTGCCGGGCAACCACCGGATGATGGGGCTGTTCCGCCAGGCCGGCTACACGGCGCAGAGCCAGTTCGAGGACGGCGTCGTGCGCATGACGCTCGACCTGTCCAGCACCGAGACCGCGCTGGAGGTCCGGCTCGCCCGCGAGCACCGCGCCGAGGCGCGCTCGATCGCCCGCCTGCTGACGCCGGAGTCGGTCGCGGTGATCGGGGCGAGCCGCGAACCGGGCGGCATCGGCCAGACGGTCCTGCGCAACCTGCTCGCCGCCGACTTCACCGGCCCCGTCTACCCCGTCCACCGGCACGTACGGGCCGTGGCCGGCGTGCGGGCCTACCGCAGCGTGTCGGCCATCGACGGCGAGGTGGACCTCGCCGTCCTGGCCGTCCCCGCCGAGGGCGTGCTCGAACTGGTCGAGGAGTGCGCGGAGAAGGGCGTGAAGGGCCTGGTCGTGGTCTCCTCCGGATTCGGCGAGACCGGGCCCGAGGGCCGCGCCCGCCAGGAGGAGCTGGTCCGCATCGCCCGGGCGTACGGCATCCGGGTGGTGGGGCCCAACTGCCTGGGCATCGCCAACACCGACCCCGCCGTACGGCTCAACGCGACGCTCGCGGCGACCCTGCCGGGGCGGGGGAGGGTCGGGTTCTTCAGCCAGTCGGGCGCGCTCGGCACCGCGCTGCTGCAGCGGGTGGCGCAGCGCGGCATGGGCATCTCGACGTTCGTCTCGGCCGGCAACCGGGCCGACGTGTCCGGCAACGACCTCCTCCAATACTGGGAGGAGGACCCGGCGACCGACGTGATCCTGCTCTACCTGGAGTCCATCGGGAACCCGCGCAAGTTCACCCGGCTGGCCCGGCGGATCTCGCGGTCCAAGCCGATCGTGGTGGTCAAGTCGCGGGGCGTCCCCGGCGGGCACCGCGCGCCCGTGCTCGCGCTGCCCGACACCGCGCTGAGCTCGCTGTTCGCGCAGGCCGGGGTCATCCGGGTGGACGACCTGGTCCAGCTCTTCGACGTCGCACAGCTCCTGGCGCACCAGCCGCTGCCGGCCGGGCCGCGGGTGGGCGTGGTCGGCAACTCCGACGCGCTCACGCTGCTCGCGGAGGAGGCGTGCGCCGGCGCCGGCCTGCAGCCGAGCCTCCCGGTGAACCTCGGCGCCCGCGCCGGCGCGGCCGAGTTCGCCGAGGCCCTGCGGAGCGTCCTGCCCGAGGTGGACGCCGCCGTCGCGATCTACATGCCGCCGATCCCCGGCGACTGCCGTGAGGTGGCCGAGGCGCTGCTGGAGGTCGCGCGGGAGTCGGGCAAGCCGGTGCTGGCCACCTTCCAGGGCGAGCTGGGCATGCCGGCCGAGCTGCGCGTGGCGGGCGGCCCCGGCGACGACTCCCCTCAGCGCGGGTCGATCCCGTCGTACCCCGCCCCTGAGGAGGCGGTCCGCGCGCTGGCCCACGTCGTGCGGTACGCCCACTGGCGCAGGCAGCCGCCGGGCACGGTCGCGTCCGTCGAGGGGATCGACACCGCCGCGGCGCGTGAGATCGTCGCCGCCGCCCTGGTTGGTGAGGGGGCGGCCGGTGAGGGGGCGGACGGCGAGGAGCGGGAGATCGACGCGACCGCGCTGCTGGCCTGCTACGGCATCGAGGTGTGGCCGGCGCACGTCGCCGCCGACGCCGAGGAGGCCGTCGCCGCCGCCGAGCGGATCGGCTGGCCCGTGGTGGTCAAGTCGGCCGACCCGGAGGACGCGCGCCGCGCCGGCACCGTCCGCATCGGCCTCAGCGAGCCCGCCGGGGTCCGGCAGGCGTACGCCGACCTCGCCGCGCTCCTCGGGCCCGGCACGCCGCTCGCGGTGCAGCGCATGGCGCCGCAGCCCTCGGTGCCCACCGTCGTCGGCGTGACCCAGGACCGCTACTTCGGCGGGGTCGTCACGTTCGGCCTCGGCGAGGTCACCGCCCGGCTGCTGGGCGACCAGGCCTACCGCCTCGCGCCGCTCACCGCCGAGGACGCGGCGGGGCTGGTGCGATCGGTCCGCGCCGCGCCGCTGCTGTTCGGCGAGTACGGCTACCAGGCGGTGGCCGTGGAGGCGCTGGAGGAACTGCTGGTGCGGGTGGGGCTGCTGGCCGACGCCCTGCCCGAGGTCGCCAGGATGGACCTCGACCAGGTCCTGGCGGGCGCGTCGGGAGTGGCCGTGCTCGGCGCGCGGGCCGTCCTGCGGCCCGTCAACGCGTTGCGTCCCGACGTCGGGCCCCGCCGCCTGAGCTGATCGGTGCCGTCTGAGCTGATCGGGCCTGCGTCACGCCGTGGGCGGAAAACCCGTCCCGTCGGGGTGTGAAACAGGTGTCCCTTACAGGGCAGGATGGACCCATGAGGGAAACCCGAGTCTCCGCCGCGGGCTTGCGCGAGGCCATAGATCGCAGCGGCTACTACCCGGATCTGGTGGCCGACGCCGTCGACTCCGCGCTCGGCAACGAGCCGGTCACTGCGTACGTCGTGCATCACGAGGCCACGTTCGACCCGGCGATGGAGGTGCGCAGGCACGTCACGGTCCTGGTCCTTTCGCCGACCCGGCTGCTGGTCTGCCACACCGACGAGCACCCGCCCGCCGAGGGCATGCCCGCCTCTCACGCCTCCACCACCACCGAGGCGGTGAGGCTCAGCCGCATCCAGTCGGTCGCCGTGACCAGGGTCGTGCCCGACCCCGCGTCGTACGCGCCGGGCGTCCCCCCGACGGAGGTCACGCTGACGATCGGGTGGGGCGCGATCTCCCACGTCGATCTCGAACCGGCGACCTGCGGCGACGAGAACTGCGAGGCCGACCACGGCTACACCGGCGCGATCACGGCCGACGACCTGTCCCTGCGGGTCAGCGAGGCGGCCGACGGTCCCGAGGCCGTCACCCACGTGCTGGCGTTCGCGAAGGCGCTGTCGGAGGCCACCGCCAAGGCGGCGACGGCCTGACCGTCCCCCCTCGAGCCGCCGGGAGGTGACGTGATCGACCACCAGCCCTCGGGAGCTCTGCCCGGGGAGCCGCCCGTGGCGTCGCCGTCCGCGCCCGTGCCGTACGTGCCCGTGCCGCCCGTGCCCGTGCCGCCCGTGCCCGTGCCGTACGTGCCCGCGTACGGCACGGCCTCGCTGGCCGATCTGCCGGGCTCACTGCTCGCCTCCCTCGGGCTGGCGGCCGACAACACGCTGGCGCTGGAACCGGCCCCGCGGGTGTGCCTGTTCCTCGTGGACGGCCTCGGGGCCGAGCTCCTAGCCGCACACCCCGGCGCCGCGCCGTTCCTGTCGGCCCATCTGCGGGGGACGCTCACGGCCGGCTTCCCCTCCTCGACCCCGACCAGCCTGGCCACCCTGGGCACCGGCGCCCCGCCCGGGGAGCACGGCATGGTCGGCATCCAGATGGCCGTCCCGGGGGAGGGGCGGCTGTTCAACTGCCTGCGCTGGACCGCCCCCGGCCTGTCGATCGACCCGGACGTGTGGCAGCCCGCGCCGACCGTCTACGAACGCATGGCGGCGGCGGGGATCGAGCCCGTCTACGTGGCGCCCGCCTCGTTCGACGGCACAGGACTGACCCGCGCCGTCTACCGGGGCATGCGCTATCGGGCGGCCGAGAGCCCCGGCGAGCGCGTCGAGTCCGTGCGGCAGGCGCTGCGCGAGACCAGGTTCGTCACCGTCTACTACGGCGAGGTCGACCGCGCGGGGCACTTCAGCGGGTGGGGCAGCGGTGAATGGCTCGAACAGCTCGCCGTCGTGGACCGCATGGCCGAGCGCATCGCCGGGGCGCTGCCGCCGGGTGCGGTCCTGTACGTCACGGCCGACCACGGCATGATCAACGCGGCCGACAAGGTGGACGTGGACCGCCGCCCCGACCTGCGGGAGGGCGTGCTCATGCTGGGCGGCGAGGCCCGCGCCCGCCACGTCTACACCTCTCCCGGCGCGGCTTCCGCGGTGCTGGAGACCTGGCGGGAGGCCCTGCGCGGGCGGGCCTGGGTGGTCACCCGCGAGGAGGCCGTCTCCTCGGGCTGGTTCGGCCGCCGCGTCCGCCGCGAGTGGCTCGGCCGCGTCGGCGACGTGGTGGCCGTGCCGTACGGCGAGTGCGTGATCGTGGCCTCGGCCGTGGAGCCGGTGGAGTCGTCCATGATCGGCTATCACGGCTCGCTGACCCCCGCCGAGCAGAACGTCCCGCTCGTACGGATTCATCGCTGACGCGCCTGCCGATCTGCCGCTGACGCTTCTGCGTATCTGCCGTTGACGCTTCTGGGAGATCCGCCGCTGATCCGCCTGCCTTCTGATCGACAGCCTAGACTGCTCAGTTTTGGGTGTACAGTCTGAACTGTCTTTTTGGGGGTGCGCCATGAGCGATGCGGTCTCGGAGGCGGCGGCGCAGGCGGCCGGCGACGCCTGGGTGGCGGTCAGCCGGCTCGTCCGCAGGCTGAGAGAGCTGGACGCGGAGGGAGACCTCAGCTCCGGCCAGGTCTCCGTGCTGGTGCGGCTGGCCAAGCACGGCCCGGCGTCGGCCAGTGAGCTGGCCGCGGCCGAGCGGGTCAGGCCGCAGTCCATGGCGGCGATCGTCCAGGCGCTGGAACGGGCCGGGCTGGTGGAACGCCACCGCGATCCCGAGGACGGCCGGCGTCAGCTCGTCACACTGACCGAGCTGGGGCGCGAGCGCCGCCTCGACGACCGGAGGGCGCGCGAGGCCTGGCTGGCACGGGCGCTGCAGGAACACTGCACCGAAGCACAGCTGCGCACGATCATCGAGGCGATGGCGCTGCTGGACGCCGTGGCCCAGTCATGATCAAGGTCCAGGCATGACCCGGGTTCCGGCCGCCTCCCGGGCCGGGCGCCGATCGGACGCCGGCGGCTTCGACCGCCGGCTGATCGCCCCGATGATCCTGGGCTCGATCCTGAACCCGATCAACTCCTCGATGCTGGCGGTGGCGCTCGTCCCGATCGGCCGCTGGTTCCACGCCTCGCCCGCGCACACCGCGTGGCTGGTGACGGGGCTCTACCTGGCCACCGCGGTCGGGCAGCCGGTCATCGGACGGCTGGTGGACACCTTCGGCCCACGGCCGCTGTACCTGACCGGCACGGCGCTGGTCGGCGTCGCCGGGCTGCTGGGCGTGCTGGCGCCCAGCCTGGGCGTCCTGATCGTGTCCCGGGTCCTGCTCGGGATCGGCACCTCCGCCGCCTACCCCGCCTCGATGTTCCTGCTGCGGGCCGAGGCCGACCGCACCGGCATGCGAAGTCCCAGCGGAATCCTGGCGGCGCTGTCGATCTCCAACCAGGTCATCGTGGTCGTCGGGCCGACCCTGGGCGGTCTGCTCATCGGAGCGGGCGGCTGGCATCTCATCTTCGCCGTCAACGTGCCGCTCTCGGCCGCCTGCCTCGTCCTCGGTGCGCGGCGACTGCCCCGCCGCGCCACGACCTCCTCCGCGGCCGCCCGGCCTGGCGGGGCACTGGACGTGATCGGCATGGCGCTGTTCGCCGGCACGCTCACGGCGTTCATGACGTTCCTGATGAACCCGGCGTGGGGGCTCTGGTGGCTGCTGGTGATCGTCGCGATCACCGGGACCTGCTTCGCCGTAAGGGAACTGCGGGTGGCGCAGCCGTTCCTCGACCTGCGGGTGCTGGGCGGCAACCTGCCGTTGCTGGCCACGTACGGCAGGCAGTGGCTGGCCTACACGACCTCCTACGCCTTCATGTACGGGTTCCCCCAATGGCTGCAGGACGGCCGGTCGCTCACCCCCTCGGCCGCCGGGCTGCTGCTCCTGCCCATGTCGGCGATGGCCATCGCCGTGACCGCCCTCACCGGCCGCCGCGCCGAGGTGCGCGGCAAGCTCGTCGCGGGCGCCGCGGCGCAGATCGCCGGTTGCGCCGTGCTACTGGCGGCCGGCTCCGGCAGCCCGATGTGGCTGCTGGCGCTGATCGGCGCGTTCGTCGGCGTCGCACAGGGCCTCAACGGGCTGGCCAACCAGAACGCGCTGTACGCGCAGGCCGATCCGGCCCGCATGGGCTCCTCGGCCGGGCTGCTGCGCACATTCGGATATCTCGGCGCGCTGAGCGCCTCGGCCGCCGACGCGGCGTTCTACCGGCACGGCGCCACCACGCTCGGGCTGCACCACCTGAGCCTGCTCCTGTTGGGCGTCTCGGTCCTGTTGCTGCTCGGCATCCTCGCCGACCGGTCGCTCCGCCGCGTCGGCCGCACCTGACCACCCTCTGTCCACACGTCGAAAAGGGAGATTTCCATGCCCGTGACCACGCTCGACCCCAGGACCGCGCTCGTCGTCGTCGACCTGCAGAAGGGTGTGCTGGCCGTCCCCGGCAGCCCGTACTCCGCCGCGGACGTGCTCGCCCGGACGGTCCGGCTGGCCGAGGCCTTCCGTGCGCGCGACCTGCCGGTCGTCCTCGTCCGCGTCACCGCCGCGGCCGACGGCTCCGACGCCGTCCCGGGACGCACCGACCTGTCACGCCCCGGGCGCGCCTGGCCGGACGGCTGGGACGAGATCGCCGACGACCTGGCCGGACATCCGGGAGACATCGTCGTCACCAAGCGCAACTGGTCGGCGTTCTACGGCACCGACCTCGACCTGCACCTGCGCCGCCGGCGCGTCACCCAGATCGTGCTGACCGGGGTGGCCACGAGCATCGGCGTCGAGTCCACCGCCCGCGCCGCCCACGAGCACGGCTACCACGTCACCCTGGCGACCGACGCCATGACCGACCTCGCCCCCGAGGCCCACCACCACAGCGTCGAGAAGATCTTCCCGCGCCTCGGCGAAACCGGCACCACCGCCGAGATCCTCAACCTGCTCGCCGCGACCGCGTCCTGAGGCGCGTGGAGCCCCGCCGGCTTGACACAATGGCTGCGGCACCGTCCACAGGGATTTAAAGGCGAGGGGATGGCATGAGCCCGCTGATCACTCCTGAGGAGCTCGCCGCGATCGGCGACGCCGCGATCCTCGACGTCCGCTGGCGGCTGGGCGGACCGCCCGGCGTCGAGGCGTACCGCGAGGGCCACATCCCCGGCGCGGTCTTCTGCGACCTCAACGCCGATCTCGCCGCCCCCGCCGGGCCCGCCGGACGGCATCCGCTGCCCGCGCCGGAGGTGTTCCAGGAGGCGATGCGCCGCCTCGGGGTGTCCGAGGGCCGGCCGGTGGTCGTCTACGACGAGGCCGACTCGACGGCGGCGGCCAGGGCCTGGTGGGCGCTGCGCTACTTCGGCCACGGCGACGTGCGCGTGCTCGACGGCGGGCTGCGGGCCTGGACCCGGGCCGGGCTCCCGGTGACCAAGGACGAGAGTCCCGTCCCGCCGGGCGACTTCACCGCGCGGCCGGGCGGGATGCCGGTGCTCGACGCCGATCAGGCCGCCGCGCTGGCGTCCGACGGCGTGCTGCTCGACGCCAGGGCGGCTGAGCGCTACCGGGGTGAGGTGGAGCCGATCGACCCGGTCGCCGGGCACATCCCGGGTGCGGTCAGCGCCCCGACCACCGGGAACGTCGAGCCCGGCGGGCGATTCCATAAGAGGGAGTTCCTCCGCGAGCGCTTCAACAGCCTCGGGGCGGTCGAGGGCGTGCCCGTCGGCGCGTACTGCGGGTCGGGGGTCACGGCCGCCCACGAGGTGCTCGCACTGGAGATCGCCGGGCTGCCGGCCGCCCTGTACGTCGGCTCGTGGTCCAACTGGGTCGCCGATCCCGGCAGGCCGGTCGCGACCGGCTGACGGGGTGCGTGGTGGCGCGACCGTGGGCGCCTCCTGACCGGGACGCGGAGCGCGTCAGGCATCGCCGTCGGTGAGGGTGCGGCGCGTCAGCGGGCGACGAGGGGCTCGTCGCCGGCGCCGAAGCAGACGAAGCCCGGCACGGCCGTCTTCTCGGACGCCTGGGCCAGCGCCTCGGCGGGGGAGCGGCCCTCTGCCAGCAGCGTGTGGAAGAGCGTCATGAGCGTCAGCGCCTCGTCGTCGCGCACCGGCACCACACCGGCCACCACGCACGCGGCGTCCCCGTTGCGGGCGGCGCTGTCGAGGAAGGCCCCGGCGAGGCCCAGCGCCGCGCCGTCCACCGGGGCGTGTGCCATCCCGGCGTCGCAGGCCGACAGCACGACGAGACGGGGGATCCGCCGCGCGGTCAGCAGGTCGTAGGCCATGAGCGGCCCGTCGTCGAGCGTGATCTGCGACAGCATGGGCCCGCGCGGACTGAACATCCCATGGGCCGCGACGTGGAGCACGTCGGCCCGCTCAAGTGCGCGGAGCGCCTCCGCCCTGGTGGCGCCGACGCGCCGCGCCCGCGCGTGCGCGGTGGCGACCATGTCGGCCTCGGCCGCGGCATGGTCGAGCCCCGGTCCCGCGAGCGACAGCACCAGGGGGACGCCGGCCGGGCCCGGGCGCGGGGCGAGCCACGCGGCGGCGTCGGCCGCCACCGACACCGGCCGGCCGCGCAGCGAGGGAAGCAGCGGCCAGGGCAGCGTGCACAACGCTCCGGTGGGCACGACCGTCACCGGCCCGCCGGGCCGGCTCCCCGCTGACGTGAGGGTGCCGGGACCGGACAGGAGAGCGCGGTCGAGCGCGGACAGCTCGCGGGCGGTCCCCTCGTCCACCACCCCGGGAAGATCGCCCGCGTCACTCGGGGCATCGCGCAGGGTGTCGAGCAGGGTGTCAAGCAGAGCGCGGCGGCGCAGGCCGTACCGGATCCGCACGGTCGCCTCCACCGCCGCCTGATAGGAGCCGAGGGCCCGCAGCGCGCATCCCTCTGACCCGGCTGTGACGGCGAACAGGTCGTCGCCGCGCCGCACGAGCTCCACGAGGAGCCCGGCCCCGGCGGGCAGGACACAGTGGAGCACCGACGTGGGAGCCGCGGCGCCGCGCACGACCGCCCGCCATCGCTCGGCCCATTCGAGCACCGTCCGCGCGTCCCCCGTCCGCCGGGCCCGGTCGAGGGCGATCTCCAGGCCGAACGCGGCGAGATCCTCGGCCGGCCGCGCCGCGTGCACCCGAAGTTCCGCGTCCCACGCCACGTCGCGGTCGCGTGGACCGGCGTCGCCGCCCGGGGCGTGCACGGCCTCGATGCCCCGTGCCGTGGCCGCCAGGGCCCGATCGAGGTCTCCGTCCAACCGGTGCCGTATCGCCACCGCGTGCCAGCGTACGAGCGGGCGGGTGGCGGTGGCGGCGACGCGATCGAGCTGCGGGCGGGCGGTCGTGATCGCGCCCAGCCGTACGGCCGCCGCCGCGGCGGTGAGCCGCAGCGCCGCCGAGGCTCCGGGCCAGCCGCACGCCGCGAGGTCGTCGGCGCAGGCGACGAGGTCGGTGACCAGACTCTCGGCCCCCGCCGCGTTCCGGCTGCCGCCGGCCTGGGCCTCCGCCGCCGCGTCCCGTGCGTGCGCGGCCGGCGGGGCGGGGGTCTCCGCGAGGCGGGCGCGCAGGACCACCTCCCTGGCGAGGGGCAGCCAGGCCGTCCTGCCCTGCGCGTCCAGCTCCGCTAGCGCCGTGCGCGCCGTCGTCTCGGCCAGCGGGGCGTCCCCGGCGAGGAGCGCGGCCTGGGCGAGCAGCAGCCGCGCGCCGGGGAGCGCCGCCTGCGCCCCGGCCGCCACCAGTTCGGGGACGGCCTGTTCGAGCAGCGTGCGCGCCTCACCGGGCAGTCGCGCGGCCACCAGCGCCTCGGCGAAGTCCGTGCGCATCACGGCGAGCCGTTCGGGGAAGCCGAACAGCGTGGCCTCGGCCGCGCGGTAGCGCGCGAAGGCGGCGGCGATGTCGCCGCGCCGGGCGGCCACGAACGGCAGGTTGCCCTCCGCCAGCATCGCGACGTGATCCAGGCCGGCCGACCTCGCGACCCGGGCGCACTCGGCCAGGTCGGCCTCGGCCTCGCCGTACTGATCGAGGTAGGTGTGGGCGAGGCCGCGGTTCAGCAGCCCGCCCGCCCGGAACCGGGGATCGTCGTCCAGCAGGCCGATCGCCCGGTCGCAGTGCCGTATGGCCTCCTCGTGCCGTCCCAGCAGGATCAGGGCGACCGACCGCTGCACGCCGAGCCTCGCGAGGTCCGCTCCCGCGAGATCCCGCTCGGCGAGGTCGGCGAGGCGTAACCCGCCCTCGGGGTCGCCGAGCTGGGCCCTGACCGTGACGAGCGACATCCTGGCCTGCGCCACCCGGCGCGGGAACCCCCGCCCCGCCGCGATCGCCTCCTCCAGCCGCTCTCCGGCGAGTTCGAGGTCGCCCAGCTCGCGAGCCGCCAGCGCCGCCGCGCGCAGCGCCACCGACGCCGCCTCGCCGTACGCGCCGGTGGCCAGGTCCAGTACGGCTCTCGCCTCCCCGAGGGCGAGCCGAGGGTCGGTCGCGGAGAGCCGCACGGCGGCCTCGGCCCTGTCGAGCAGGTCCACGTCCAGCTGGTCTCCGGAAGAAGTCATGGGTGCACGTGGATCCAGCGGGTGAAGACGGGAGGATGGCCGGGCCGGTGGCAGACGACGCTGACCCACCCGGGCGGCAGGCCGGCCACCGCGAAGTGGCCACTGCCGGAGGGCACGCGGACCTTGGCGATGTGCGGTGTCCGCACCTCGATCCTGGTGTCCGGCCCGGGGACGGGGGTCACCTGACCCGCCACCTCCATGCGCCCGCCGGTGACGGCCGTCTCGACGTCGATGACCAGGTCGTTCGCGCTGAAGCGTCGGACGCCGGCCTGCGCCGCCCCGGCCTCGGGGGAGGAGCGGGCTCCCGGCGGCACGGGGAGGTCGACCGGCCCGGCGGGCACGCCTCCGGGCACCCGCAGGCCGAAGACCGCCCGGGCGGCGGCCGACACGCCTTCCGGCACCGGATCGGCGCCCGCTCCCATGCGCAGGGCCGCCAGCAGGTATTCCTCCCTCAACGGGCTTCCTCCTCCACGAGAGCGCGCAGGCGGGCCATGCAGCGGGCCCGGGTGGGGCCGATGCTGCCCACCGGCAGGTTGAGACGGACCGCTATCTGGGCGTACCGCGCCTCGGGGTGGAGCACGTAGAGGCGGATGAGCGACCGGCACGGCTCACCGAGCAGGTCGAGCCTGCGCCACACCTGCCTGCCGAATTCGGCGTCCACCACCGCGGCCGTCGGGTCGGGCAGCGCCGTGTCCGGCACGTCCAGGTCGGAGACCACCTCCCCGCGTGCCCTGCGGCTGAGCCGGGCCGCCTCGTGGCGGGTCGTGGTGACGAGCCACGCGCCGATCCGTTCGGGGTCGCGGATCGCGCCCGCGTTCTCCACGAGCCGGAGCCATGCGCCCTGCACGGCGTCGGCCGCGTCGGCGGCGCTCAGCCCGAACGCCCGGGCGACCGCCCACATCCTGCCGTCGAATCGGGCGACCAGGTCCTCCCAGGCGGCCTGGTCGATGATGGCGATGGGGTTGTCTGTCGACATCTGTCACTCTGCGCGATCGAGGAGAAGCTTATGGTGACAGGAACCCTATCGATCTCCGCTCGTCACGACCACCCCGAGATCCGCGATCCGCCGGCCGCCGTCGAGCAGGTGCCGTACGGCCCGGCCCGGCGGGACCTCCCGGCACAGGCGGGCGAGTGCGCCGGTGACGACGGCGGCGGCGAACGAGGTGCCGCTCCAGGTGGCGTAGCCGTGGAAGTCGCCGTAATCGAGGAAGCTGCTGGTGAGGCCGACGCCCGGGGCCCAGACGTCCACCCAGGGGCCGTGCGCGGAGAAACCGGCCCTGGCGTCGCCGTCGAGCGCGCCGACCGCGACCACACCGGGCAGGGCCGCGGGCCAGAAGGGACGCGACGAGGCGGTGTTGCCCGCGCACGCGACGACGGCGGGGAAGCCCGCGAGCGCTTCGGCCAGCCCGAGGGGCGGCGCGTCGTCGAAGGTGTGCCCGCCGAAGGAGAGGTTCACCACGTCGGCCCGGCCGACGCGCAGCGCGGCGAGCGCGCGCAGCAGCGCCGCCTCGTCGCTCACGCCGTCGCTGTCGAGAAAGCGCAGGACGCGCAGCCGGACGCCGGGCGCGTGCCGCAGGATCAGCCCGGCCACGAAGGTGCCGTGCCCCGCCTGCCGGTCGCGCGCGCCGTCGCCGTCCGCGTCGGGTGTCTCGGCGATGTCGTCGCTGTACCACCGCGCCAGCCAGGGGTGCGGCGCCAGGCCGGTGTCGAGGACCGCCACGGTGACCTCGCCCGGCTCACCCGGCTCGTACGGCGGCGCCGCCGCGGGCAGGGGCGGCCCACCGGGCCCGCCGAAGAACAGCGGCTGGCCGGACAGGACGTGGTTGGGGGAAGCGGCGTGCCCGCGGTCGCGGAGCGTGGCCGTCAGGTCGATCACGTCGGTGCCCGGCGGCAGCCGTACGCGATGGACGCGGCCGGCACCCGGAAGGGCCTCGGAGGCCAGGGCCCACCGGGCGACGGCGGCGGGGGAGGAGGTCAGGAGTTCGTCCGGCCGGATGAGAACGGGCCGTCCCGGGAGGGGTTCGACGAGCCGGCTGCGCATCGGGGAGCCTTTCCGTGATGGTTACGGAACGCGTCCTTCCCGATTCAGTTGGTCGCCAAGCGCCAATCGGTATGACCCCCCTCTGGTGCCAGGCTGCGACGGACGGTAGTCTCTCCTACAGTCATCCAACCGTGATCATTCCAAGTGTGAGGCCGTTGGGGAAGGCGCACCTCATGCGAATTGGGAGGTCCGGTGGCTGCTGCTCGTGGCGTCCTGTACGTCCACTCGGCTCAGCCTGCGCTGTGCCCGCACATCGAGTGGGCCGTCGCAGGCGTTCTTGGCGTTCCCGTCGACCTGACGTGGACCGCCCAGCCCGCCGCGCCCGGGACCCTGCGGGCCCAGGCGGAGTGGGAGGGGCGTCCCGGCACGGCGGCGGCGATCACGTC
The DNA here is from genome assembly GCF_030268985.1 of Microbispora sp. NBRC 16548. Lineage (NCBI taxonomy): Bacteria > Bacillati > Actinomycetota > Actinomycetes > Streptosporangiales > Streptosporangiaceae > Microbispora > Microbispora sp. NBRC 16548. The sequence continues at coordinate 228,916 of NZ_BSSF01000001.1, forward strand.
CTCACTCATGGGCTGGCAGCGCATCCGCTTCGAGATAACCGAGGACGCCTCACCGGGCGTGGACGGCTCCCGGCACGCCTACACACCGACGCTGGGCGCCTTCACGGCGGTCGTCGGCGCGAACGGGGACATCCTGATCCCCGAGGACCGGCTACGCAACGTGATGCTGATGGCTGCCCAGGGCCGGGTCGTCCTCGAGGAGGAGCTCGACCGTCTGCTGGGCAAGCAGTGGGACGAGGAGCTGGAGTCGTTCCGGTACGCGGGCGAGGGTGCGCCGGTGCGCTGGCTGCACGCGGCCGTCTGACGCCTTTTTATGCGGATGGTGATAACAATCCGCCCTTGCGCCTTGTGAAAGCGACATAGAAAGTCGTCTTTTTCGCAGATATACCGGGACTCATCCACGTCCGCACCCCCCGACGCGGACCCGAGGAGGAGTCCATGAGCGTTCTTGCCCGGCGCCTGGCGATCGGCGTGGCGGCGGCGGCGCTGCTGGCCGGCTCGGCGGCGCCCGCCCACGCGGCCGCCGCCTACGACTACCACCCGAGCGACGCCGACTGGGCCGACTGTCCACGGCTTCCGGCCGGTGCCACGCCCGACACCTGGAGTTGCATCTTCATCATCACCGTGGGCGGCTCGATCAAGCTCGGCTCGATCACCCAGGACATCAGCGAGCCCCTGCGGATCACCGTCGCACAGGGCAAGCTCGCCGATGGCAGCACGGCGGCGGCATTCGGCAGCGTCGCCGGCGGCCGGATGAAGGTGCCCGGCGGCCTCATCGGCAAGCCGTTCGAGGTGCCCAAGCTCACCGACGTGTACGTGGAGACCCAGGGCACCGGGAAGGTCGAGGCCGGCCCGATCTTCCCGACAAACGTCGGTATCAAGATCCGCATGATTCACTCGCTGCTCGGCAAGAAGTGCTACATCGGGAGCGACGCCGCTCCGATCGTGCTGAACCCCGAGGTCACCTCGCTGGACCTGACGTCCATCGACGGGACGCCGGTCTTCAAGGTCGCGGCCAAGGACACGACGTTCGCCGTGCCGAAGGCGTCGGGCTGCGGCCTCAACTGGGGCCTGGTCAACACGGCCGTGAACCTGCGGGCCGGGCTGCCCTCGCCAAGCGGCAAGAACGCGGCCGACTTCCAGTGGTTCGTCCGCGGCAAGTCCTACCTGGAGCTTCCCCAGCTCACGTCCTGACCTACTCCGCGTCCGCCCGGCCCCCACCCGTGGAGGCCGGGCGGGCGACGGCTCAGGCGAGCCCGTCCAGCACGGCGATGTCCTCGGGAGACAGGCACAGCCGGGCCGCGGCCATGTTCTCCTCCAGGTGAGCGAGCGAGGAGGTGCCGGGAATGGCCAGGGTGACCGGGGAACGGCCGAGCAGCCAGGCGATCGCCACCTGGGCACGGGTCGCGCCGTGCCGCCCGGCGACCTCGTCGAGCACGGCCAGCCGCTCGGCCGAGGGGGCCATGCCGGGCGGGGCCTGCGACAGGTCCACGTCGTGCCGGAGCATGCCGGCGGCGAGCGGGAAATAGGCGGTGAACGCGATGCCGGCGGCCTCGCACGCGGCCAGGACGTCCGCGCCCGACCGGTCGAACAGATGGAACCGATTCTGCACCGCCGCCACGGGGGCGATCGCGCGTGCCTCGGCCAGTTGGTCCACGGTCACGCCGCTGAGCCCGAGCGCCCGGATCAGCCCGCGTTCGTGAAGCTCGGCCAGCGCCCCGAAGGACTCGGCGAAGGGCACTGCGCTGGGAAACAGCAGTCCGTCGCCGCCCACGCGCAGGTGGACGAGGTCGAGCCGGGCCCGGCCGAGCCGGACCAGGTTCTCCTCGACCTGTTCGCGCAGCCGCTCCGGCTCCGCGGCGGCCTCGAAACCGTGCCACTCGTCGCGGACCACGCCGACCTTGGTGGCGATGACCAAATCGTCAGGATAGGGGTGCAGGGCCTGCCTGATCAGGTCGTTGGCGACGTGCGGGCCGTAGAAGTCGCTGGTGTCGATGTGGGTGACGCCCAGCTCCACCGCCCGGCGCAGCACGGCGAGTGCGGTGGCGTGGTCCCGCGGCGGGCCCCACACGCCCGGACCCGGCAGCTGCATCGCGCCGTACCCCAGCCGCCGGACGGCCAGGTCGTCCGCGAGCCGAAGGACGTCGCCGATGGAAACGGTCATACAGATCTCCTCGTGCCGGCCGCGGTCTGGTCGCCGCGGCTGCGGGAGAGGCGGGCCTGGATCGACGCCGTGGTGATCGCACCCTCGGGATCGCGGTCGAGCTTGTGCCGGCGCACCAGGTCGTGGACGCCCTGACGGGTGATGCCGAGCATCGCCGCGGCGACCGAGACCGGCACCGCGGTCGCGGCCGGGTGCCCCGCCCGCCGGGCGACCGCCCGGCCCAGCGGCGTGCCCCACCACGCGGCGGGCGGATCGAACGGCGCGTCACCCGGATACAGCGCGCTCACCAGCCGGATCGCGAGGAAGGCGGCCGCGCGGTCGTCCTCGCCGCACAGCACGTCGGCCCAGGCCCGGCTCTTCGCCGCCAGAAGCTCGCGCAGTCGCGTGTCCTCGCCGGACAGCTCGTCCGGCTCGAACAGGATCTCCAGCGCGTCGAGCACCCTGCCGCCGACGATCCGGCACAGGTCCTCGGCCAGTTCGCGGCGCTCGTCCATGCCCGCCTCCCTTCTACTTGACGACAAGCATCAAGTACTTGTCGTCGAGCGTCAAGTATTCGAGTGTCCGCTCTGGGGGAACGCGAAAGCGCCGGCCCCCGGATGCGGGGACCGGCGCCTTCCGTGCGTCGTCAGAGCGGGATGTTGCCGTGGGCGCCCCGGGCCGGGGTGGCCTGGGCGAGCACCCGGGCGATCGCGCCGCGCGTCTTGGCCGGCTCGATCACCTCGTCGATCACGCCGAGGTCGAGGGCGCGCTGGAGACCGCCCGCCGTCTTCTCGTGCTCCTCGGCCAGCCGGGTCTCGAGCGCGGAGCGCTCCTCCTCCGGGGCGGCGGCGAGCTCGCGCCGCTTGAGGATGCGCACCGCGGCGACCGCGCCCATGACCGCCACCTCGATGGACGGCCAGGCGAACACCCGGGTCGCGCCGAGCGAGCGGGAGTTCATCGCGATGTACGCCCCGCCGTACGCCTTGCGGGTGATCAGCGTGATGCGGGGCACGGACGCCTCGGCGAACGCGTGCAGTAGCTTCGCGCCGCGCCGGACGACCCCGTCGTGCTCCTGGCCGACGCCGGGGAGGTAGCCCGGCACGTCCACGAGCACCACCAGCGGCACCCCGAAGGCATCGCACATCCGGACGAACCGGGCGGCCTTCTCGGCCGAGGCGGAGTCGAGGCAGCCGCCGAGCCGCATCGGGTTGTTGGCGATGACGCCGACCGTGCGGCCGCCGAAGCGGCCCAGGGTGGTGACGATGTTCGGCGCCCACTTCGGGTGCAGCTCCACGCCGGGCTCGTCGAGCAGCCCGTTCACCAGCGGATGCACGTCGTAGGCGCGGCGGGGGTTGTCGGGGAGCAGGTCGCTGAAGTCGACCTCGTCCACCTCGCCGCGCACCCGGCCCTGGTGGCCGAGCAGGCAGGCGAGCTGGCGGGCCCGCAGCATCGCCTCGGGCTCGTCCTTGGTGACGACGTGGACGACGCCGCTGCGCTTGCTGTGCGGCTCGGGACCGCCGAGGGCGGCCATGTCGATCTGCTCGCCGGTGACGCTGCGGACGACGTCGGGGCCGGTGACGAAGATGCGGCCCTGGTCGGCCAGGATCACGATGTCGGTCAGGGCCGGGCCGTACGCGGCGCCGCCGGCCGCCGGGCCGACGACGACGGAGATCTGCGGGACCAGGCCCGACGCCTTGGTCATGGCGGCGAACACGCGGCCCACGGCGTGCAGCGACTCCACGCCCTCGGCCAGGCGGGCGCCGCCGCAGTGCCAGAGGCCGATGATCGGCACTCGCTCGCGCACGGCCACGTCGTAGGCGTGGACGATGTGCTCACAGCCCTCCGCGCCCATCGCGCCGCCCTGGACCTGGGCATCGCTGCAGAACGCCACGACCGGCACACCTTCGATGCGCCCGGTCACCGCACGCACGCCGCTCTTGTCCTCGGGGGTGATCGGCCGGATCGAGCCCTCGTCCAGCAGGTGGCCGAGGCGCACCAGGGGGTCACGATGGTCGACGGCGGCCGCTCCGGCGGCATCGGCCACCGTCCTGCTGTCCAGCACTGTCATTCGAGACTCCCTTGTCAAACCGTCGTGAAGGCCACGGCGACGTTGTGTCCGCCGAACCCGAAGGAGTTGTTGATCGCGGCGAGCTGGTCGCCCTCGAGCTTGCGGGGTTCGCCGCGTACGAGGTCGACTTCGATGCCGTCGGCCGGGTCGTCCAGGTTCGCGATGGCCGGCACGAGCCGCTCGTGCAGGGCGAGAATGGTGAAGATCGACTCGATGCCGCCGGCGCCGCCGAGGAGGTGGCCGGTCATCGACTTGGTGGCGGTGACGATCGCGTGGTCGCCGATGGCCTCCTTGATCGCACGGGCCTCGATCTCGTCGCCGAGCGGGGTCGACGTGGCGTGGGCGTTGACGTGGACGATGTCCGACGGGGCGAGGTCCGCGTTCCTGAGGGCCCGGAGCATGGCCTCCGTGCCGCCCTTGCCGTCCGGGTCCAGCCCGGTGATGTGGAAGGCGTCGCTGGTGTAACCGGCTCCGGCGGCCACGGCGTAGATGCGGGCGCCGCGGGCCAGGGCGTGCTCCTCCGACTCCAGCACCACGATGCCCGCGCCCTCGCCGAGCACGAAGCCGTCGCGCCCCTTGTCGAACGGGCGGGAGGCGCGCTCGGGCTCGTCGTTGCGGGTCGACATGGCCCGCGCCGCGGCGAACGACGCCACGTTCAGACCGTGGATCGCCGCCTCGGTGCCACCGGCGACCACCATGTCGGCCCGGCCGGAGCGGATCATGTCGATGCCGTAGCCGATGGACTCGGCACCGGTGGCGCAGGCGCTGACCGTAGCGTGCGCGCCGGCCTTGGCGCCCAGCTCGATGCTGATCCAACCGGCCGAACCGTTGGGCATGAGCATGGGCACGGTGAACGGCGACAGCCGGTTCCAGCCCTTCTCCCGGTAGAGGTCGTAGGCGGAAAGGATCGTTCCGATTCCGCCGATGCCGCTGCCGACCACCACGCCCAGACGGTCCCCGTCCACCTCGGGGGCGCCCGCGTCCTGCCAGGCCTGCCTGGCGGCGATCAGGGCGAACTGCTCGGCGCGGTCGAGCCTCCTGGCCTCGGGCCGGGGAAGCACCTCGCCGGGGTCGACGGCCGCCACACCGGCGAACTTCACCGGCACGGTGTCGACCCAGTCCTCGGTGAGCGTGCGGATGCCCGACCGCCCCTCGAGGAGCGCCGACCAGGTCGATGCGACGTCTCCACCGAGGGGCGTCGTCGCGCCGAGCCCGGTGACTACGACACGTACCCGGTCCTTACTCACTTGTCTGCACTCCTCTTGGTATCAGGGCGTGAAAGGGGGCCGGACGCGCCCTGTCGCCTCGCCGGAGGCGGGGGCGGGCACGTCCGCGCGGCCGTCGTACGGCGAAGGTCAGGCCTGGATGAAGTTGATGACGTCCTTGACGGTCTTCAGGTGCTTGAGCTGGTCGTCGGGGATCTCGACGCCGAACTCGTCCTGGGCCGCGACGGCGATCTCGACCATGGAGAGCGAGTCGATGTCCAGGTCGTCCACGAAGCTCTTCTCCGGGGTGACCTCGTCGGCCGAAATGCCGGTGATCTCGTTGATGATCTTGCCGAGGCCCGCGAGGATCTCCTGCTCGGTCAGTGCCATGTCGCGACTACTCCTTGGATTTACTGTCTTCCGGGTTTCCTGGGTTGCCCCAGCTCTGTACGGCAGGCCGTACAAGTTCCTCAGGGGATCTCGATCACCTGGGAGGCGTAGGTGAGGCCGGCGCCGAAGCCCAGCAGCAGGGCCAGGCCGCCCGACTGGACCTCGCCGCGCTCGATCATGCGCGAGAGCGCGAGCGGGATCGACGCGGCGGAGGTGTTGCCGGCGAGCACGATGTCCCTGGCGACGACGGCGTTGTCGGCGCCCAGCTTGCGCGCGATGGCCTCGACGATCCGCAGGTTCGCCTGGTGGGGAACGAAGGCGGCCAGGTCGGCGGGGTCCACGCCCGCACGCTCGCAGGCGAGCTTGGCCACCGGGTGAAGCGCGGTGGTGGCCCAGCGGAACACCGTCTGGCCTTCCTGGTAGAGGAAGGACTGACGGTCCTTGATCATGATCGCCTCGGCCTTGTCGCCGGCGCTGCCCCAGGCCACCGGGCCGATGCCGGGCCGGTCGGAGGGGCCCACGACCGCGGCGCCCGCGCCGTCGGCGAAGATCACGGCGGTCGACCGGTCTTCGCCGTCGACCCACTGGGTGAGCTTCTCGCTGCCGACGACCAGCACGTTGGTCGCCGAGCCCGACCGCACCGCGTCGGACGCGGCGGCCAGCGCGTAGCAGAACCCCGCGCACGCGGCGTTGAGGTCGAAGGCGCCGGGGGCGGTGATGCCGAGCCGGTGGGCGACGCGGCCGGCGGCGTTGGGAATCGGGGCCTCGATCGTGCAGGTCGCCACGATCACCAGGTCGATGTCGTCGCTGGACAGGCCGCTGGCCGCCAGGGCCTTGCCGCCGGCCTGCACCGCGAGGTCGATCTCCGACTCCTGCGGGCCCGCCACACGGCGTTCCTTGATGCCGACGCGGCTCTGGATCCACTCGTCGTTGGTGTCGAGCCGGGCGGCGAGGTCGTCGTTGGTCACGACCTGGGCGGGCTGATAGCCGCCGAACGCGAGAATCCTCGCCGCGGGGGCGCCTTGACCGAGCCTCACTTCAGCACCTCCCGTGCGGTGTCCAGGTCGGCAGGGGTCTTGAGCGCCACTGTCTTCACCCCGGGGAGGGCCCGACGGGCCAGGCCCGTCAGCGTGCCGCCGGGCAGCAGCTCGATCACGGCGGTGACGCCGCGCTCGGCCATCGTCGCCATGCAGGCGTCCCACCGGACCGGGTTGGCGACCTGATTGACCAGCCGGTCGAGGAACTCGCCTCCTCCTGCGACGGCCGCGCCGTCGGAGTTGGACAGCAGCGTGACCGACGGGTCCGCGGGGGTGAGAGCCGCGGCCTCGGCGCGCAGATGGTCGACGGCGGGGGCCATGTGGACGGTGTGGAAGGCTCCGGCGACCGCCAGGGAGCGCACCCGCGCCTTCTCCGGCGGCTCGGCCGCGAAGGCCTCCAACTGCGCCCGCGTGCCGCCCGCGACGATCTGGCCCGCGCCGTTCATGTTGGCGGGGGTCAGCCCGTGCTTGGAGATCGCGGCGAGGACGTCCTCCTCCGCGCCGCCGAGCACGGCGCTCATGCCGGTCTCGGTGACGGCGGCGGCCTTGGCCATCGCCCGGCCGCGCTCGCGCACCAGGGCGAGGGCCTGCTCGGGGGTCAGCACCCCGGCCATCGCGGCGGCGGCGAGCTCGCCCACGCTGTGCCCCGCGACCATGTCCGGCCGGACCCCGAGCGTCTCGAACGACGCCAGGGCGGCCGCCACGAGCAGGGGCTGGGCCACGGCGGTGTCGCGGATCTCGTCGGCGCCGGCCGTCGTCCCGTACGTCACGAGATCGAGCTCCACGATCTCCGACCACGCGGAGATTCGGTCGCGGAACTCGGGTATCTCGAGCCACGGACTGAGGAATCCTGGGGTTTGGGCGCCTTGGCCCGGAGCGACGATGACGAGCACGTACTCAACCCTGCCCTGTAGAGGTTCACCACACTGATGGAGATCCGAACGAACTTTGTGGCCGCCGCGTTGTGGGGTACCTACAGTTTCGGTGTCGAGAAGATTAAGGCACCCGGCTCAGGTTACGGACAGGCGCCCGAGTATGAGACCCACCTGAAGGGTGAATGCGGACCGCCCCTCCGTGGGCTGGTACCCGGTCAGTTCCGTGATCTTACGTAGACGGTACCGCACGGTGTTGGGATGGACGAACAGCAGCCGGGCCGTCGCCTCAAGGGAGGTTCCCTGCTCCAGGTACGTCGCGAGCGTGTCGAGCAGCGGGGTCCCGGCGAGCGGCTTGTAGACGTTCTCCACCAGCTGGGCCCTGGCGTCCTCGTCACCGTCCAGCGCGCGCTCGGCGAGCAGGTCCTCGGCGAGGACCGGACGCGGGGCGTCGGGCCAGCCGGCCGCGGCGCGCAGACCGGCGATGGCGGCGCGGGCCGAGCTGGCCGCCGCGTGCAGGTCGGGCACCTCCGGCCCGATCACGACGGGCCCGGTGCCGAAGCGCGCCACCACGCCGCGGGCCGCGTCCTTGACGCCGTCCGCGCCGCCCACGATGACGATGAGCCGGTCGCCCTGCACCCCGGCGAGCAGCTCGTGGCCGAGGCGCCGCCCCTTGTCGCGCAGCCCGTCGATGACGCTCTGCGGGTCCTCGTCGGGGGCGTACCCCGCGAAGACGACGACGGGCGCGGAGGTCCAGCCGAGCGCGGCGGCCCACGAGTGCAGCCCGTCGTCGACCTGGCCGCGCACCAGCGCGTCCACGATCAGCGCCTCAAGCCGCGCGTCCCACGAGCCGCGCGCCTCGGCCTCCCTGGCGTACACCTGGGCGGCGGCGAAGGCGACGTCACGCGTGTAGCGCAGCATCGCGTGCCGCAGCAACTCCGCGCCGCCGGGCGCGGCCAGCTCCTCGACCTGGGCCTCGACGACCTCGACGACGATGCGGACGAGGTCGACCGTCTGCTGGAGCGACACGCTGCGCTTGAGCTCGCGCGGCGCGGTGCCGAAGAACTCGATGCTCGGCGTCGGCCGCCCCTCGCCCGCGTGGCCGAACCACTCGACGAACGCCGCGATGCCGGCCTGTGCCACCAGGCCGACCCACGACCTGTCCTCCGCCGACAGCGCGCGATACCAGGCCAGCCGCTCCTCCATCCGGGCCATCGCGGCCGTCCCGAGACTGCCCATGGCCCGGTCGAGCCGCCGCGCCGTGTCCTCCCGGATCCTGTCGTCCTCCCGGATCTTGTCGCTCATCGGCACACCGTCTCCGGCCATCCGGACGACGTCGTCGCTCTGCCCGTCCGTACGCACCTGTCCGCCGTTCCACGCGCCCCGCTCGCTCACGCCCTCTAGCGTGCCAGGTCATCGCGGTGATCGTGCCGTACGGGGGTGTTGACGGTGTCGCCGCAGGTCGGAACGGCGGCCCGCGGCCTCAGGCGCCGATGCGGTGAAGGACGACGATGTCCTCCCGGTCGAGGCGAAGCTCGTAGCCCTCGGTCAGGTAGCTGTTCACCACGCCGCGCAGGTCGTTGTTGACCGAGGCCACGATCCAGGGCGTGCCCCGCTTCTGGTAGTCCCACCACAGCACGGTCGTCCGGCCGGACAGCCGCGCGCCGAAGTCGTCGGTCGCCTCCACCACCACGCCGTCGGGGACCATGCTCATGGCCTGCTCCCTGGCCTCCGTACGCGGATCGGGGTGGTAGAAGTCCGGGCTCATCAGGTTGTCGAACGGCCGGTATGGGACCGTGGTGACAGCGACCGCGAAGACCGCGGCGGCGTAGGCCAGCCGCAGGCCGTGCCCGGGGCGCGGCACCCCGCGCCGCTCCAGCCACCGGATGAGCCGGGCCGCGCCGTCCACGCCGGCCATCAGCAGGATCACCACCACGAACGCGTCGTAGTGCCAGCCGGTCGACCACCAGTTGTCGGAGTCGGCCAGCAGCCGCTCCAGGATGAGCGGCAGCGCCGCCAGGACCAGCGGGGACAGCAGGCACAGGAACAGCGCCGGCCACAGCAGCAGGCCCCAGGTGTCCCACTTCGAGTGGTCGTCGAAGAGCATGGCCACGAACGCGTGCGGCCGCGTGACGGCGCTCCACAGCATCTGGGGCAGGTCCTCGCCGAGCTTCGAGTAGCGCGTGTAGTACGCCGGGTTGCCGCCCGCCAGGGGGATCACGAACTTGCGCACCACCTCGAACACGGCCACCCCGGTGAACGCCAGCCCGGCGCCGAGCCTGCGCTGCCCGGTGAAGAACAGCCAGACGCCGATGCCCGCCACCATGAGGCCCAGGTCCTCCTTGGTGAGCAGCAGGCCGAGCACCGCGAGCAGGCCGGGCAGGCGCCGCCCGGCGTGCAGCCGCTCGATGGCGATCGCGCTCAGCAGCGGCACGAAGGCCACCTCGTGGAACTCCACCGCCGTCGCCTGCGCGATCGGCCAGGAGATGGCGTACGCCACGGAGACGAGGTAGGCGTGTGGCGTGCCCAGCACGCGGCGGGTGAACATCCACACGAACGGGATGGCCAGGGCGAACAGCACGGCCTGCGCCACGAGCAGCGTCTCGGGCCCGTCGTGCAGCCAGTAGAGGGGCGCCAGCACGGCCAGGATCGGCGAGAAGTGGTCGGCGAGCTGGATGTAGTCCATGCCGAAGCCGCCGGTGACCCCGCGCAGCGGCACCGTGGGCAGGGAGAAGTGCGAGTATCCGCGCACCGCCTGGTCGAAGATGACCAGGTCGTAGGTGGCCACCTGGAAGTGGGCGAACCTGAGCAGCGAGAGGGTCCAGTTCAGGGCCGACGACAGCGCGCAGAGCACGGACACCGCGATCAGGTGCCGGTTGGACCTCAGGAACCGCGCGGCGGGGTGCGGGGCCGCCGCGCCGTCCGGCCGTTCCTCCGGTTCGACGGCGGCCGTGGCGCCGGCGGTGTCTCCAGGCTCCGCCTCGCCGGCTGCCCGGGTGCCTGCGGTGTCTCCGGGCTCCGCGACGGCCGTTCCGTCCACGGCGGCTGCCTCCAGGGTGTCGTCGGGGTCGCTGCCTCTCCGGGGCGGCTCCTCCGCCGGTTGCCCGGACGTCGCGGTCCCCGTGATCACGAGGAGGAGAGTAGGCCCTCCGGGCGGGAACGGTCTATACGGGCGTATCCCCGGAAACGCCTCGATGGGACGTATGACGCTCCCACCTGGGCCTCTTCACGCGCGCCCATGAATCTTTCACGGGCGTCGTCCCGGGGCGTCCCCCGGTGTCGGCGGGTCAGATGACGGCGACGGCCGTGATGAGGCCGATGAAGAAGTGCGTCACGCCGAGGAGGACGGCGGCGGGCTGCAGCGTGGCCTCCCGGACCAGCTCACGCACCGAGATGCCGGCGACCTTGTCGAAGGCCACCATGCCGAGCGTCTGCACGGCGATGCCCACCAGGCCGAACACGAGCGTCGCGAGCAGGCCCTCGCGCAGCGCGCCGCCGGACGACCAGATGGAGGCCGCCACGACGAGTCCGACGCCGGCGACGCTGGAGGCGGCCAGCACCGTGGCGTTGGGATTGCGGTCGGTACGGATGATCTTGCTGAGCCGTCCGGGCGTCGCCAGGTCGATGACGTAGAACCCGGCGACGAGCAGCAGCACGCCCAGGATGGCGTACGCGAGGATCGCCAGGGCGCCGTGCGTGAGCACGTCGGCGATGGAGGTTGTGGTGTTCACGGGGGGCCTTCGCTTTCAGCCGTGGATGCGGTGGGGGACGAAAGAGGACGTGTCGTCGGTGACGAGGCCGGAGGTCTCCCGGATGCCGAGCCCGGCCGACTCCTCGTCGACCACCCACGCCCCGAGCACCGGACGCCAGCCGTCGAAGTCCGGCAACGGCAGGAACTCCTGGTAGACGAAGCCCTCCCTGCCGTAGTCGCCCTCGGTCTCCACCTCGACGCCCGGCGCGGCGATCCGCATCGAGGCGCCCTCGCGGCCGAGCAGCGGCTTGCGCACGTATCCGGGGCCGCCGGCCAGTTCGCGGGGACCGTCGAGGTAGGCGGGCAGCAGGTTCGGGTGGCCCGGGTACAGCTCCCACAGGATCGCCAGCAGAGCCTTGTTGGACAGCAGCATCTTCCACAGCGGCTCGATCCACGTCATCGAGATCTGCTGCGCGAGCGCGTGCGGCGCGAACGGCTCCGCGACGATCCACTCCCAGGGATACAGCTTGCACAGCGTGCGGACGACCCGGTGCTCCATGTCGACGAACCGGTGGTTGAGCGCGTCCCAGCCGATGTCCTCCATGGCGATCGCCGCCGTGACCAGCCCGGCCTGCTCCGCGGTCTCCTGGAGGTAGCCGATGGTCATCGCCTCCTCGCCCGTCTCGTCGGCGCTGGTCCACGCGAAGTGGGCCGGGCCCGTCTGGAGCGTGAGGGACTTCCAGCGGTCGACAAGGCGCTCGTGGATCGAGTTCCACTGGTCGTCTTCTGGATACACGTCCTTCAGCCAGAACCACTGCACGACGGAGCTCTCGACCAGGCTGGTCGGTGTGTCGGCGTTGTACTCCAGCAGCTTGGCCGGTCCCGTGCCGTCGTAACGCAGGTCGAACCTGCCGAAGACGTGCGGGTCGCGCCGCCGCCACGACTCCGCGACGGCCGCGCGGCAGTGCGGTGGGATGCCGAGGTCGGCGAACCTGCCGGAGGCCACGATGTGGTCGGCCGCGGCCAGGCACATCCGGTGCAGCTCCTCGACCTGCTCCTCCAGGGCGAGGACCTCGTCCATGGTGAAGACGTAGTGGACGCTCTCGTCCCAATAGGGCCGGGTGAGGCCCTCGGGGTGGGCCGAGCGATGGAACGCGAGCCCCTGCGACTCGATGAGGGCGGCCCAGTTCTCCCTGGGCGCCGAGGTCAGCCTGCGCACGTGCCGGCCCCGCTCAGCCGCCGCCGCCGAAGTGGAAGCCGAAGCCGCCCCGCTGCACGACCCGCCCCGACCGGGTCGTGATCTGGGCGTCGGCCGGCCGGACCGTCGTGCCGCGGTAGACCCGGCCGCCCACGTGGCTGCCGCCGTAGTACCAGCGGTACGCGCCGTGCGAGCCGTAGTAGTGGCTGCCACCGCCGCCGTCGTCGTCGCAGTAGTCGTCGTCGACGACCACGTACGACCCGTCCGGATTGAGCGTCGAGGTGTCCACGCAGTCGGCGCCGACCTCCTCGTAGTCGTCCTGCGCCGCGCAGAAGCCGACGACGAGGACGGACAGCACGCCCAGGGTGCCGAGTTTGATCGCCGTGGAGGACTTGATGCCGCTCGACGGCGGCGGCGCCTCCGGCCGCGGCGTGCCCATCGCCATGGGATGGGTGGGCATGGAGGAGCCACCGGGTGGCGTCGTCTTCGGTGGGGGGCTCTCCCCGGGCTCTGCCAATCGGGCTCCTGCTGTCGAGATCGGCACACATTATCGTCTCGCTGGACGAACGGGACAGGCAGGCGCGGGGTTCCTGATCGGTCTGTTATGTCCGCCCGGCTGAGATGCCGTACGCCGGGTAGCGTCCCGGGTGTGGATCCCGTCGAGGCACTGAAGCGCATCGCCTTCCTGCTGGAACGGGCCGGCGAGCCGACCTACCGCGTGCGCGCCTTCCGGGGCGCCGCCGCCGCGATCGAGGACCTGCCCCGGGAGGAGCTGGTACGGCTCGCGCGCACCGGCGGCCTGACCGACATGCGGGGCATCGGCAAGGTCACGGCCCTGGCCGTCACCGAGGCGCTGGACGGCGCCGTGCCGACCTACCTGCGGCGGCTCGAGGACACCAAGGACGTCGACCTCGACGAGGCCGCGCAGGCGCTGCGGTCGGCGCTGCGCGGCGACTTCCACAGCCACTCCGACTGGTCGGACGGCGGATCGCCCATCGAGGAGATGGCCGACGCCGCCCGCGCGCTCGGTCACGAGTACCTCGCGCTGACCGACCACTCGCCCCGGCTGACCGTCGCCCACGGCCTGTCCGCCGACCGGTTGCGGCGGCAGCTCGACGTGGTCGCCGAACTCAACGAGCGGTACGCGGGGGACGGCGGCCCGCCGTTCCGGATCCTGACCGGCATCGAGGTGGACATCACCACCGACGGCTCGCTCGACCAGGAGCCGGAGCTGCTCGAACGGCTCGACGTCGTGGTGGCGAGCGTCCACTCGCTGCTGCGGATGGAGGCCGCGGACATGACCCGGCGGATGGTCACGGCGGTGGCCGACCCCCACGTGGACGTTCTCGGGCACTGCACCGGCCGGGTCGTGCGCGGACGAGGCCGGCCGGAGTCCCAGTTCGACGCCGAGATCGTCTTCGAGGCGTGCCGGAGGTTCGGGGTCGCGGTGGAGATCAACTCAAGACCTGACCGGCTCGACCCGCCCAAGCGCCTGATGCGGCTGGCGTACGAGATGGGCTGCGAGTTCGCGATCGACTCCGACGCCCACGCACCCGGCCAGCTCGACTGGCAGCGGTTCGGGTGCGAGCGCGCGGCCCTGTGCGGGATACCGCCCCAGCGCATCCGCAACACCCGACCCTGGGGGACTGCTGCGGACTTGGGGTGATAGTGCTGTGGCGTCCGAGTGAGGTGTGTTGGGCGGGTTTCGCCGGACTGATCGACGTAGCGTCGAATCATGAAACGCCGCGACGCGCTGGTGAAGGAGCTGGAATCCGCCGGATGCCTGTCGGCCCGCGAGCTCGCCTCGCGCCTCGGGGTCAGCAAGAGCACCGTCGTGCGCGACGTCGCGAAGCTCCGGGAGGCCGGTGTCCCGATCCGGCTCGACCAGGGCGGGTACGCGCTCGCGGGCCCCGAGTCCGTGAAACGCGCCATCGACAGGGCGCTGCACGGGCGGCACGTGCTGCGCCTGGAGTATGTGAACAGCAAGGGCGTGCCCACCGTCAGGGACGTCGAGCCCAGCATCTGCCTGGGTGGCCGGGGTGGGCACTGGTACCTGGTGGCCTGGTGCCGGTTACGCGACGACGTGCGCGTCTTCCGGCTCGACCGCATCTCCTGGGCCGAGGTCATGGACGAGCGCTTCCCCGAGCCGGGCCGCGACCGCCTGGCCGAGCTCGCCGAGGCCGTCGGCGGCTGAGCAGCCGCCCCGCGGCGCTGGAAGGCGGCGCGGGTACGACCGGAGACGTGGGCGGCACGGCCCGGGGCCGGGCGCGGCTGGTGCGGCGGAGTCGTGAGGACCCGCGAATCCGTGAGCCGGGTGGACGGGTGTCGCTCGGGTGCCCGTTCTGACGTGCGTCGATGCGCAGGAGTCGAACGCGTCAGCGAGAAATGTCGGTGGGGTGGCCTACCCTCTGCGGCGTGAACCGTACCGACCGGCTCTATGCGATCGTCGAGGACCTGCGGGCGATCTCCCCGCGCTGCCGGTCCGCGCGTGAGCTCGCCCTGCGCTTCGAGGTGAGCTCGCGGACCATCGAGCGGGACATCTCCGCGCTCCAGCAGGCCGGCGTGCCCATCTACGCGGAGGTCGGGCGCAGGGGAGGGTACGCGCTGGACAAGAGCATGTCCCTTCCCCCGCTCAACTTCACCCCCGCCGAGGCCGTGGCGGTGGCGATCGCCCTCAGCCGCACAGAACAGCAGCCCTTCGCCGACGAGGCGCGCAGCGCGCTGCGCAAGCTCGTCGCCGCCATGCCCGGCCCCGAGGGGGAGCGGGCCCGGCAACTGGCGGCCCGTGTGCAGATCCTCACCGACGACAAGCCGGAGTCCCGATACACCGGGTCGATCGGCAGGGTCATCGAGGAGGCCCTGCTCAAGGGGGTCGTCCTACGCATCCACTACAGCGACGCGCAGGGTGTGCTGACGACAAGGGAGGTGGAGCCCGGGGCGTTCGTCGGCGGGCGGAGCGGGTGGTGGTATCTGGTGGCCTGGTGCCGGCTGCGCGACGCCGTCCGCGTCTTCCGGCTCGACCGGATCGCCGAGGCCGTCCTCACCGAGGATCCGGTGCCCGGCCGGCCACTGGAGGCGTTCGACGCCGGCGTGCCGGACATGATCGCACGCACGCCGGTGCTCGACTGACCGTTGATTCGAAAGAATGTTCGCGAGTTTCTGGAAACGCCGACAGGGGGGTGTCGCCGAAGGGCGGGAGGCTCTACGCACACGACGGACCGGCCATGGTCCACCGAGCACCTTCCCCGCTCGCCACGCCGTCTGCCGGTGCCGTCGCGTAGGAGAGCGAGCGCCTACATACAAGGCAACAGAGAAAGAGGCCGACGATGACCACTCCCGCCGCCCCCGCCGTCAACACGGTCGCCTGGTTCGAGATCGCGAGCGACGACCCCGAGGGGGTCCAGCGCTTCTACGGCGACCTGTTCGGCTGGCGGTTCCGGACCGACGAGGACTCGGCCGCCATGGGTATCGACTACCGGCTCATCAGCTACGCCGGTGACGAGGAGATGCGCGGCGGCGTGTTCGGCACCCGTGGCGACATGCCCGGCCACGCCGTCTTCACCGTGCTGGTGCGGGATGTGGCCGAGACCTGCCGGAAGGTGGAGGCACTGGGCGGCAAGGTGCTCAGCCAGGTCGTGGGCAACGAGAGCGGTCCCGACTTCGCCTACCTCCACGACCCGTCCGGCAACCTCTTCGGCGTCTTCGCTCCGGCCGGTGCCTGACCGGCCGGAGCGTACCCAGGCCGTCCGAACGCCCGCCGGGATCCCCCGTGCTTCCCCTGCGGCGCCTTTCCCCCGGGCCCTTCCCCTCCGGGCCGTCAGGGCGCTCGGACGGCCGTTCCCCGCCCCCGCCGGTCGGGTGGGGTCCGCCGGCCGCCCGTTCGAGGTGCCGATACGGGCGGCCGGCGGCGGCGCGTCGCCACGCATGCGGTGGCGGTGCCTGCCAGGTGGCCGGCGGTGCGTCGCCTCCTGTGCGGTGGCGGTGTCAGGCGGCCGGACGCGCGACACCACGCGTGCCACGGCGGTGTCGGGCGGCCGGCGGCGGGGTCTCGTCACGCCTCCGGCGGGCGGTGCTGCAACTGGCGGCGCAGTTCGGCGATCTCCCGCTCCAGGTCGGCGACGTCCGGGGCGTTGGAGTCGGCCGGGCCCTGGCCCGGGGTGGCCTGCGGCCGCTGCTGTCCGTAGGGCGAGGGAGCGGGACGCACGTACTGCGTCGCGCCGTCGGGCCGCTGGGGATCGTAGCCCCCGCCCGGCCGCTGGGGATCGTAGTCGCGCGGGTGCGGAGCCTCGTAGCCTCCGGCCGTCCGCCCGGGCTGGTGGCCGTTGGCCGGCGGCAGGCTCTGCGGCTGCCAGCCCTGCGGCAGCACCTGGCCGTTCACCGGCTGCCGGTCATAGCCGCCGCCGACCTGCGCCGGGTAGCCGCCGCCGTTGATCCCGGGGTAGGGCCCGCCGTACGCCGGCGAGGGCGACTGGTCCTGCGGGGACGAGGGGGCCTTCTTGCGCCTGCGCATGAGGACCAGCAGCAGGAGACCACCGCCGACCACGATCAGGACACCGGCGCCGATGGCGATCCACAGCCACATCGGCTGCGGGGTCTCGTCCTTGCCGGACGAGATGGCCTGCTGGGAGTCGGTGATGTACTTCGCGACGTACGGGTGGCTCGGGAACAGCGCCTGCACCT
This sequence comes from Microbispora sp. NBRC 16548, assembly GCF_030268985.1. Lineage (NCBI taxonomy): Bacteria > Bacillati > Actinomycetota > Actinomycetes > Streptosporangiales > Streptosporangiaceae > Microbispora > Microbispora sp. NBRC 16548. The sequence continues at coordinate 246,200 of NZ_BSSF01000001.1, forward strand.
CGCGGAACTTCGGCAGCGCGTCCTTGTAGTGCCGCTGGAAGAAGTCGTCGAGCGCCTCGTTGTACTTCGTCGTCGTCAGCGACGCGGCGGGCTTGACGTTCTTCTCGTTGAGCTTCTCCTTGATGATCGAGACCGGGAGCACGAAGCTCTCGTTCTCCGACGCCTCGCCGTTCTCGCTCACGGTGCCGGCGATCAGCATCCCGACGACCTTGCCCGCACGGCTGAAGACCGGACCGCCGGAGTTGCCGTGGTAGGAGGGCGCCTGAGTCTGGATGTACGGCACGCCTTCCTGCGTCGTGCGCTTGGCGTTGTACGGCCCCTCGGTGAGCGCGGGGTCGAGCTTGGACTCGACGCTGAACCACGGCGTGTTGGTCACCAGGCCGGGGAAGCCGCTGATGTAGAGCGTGTCGCCGGTCTGCACGTCGGCGTCGTCGCCGAGCGGCACGGTCGGCAGGTTCTGCTGGCCGTTGACCTTGAGCAGCGCGAAGTCCTTGCCCGGGTAGCTCTCACCGACCGACACCAGCTCGGCCGGGACCTCCTTGGCCGTCTTGTCGACGCCGCCGCCGGGCAGGCTCTGCAGGACCGACAGGCTCTTCTGCAGGCCGCGGATCTCCAGGTGGGTGCTGTTGAAGGTGACGTAGATCTGCTGGACGAGCTCGATCATCTCCTTGTCGGCCTCGAAGTTCCGCAGGGCGTTGATCATGTCCTTCGCGTCCTGCTTGTTGAACTTCTCCAGCGCCTGCTGCGCGAAGGTCTGCGACAGCTCCTCGTCGCTCATCTGCACGCAGTGCGCGCCGGTGACCATGTAGCCGTCGGGGGTCACCCACCAGCCCGTGCACATGCCGCCGACCTGGGCCTTGACCGTGCGCTCCGGGCCGACGGGCTGGAGGTACCGGTCGACGTCGGCCGCCACACGCTGGAAGAGGAACTTGGCGATGCTCCGCTCGTCGGAGGGGATCTTGCCGGCGAGCACGGCCTGGGTGGCCTCGGTGGTCAGCTGGTCCCAGGCCGCCTGCTTGGCCTGGCTGCTCGGGACGACGACCTCGCCCGAGTACGTGATGCTCGTGAGCTGCACGGCCGGGTGGGTGCGAGCGGCCAGCCGGGTGCCGACGGGGACCTCGTCCCCGGTGTCCGCCGAAGCGGGCGCGGCCACGACGAGCAGGGCGAAGGCCGCCATCGCGGCCATCCCCCCGGTCAGTCTGCCGAAGTATTTCCTGAAATTTCCATCCACGGCAGCAAGCGTGATGGAACGGTCTTGTTTCTTGCTTGGAGGTGGCTTGGGACCGGACGGTACCGCACTGCAAGACCGCGTTCGCGCCGCTCAGGCGCGGTGCGGGCGCCGGAGACGACGGCGGCCCCCGCCGGAACGGGGGCCGCCGGACGATCCGCGGATCAGACGCCCATCGACTGGGTGTCGTTGGTCTCCGGGGTCTGCTGAGCCGACACCTCGGTCACCCCGTTCTTGAGGTGGTAACGGGCGACGGCCTCCTGCAGCGTCTCGGCTTTGACCTCGCCGCGCCGCACGAGCTGGGTCAGCACCGCCAGCGTGATCGAGGCCGCGTCCACGTGGAAGTGGCGGCGCAGCGCCGAACGCGTGTCGGACAGGCCGAAGCCGTCGGTGCCGAGCGAGGTCCAGTCACCGGGCACCCACTGGGCGATCTGGTCCGGGACGGCGCGCATGTAGTCGCTGACGCCCACGAAGGGCCCCGGCACACTCGTCAGCTTGCTGGTCACGTACGGCACGCGCTGCTCGGCGTCGGGGTTGAGCAGGTTGTGCTCCTCGACGTCCAGGGCGTTCCTGCGCAGCTCGCTCCAGGAGGTGGCCGACCAGACCGAGGCCGACACGCCCCAGTCCTCCGCCAGCATCCGCTGCGCCTCCAGCGCCCACGGGCCGGCGACGCCGGACACCAGGATGTTCGCCTTCGGCCCGTCGCCCGTCGCCGGGGCGTAGAGGTAGAGGCCCTTGAGGATGCCCTCCACGTCCACGTTCTCCGGCTCGGCCGGCTGCGGGTAGGGCTCGTTGTAGACGGTCAGGTAGTAGAAGACGTCCTCGGGCTGCTCCCCGTACATCCTCCGCAGGCCGTCCTTGACGATGTGCGCGATCTCGAACGCCCACGCCGGGTCGTACGAAACGGCGGCGGGGTTGGTCGAGGCGATCAGCGGGGTGTGGCCGTCCTCGTGCTGCAGGCCCTCGCCGTTCAGCGTGGTGCGGCCGGCCGTCGCGCCGAGCAGGAAGCCCCGGCCCATCTGGTCGCCGAGCTGCCACATCTGGTCGGCGGTCCGCTGGAACCCGAACATCGAGTAGAAGATGTAGACCGGGATCATGTGCTCGCCGTGGGTGGCATACGAGGTGCCGACCGCGAGCACCGAGCCCATCGAGCCGGCCTCGCTGATGCCCTCGTGCAGGATCTGACCCTCGGTCGACTCCTTGTACGACAGCAGCAGCTCGCGGTCGACCGCCTCGTACGTCTGCCCGTGAGGCGAGTAGATCTTGGCGGTCGGGAACATCGCGTCCACACCGAACGTGCGGGCCTCGTCCGGGATGATCGGCACGAACCTGGCGCCGATCTCCTTGTCCCGCATGAGGTCCTTGAGCAGGCGGACGAACGCCATGGTGGTGGCGACGTTCTGCTTGCCGGAGCCCTTGCGCAGGCCCGAGTAGACGGGGTCGCCGGGGAGCTTGAGCGGCTTGGCGCGTACTACCCGCTTGGGCAGGTAGCCGCCGAGCGCCGCCCGGCGCTCCTTCATGTAGGCGATCTCGTCGTTGTCCTCGCCGGGGTGGAAGTACGGCGGGAGGTCGGCCTCGAGGTCCTTGTCCGGGATGGGCAGGTAGAGCCGGTCGCGGAACTCCTTGAGCTCGGCCTTGCTCATCTTCTTCATCTGGTGCGTGGCGTTGCGCGCCTCGAAGTCCTTGCCGAGCGTCCAGCCCTTGATCGTCTGGGCCAGGATGACGGTCGGCTGGCCGACGTGCTCGCGGGCCGCCTTGAACGCGGCGTACACCTTGCGGTAGTCGTGGCCGCCGCGCGACAGCTTGCGGATGTCGTCGTCCGACATGTGCTCGACCATCTTGCGCAGGCGCGGGTCGCCGCCGAAGAAGTTCTCCCGGATGTACGCGCCCGACTCGACCGAGTAGGTCTGGAACTGTCCGTCAGGCGTGGTGTTCATCTGGTTGACCAGCACGCCGTCGACGTCGGCCGCGAGCAGCGGGTCCCAGTCACGGCCCCAGACGACCTTGATCACGTTCCAGCCGGCGCCGCGGAAGTACGACTCCAGCTCCTGGATGATCTTGCCGTTGCCGCGCACCGGGCCGTCGAGCCGCTGCAGGTTGCAGTTGATCACGAAGGTGAGGTTGTCGAGCTCCTCGCGGGCCGCGACGCCGATCGCGCCGAGCGACTCGGGCTCGTCCATCTCGCCGTCGCCCAGGAAGCACCAGACGTGACTGCGGCTGGTGTCCTTGATCTTGCGGCTGAGCAGGTAGCGGTTGAACCGCGCCTGGTAGATCGCGCCGATCGGGCCGAGGCCCATGGAGACCGTGGGGAACTCCCAGAAGTCCGACATCAGCCGGGGGTGCGGGTAGGAGGGCAGGCCCTTGATCCCGTGGGACAGCTCCTGACGGAACGCGTCGAGCTGGGGCGCGTCGAGGCGGCCCTCCAGGAAGGCCCGGGCGTAGATGCCCGGCGCCGCGTGGCCCTGGATGAAGATCTGGTCACCCGACTCGCCGTGGTCCTTGCCGCGGAAGAAGTGGTTGAAGCCCACCTCGTACAGCGAGGCCGCGGACGCGTAGGTGGCGATGTGGCCGCCGACGTTGGTCCGCGCGTTGGCACGGGTCACCATCACCGCCGCGTTCCAGCGGATGTAGGCCCGGATGCGGCGCTCGACGTACTCGTCTCCCGGGAACCAGGGCTCGCGCTCCGGGGGGATGGTGTTGATGTAGTCCGTGCTGCGCAGGCCGGGCACACCGACCTGGTGTTCGCGGGCGCGCTCGAGCAGCCGGAGCATCAGGTAGCGGGCCCGGGTTCGGCCCTCGGTCTTGATGACGTTGTCGAGCGATTCGAGCCATTCGTTGGTCTCGCTCGGATCGACATCAGGCAACTGGCTGGGTAGGCCGTCACTGATGATCGAAAAACGCTGGCGTCCGGAAGCCACTGGGTCTCGCCTTCCGAGAATGGACTTTGTCTCGTCGGATCTGTTACGTCTGTGTTGCCTGCTGCGATGCGGTCAGCGCTTGATCGCGGCGTTGCGGGTCTTCTTCCATCCTGTCTCGTCCCACCGGAAAGTGCATCTCTACTTCCCGGTAACCGAACCGTCCGCGCTGGCTGCGGGGCAGGTGTTGGCCTAGACCACCGATGGTAGGACGATTTTTACCTACCATCCATTCCCGGCCGCCGCCGGGGGCGCCGCAAGGTCGCCTGCGTCACATCGTGCCTGGTCGGGACCTCCGTACCCGGCCTGACCGCGCCCTACCCGGAACATCGGGCGAAGTCGCCGCGCAGTCGCGGTCGTAGCCGTCCCGCCATTGTCTTGGGGACCCTCCGCCTCGCCTGTCTCCGTGTCTCCGGCACGTTTCCGGGGGTGCGCGGACGGGGCCGGGGGCGGCGTGCCGGCCACGTAACGTTTTGGTATGAGTTGTCCCTTCCTCTGAGGAGAGGGGGGTTTCTCCTCTTTCCAGGTGGCGATAGCCGTACCAGGCTCTGGAGAGAGGGGGATCGAGATGCACGCAACGGTAGGGGACCGGCTGGTGGTGCACGGTGCCGTCGTGGGCGACCACGAGAAGCACGGTGTGATCGTCGAGGTCCGCGGTCCAGAGGGCGGCCCGCCGTTCCTGGTGAGGTACGAGGACGGGCACGAAGCGCTCGTCTTCCCCGGTCCGGACGCTGTCGTCCTTCCAGCTCAGCGCGAATCGTAATATCGCGGATGTGAAATCGACGGTGATCGAGGTGCGGACCGGCGGGCGCGAGCGCGTGCACGACATAACGAAGGAGTGCGCCGATTTTGCGCGCGAGTGCGGGGGAGACGGGCTGCTGCACGTCTTCGTCCCGCACGCGACGGCGGGCGTGGCGCTGCTGGAGCTCGGCTCCGGCAGTGACGAGGACCTGCTGGCCGCTCTGGGGGACCTGCTGCCGGCGGACGACCGGTGGCGGCATGCGCACGGCTCCCGTGGGCACGGAAGGTCGCATGTCATGCCCGCCTTCATTCCGCCGTACGCGACCGTTCCCGTCCTCAAGGGCAGGCTGGCGCTGGGGACCTGGCAGTCGGTCGCCCTGATCGACCTCAACGTCGACAACCCTGACAGGCGTGTTCGTTTGTCGTTTTTGACCGATTAAGAGATAACGGTGCGGGTCACCCGCCGTGGCGACCGTTGACGACGGCGGGTCGCAGCGTGTGGACTGTGCCGAAGCATGGCTCTCAACGAGCCGGGACAACCGCAAGACATGGGCGGGGTCACCCCAAGCAGGAGGGATAAACGTGAGCGCGACCGCGGGTCAGGCGCAGGACGAACGCGGCCTGGCCGAACGACTCGGCCTCAAAGCCGGTCAGGTGGTGCAGGAGGTCGGCTGGGACGAGGACTGCGACGAGGCGCTGCGCCAGTCCATCGAGGAGCTGACCGGCAACGAGCTGGTGGACGAGGACTACGAGGACGTCGTCGACGTGGTGCTGCTCTGGTGGCGTGACGGCGACGGTGACCTCTTCGACGCGCTGAGCGACGCGATGACCGCACTCGCCGACGGAGGCCAGATCTGGCTGCTGACCCCCAAGGCGGGGCGCGAGGGCCACGTGGAGCCCAGCGACATCGGTGAGGACGCGGCGACCGCCGGGCTGTCGCAGACGAGCAGCGTGAGCGCCGCCAGGGACTGGTCGGGCACGAGGCTCGTCGCCCCGAAGGCTCGCCGCTGAGTATTGCCCTGCCGTACGGCCCGGGGATGCCGTACGGCAGGATGATGGGCGGACACCTGGGGAGGGACTGCTCATGGCGATAGAGGTCGGGCAGCAGGCTCCGGATTTCGCACTCAAGGACCAGCATGGCGTTCCCGTGCGCCTCTCCGACCTGCGGGGCAAGACGGTCATGCTCGTCTTCTATCCCCTGTCCTTCAGCCCCGTCTGCCACGGCGAGCTCGCGGCCATCCGCGACGAGCTCGCCGACTCCCTGTCTCCGCATGTCCAGGTGCTGGCGGTGTCGGTCGACTCGATGTTCAGCCAGCGCGCCTGGGCCGACCAGGAGGGCTTCTCTTTTCCTCTGTTGTCGGATTTCTGGCCCCATGGTGAGGTCGCCCGGGCGTACGGTGTCCTCGATGAGGACAGGGGACTCGCGCTCCGGGGCACGTTCATCATCGACGGCGAAGGCGTCGTGCGCTGGAAGGTCGTCAACCCGATCGGTTCCGCACGCGATCTCGACGAGTACCGGAAGGCGCTCGCGGAAATCTGATCGTTTCATTGCCCGCCCCCGGGCACTGACATATTTCGACTCCGACTCCGACTCGCCCCATTGGAGGCCACGATGCCCTGCTACAGGTGCGGGGCCCGGCAGACCGATCCCGTCCGCGGCGCCAGCCCATGGAAGCGCGCGGTGCGCCGCGAGGCGCAGGTCCTCGTCTGCCCGGACTGCCAGCGTGTGCACGACCTCGATCTCGACACGTGCGCCTCGTGCGGCTCGATCGCGCTGATCTGCCGCCTGGGGGAGATCGAGTGCCGCTCCTGCGGCGAGGTGCGGCTCGCCCGTGCCGATGAGCCGCTCGTCACGGCCGGCTCGCCGGGTTCCGGTCGCATGCCCGGCCTCGCCGCGGAGGTGGAGGCGGCCCTCGACCGCGTCCTGGGCCGCTCGTGACGTACGTCGTCGCCCTGGATGTGGGGGGCACCTCCATGAAGGGCGGCCTCGTCACCCGCGGCGGCGAAGTCACCGTCCTCGCCGGGCGCCCCACGGGCCGCGAACACGGTCCGGACGCGGTGGTGGAAGCCGTGCGTGCCTACGTCGGCGAGATCGCCGACCTCGGCCGCTCCCGGTACGGCGTCGAGCCCGCCGGGGTGGGCCTGGCCGTCCCGGGCATCGTCACCGCGTCCAGCGCCGTCTACTCGGCCAACATCGGCTGGCGCGACGTGCCCGCCGAGGCGTTCACGCCGCCCGGCGTCCCGGCGCGGCTCGGCCACGACGTCCGCACGGGCGGACTGGCCGAGAGCGTCTTCGGTGCGGGCCGCGACGTCGCCGACTTCCTCTTCCTGCCCATCGGCACCGGCATCGCGGGAGCGGTGGTGCTCCGCGGCGAGCCGTACGGCGGCGCGCACGGCTGGGGCGGCGAGATCGGGCACGCGTCCGTCTGGCCGGCGGGGGAGAAGTGCGCCTGCGGGCAGATCGGCTGCCTGGAGACCTACGCCTCCGCCTCGGCCGTGGCCCGCCGCTTCACGGCGCGCTCCGGCCGCACGGCGACCGCGAAGGAGGTCGTCGAGCTCGCGGTCGCGGGAGACCCGGTGGCCGCCGAGGTGTTCGGCGAGGCGATCGAGGCCCTGGCCATCGCCCTCGCGTCGTACGTGCTCGTGCTCGACCCGGCCCTGATCGTCATCGGCGGCGGCCTGGCGGAGGCCGGTGCGGCCCTGTTCGAGCCGTTGCGGGAACGGCTGGCCGGCCGGTTGACCTTCCGGGAGCCCCCGCCCGTACGCCCGGCCGCCCTGGGCCCCCGGGCGGGCATGCTGGGTGCGGCCCTCCTCGGCTGGCAGGCGGCGGGAGACAACGACGCGGGCGCGGACTGGTCGCTCGATGTGCTGAGAGGCGGGTCGGTGTCGTAAGGTGTAGTCCGGTCCGGGCGGTTAGCTCAGCGGTAGAGCACTCGCCTTACAAGCGAGGGGTCACTGGTTCGAACCCAGTACCGCCCACCTGGTGAAACGGCGTGTTGCCGATCTTGTTTTCGCGGACCGAGTGACTATCTGAGTGACTATGCCTCGAAGAGGCTGTCCATCTTCTCCGCGCCCTGCATGAGCACCGGGCGGATCTGCTTGCGGTAGACGGTCTCGGTGACCACGGTGTTCCGGTGGCCGACGAGGCGGGAGATGTCCTCGATCGGGACGCCGGAGTCCGACAGCAGCGACACGAAGCTGTGCCGCATCTCGCGCGGTGACCAGTCCTTGCCGGTGAGATCGGCGTTGTCGAGGATCTTGCGGAAGTCGCGTCGTACGTTGTGCGCGGTGAGCGCCGTTCCGTTCTTGGTGTAGAAGACGAGATCGGAGTCAGTGGAGGTCTGCTTGTCGGCCAGGGCGTGAAGGGCGTCGACGCAGAGGCGGGGCAGCTTGAGGGATCGGCGGGACTTGACGGTCTTGGTGTCGCCCTTCTGTCGCACGGAGCGCCAGACGTGGATCGCGAACTCCTCGTGGTCCCAGCCGGCCTCGGCGACGGGGAGCCATGCCTGCCGCTCTTCGTCGTACGCGACGACATGCGACCAGGTGAGCGCGCGAAGCTCTTCGGTCCGAGCGCCGATCAGCAGCGAGAGCACGATGTATGCCCGCATGCGCGGGGTGGCCTTGGCCGCCTCGTCGAGGATGGCCTGAGCCTGCGCCAGCGTGAGTGCCTTGGAAGGGCGGCCCGCGCGTCCCTCGGGGATCTCGCAGAGGTCGACGACGTTTCGTTTCACCTTGTCGCGTCGCATGGCGCTCTTGACCGCGCGGTTCAGGATGCCGTGGATCAGCTTGAGCGAGCGTGTGCTGAGTTCTCCCTTCTTGCCGGCCAGCCATGAGTCCACGTCCTCCACGGACAGGTCACGCAGTTTGCGCGCGCCGAGTGCCGGGAGAACGTGGGTCTCCGCGAACGTGGTGTACATCCGGACCGTGCTGGGGGACCGGCCGCCCAGGCCGTGAGCGAGCCAGTAGGTCACGGCGTCGCTCACGGTGTAGTTGCTAGGGGCGATGGCCAGGCCGTCTTCGTGGTCGCGGATGATCTCTTTGAGCTTGGCCTTGGCTTCGGTCTTGGTCTTGCCGCTGGCCTTCTTCACGATGCGTTTCCCCGCAGGGGAGTAGCCCAGGGTCACCGAGGCGATCCAGCGTTGCCGCTGTTCGTCCCAGTGCAGGCCGCCGTCTCCTTTGCTGCGTCGGGCGGTCATGATGCCTTCCTTGCCTCCTTTTCGAGTAGACAGATGTAGTCGTCGATGGCCGAGGCCGGGATGAGCCGGGTACGGCCCTGGTGGACGGAGCGGAGCCGCCCCGAACGGATGAGTTCGTAGATGACGCTGCGACTGAGGCTGAGCAGGCGCATTGCGTCGGGGATGCGGTAGAGCCGCCGATCGGCGGGTGGGGGTGGGGTCATCCGTCCTCGTGCTCTGCCCTGATGGCGCGGGCGGTCTGGACGCGCTGGCGGATGTGCTCGGCCATGATTGCCTCACCGGGCGTGTGGCCGATCCCGGCCAGGCGCCAGTGGCCGAGGACGAGCGTGGTCGCGTCGCCGAGGGCGGGCAGCCCGTGGCGTTCGCGTGCTTCGGCGGCTCGGTGCTGGGCTCGGGCGCCGCGCAGGTCGCCGAGCTTGAGGGAGTAGGCGCGGCTCTTGCTGGAGAAGTGGCCCCGGAAGCCAAGCATGTGAGCCCATGGCCGCAGGCGCAGCGCGGCGAACTCCGGGCGTCCGCCGAGGTCCCAGCAGGTGCGGATCATGCGCCGGGCGTGCTCGGTCACTGGCAGTGCGTCCAGGTGGAGCCCGGTTTTGAGCCCGGTGCCGTGGCAGCGCCCGCAGGTAGCGGTCAGGGTGAGCCGCCCACGACCGCCGCAGGCCGGGCACGACACGCGGTGATCGACGGTGCCGGAGGCTTCCGCACCCTTGGTGGCGTACTTGGCGATGTAGCCGGCCACCGCCCGTTCGCTGACTCCTTCCGCTCTTTCGTCGAGGAGGATGGGCCGAATGTCGAGCTGGTCGCCCCAGGTCAGCTCCCACTGTCCGAGCTCGCTCTCGGGTGAGGAGAGACCGACGCGGGCGACCGCAGGTGGGACCGCCCGTACAAGTAGGTCGTGGTCGGCCCATGGGGGAGGGGGTTCGTGGGCCCCTGCCGGGCCGTCGAGACGAATGACCGCGTGGAAGTGGACCAGGCCGCGCCGCTGATACTCGGCAACCTTGGCGAACGAGACGCGCACCTCCTTGCCGAAGGCACGGCGGCTCATCCCCAATTGGGCGGCCAGCTCTTGCCGCATGGCAAGGGTGAAGCGGTGCCACAACGCGCCCGCGTGTGCCTGCCAGAGAACGGCCCCGATGTAGTCGTAGCAGTCCGGGCAGATGGGCTGTCCGAGCCGGTCATCTCGTGGCTCGTGCCGGACATGGCAACCGACCGGCCGCCCGTGCTCGCACACCTTGTCGCGCTTCCGGGGACGGCAGGCACGTCCGTCCCGGTGGGAGTGGACCGGGCCGAAGGACGGCGCGGTCAGCGTGACGAAGGCCCGCGGATGGGAGCTGACCGTCTCCGGGACGCCCTTGCCACCCGACAGGCCAGCGCGGATCAGGTGGAAGGTGTCGGCCCGGTAGACCTCCGAGCAGGCCGGGCACACCGAGGCACGTCGGTTGCCGCAAGCGGTGAGCTGGCGACCGCCCGGTTCGTCGGCTGTCGTGTAGCTGTGCAGGACCTCGCCGGTACCCGCGTCCACGATGGCCGACTCGCCAGCCAGGTGGATCGGATGGGCACAGCCGCCCGTGGCGGCCACCATCGAGCGCCACCGGTCATAGCCGGGTGCGTTGATGACCCGAACGAGGTCGGTCATCCAATCGTGTTCGTCATTCGCGCTCATGATCGGTACCTCCCTCCTGCCGTAGGACTACTTGTAGTACATGTTGACGTGCGTTGCTGATGCTCGTCAACCTGTAGTACAAGTTGTGTTGAGATAAGTGGGAGGGATCGCATGGAGACCGAGGAGAAGGACCCGCGCTGGCGCGTCATCGCCACCGACCTACGCGCCGCCATCCTCGATGGCCGTTACCCGCCGGGCGGTGCGCTGCCGAGCGAGCCGGAGCTGGTCAGAAAGTACGAGGTCTCCCGCCCCACGGTCCGCAAGGCCATCGACACTCTGGTCTCCGAGGGCCTGGCCTACGTCATGCGGGGGCGCGGCTCGTTCGTGCGTCCCATGCCCGAGCGGCGCGCCATCATCATCACGGACCGGAACCGGCCGGACCTGGCCGCGCCCGGCAACCATCCCGACGTGCAGGAGTTCGGCTGGGACCTGGCCATGAAGGACGTCGAGCCCGAGGCCCCGCTGTTCACCGACGAGAAAATCAGCGCGAACCGAGACATCGCCATCATGCTCGGCGTCCGGCCTGGACACCCGGTGATCCATCGCCGCAGCATGTGGCACCGAGGCCACACCGCCCGTATCCATGGCGCGTCGGCCCGGCTGGAGATCAACTCCTACACGAACGCTGACATGCTGCCGGAGTGGGACGACCCGAAGCGGTACCACCAGTTTCGTGAGCGTCCCGGCTTCTTCTACCAGTCGCTGGTTGGTGAGCATGGCCCGGTCAGGTGGATGACCCTGACGACGGCCCGCATCGCGTACGAGGATGAGCGCGCCTTGCTGGGGCTGGACTACGCCGAGGCACTGCTGATCATCCGGCGCACCATGGCCCACGCCAACGGCCGTCCCATCGAGGTCACCGAGGTCAAGGCTCCCGCCAACCGCTACGAGATCGGCTACCACACCGAGCTTGCCGACGATCCTGACGCTGACCTCACGCCACAGGAACTCAGCGACAACGGCATCGACCTCGTGATCTAGAAGCTGCCTTCTGGGTGGCTCAGAGTTTCTTTACTGGTTCAAGGGCGAGCCGCCTACGGCGGCCCGCTCGCGCGCCGGGCGGCCAGCCGGCCGGGCATGCGGCTCTCCGGCCGGTCCCGGCCGGCGCCGCCCGCGCGAAGGCCAGCAGCAGTCGCCAGTTCAGGCCGTGACGATCGCTCACTTCGGTTCTCTCAGTAGGCGGTCGGGGCGATCGGCTGCCGCACGGCCTCCGGTGCTCGGGCCTAGCGGCCCTGCGCTCCGGGTCCGTTTGCCGTCGGGCTACTTGGTACCACGCTCCTGAACTGACACTTGCCACGTGTCCGTTGGCCAGCGTAGAGGTAGGTCTGAATTTAGGGTGTCACCATGGTTGCTAGCCGCGCTCCCCACGGCGATGAAGAGGTGTACCAGGCGCTACAGCCCATTTACCCTTTCAATTCGCCTGGTGAACCAGTCATGCTTTATCGAGGGCCGATGGGAGGATTCATAAGTGGAGTGGACGTTGAGGGTGCCGTCCACCTGAACTGCATATCTAAGCTCGACATCTCCTGGCAAATAGACCAGGACGCGGCGCGCCTTTTCAGTGGGAGTTCTCTTGATATTGGCGACGTGAACATCACTCTTAGGCTTCCCATGGGTGACCAGACGCTTTTAGGGCATCGCGGCGATTTCTTCAAGGGGTGGTTCGATGGATCAGGTATAGGCAATGATGATGCTCCTCTAGAGCGAGTTGTGGTCCATTGGATGAACTTGCCGGCTATGCGTGCTCCTATTCGTATCACCGGTGAAGAAAAATTTGAGTGGTTCACGGGGCGATGGAGCGCGGTCATAAACGGCTGGCGGATAATTATAGATAGGAGGCCCGATTATTCGGATGTCTGGCACCTCCTGCGGGAGATGCAGACGATCGCCATGACCCATGTGATGGAAGTGCGCCGCGAAGGTGGAAGTGATTTTACGGCGGCAGAAGTCAAGCCTGTGATTGCCGCACTACAGTTCTCACTATCTTTTGCTGCAGGGCGCTGGGTGGCACCGGCTCTTCCTGTCGGCCTTGATGCAAGCGGTAACGTTCTTTGGCGAGAATGGGGTCCCCTACATTGCAGTCCTGGGCGCGATAGCGGCCTAGCTTGGTGGTGGCGTGAAGGGGGCGACACGGAGGATTATCTGCGGAATGTAATTCAACGATTTATGGATCCGGATGACCGATTCACGCTTAGGTTTTTGATGACGTCTGCAGTTCTCGCGAATTTCGCGGGGTTCGTTGAGCAAAGGATCACTACCGCCTTCTCGGCAATAGAACATCTCACTTGGGTCATCCTCAAGGTGAGAGGCGGGATGAGTAAGAAGGCTTACGATGGGCTAGGCGCGTCCGGTCGGCTAAGAGAAGTGCTTAGCCGGGCGGCTATATCTCCCGAGATCAACGAAGAAGAGCTGCCCAAATTGAGCACATTCATGGCGGATGCTCCGGGGGTTGATGGGGTGCATGACGGGCCGACTGCGGTAGCTCGAATACGAAATGAGATTGTGCATCCCAAAAATTCGCGCGATACGATTTACGGAACTCGTGGCCTGGTCCAGGAAGCATGGCTACTCCTATACCAGTACCTAACATTGCTACTGCTACATGAAGTGGGATACAGAGGCTCGTATCACAATGTGCTGAAGCGTGAGCGATGGTACGGCGATGTTGATCCGGTCCCCTGGACTAATCAGGGTATTGCATAAATCATCGCAGCGCCTAGAACCATACTGATCTGAGGCGTTCATGCTGGCTATCGGGCGTTTCGGAAGTGGCTGTTTGTCATTCGGGATGCTCATTCTGCGAGGGCATCGTAGTTACTTTCTCATCCGGTCTCCGGGTGGGGGCATCGAATCTAAGTTCGGGAGGTATCGCCGGTAACCCGGCGAGCAGGGTAGGAATCTCTGGGTGTTCCAGCGTATTCAACGGCTCTAGCTCGGCTGATCTACGAAGCAGACGTCGAAGTTCCTCTTCAAGCATCGTAAGGTCGAGAGTTTCGCCTGCCACTGTCACACTCCAGGTTGCCTCGTCGATGCGTCTTATGGGAGGTGGTGGGAGAGCTGGCCACCCCTCTCTTTCAAGTTGCTCCGCTGTAAGTCGTGGTTGCTGGGCTACCCAGGTGTCGAGTCGCTCATCATAATGAGCATTAGCGTTGCGAACCCTACGGTCGAAGACAGGCGAGTCGTCCGGTACCTCAAGTAACACTCGCAGATATTCGCCGCGTTTTTCGCGACCCGATTCTCCTTTGACTGGATTGAGTAGCATTGATACCTTCCCTGCATGGTTCAATAACCCTTCAACCGCGAACCAAATAAGAGGATCCTTTGGGTCACTTGCAACCCGATGACGGATTTCTTGAAGGCTGAACAGCGCATGGCGCAGCTCACGGCCAAGCGCGGTCAGGTAGACACGTTGCGCCCATTCATTCCAGGAGAACATTGGGATAACCACCTCGTCATGATGCATGCTTGTTTCTCGCATAATGATCAGCGCAGCCGTGCGGCTGCGGCGCCCAGTCTCTAACGGCCCTTGATCCTGTAGGAGCGAGCATCTATTGGGCCATCATGGCGCAGACGGTATCATCAGTACCTATCCAAGCGCCGCCTGCGCCACTCTCAGTAGACATGCTTGGATAAATCGGGCGATTGCTATCAAAGTATGGGATAACACTCTAGTTGATCACGGGTGTTATGGGCCGGAGCTAGAAGGACGTAGTGCTGAAGGGGGAGAAGAGTCGTGAAGGACACAGACGTCAGTGACGCGGGCCGGCCAGATGGGCGTCGATCCAGTCGGGAGACTTTGCGCCTGCGTGCCGCGACGCGTGCCTTGCGGCTTCACCTCGACGAACTTCCGGTTGTCTTTCACTATGACGGCGCAGGTGACCAATTTCTTGCTGAGGCGGCGTTCCCGTTCGCGCGGCAGCGATATGACTGTGCCGAGTCGATGATCGGCGCTGGATTTGGCGGCGCTGTGCTTGGCTCGCTTGCCCGTAGCCTGTTCGTTGATGGACTGCGCTGGTTATGGATCGGCCAAGCGCCGAAGAGTCGTCGAATCTGCTTGTTGGGGAGCATGCTCGAGGAGCGCAATCGGATATGTTTGGCCTTGGAACGTTACGACGCTAGCTGCCCCATCTTGCCCCGCTGGTTTGCGCCCTTAGTAGGCGTGACAGATCTGACCGGATCGTCAAAAACTTGGCTGCAAGCACCAGCCTTGCCTCATGAAACCGATCTGCTCAATATATTCCTTACGGGCGACCATCCTGCGACTGCGGGCTCGAATGACCTTCTAAGTGCGGCCCAACGCATGCTGAATATAGCCGGCCTACGTGGGGCGGTAATGATTCTTTCTCACGCGGGGCACGGAAACTTGCTGGGCCTGCAGAGTTGTCTCACGGAGAACGGCGCCGTCGGTCATGACCTGCGACCTGACCATGAAGCACTCTATATGCATATGGCTGCAGTAGGCGTCACATTGACTTTGTTCGGTGTATCTGCTGCCGTCCCTGAAAGCTGGCCCGCAGAAGTTGAGCACGAGGAGTTCTTGCGGCAAACGTTGCGTCTGACGGAGGAGGTCGTCGCATCGGCGACCGTTGTTCACGGACTTGGCCCCTCCCAGGCAACCCAGCCTGCTGGTAAAGCATCCAAAATTCAGTCCGCGCCGCCCGCTTTGCTCCGCCCTCAAGTCATACTTGATCACTCCGAAATTCTTCCTGATGTAAATAAAGCGGATCGCGTCATAGCGGCGGCTGAAAAATATTACGACTATGTGCAAAGCTTCGCGATCGACCCATGGCAGGCAGGGGAGCCGGTTAAGCTTGCCAATATCCTTACCTATGCTGGCGCGAACTCTTCACTGACTGCTGTCATGTCGACCTATGACAGAGAGGGGAGTGCCGTCATTGCTGTTTTCGCTGCGCGGATGTTACTGGAGGAAGCTGCTCGCTTCCACTGGATGATCGATGGTAAGTCTGAGGATGAGATCAAGCAGCGGTTCCAGCAGTTCTTTGAGGATTATCGTGCACGGAGAAAGAAAGTCGTTGGTCTGTTCACTGGCAGCGGCATGGCGAGTGCCAGTAAACTACTCGAGTTGCCGGCGCATGTGGAGATTAAGACACCGCATGAGCAGATCTCCAAGGGGCGCAAGCCGCTACCTTCGATAGAGGAAATGTTGCTCGGCCTGGGAAGCCCTTTCCCTGAGCCCGGCTGGCTCAACATTGCCTACTCGCTCCTCAGTCAGGTTGCGCACAGTACGCCTATCGGCAATCTCCACATGACGAGTTATCGAGACGGAACGCTTCGCTCCAACGATATCACCCCAGAGATGCTAGGGTTGACTTTGGATGCCGCATGTCTTGGCAGCGCTTATCTAATCAGCATTTCAGAGCTGTTCTTGAGTCAGGGTGACGAAGACGTCCGCGAGCGCGGTCGTGAACTTCATCGGCTCGCTTATGATGTGCACAATGAGGCCCGGATGCTCCACGGTCTTGATTAGCCGGAAGCGTGGCACTATCTATTTGATTATTGGCCGTATCAAGGCGCTCCGGGCGGTTCCGACCCGCGGCGAGCAGCCGCAACCCTCCGGGGCCTCAAGCGAGCGAAACTTCGGTGCCGACGAGTAGCCGACCTTGTTGCCGTCCTGGCTGAGCGAGCGCCGCTCAGCCCTTGCATGAGTCCGGGCGACTTGAGCTCCCGTCTGCTGTCAGTGGCTGGCAGGTGATGGTGAGCGGCGACTAGCCGCAGCGTTAGGCCCGGAATCTGACCAACATATTGCTACGCCGTGTACTATTGAGGGGATTCGCTCTTCCGTCGGTCGCCGGGTGGGAGGCCACGTCGTGTGGCAGACGGGAGAAAGTAAAGTGAATCAGCAGCGAGTACCCAATGGAGGTAAGGGCGGCAAGTGGTGGTGGCTGCCCGGGACCTTGACGGCGATTGCCTCTGTGGCTCGATTCGCCTACGAGATCTTTCGCGACCACTTCATCCGTTGAGGATGGGGCAAAGCCCCCGCCGTGCAGGCGGGGGCTTTTGTCTCCTGCAGGAGTGCCGCACGTGCAACCCGGCCTACCGTGCCTCACCGGAGAGCAGGGCAGCCCACACGTCACGCGCCTCGCGGAGTGGCCAGCGGTAGGTTTCCTTCATCTCATACTCGGGCTCGGACTGGAGAGTGCTGCGGATGAAGGCTTGGCCGCCGGCCTGACATAGCTCATAGATCGTCGCGCGGCAGTCGCAGGTCCAAGCCAAGATGCGGGCGCGCCCGCTCCCACAGAACGGTTCATGCCAAGCCAACTTGATGTGCCCTCGCTGAGCCAAGGGCACATGCGGAGCCAGACACTCGTCAGAAGCGATCACAGTGTGCTGTTTGTCAGCAGGGCGGATAGCGGATGATGCTGGCGGAGATCCTTGTAGCGGACGGCGATTCGGCGAGCGGTGGTTACCGGGTCGTCGACTGGACCGAACGCGTATATCCACCGCTGCGTGCGGGCGGACTTGCGTCCCGACCACCAGCGGTAGCAGCGGCCATCCGTCCAAACAACCAGTTCGACCCACACAGAAACCAGGGCGAGCCCGTATCCCTCGTGGACATCAGTCCGTATGCCGAGTGCCGCCAATTCATCGCTCAATCGCTCAGCGGCTAGCGATGGCGTTGTGGGCGTTTTCCTTCTTGCGTCAATGGGATGGAATCCCGTCGTGGCCGGATGCATGCTGCAACGCTATGAGCGGCCACAATAGCCTGGAAGTGCGATTTCGTGTCACTTCCCGATGCCCGCAAACGGAAGTGCCACGAGCGGTGTCACCACTCAGTAATCAAGCCGCACAAAGTCCGCGAGATCGCGCATTTCGCTGGTGAGCGCGCGTCGCCTGCCGATAATCCCCTTGAGGATGTCTCGGGCGTATCGCTGGTTGGTCATCCACTCCGGGGCGTCACGTCGAACGTCTTGCAAGATGTCGAAGGCCTCGCTGTGCCGGTGCATCCGGCGGTGTGCCTCGGCCACGTCGAGGAGATGACGGTTCCGGTTGTTGGATGTGGGCCGCAGGTCCGTAACCGGAATCGTCTGCGAGAGCTGGAGGACCTTGTCCGGCCGGTCCTCGATCATGGCGTTCTCCACGCGCTTCATCGCGACGGTGATCGGGCCGAAGGTGCGCAAGAAGTCTTCATCCGGCGTCAAGTCGCGTCCCATGGCGACGGCTGCGGTTCGGGCAAGACGGATCGTGTCGTCCGCCTCGCCCGGCCGGTTGTCGCGGATGGCGGCTGCCGAGGAGCGAAGCAGTAGCCAGCCCCAGGCGGATAGCTGATGCGGTGTCGCACGAGAGATGCGCGGCTCAACGTCGTCGGCCCACTGTGTCGCCATCTGGCGAGCTTCGTTGAGTTGCCCCTGGCGTAGGAGCAGCCAGCAATGGGTGCTGACCGTCGCCGCTGCGTCCAGGGGATCGTTCATGTCGTCCATGGCCCGCGACAGCGCGAACTCGGCCTCGTCGAACTGGCGGGTCTGGGTCATCAGCCAGCCGACAAGGTGCAGCAGCCTGCCTCGTATGTGGCGCGCCGACGGGTCCGCCTCTACCAGCGCATCGGCGTCCCGAAGCATCACCGGCAGCATGGCCGTGATCTGCGAATAGCGATCCTGCTTCCACAACGGCATCGACGCTTCCAAAGCAGAGCCCAGTCCTTCTCGGGTTGGCGCTGCTGCAGGAGAACCATCGAGTCCGTACAGTGCTCGCCGTACCGGCCTCCACATGTCGAGCGTTTTCTCGTCGGCTGGCTCCGCGTCGTGCCGGATTATCAGCGAGGTCGTCGGCACCTTGAGGGCAACCGCGATCTTGCGCAGCGTTTCCAGCCGCACGTCTCTCCGTGCGTCCTGCTCAAGCTTCCGGATGAGCGAGGCAGACACGCCGGCAAGGTCGGCGAGGCCCTGCTGAGTCAGGCCCCGGCGCTTCCGGACGCTGCGGATACGTTCGCCTATCGTGGCCACGCATCCATGCTAAAGACGGCCTGCCTAGTTGTGGTGTGATCGCATGGCTTACTCCGTATGGAACGACCATGTCGCGGTTCTTTGGCCCTCCAGCCCTCGACAACCCCGTCGAGGGAGATTTGGATGAAGCTCTGACGATCTGATCCGACTGTCCAGAGGAGACGACCCGGGTTGACCAAGACCCCTCATTGGCTGCGTGTGCTGATCCGACCTCGGATGGGAGGGGCGCGGACCGTGCTTCGCGACTCGCGCCGGGTGCACCATCTGGCAGCAGCTATCGACGGGCGCCAGCGGCTCAGCAGCTCCTATGACTACTTCCGGAAAGTCCTCAAACAAGGCGTTCGACTTTCCCAGGACGCCGGGGACCGAAGCACCCTTCGCATGCTTGATAGAAGTTGCGACCGTCTGGCCGATCAAATTCTGGCGGCCGTTGGCCAGCTCGAAGCTGAACTGGAGTCACGCGGCTACTATCGTGAGCAATGAGGCTTTACGTTGGGCGCTGCGAGCGGCTGGGTGGTACGTCCCGACCGGGCGGGTCCGTAGCCATACTGAGTGACTATCTGGGTGACAACCGCTGTGGACGAGCCCGGACAGCAGTGGACGACGATGGACCGTACGCCCAGGTCAGGGCGGGTGCTGGTGCTGGTCCCGCCCTTTCCTGGGTTGACTTACAAGCGAGGGGTCACTGGTTCGAACCCAGTACCGCCCACCAGTGAAAAGAGCCCCGTCTCCCATCAGGGAAAACGGGGCTCGTGCCATCAACGTGCCATTAGCTTTGGATCTTGGCTGTTTTGATCTTGCGATTCATCGCGTCGGAGATGCCCTTGTCCGCCTCCGCCGTGAGGCTGGTAGATCATCGTGGCGCGTACGCTGTTCATGGCCCATGCGGGCCATCAGGTCCGGAGGGAAGCGCCGGCACTGGCCGCGATCGTGTTCCCGGTGTTCCTTGGCTCGGGAGCGCGTTGGCGATGACGGCTTAGCCGTGCCCGCCGGGTCCGTCTTCGAGGCGCTTCTCCTCCGCTCTCCGACGGGTGGCGCAGCGCGGGTATCGATCGCGCCGGGGACGCCCAGGGCTGCACGTTCCGCTCGCCGGCGCTGAGCGGACGGGACAAGGGCAGGACTGCGAAAATGGCCGTACCTGACAGGAGATCGGAGCCGGGATGGACATGCGCGCAGAGGTGGAGTGGGTGGACTCACGGGAGAGGCTGCCGGGGGACGGAATGCCCGTGGCCGCCGCGATCACGGGCCGTTTCGTGTCCGACGATGCGGACGAGCTCGATCTGAACGCCGGGCAGGATTTCTGGCTGGTGAGGCCGATGTACTTCACCACCCGTCACTTCGATGAGGACGGGCGTGAGCACCGCGACTGCTTCGTCGACTCTGACGGTGTCGTCCGCCTGCCCTACGGCCGGGACCGTGACGACCCGCAGGAGTGTGACGATCCGATCACTCACTGGGCCGAGCTGCCCACTCTGCCGGGCACGACCGTGCATTACCTGGTGGGCGAGGAAGCGAGGACCGCTCGCGAGAACGCCCTGGGCGAGGGGATATAACGGCGTTTATGGCGCGCTCGCGATCACATGAGTCCCGCCAGCATGGCGTCGGCACCACCATTCCGGAACGCGCCGACCAGGTCCGCGACCCGGCTGCGCAAAGGCCGCCGAGGCAGGCGGCCACTCGCCTGGCGGCAGCTGCACCGTGAAGGGATCGAGGTGGCGGCTGCACGGTTGCCCGGCTGATGCGCGAACTCGGCCTGCACGGCGCATCTGCCTGAAGCTACTTGGCCATCAAAGGCTCGGCTCCGGCCGTACCCGCTGGTGCCGAGGACGGTAGAGCTGGGTCCGGAGGGCGAACCACGCTTGGGAGTCATTGGCGATTGGCTGGGCCGCGCTGGGCACCCGTACGTACACTGGCGGCATGAGCGCGCAACCACATGAGTTCACTCCCGAAGGTCCTCTTCCGGAGAAGAATCTGCGCGCAATTCGTAGAGCGCTGGTCGTGCCGCAGGACCGAGACGGGTTCGACGCAGGTCTTGACGTCGTCCTGGCTGAGGTCCGGGCGAGTCTGGACCTCGGTCGGTTGAGCGAGTTCATCCACACCTGGTGGCTGATCGCGTGCGATTCGGTCAACGATCCGCAGGGCCGCAGAGACGTCTACGAGCGGGCTGCCCACGTACAGGAACTGGCAGACGGCGGCAGATCGATTCCTCGAGGTGGCAAGACCTGGCGCCAGCTGCTGGCGGAGCGCGGGGTCGAGCGGTAGGTGTACTCGATTGTCGAGCCCGATCCTGTCGCTCAAGAACAGATCGCGGCCCTGCCGGACGATGCCTTGCGGTATCTGGCCGGGGTGCTGGACCTGATTGAGCTTGAGCCCTGGGCCGGTGGACCGCAGTCGCCAAGCAAGCCCGACGGCAACATGCGGGTCATGCCGTTTGGGGAGCGTGGGCTGGTGACTTATCTCGTATTGGAGCCCCAGCGCGAGGTGTACATCGTTCGCGTGCAGTGGATCTAACCGTCCGGCTGCTTTCAGGAATGGCCGCGCTGGGTGACAACCGCCGTGGACGAGCCTGGACGGCGGTGGACAACAGGGGACCGTACGCCCAGGTCAGGGCGCGTGCCGGTGCTGGTCCCGCCCCTTCTCGGGTTGACTTACAAGCGAGGGGTCACTGGTCCGAACCCAGTACCGCCCACCAGCGAAAAGAGCCCCGTCTCCCATCAGGGAAGACGGGGCTCGTGCCATTAACGTGCCATCAGCTTTGGATCTTGGCCCTTTTGATCTTGCGATTCATCGCGTCGGAGATGCCCTTGTCCGCCTCCGCCGTGAGGCTGGTAGATCATCGTGGCGCGTACGCTGTTCATGGCCCATGCGGGCCATCAGGTCGTGGAGGGAAGCGCCGGCACTGGCCGCGATCGTGTTCCCGGTGTGGCCAAGATCGTGGAAGGGGAGCCCGGGGACGCCGATCTTCTTGGTCGTCTCACTCCACTTGACCGCCCGGCGGAAGTTGCTGCGCCGCAGGATGCCGCCGTTCGCCCCGGTGAAGACGAGCGCGACCGGTGCTGGCTCGGTGAACGGGTCGAGGCGCTGACGTAGCGCCGGAATGATCGCCTCCGGGATCGCCACCGTTCGCAGACCGCCATGGGACTTGGGCGGCCCGACGAGGAGTTCGCCTGTGTCCAACTCGACATGCTGTTGCCGAACGCTGACGGTCCCGGCCTTCAGGTCCAGGTCCATCCGCCGCAGTGCCGCGACCTCGCCCCACCGCAGACTCGCGAAGGTGGCGAGCAGGATCAAGGCGGTGGCGCACCGCGCCGCCGCACTCCCACGCCGTTCTCCCCGCGCTGCGCGTGGGGCCTGGGAGCCGTTCTCGTGCGGGGACGCGCGGACCGCCGCGCGCCCGCCGCGCCGCACCAAGGCACTGCGCCGACCGCCGGCACGCCACCGCCTGATTTGCCACTCAGCCGCTCCGACATGATCTGATAGCCGGGATCTTGGAGGGCTGACCATCATGACCAGATCGAGTGGACGCATCCTCACTGCCCCCGTAGCTCTGTTGACCCTGATGGTCACCGCGGCATCCGCACCCTCCGTCTCCTGGGTGTCGAGCCCGGAATACGAAGCCGTATGTCACCCTGACGCGCGTAACGAAGAATGGGACCCTAAACGCAGCGGAGAGTGGAACCGGCCATTCGACATCCACAGGAGAATAGAGCTGACCAGGCATGGGGCGATCAAGATGCGAAACATCGTTCTCTGCAGGACGATCCCTTGACCTGTGGCCAGTTCATTGCGCCTCCGGCGGGGGCCTCAGCTCCGGGGTGATCGCGACGAGTACGAGCCGGGTCCGTAGTGGCTGAGGTGGGCCTGATAGTCCCGCCTGCCCCGACCCAGGCAGAGCCCAGCAGCCCGACTCCTCCAGTTCAAGCCCGTCCGTGACCGTTGGCATCTGGTGATCGAGGAACGGCGGCCGGTTGAGGTAAACGCGAGGACAGGCTCGGCCTTCCGTCGCCGGCCCGCTGCCGCTTCGCGGTGGGTCGAGGCAGACGGGAAGATCGGGCCATGGACGACACGTCCAGGAACTGGTCGACGCCGGCAAACCGATTCCTCTGGGCGACAAGACATGGCGCCAACTGCCGGCGGAGCGCGGGGTCGAGCGGTAGATGTATTCGATCGTCGAGCCCGATCCTGTCCTCACGGGTGCGTCTCAACACATCGAGTGATTATGGAATGGCAGGGCTTTCATTCACGTCGGGGTTCGTCTGCACGCCGATGCGCCCGAGGGTGGCGTGGGAACGTCCGGCCTGGAACTGGGCCTTCCGCAGGAGATCTTCGATCAATTGGGTGCGGTGGAGAACTTCAGCGAGCCGGGCCCCCGGGTCCGGGTCGCCGGTTTTGTCACACAAGACATATCTAGTCGGCAGTGCTTTGACCTCGGTACGCACATGGGCGGCTACGGTGACGGCGGCCTCGATCATCTCGCGTAGGAGCCTTCCCGCTTGATGCAGTTCGGAGGGGTTCAGTTCGCGGCCTTCCCTCACGGCCCGAACGAACTCGTCGAAACGCGCCAAGTCATCCGTCTCCATCGTTGCCTCCCGTATCTTCCGAACCGCCTGCTGGCTTACACAGTCATCGCCTGGATGATGCGGCCACATCGATACTGTTGAGCAAGCGGCCGTCTGGACGAGCCTGCCCCGGCGGAGCGTGACCTTCCGTTCTTCGCGTTGTTTGAGGCTGAGCCGGACCTCGCCGAACGTCATGAGGAGATTCTGCGCTCTGAGATGGGCCGCTGACGTGCTCCTGGGGATACCGGGGTCCTTCTCGCCGTCGGCAATGCCAAGGAGACGCACCACGAGGCATGTCTCAAGCTGCTCCGCCAGGCGGAGGGACCACTGCTCGTGCCGTCGCCGGTCATGGGAGAAGTCGGCTATCTCCTGGAGTCGCGTGTTGGTCCACAAGCCGAAGTCGCGTTCCTGAAGTCGTTCGGCGGCAGCGGCTTCATGTAGCCGAGCTGGAGTACGGGGATCTTCCTCGGATGGCGGCACCCGTCGAGAGGTACGTCGATCTTCCTCTCGGGCTGGTGGACGCCGCCGTCATCGCGCCGCTTTCGGGTGCGCCGACCGGCTACGCCGCCACCACTCGGCCGCCGCAGCGGACGTCGCCGGTCGACGCGGACAGGATCGGCTGGATGTTCGCGGATACCTCGCGGGTTGATCCTCTTCGGCGCAGTGGCGGGTCCGGTGCACGGCCGTGGTCAGTGGCCGGGGTGGACGAGGCCGCATTCGTAGGCGAAGACCACAGCCTGGACTCGGTCGCGGAGACCCAGCTTGGAGAGGATGCGGGTGACGTGGGTTTTGACCGTTGGCCCGCTGAGGTACAGTTCCGCGGCGATCTCTGCGTTGGAGCGGCCTCGGGCGATGAGCCTCAGTACCTCGAGTTCGCGCGGGGTCAGCGTCTCGAGCCCGGCTGGGCGGTCAGAGCCCGGCCGTGGGCGGCGGACGTAATCCTCGATCATTCGCCGGGTGATCTCTGGTGCCAGTAGTGCCTCGCCCGCGGCGACCGTACGGACGGCCCCGGCCAGCTCGCGCGGCGGTGCGCTCTTGAGCAGGAAGCCGCTCGCCCCGGCCCGCAGCGCCTGGTAAACGTACTCATCCTCATCGAACGTCGTGAGTATGAGGATGCGCGCCCGGCAGGTGCCGCCGTTCAGCAGGTGGCGCGTCGCCTCGATGCCGTCCAGGCGCGGCATGCGGATGTCCATGAGGATGACGTCGGGCTGCAGCAGGGAGCCCCGGTCAACGGCCTCGACGCCGTCGACCGCCTCGCCGACCACCTCGATATCGTCCTGACCCTCCAAGATCGAGCGGAAGCCGCCGCGTACGAGGGCTTGGTCGTCGACGAGCAGGACCTTGATCATCGCTGACCCGCCTCCAGCGGCAACTGTGCCGTAACGGTAAAGCCACCGCCGGGCGTGCCCGCTGTCTCAAGCGAGCCGCCGTAGAGCCCGACCCGTTCGCGCATCCCGATCAGGCCGTGCCCGACGCGGTTGGTGTCGGCTCCGCCTGACCCGCCTGTTCGCCCGGTGTCGCGGATGCTTACCCGTACGGACTGATCGTCGTAGTGCAACCTGACGTGCGCGGTGGTCGGCGCGGCGTGTTTCAGCACGTTGGTGAGCGCCTCCTGCACGATCCGATAGACGGTCAGGTCCACGCCGGGTGGGAGCGGGCGGCCCGAACCCTCCACGGTGAGCTCGACCGGCAGGCCGATCGCGGCCATGTGGTCGATGAGTTCGGCCAGGTCGGCCGTGCCCGGCTGCGGCTTGAGCGCAAGCTGAGCCCGTTCCCCGCGCAGCAGGCCGAGCATGCGCCCGAGTTCGCCGACGGCCTGCCGCCCGGTTTCCTGGACCGAGCGCAGCGGTGCTCGCGCCTTCTGCGGGTCGCGGTCGAGCAGGTCCTCGGCGGCGCCCGCTTGGACCACCATGACGCTGACGCAGTGGGCCACGATGTCGTGCAACTCGCGCGCGATGCGGGCGCGTTCGTCGGCTAGCGCGACGCGGATCGCTTCCTCGCGCTCGGCCTCCAGTTGCCGGGCCCGGGCGCGGTCGTCGGAGTGGCTGCGGGCGCGGGTACGCAGCACCCGGCCGGCGACGAAGCACACCGCCAGCGGCACCGCGACGAACGGGATGTTGCCGACGGTGCCGGACTCCGGGTTGCGCAGGAACACCACGACCAAGCCGGCGCCGACGGCCGCCACGCCGATGAAGGCCCGTGCCGACACGCTGTGCCGGGCCACCGAGTAGGTGGCGACCAGGATGGGCAGGAGATCGCCCCACAGAGTGACCGTCAGCGGCGTCACCAGCATCGGCCCGGCGATCGCGACCGCGAGGATCACGGCAGTGGCGAGCGGCGTCACCCGGCGCAACGCCAGGATCGATGTCGCCACCAGCGTGGAGGCGACCACGACCGGCAGCGGGCCGTACGGCGTCGAGTTGTCGAGATGGAACGCAAGGTCGGCCTGGGCGAAGCCGGTGATCGCAAGGGCGAGCAGCGCGTCCGGGAGCAGCCCGGCCGGCCTGTGCCGCAGCCACGCACGCGCCGGCGACTCCACCCGGGCCCGGGCCGGGTTTGTCACGTCCATCACACCCGCAAGGTACCTACGGGCGCGCTCGCGTGGCGTCGTTCGCAGGTCGCATTTCCGGCAGCGTGGTTCGCGACCGGGGTATCAACCGGTGCCGACCCCGGTACGACGACGCCGCGGGTGCGCAGGGCCGACGCTGAGGACGCGCCGCCGACGGACGGCATCGCGTACAGCGCCTGGCGCTGCGAACCATGGAGGAGACCATGACCGTGAACGTGAGACGCCTCGCCGGGTGGGCGCTCATCGTCGGCACGATCGTCGCGGGGGCGGGCTACCTCGCCGCCAACCTGCTCGCGCCGGGCAGCGGCGACGAGGTGTTCCGCTACCAGAACTGGCCGCTGTTCGAGGGGATCGCGCTGGTCGGGGACGTCATCATCGCGCTGGGGCTGCCGGTGATCCTGACCTTCGCCGGGCGTGCGCCGAAGCTGCACATCGTCGGCTACGCCGGCATATTCGCCGCGCTGGTGATGCTCAATGTCGGCGAGGGCACCACTGAGGCGTTCGTCAAGCCGTATCTGGTCGGCCACGGCGGCATCCCCGCACAGGAACCGCCGGGTTTCGCGGTCTTCGAGGGTGTCGCGCTCCTGGCGCTGGTCGTCGGCTCGATCTGCCTCGGCATCGCTGTGCTGAGGGCGCGGACGCTGCCGTGGTGGATCGGGGTCGCGCTGATCGTCTCGTGCCTCCTCGGCGCCCTCGGGCTGCCCGGGGCCTGGTTCCTGGTGCCCGACGGCGTCTTCTTCGCGGCGCTGTTCGCCATCGGCGTCTTCGCCTTGCGGGGAAGGCCGGACCATACCCCGGCGATGGTCGGGCAGGTGGCCGCTGGCACCCGGGGATGATCTTTCGCCCTGGCGTGGAGGCGGCGCCTGTTCGTACCGAACACCGAGCACTCGCCCTCCTGAACAAGCCCCGTGTGGCCCGACGACCGGTTCGCCCATGTCCGACTCGACGTGCTGTTGCCGAACGCTGACCGTTCCGGCGTTCAGGTCCAGGTCCATCCGCCGCATCGCGACCTCGCCCCAGCGCAGGCTCGCGAAGGCAGTGAGCAGGATCAACGCGCGCAGCCGTACCGGCCACCAGGCCGGCCAGCTCGAACACCCGGGCCACGGTGAGGACTGGTCGCCCTATCGACTTCTCCTCGCCGGCACCGCGAAGGAACCGGTACGTGCGGCATGAGGTCCTAATGCCGTGGACCCTCGCCACCTGAGCCGGCACTTCGCGGTACGGCTGTCCACGCTTGGGCCAGGGATATGTCCTCAGTCGTAGGTGGAGATCTCGATGAGGTTGTGGTCCGGGTCACGGATATACAGGCTGGTGATCGGGCCGAGCGCGCCGGTCCTGGGAACCGGACCCTCTTCGATGGGTACGCCCGCGGCGGTCAGATGTGCGGCCACCTGGTCCAGGGGCGAATGGGTGATCAGGCAGAGGTCGGCGCTGCCCGGCACGGGGCGGAGGGCGTGTGGCCGGATCTCGTGCCCGGCCTGGTGCAGGTTGATCTTGCTGGAACCGAAGGCGAGCGCGTGACGGCCACCGCTGAAGGTCACCGGCTCCATTCCGAGGGCGTCCCGATAGAAATCGATCGTCCGGGAGATGTCGGCCACGGTCAGGACCAGGTGATCCAGGCTCGCAATGCGGACGGCGAAGGTCTCCTTGACGGCCTCCCAGGCGACCGGTGGCAGGAGAACCCGGTTACGGGCGAAGAACGCGTGAAGCGCGGCCCCGTGTTCGGCGCGAATGTCCGCGTTGTGCCGGGCGACGTCGATCTCGTTCGCGGCTGTGATCAGGATGAACGCTCGGAGTTCGGCGACGGAGGGGTCAACTGGTCGGCCTGTGAAGCGGTCTACGAAGCGCAGGGCGGGATAGGTGGCTGCGCGGTCGCAGGAGGCGTAGAGATACACCAGCGCCTCGGCCGGGGACCCGATCACCTCGGCCAGCGCGGCGCGATCGGCGAGGTCGAGGAGCGGGTGGTCGAAGCCGTCTGTGCCGTAGGTCGCGTGACACAGACCGGCGAGTTGCACCTCTTCAGGCGCGTCCCAGTCCTTGAGCTGGGCGGCGACGCGGTGCAGGTGCTCCAGGAGCGTGCCGCCGGGGTGAGGGATCTCGGCGGCGCCCTTGGAGGCGAGGAATGCTGTCGAATCCGTAAAGGTATCCGCTGTCATGTTCGCCTTGTATACACCGGGGGTGAGATCGACGCGGACAGGGGCACCCGATGCGGAAGGTCGCGAACACCTGCTGCGGCATCGGCGCGTCGGGTGTCTGCTGAACCCGAGGGAGTAGGCACGCGACGTGGATCAAGCGTGGTTGTGCGGTCCGCGCCGCTGCTGCTCGACCGCTATGAGCGCACTACTGCTCGCGCCGCTTCCGATCGTGCCGAAGCGCTAGCCTCACCGCGAGATAGACCACCGCGAACTGCACAGCAAGGCCGATGATAACCGTAAAAATCTCGATGACGCCGACACCGAACACAGTGCTCCAGAATCGTCGATGAATTCGAGTATTTCTGGCCTACTCAATCGTTATGGAGCCGAATCGACGGGAATCCTTCGCGGACCATAAAGGGGGGGGCATGGGAGGGAAAGAGGGGCATGCCCCGCACCAGTCAGCGGGCCATACGCCCAGCCTCACGGCCCACCCGGAGGAGAACATGGCGGCCGCCGATCTGATCCTTTCAGACGACGACCTCGCCGCCTTGGACACGCTCGCCTGATCAGACCCCTCCGCCGGACGAAGCGGGCCGCAGCCGGTACCGGGTTCGATCAGTGCGGCGTACAGTCCGAGACGGTCCAAAGTCGGCGAAGAGCGCCGGCGGGACCGGGACGCCCGACAGCGACGACGCTCACTGGAGGCGTGTGATGACGCCCGCTCGCCCGGCCGTTCGCCGCGGTGCTCGTTATGCCGCCGCGCGCACAAGCACGACCAGAACGCAGGACCCCTCCCTGCAATGGCAGATTCTGGTACTGATCGTCGCGGGAGCCTTCGCCGTGCACGCCAACGGCCTCGGCAACGGCTTCATCTATTTCGACGATCCCGAGGGCGTGGTGGACAACGTCTCCATCCGGGAGTTCAGCGGGACCAACATCGGCCACTGGTTCACCACGCCGCTGCAGTTCATGTATACGCCGCTGGTGTACGTGTCGTACGCGATCGACTATCTGTTCGGCCACGGCGCGATCGGCATGTACCACTTCACGAACCTGATACTGCACCTGGCCAATGTGGTGTTGGTGTTCCTGTTGTTCCGCCGGCTCACCGAGCGCGCTTTCCTGGCCTGCTTCGTCGCGGTGGCGTTCGCGATCCATCCCGTGAACGTCGACACGGTCGCCTGGATCTCCGCCCGCAGCAACCTGCTGGCCACGCTCCTCTCACTGGCCGCGCTCCTGGTCTACCTGCGTTACGTCAGGTCACAGCGCTGGCAGCCGTTGGCCTGGTCCGTGGTCCTGTTCGGGCTGGCCGCGCTTTCCAAGTCGACCGCCGTCGCGCTTCCCCTGGTGTTGTTCCTCGTGGACCACTTGCAAGGCCGCAGGCCGAGCCGGCGTCTGTTCCTGGAGAAGATCCCGTTTCTCGGCATCGCCGCGATCACGGTTCTCGTCGCGCTGAACGTACGGCAGGATGTGGTCCCGCAGCACGGGTACACCGTTGTCGACCGGTTCCTCCTGGCCTGCTCGGCGTTGGTGAACCATCTGGTGCAGTCGGTCTACCCGTTCCATCTGTCCCTCGCCTACGAGTACCCCCACAAGCCCTTCCCCTGGTACCTCTACCTTTTCCCGTTGGTGCTCGCGGCCGGGGCCGCCGCTTTGTGGCTGGTGAGGCCGGCTCGCAGAATCGTCGTCTTCGGGCTCGGATTCTTCGCGGTCACCATCGCGCCGACCCAGGCCGTGCTTCTCATCGACGGCTACCACGCGAACAGATATGCGTACCTGCCGTATCTCGGCATCTTCCTCATCGCCGGATATTTCACGGACACGGCGCTCCGGCACCGTAATCGCAGGCTGCGTGCCGGCGCGATCGGGGCGACCGCGGGGTTCGTGATCCTCTTCGCCACGCTGACCATCATCCGGAACACGGCCTGGCGGAATACGGAAACCATCATGAGCGACGCCATCGCCAAAGAGCCCGGCGTCGCGTTGACGTACAACAGCCGGGGCATCGCCAGATTCCGCGACGGAAACTACACCGACGCCACATCGGATTTCGAGCGCACCGTCGAACTCGACCCGGACTTCGTCCTGGCGCACCACTACCTCGGCATGATCAAATATCGCGACCGCGACTACACCGGGGCACTCGGCGAGCTCGACTATGAGGTGTCGCGGCTTCCGACCTTCGCAGCCGCCTACAACGAGCGCGGTAAGGTCAAAATCGCTCTGCGTGATTACTCGGGCGCGTACGCGGACCTTTCCACGGCCATCGCCTATGACCCGCAGCTGGCAGAGGCCTACTACTCCCGGGGAGCGGCCGGGATCGGGCTGGGTAACCCGCGCGGGGCGATATCCGATCTGAACACGGCGATCGGACTGATCCCCCAATACGCCGACGCCTATTACCAGCGTGGAGTGGCCGAATCCCGGCTGGGCGACACCGGTGCCGCCTGCGCCGACTGGAACGCGGCGGTGTCCCTCGGCAACCCCGATGCGAACAAATCCCTCGCCGACAACCACTGCGCCGGTTGACCGGATGGTCCGATATCCGGCCGGGTGCTCAACCTGATTGATCATGACCTTCAACGTGGTCGGCCATCTCACGCGCGGCTCCACTTGACCTTGACACAGTGACAAGGTCTTGGCTGTGGCCGAGGAGGTGGTGGTTCCGATGACCACGCCGGAAGACGACACGAACACGTTGCGAGCTCTTCAAGCGCTGGAGAGCAGCAGCTCGTCGGTGCGGCTGCAGGCGGTGCTGGCGGCCGGCACGACCCCGGACCCGCGGTTCGTCGACAAGCTCGTCGAACGATGCGCGATCGAGCCCGATTTCTACGTGCGCGACATGCTCACGTGGGCGCTCACCCGCCACTCGTCATCGATGACGGTTCCGAAGCTCGTCGACGAACTTCGCTCGGAGCGTGCGCAGGCGCGAAGCCAGGCGTTGCACACGCTGTCCAAGATCGGGGATCGGCGGGCGTGGCCGGCGATCACACGGGCGCTGCTGACCGACGCCGACGACGAGGTGGCGCGGAGCGCCTGGCGGGCAGCGGTCGTACTCGTGCCCGAAGGTGAAGAATCCGAACTGGCCGGGGTGTTGGCGACACAGCTGGGACGCGGTGAGCGTGAGACGCAGGTGAGCCTCAGCCGGGCGCTGATCGCGCTCGGTAAGGTGATCACACCGCCCCTGGACGCCGCGATGACGAATCGCGACCCTCGTGTGCGTCAGCACGCGATCGCCACGGAACGGCTGTTGCGCAACCCGGATGCCGGATTCGAGTTCGCGATCGAGGAGGCGAAGCGCGTCGCAGTCCTCGGCACGGTCGGCCAGGAGGGGTGACAGGCGGTGTTGATCGGCGATGTGGCACGACGGTCCGGGGTCAGCGCCCGCATGCTCAGGCATTACGAATCGCTCGGCCTGGTGCGGCCAACGGGTCGTAGCGAGGCCGGTTATCGGGAGTACTCCAGCGAGGACATCCAGCGGATCTTCCATATCGAGAGCCTGCGGTCATTGGGGCTGTCGCTGCGCGAGGTCGGGCGTGCGCTGGATGATCCCGGCTTCACGCCCTCGGAACTCGTCGACGACCTCATCCGCCAGACGAGAGAACGCATCGCGGCCGAGACGGAACTGCTCACGCGACTGCGTCGGATCGGTGCCGCGGAACCCGCCGGCTGGGAGGACGTCCTCCGGATCGTGGCACTCCTCCAGGCCTTGGGGTCGGAGAGCGCCGGGAAGCGCCAGCGTGCGGCCCTGTCCTCAGTCGAAGAGGTTTCGGCGCCGGTGGAAGCTCTGGTCGAGGCAGCGCTGAGCGAGACGGACCCGAACGTCGCCGGAGCCCTTCGATGGGCTCTGGCGCGATCGGGCGACAGCGGAGTGCCGCTGCTGGCGGAGGGCCTCGACTCACCAGTAGCCGAGGTGCGCAAACGTGCCGTCCAGTCCATCGCAGAGATTCCGAGCGGTGCGGCCACCGCACTGCTGCAGCACGCCCTCACGAGCTCCGACGTCGTGGTTCGCAGGTGTGCGGCTCTGGCACTCGGGGCACGTGGAGCAGCCGACGCGGTCCCGACGCTCATCGACATGATCGTCGAGGGGACGAACGACGTCGATGCGGCCGATGCGCTGAGTGCGCTGGCGAGTGACCCCGCGTTGACGGATCAGATCGCTAC
The DNA here is from genome assembly GCF_030268985.1 of Microbispora sp. NBRC 16548. Lineage (NCBI taxonomy): Bacteria > Bacillati > Actinomycetota > Actinomycetes > Streptosporangiales > Streptosporangiaceae > Microbispora > Microbispora sp. NBRC 16548. Next base: position 278,331 of record NZ_BSSF01000001.1, read on the forward strand.
CAGGCTCGTTGGCCGCCTCGCCCAGAGCGGCATCGAGGCGTCTGCACGTCGACGGCTGACACAGGCGCTCGCGGACATCCCGGGGATCACGACGTCGCGGGCCCTCGCAGATCTGGCGGACGACGAAGACCGTGCCGTTGCGCTTACTGCGACATACCTCCTCAAACTGCGCAACGCGCAATGACGGATGTCCGGCAACGAGCCCAGGGCGCCCAGCGCTGTCCCACTTCTGATCATCTCGGCGACATATCACGATCGGTCTGCAGTATGCAGTTGTTCCGACATGGCCGACAAGACGTGGGGGGCGGGGAAGTCGCGCAGGGGGCGGAACGGGCTGAGCAGCAGGACGGCGAGTGAGAGGAGCTGGATGACGGCCATCAGCATCAGGGTCTCGCGTACGCCGACCGCCTCGCCCAGCACACCGCCGAGCAGCCCGCCGAGGGGGATCGCGCCGTAGTTCAGAGCCGAGGCGCTCGCGGTGATCCGTCCGAACAGTTCGGCCGGGCAGTAGTGCTGGCGGAAGGTGCTCGTCAGGATGTTCGAGGCGACGATGCCCAGGCCGGTGCCGAAGCCGGCGGCGGTGAAGAGAACCAGTCCCGTGCCGCCGCTGCCGATCGGCCCGAGCAGAGCCATCGGTGCGGCGAGCGCCTCGCACAGCAGGAATCCCCGTGCCGTTCCGAATCGCGTGGCCGTCCGGCCGGACAGCGCGGCGCCGAACAGGCCGCCCGAGCTCGCCACCGCCAGCACGACACCCACCTGTCCTGCCCCGGCGCCGAGATCCCGGGTGAGGAACACGACCTGGATCGACGAGTAACCCATCAAGGCGATGTTGGACATCGCGCCGAAGGCGGTGAGTGTGCGCAGGTAGGGGTCGCGGACGACGAACCGCAGCCCGTCGCGGATCTCTGCGCGCAGCCGCCGTTTCGGGGCACCCTCCCGGCGGGTCTCGCGCGTGCCCACGGAACGCAGGCACAGCACGGCGATCGCGAAGCTGATCGCGTCGGCCAGTACGCCGCTGACCGCGCCGAACCATTGCGCGAGCAGCCCTGCCAGCCCGGGACCGGCGATCTGCGCGGCCGATTCGCTGCCCTGGAGCTTGGCGTTGGCTTCCAGCAGCCGCTCGCTCTCGACCAACACGGGGAGGTAGGCCCGGTAGGCGAGGGTGAAGAGCACCCTCGCCGCACCGCCCGTCGTGGCCGCCACGAGCAGGTGCGCCGTCGTCAGCGCGCCGAGCCATGCCACGATCGGCACGCTCGCGAACACCGCCATGGACACGCTGTTGCACACCAGCATCACCGGCCGTTTCGGCATCCGGTCCACCCATGCGCCTGCGGGCAGTCCGACCAGCAGCCACGGCAGCCAGGCGGCCGCGGTCAGCAGCCCGACGGTCAGCGGGCTCGCGTGCAGTGTCATCACGGCGACCAGCGGAAGCGCCACGCCGCCGACGGAACTGCCGAGCGTGCTCGTCGTCTCGCCGATCCACAACAACCGGAAGTCGCGAGTCCCCAGCAGTCCGCCGCGTACGACCGGCGTCGTGGTCACGGCCGGCCCGGCACGGCGCGGACGGTGAGGAAGACCAGCTTGCGTTCTTCCCCGTCGTCGGGAACCTCCCGGTCGGCCAACGAGGCGAACAGGGCGAAGATCTGCTCTTCCAACTCGGCGAGCTCGGCGACCGACAGCCTCGCCCAGTGGTCGGTGGTGAACGCCGCTCGCCGCCACGGCTCCGGGTAGCCGTCGCGCTCGGCGAACCACTGCCGTACGAGCGAGGTCTGCCGGTCGAGGACGAGCGATTCCGCCGCCGCGGCCACGGGATCGTCGGGGAAGTCCGACGCCGACCAGCTGAGGACGTCCGGCGATCTGCGCCACCAGCGCTCCCGGCGGTCACGCGCGAGCTCCGGCACCTCCTCGACGAGTTCGCTCGCGGCGAGGACCTTCAGATGATGGCTGATGTTGCCGACGGCCTGACCGGTCCTGTCGGCGAGCACCGACGCCGTCGAGGGCCCGTCCACCCGCAGGATGTCGAGCAGCCGCCGGCGCAGCGGGTGGGACATCGCGGCGAGCACCTTCGAGTCGCGTACTTCACGTGTTGGACGATCACTCACCCGCCCACCCTAGATGCACAAGAGGTGTTGTGCAACAACTCTTGTGCATCTGGATAGATCGCCGCGTGACGCCCACACGGAGCTGGAGTCGCGTAGCCGACGGGGACGACCGCGAGCCGTCTTTTACTAAGGCGAGGCACTTCGGGGACCATGGGAAAACCGTGCTTTGCGTAAATTGAGAAGCCGATATTCGACGCATCGAGGGCGCCCTATGGCTACTTTCTGGGACCTCAAGCACTGGTTGGCCGACGCGATCAACACTCACGACATACCGGGGATCCTCTGCTGCTACAGCCCCGGCGCCGTGTATGTCACGCCGTCAGGCGTGGCGGAAGGCCACGACCAGATCGCCTGGATGTACGAGCAGTTCTTCAGGGCCTTTCCGGACTTCCACGCGACGGCCTGGTTCGAGCTCGGCGACTGTGACAACCCCGCCGTCACGGAATGGACCTATACCGGCACCCACAAGGGGCCTTTCCTGTTGCCGGACGGGCGCGAGATAGAGGGAACGGACCGTCACATCACTCTCCGCGCCACCTGCTCGACCTTCGTCAGGGACAGCAGGATCGTCACGCACCGCGAATACTTCGACCAGTTGGAGCTCTACAGCCAGCTCGGCTTCGGGCTGACGAAGATCGAGCACGGGTGACCGCGGCCGGGAGGCGTCGTCCTCCCGGCCCGGATCGGCGTTCGTCGGCAGGCTGGTCACACCGTCAGAGCGCGGAGACGATCTCCTCGACGCGTTGCCTGGCGTCGCCGAAGAGCATCCTGCTGTTGTGCCGGAAGAACAGGGGGTTCTGCACCCCGGCGTAGCCCGTGGCCATCGACCGCTTGAAGACGACCACGTTCTCGGCCTCCCACACGCGCAGGACGGGCATCCCGGCGATGGGGCTGTCCGGGTCCTCGACGGCCCCCGGATTGACGGTGTCGTTGGCGCCGATGACGAGGACGACCGACGTGGTGGCGAAATCGTCGTTGATCTCGTCCATTTCGAGCACGATGTCGTACGGCACCTTGGCCTCGGCGAGCAGGACGTTCATGTGACCGGGCAGGCGGCCGGCGACCGGGTGGATGCCGAAGCGCACCTCGACGCCGCGTTCCCGCAGTTTGCGGGTGAGGTCGGCGACCGGATACTGCGCCTGCGCGACCGCCATGCCGTACCCGGGGGTGATGACGACGGACTTGGCCTCCTTGAGCAGGTCGGCGGTCTCGGCGGCGGTGATCTCCTTGTGCTCGCCGTAGTCGTGGTCGCCGGCGGGGCCCGCCTCGATGCCGAAACCCCCGGCGATCACGGAGATGAACGATCGGTTCATCGCCTGGCACATCACGTACGACAGGTAGGCGCCGGACGAGCCCACGAGAGCGCCGGTGACGATCAGCAGGTTGTTGTCGAGCAGGAACCCGGACGCCGCGGCCGCCCACCCCGAATAGCTGTTCAGCATCGAGACGACGACGGGCATGTCGCCGCCGCCGATGGAGGCGACCAGGTGCCAGCCGAGCAGCAGCGCCACGGCGGTCAGCGCGACGAGCAGCCCGAGGTTCGGGGAGATCACGAAGAGCACGGTCAGGACCGCGAACGCCGCGAGCGCGCCCAGGTTCAGGTGGTTCTTGCCCGGCAGCATCATCGGGCGGGAGTCGATCCGGGCCGACAGCTTGAGGAACGCGACGACCGACCCGGTGAACGTGAGCGCCCCGATGAACACGCCGATGGACACCTCGGCGTGGTGGACGCCCAGCAGCGAGCCGGGGACCTCCGCCTGCGCCCCGCCCCCGTTCTCGACCTCCAGGAAGCCGTTCCAGCCGACCATGACGGCGGCGAGGCCGACGAAGCTGTGCAGGATGGCGATGAGTTCCGGCATGGCGGTCATCTCGACGATCCGGGCCCGCCAGAGCCCGACGGCGGCGCCGATCGCCATCGCGGCCAGGAGCAGGACCACCGCGAGGGTCTCGCCGCCGTCCGCGGCGAGGACGACCGTGGCGGCGAGCGCGATGACCATGCCGGAGATGCCCAGCACGACGCCGGAGCGTGCGGTCTCGTGCTTGGACAGGCCGGCGAGGCTGAGGATGAACAGAAGGGCGGCGACGATGTAGGCGGCCTGTGCGGCCGTGGCGAGGGTCACGGTCAGCTCCTCGTGAACATGCCGAGCATGCGCCGGGTCACGGCGAAGCCGCCGACGATGTTGATGCTCGCCAGCAGGATGGCGACGAACGACAGGACGGCGACGACCGTGTCGCCCTGGCCGATCTGGAGCAGCGCGCCGACCACGATGATCCCGGAGATGGCGTTGGTGATCGACATCAGCGGCGTGTGCAGCGCGTGGTGGACGTTGCCGATGACGTAGTAGCCGATCACGATCGACAGGACGAAGACGGTGACGTGCTCGATCAGCGTGTTCGGCGAGAAGGCGGTCAGGAGGAACAGCGCGGCGGCGACGGCGGCGGTGACAAGATGGCGTCGCCGTCCAGGCGGCGACGGCGGTCTCCCGGCGGGAGCAGCCGCCGTTCCCCGCACCGGGGCGGCCGGTGCGGCGGGGGCGGCGGGGGCCGCGCTCACCGGCACGGGCGGCGGCGGCCAGGTCTTCTCGCCGTCGCGGACGACGGTCATCGCGCGCTGCACGACGTCGTCGAAGTCCAGCACGAGCCGGCCGTCCTTGCCGGGGGTGAGCAGCTTCATCAGGTTGACGACGTTGGTGCCGTAGAGCTGCGAGGCCTGCGCCGGCAGCCGCCCCGCGAGGTCGGTGTAGCCGATGATGGTCACGCCGTTCTCGGTCACGACCGCCTCCCCGGGACGGGTGCCCTCGACGTTCCCGCCCTGCGCGGCGGCCATGTCGACGACGACGCTGCCCGGGCGCATGCGCGCCACGTGCTCGGCCGTGAGCAGCCGGGGGGCGGGACGTCCGGGGATCAGGGCGGTGGTGATGACGATGTCCACGTCGGCGGCCTGCTCGGCGTACATCTCGGCGGCGCGGCGGTCGTAGTCCCGCGAGGTCTCCCGGGCGTACCCGTCCGTGCTCGTCTCCTGGGCGACCCCGACGTCGAGGAACTCCGCGCCCAGCGAGCGCACCTGCTCGGCGACCTCGGGACGGGGGTCGGTCGCGCGTACGATCGCGCCCAGGCTGGTCGCCGTGGCGATGGCCGCCAGCCCCGCCACGCCCGCGCCCGCCACCAGGACCTTGGCCGGGGGGACCTTCCCCGCCGCGGTCACCTGACCGGTGAAGAGCCGCCCGAACGCGTGCGCCGCCTCGATGACGGCGCGATAACCGGCGATGTTCGCCATCGAGCTCAGCACGTCGAGCGACTGCGCACGGGAGACGCGCGGCACGGCATCCATCGCGAGCACGGTGATCGGCCGTCGCGCGAGCGCGTCCACCAGATCGGCGTTCGCCGCCGGGCCGATCAGGGAGACGAGCGTGGCTCCCTCGCGCAACGCCGCGCTCTCGTCCGCCGACGGCGCGTTCACCTTCAGCACGACGTCGGCGTCCCAGGTCTCCTCACGGCCGGCGATCCGCGCCCCGGTCCCGGCGTACGCGTCGTCCGTGAAGCCCGACCGTCTTCCGGCGCCCGATTCGACGATCACCTCGTAGCCGAGCGAGACCAACTGCGCGACGGTGGCCGGGGTGGCCGCCACGCGTGTCTCGCCCGGCGCCGATTCGGCGACCACGCCCAGGCGTTGCGCTGAGTGACTCATCACGATCCTTTCTGTCGGGCGGGTCGTCGGGTTGGCCGACCCTGCGGTCGCCGCCGTCCTCCGCTCACTCGTGGGTCGCGGTGGTTGGAACGGCGGCATGCCACGCGTCGCCGTACGGGCGGCGGTGAAAGGGATGGATGCGATTTGATGCGAATATCGGGGAGATTGTCCCGACTTCCCTGCGTGCGGATCAAGGTGTACCTGCCGGTGGTTGTCCACACGGCATGAGTCCTCGGATTACCCAGCTCACCGGGCGCTCAGTTCCCCGGGCGCTGCAACTTTCATCCGAGGCGCCGGCCGCCCCGGCTCGTTTCGCCGGAAACCCGAGGTCATCGGCGGCTCCCGCAGACGGCGCCTGAGTCGCCCTGGCGCGGGACCTCGGGTGGTTGACATCATTGCCGATCATGGGCGCGGCCGCCGCTCGCCGCGTACGGCCCAGGGGAGCAGCAGTGGTCCGGGGGATGGACCCCGCTTCGAGGCGGGAAGGACACCGTGCTTTGAAGCGGTAGGACACCGCGCGGCGAGGACCGGCAGGTGCGAGAGGAGACGGCACGTGACGGCTTTCGTCCAGGAAGCTGAGCACGACCCCGAGCGCGGGGAGCGAACCGGGCCGGACACGGAGGCCGCCGGGCACTCGGGCCTCCCCGCCGGCGGGGGCGCCGCAGAACCGCTGCGGCGCAGCGCCACCGTCCGGGACGCCCTGCTGCTGTGGGTGGGCACCAGGGCGGGCATGCTCCTCGTGGCGGTCTACGGAATCCTGATCGTCTCCGGTCAGAACCACGCCCCGCTGCTGGAGCGGTGGAAGTTCTGGGACGTCGACCTGTTCCGGAAGATCGCGGAGTTCGGCTACGACGGCGACCCGAAGCTGGAGCCCGATCCGGGGCTGCCGGCGTTCTTCCCCGGCCTGCCGCTGGCGCTGCGGCTGGTCCACCTGGTGGTGGACGACTGGACGCTGGCCGGGCTGATCATCTCGTTCGTGGCCGGCGCGGTGGCCGTGGTGACGCTGGCCCGGCTCGCCGACTTCGAGGGGCCCGCCGGGGCGGGGCGCTGGGCCGTCCTGGCGCTGCTGCTGTGTCCCCCCGCCGTCTTCCTGTTCGCCGGCTACACTGAGGCGCTCTTCCTCGCCTTCGCGCTGCCCGCATGGCTGGCGGCCCGCCGCCGCACCTGGCCGCTGGCCTGCGCCCTGGCCGCCGGAGCGTCCTGCGTACGGATCACCGGACTGTTCCTGGCCGTCGCGCTGATCGTCGAGTTCGTCGTGAGCCGCATCCGGAGGGACGGCTGGGCGGGCTGGTGGCGGGGGGCCTGGCTGGCGCTGCCGTTCGCGCCGATCCTCGCGTACGCCGCCTACCAGTACTCCCGTACGGGTGACTGGCTGGCCTGGAACAACGCGCAGCAGACCGGATGGGGGCGGAAACCGGTCTGGCCCTGGGAGGCGTTCCGCACGACGTGGGACTCGACCGGCGGGGACGGCGGGTTCGCGCCGATGTTCCGTCTCGAGATCGCGGCGGCGATCGTGGGGGTGCTGCTGCTCGTCTGGCTGCTCGTCACCCGCCGCTGGGCGGAGTTCGTCTACGTCGGGCTGCAGGTGGGCGCGCTGGTCACCTCCACGTTCTACATGTCGATCCCCCGGTCGGCGTTGCTGTGGTGGCCGCTGTGGGTGCTCATCGGCCGGGCGGGCGCCCGCCACCGGTCGGTGATCATCCTCTATGCCGCGGTGATCGGGCCGCTCATGGTGCCGATGATGATGTCCTTCCTCAACAGCTCCTGGACCGGCTGAACCGCCGCCCGCCGCGTCCCGCCCGCGTGGGGCCGGCCGACTCACTCGCCTAGGGAGTTCACCTGGACGCGGCACACTCCGTAAGGGCCGGTGGATTTCGCCTGCCGTACGGTCTTCCCGTCCACCTTTATCCGGCACGTCACCGTGCCCTGGTCGGCGGCGTTCTGCACCCACAGGCTGACTATCGGAGTGCCTTCCGCCAATTGCCGGGACTTGGTGAAGGGCAGGGAAACGCCGGCCTCCTGCTTCAGGTCGAAGCCCGAGGTGTAGGTGATGTTGCTCGCCGAATCGGCCCCGCCGTCCCCCTCGGCCTCGAACACGACCTCGTGCTTGGGCCCGTCCGCGTCCACCGGGAAGCTGGGGAACGGGGTGAGCTGGGAGATGGCCTTGTTGACCTCCTCCGCCCCCTTGTTCGCCGCGACCACCACCACCGCGAAGCACCCACCGAGGAGCAGCAGGAGAAGCACGCCGATGACGGCCAGGATCAGACCCACGTTGGACTTCTTCGGGGGCGGCTGCGGCGGGTAGCCCGGCTGATGCGGGTAGCCGTACCCAGGGGGCGGGCCGTACGGGGGCTGACCGGGAGGACCTTGCTGGTACGCCATCGTCGGGAACTCCGGGGGGTGTTCGAAACCTTGACGGAGTTGGGACGGACGGCGTCTCCGGTTGGGTTACCCCTCGCTGGAGGGAGAGATCGGATCGTTAGCGAGATCCTCGTCGCCCGATAAATGCAGATGCGGGCGCTTGATCCAGCTCGGCAGGATGGCGAGGTGGATCGACAACTGCTCAGCGCCATCGCCCATCGTGATCACCCCATCGCCGCGCCCGTCTCGGCCGCCAACCTCGATCGGCTGCTGCGCCGCGCCGCGCTGCCGGAGGGAGCACGCATCCTCGACCTGGGATGCGGCGAGGGCGAGTGGTCGCTCCGGGCGCTCGAACTCGTCCCGTCCGCCCGCGCCGACGGCGTGGACATCTCGCCGCACGCCGTGGCGGCCGCGAACGAGGCGGCCGTCAGGCGAGGGCTGGCCGACCGGCTGACGCTGCACACGTCGCCGGCCGACGCCTTCACCGCCGCCCAGCCGTACGACCTGGGATTGTGCGTGGGCTCGACGCACGCCTTCGGCGGGCTGACGGAGACGATGGAGGCTCTCGCCCGGTTCGTACGGCCCGGCGGCCTCGCACTCGTGGGGGAGGGGTACTGGGAACGCCCTCCCGCTCCCGAGGTCGCGGAAGCGATCGGCGAATATCCGGATCTCGCGGGCACGGTGGAGGCCGCCGAGTCCAAGGGCTGGCTGACCGTCTACGCCCACGTGAGCGATCTGGCGGAATGGGACGAGTACGAGTGGTCGTGGACCGGCACGCTGGCGCGTTGGGCCGCGGACCACCCCGGCCCCGACGGTGAGCAGGCCCTCGCCGTGATGAGGGAGCATCGCGACATGTGGCTCGGCGGCTACCGGGGTGCACTCGGTTTCGTCACCCTGCTCCTCCGCCGCATGTGACCCCCCGCGGTCAGCGGCGCAGCAGCCCTACCAGGCGGAACCCCGCGAGGACGCCGACTCCGAGATGGGCCGTGACGAGGGCGATCTGGAAGACCCGCTGGCCCGCCGTGAGGTCGGCGGCGTAGCCGCCGTCGTAGAAGCCGGACAGGAAGGCGAGCACCCCGGCGACGACCAGGAGGGCCGAGGCGGGAACGGCGACGCCGCGGCGACGCCGGGTCGCGCCGACGACCAGCAGGACCTGCGCGATCATCATCGGAATCGGCGCCGACAGCCGCGCCTGCGGCCCGAGGGCGTCGAGCAGGGTCGGGCTGAGGCCCGCGGACAGGGAGATGATCGCGCCGGCGACGTCCATGGCGAGCAGCAGGCCCACGCCGGCGACAAGCGCGGACGAGAGCGGGCGGGCGGCGGGTGTGGCAGTGGGTGTGGCGGTGGGTGCGGACATGTCCTCTCCTCGAAGAACGCGGTGAATGGTTACGGATTCGAGGGTCCGGCGGGGGACGTCCGGCCGGCATGAGCCGCCGGTCCTGAGCGGGACGGGACATCTCGTCCCGTGACGACGGGACACGCGGATGGCAACATCCCCCTCATGACGGACAGATCGGCCCGGCGCGCCGCCGTGGCGGCGGGCGCACTGCTCGTCCTGGTCCTCGGGACGCTGGTCGTCGAGCCCAGGCTGCGGCAGCTGGGCGTGACGGGGATCGTCGAACGGTTCGACGCCTTCCGCGCGGTCGCGGCGCTGTCGTTCGGCGTGCCCGGCCTCTTCGTGGTGGCGCAGCGGCCGGGGAGCCGGGTCGGCTGGGTGATGGTGGTCGTGGGGACGGCCCAGGGGCTCGGGCTCGCCCTCGGCGCGTACGGCCTGCTCGGCATCAACGACGGCACCGGCCTGCCGGGGGACGAGTGGGCGATGTGGGTGTCCAACTGGGTGTGGATCCCCGCCTACCTCCTGGTTCCGACGATCTTCTTGCTGATCTTCCCGGACGGCCGCCTCCCTTCGCGCCGCTGGTGGCCCGCGTCGGCTGCGGCGTACGCCGGCATCGGGGTGAACACGCTCGACTGGATGCTCCGCCCGGTGACCTACGAGCAGGTCCCCGGGCTCTTCCCCAAGGGGTACGCCGGCGTGCTGGCCGGACTCACCGGGGTTCCGGACGCCCTCAGGACCGCGGGCACGGTGTGCACGGTCGGCGCGGTGCTCGCCGCGGTCGGCTCGCTCGTCGGCCGTTACCGGTCGGCGGACGATGAGGTGCGACGGCGGCTCCAATGGGTGCTGGCCGCCGCGCTGCTGACGGTGGGCCTGCTCGGCGTCGCCCTGTTCGTGCCGTGGGGGCCGGTCATCGTGGCGCTCGCCGCCGTCCCGCTGCCGGTGGCGGTGTCGGTGGCCGTCGTCGCGCACCGCCTCTGGGACCTCGATCTCCTGCTGTCGCGCGCGCTCGCGTTCGGTGCCGTCAGCGTCGCACTGCTGGCCGCGTACGCCCTGGTCGCGGCCACGCTCGGGAACGCGATCGGCTCCGGCGCGTCCGCGCTGATCGTGGCGCTCGCGGTGCACCCTCTCTATCTGCGGGTGTCCGCCGCCGCGAACCGCCTCGTGTACGGCGATCGCGACGACCCGGCGCGCGCGCTGCGTCGCCTCGGTGTGCGGCTCTCGGACGCGGGTGCCCCGGGTGACCTCCTGGAGCGGATGGCCGCGGAGGTCGGGCGGGTCCTGCGCATCCACTACGTGGCCGTCGAGGAGCCGGGTGCGGTCGTGGCCTCCTGGGGACGCCCGAGCGGCGCCGACACAAGTGAGAGCGTTCCGCTCCTCTACCAGGGCGAGCGGGTCGGCACGCTGGTGCTGGGGGAGCGGCTGCGCCCCAAGGACCGTGCCCTGCTGGCGCAGCTCGCGCCGCACGTCGCGGTGGCCGTGCGGGCGCACCGCCTCGGGGCCGATCTCGAGCGTTCGCACGGGCGGCTGCTGGCGGCCCGGCAGGAGGAGCGCGACCGGCTGCTCTACGAACTCCACGACGGGCTCGGCCCCACGCTGGCGGCCCTCGCGCTGCAGGTGGACCGGGGCAGGCGCCTGGTCGACACCGACCCCGAGGGAGCCAAACGGGTGATGGACGAGCTGTCCGGCCGCATCCGCGGCACGGTCGAGAACGTCCGTGCGATCGTCAACGACCTGCGCCCGCCGCCCCTGGACACGCTGGGGCTCACGGGCGCGCTGGCCGAGCTCGGCAGGGGCTTCGCGGGTGACCTCGCGGTCGAGGTGGAGGCCCCGCCCGACCTGCCCGCCCTTCCGCCGCCGGTCGAGCTGGCCGCCTACCGGATCGCGGCCGAGGCCATGACGAACGCCGTACGGCACGCCATGGCGTCCCGATGCACGGTCAGCCTGCGGGCGAGCGACGCGCCGGGCGTTCTGGAGCTGCGGGTCGACGACGACGGCGTCGGGGTGGGGGCTCCCGCCCGCCACGGGTTCGGCCTCGCCTCCATGCGGCGCCGGTCCGAGGAGCTCAACGGCACCTTCGAACTGCTCGACCAGGCCGGGGCGGGCACGCACCTGGTCGTACGGCTCCCGCTGGCGGTCCGATGATCCGCGTCATGGTGGTGGAGGACCACCCGGTGTTCGCCGAAGGGCTGGTCGCGCTCTTCCGCGATCTGCCCGAGGTGGAGGTCGCGGGGGTGGCGAGCACCGGCGAGGCGGCCGTCGAGCTGGTGGACCAGGTCGCTCCCGACGTCATCCTGATGGATCTGCATCTGCCGGGCATGAGCGGGATCGAGGCGACGTCCCGCATCACGGCCCGGCATCCCGGCGTGGCCGTGCTGGCCCTGACCATGCTGTCCGACGACGCGTCGATCCTCGCCGCCGTACGGGCCGGCGCCCGCGGCTACCTGCTCAAAGAGGCGACGCCCGCCGACATCGTGCGCTCGCTGGAGGCGGTGGCCTCGGGACAGGTCGTGTTCGGCGCGGCGACCGGAAGCCGGGTGCTGGCCGCTCTCACCGCGTCGGCCGTACGGCCCCGGCCGGTGCCCGAGCTGACGGAACGCGAACTGGAGGTGTTGGACCTCGTCGCCGCCGGTCTCACCAATCACGCCATCGCACGGCGCCTGTATCTGAGCGAGAAGACCGTACGCAACCACGTGTCGAACATCTTCGCCAAGCTCGGCGTCTCCGATCGTGCCGCGGCGGTGGCGCGGGCCAGGGACGCCGGCCTCGGCGGGCGATAGGGGTCCGGAGAACACCAGGTCATACCGGTGCTTCAGCCGGAGCGGCTGCGAATTGTCATGGACGTTCAGTGGTGAAGAGCACCGGGAACCGCCGCGGTATGTCACCGCGGCGAGTGCGTACAGTGAGGAGGTGCTGATCCATCCCTGGGACTCCGCCGCCGACGAGGAGGCGCTGGCCTTCGTCCGCGCGAACGAGTTCGGTCACCTCATCGCGTCCGGACGCGACCGCGACGTGCCGGTGGTCGTGCCGACACAGTTCCTCCTCGCCGACGCGTCCACGATCCTGCTGCACCTCGCCCGGCCGAACCCCGTCTGGTCGGCGATCGAGGAGAACCCCGCCGTGGTCATGGCCGTGGCCGGCGACTGGGCGTACGTCGAGGGGGCGTGGAAGGCGCTGCCCGGCGCCGACGAGGATCCCCGGCTCGGCGTCCCCACGACGTACTACTCGGCCGTCCAGCTGGTCTGTCACGCGGAGATCGTCGACGACCCGGACGGGAAGCTCGGCATCCTGCGTGCCCAGCTCGCCCGCCTGGACCACGGCCTCGCCGACCCCGCCGAGCATCACCGGCGCCTGCCGGGCATCCGCGGTCTCCGGCTGGCCGTTCAGAAGGTCAACGGCAAGTTCAAGTACGGCGGGAACGCGGACGAGGCCCACCGCCGGTACGTCGCGGAACGCCTCGCGGAGCGGGGCGGCCCCGGCGACCGTGCGGCCCGCGAGCACCTCCTGCGCCGGCTCGGCTGACACCCGGAGGAACCGCTTGCGCGTCGATGTCACCCGGCGGCGGATCGAACTCGCCCTGCGGGCGGGGCGGGCGGAGTCGCGCAGTGACTAGGAGGCGGTATGTGGCAAGAGGGGTGCCGGGCGGCTACCGGATCTGGGACAACAAAGCCCGCCGATGGTGGGGAGATCTCTACGAGCTGTCCCCGACGAACTGCTGGACGAACCGAACGGCGGCGCGAACCACGAGAAGATCACCGCTCTGCTCAAACGGTATCGAGCCCTCAAGCGCTGATCAGTCGCCTGCGTCGGGGCAGGCGTTACGCCGATTCGGCGGTGCGGGGCCCCCTGGCTCGCCGTATTGCGCTTGGGCGTCTCCGGGCGCTCCACCCTGCTGACGACGAATCACCGGGGACGCGCGACTTGTCGTACCCGAGGTGTAGAAGTGTGGCGTGGTTGCTGAGACGACCTGGGCGCAGGTGCTCGCCTGGAGGCTGAGACGGCAGTTCGTCGGGCCCGCGGGCGGCGGCGACGCGGTGGCGATCGCCCGGCGGCTGTGCGGTGTGCAGGCGCAGGTCGCCTCGTCGGCGGCGCTGGCCGTGGCCGTGCGGCATGCGAGCCCGCGCCCGGGAGAGATCGAGGACGCCCTGTGGCGCGACCGCACGCTGGTCAAGACCTGGACGATGCGCAGCACGCTCCATCTCCTCCCCGCCGACGAGTTCCCCGCCTACCGCGCCGCCCTCGGGGCGCTCCGATTCTGGGAGAGAGCCTCCTGGCAGCGCGGTCACGGGGTGTCCGCCCGGGAGATCGAGGCCGTCGTGGACGCCGTTCCGCGCGCGTTGTCCGGTCGGGTGCTGACGCGCGAGGAGCTGGTCGAGGCGGTCATCGAGGTGACCGGGGACGCCCACCTGAGGGAGGCCCTCACGTCCGGGTGGGGCGCGCTGCTCAAGCCGCTCAGCTTCCTGGGCGAGCTGTGCTACGGCCCGCCGCGTGACCGCAGGGTCACCTTCACCACGCCGGCCGACTGGCTTCCGGGCGGCCTGGGGGAGGTGCTCTCGCCGGAGGAAGGGGGAGTGCGCGTGCTCCGGGCGTTCCTCGGCGCCCACGGCCCGGCCACCCCCCGGATGTTCGACGCCTGGCTGTTTCGCGGCGTCACGCCGAAGGCCGTCCTGCGCGGCTGGTTCGGGGAGCTGGAGGGTGAACTCGCGCAGGTCGAGGTGGAGGGCATGCCCGCCGTGCTGCCGGCGGAGCTTCTCGACGACCTGCTGGCCTGCCCGCCGTCGGAGGACGTGCATCTGCTGCCCGGCTTCGACCAGTTCATCCTGGGCGCGCCGCGTGACCTGGAGCCGCTCCTGCCGAAGGCCGTACGGCCCAAGGTGAGCCGGGCGGCGGGGTGGATCTCGCCCGTGGTGATCCATCGGGGCCGGGTGGCGGGTGTGTGGGAGGCCAAGGAGGGGCGTCCGGTCGTGGAGCTCTTCGAACCGGTGCCGGAGCACCTCCTGGCCGAGGAGACCGACCGAATCGCCATGCTCCTCGACCGGCTGTAACCCACCGTTGGGGCTGCGGCCGGTCAGGTCACTGGATCCTCCGGAGGAAGCCCGGTCCTTCAGGGCCGGGAGGAATCCAGACCCCGTAAGGATTGGCCCGGCGGAGCCGGGACAGCCCAGAGCGCCAAGCGCCCTTGATTTGCTCCTTTCGCTGACGGTCAGGCAAAGCGCTTGTAAAGTGCGAACATGCGTACGGCTTACAAGGTGCGGGTCTACCCCACTGCCGAACAAGCAGCGGTGCTGAATCGCACGTTCGGCTGCGTACGCCTGGTCTGGAATACGGTCCTGGCGTGGCGGCAGGCCCGCTACCGCGCTGAGGGCGTGAGGACCTCCTATGCGCAGACCGACCGGTATCTGACCGAGCTGAAACGCGACGGCGGCCACGACTTCCTGTACGAGGTCTCCAGCGTCCCCTTGCAACAAGCGCTGCGGCACCAGCACACAGCGTTCGCGAACTTCTTCGCCGGACGCGCCAGATACCCGCGATATAAATCCCGTCACGGCCGCCAGTCGGCCACCTACACCCGCTCGGCGTTCCGCTGGCGCGACGGGCGGCTGTTCCTCGCGAAGATGGACGAACCGATCGCGTTCGTGTGGTCCTGGCCCGAGGTCGACCCTGCCACGATCAATCCGGCCACGGTGACCGTCTCCCGCGACAGCGACGGCCGCTGGTACGTCTCCCTGGCGGTGGAGGCCGAAACCGGACCCGAGCCGCTGCCCGTCACCGATGTTGACGTAGGGGTCGACCTCGGCGTTAGCGATTTCGCCGTTCTGTCCACCGGTGAGAAGATCCCCAACCCGCGCCACCTGGAGCGCAAAGCCCGCAATCTGGCCCGCTACCAGCGCAGGATGACCCGCAAACAGCGGGGCAGCAGCAACCGGGCCAAGGCGAAGGCGAGGGTCGCCCGCGCCCACACCAAGGTGCGGGACGCCCGCGCCGACTTCCTGCACCGCACCTCCACCCGGCTGGTCCGCGACCACGACCTGATCGTGATCGAAGATCTCAACGTCACGGGCATGGTCCGCAACCGGTCCCTGGCGCGGGTGATCTCCGACTGCGGGTGGGGGGAGTTCCGCCGCCAACTGGGGTACAAAACCGCGCGTGCCGGGCGGCGCCTGGTCGTCATTGACCGCTGGTTTCCCAGTTCGAAGACGTGCAGCGCGTGCGGGCACCTGCTCGCGACGCTGTCCTTGTCCACCCGGCATTGGACGTGCCCGGGCTGCGGCACCCGGCACGACCGGGACGTCAACGCCGCCAAGAACATCCTGGCCGCTGGTCGAGCGGTGTCTGCCTGTGGAGCTGACGTGAGTCCGCAAGGGTCCTCCCTTCGGCGGTCGGCGGTGAAGCAGGAAGCCCAGCCCGCGAGGGCGGGAAGCCCGGTCCCTTAGGGCCGGGAGGAAGTCAACTCCTTGCGGAGCACGCGGACCAGGCCGACGGCCATGGGGATGACGATCCAGAAGACGACCGACGTCGCGAGGCGGGCTCCCCCGCTCCAGGTCATGTCGCCGCTCATCAGCGGAGTGGCGGTGGTGTTGAGGTCGAGCCATTCGGCGAGGGTCGCGCCGACCGAGCCGAGCCTGCCGACGACGGCCCACAGGACCGGAGTCGAGAAGTTGATCACGATCGCGGCGGGCGCGTTGAGAAGCAGCGCGCCGAGGGCGAGGCCCGCCGCGGCCACGAGGACGTTCCCCCCGGCCCAGCCGAGCAGCCCTAGCGGCTGGACCTCCCAGACGGCGGCCATGTTCCGGACCTCGGACACGACGGCCGTGGCCGGCACCGCGACCACCATGGCGAACAGCGAGAGCGCCGCCGCCGCGAGCAGGGGTGGCAGGCATTTGGCGGCGAGGACGCGATGGCGGCGCGGTTCGAGCACGAAGGTGGTCAGCGCCGTGCGATGCGCCCACTCGCCGGTCACCGTGAGGATGCCGAGCGCCGGGAGCAGGGTGCCGAGGGCGATCCCCGCCGTGCCCACCAGGGTCTGCAGCTTCGGCCCGACGACGGCGCCGCGCGCGACGACGGACGCGACCACCAGCCCGACCGTGATCAATGAGATGATCTTGCCGCTTCGGGTGTCGACGAGCTTGCGGGCTTCGACCGCGAGCAGCCTGCGGAACGGGATCGGCGCGTCGGCGTTCATCGTGTCGTCCTTCGTGACGGGGCCCGGTGGTCCTTCGTAACGGGGTCGGGCGCGTCCCCCGCGATGTCGTTCAGGTGGTGGCCGGCGCGGGTCATGCGCTGCCCCGGCCGGCGCCGGTTCCCTGGGACGCGGTGGCGCCCGGGCTCCGGTCCGTGTGCGCGGTCAGTTCAAGGAAGGTCTCTTCGAGGCCACGGCCCCGGCCGAGTTCGTCGGCCGTGCCCTGGGCGAGCACACGTCCCCGGCCGATCATCACGATGTGGTCCGCCACCTGTTCCACCTCGTGCAGCAGGTGCGAACTGAGCAGCACGGCGCACCCGGCCTCGGCGAGGTCGCGCAGCAGCCGGCGCATCCAGTGGATGCCCTGGGGATCCAGGCCGTTGGCGGGCTCGTCGAGGACGAGAACCTCGGGAGAGCCGAGCAGGGCGTGCGCGATGCCGAGCCGCTGGCGCATTCCGAGTGAGTAGCCGCCGATCGTCCGCCGGCTCTCCCGCTCGGTCAGCCCCACCAGGTCGAGCACCTCGCCGACCCGGGTGCGCGGCAGTCCGAGCGTCATCGCGCCGAGCGTCAGGACCTCCCTGCAGGTGCGGCCGGGATGCTGGGCCCCGGCGTCGAGGAGGGTGCCGACCCGCAGGCCCGGGCAGGCCATCTCGGCGTACGGCAGGCCGAGCACGGTCGCCGAACCGGAGGAGGGGCGGGCGAGCCCCACCAGGATGCGCAGGGCCGTCGACTTCCCGGCGCCGTTGGGCCCGAGGAAGCCGGTGACGCTCCCGGCCCCGACGGTGAAGGTCACGTCGTCGAGCGCCTTCACCTTCCCATAGATCTTGCTGACGTGTCTGAACTCGATCACGCTGCCCAGTCCACCGCGAGGGCGGACGCCGCCGCATCGGACCGGAGTCCGCCGCGTCTCGACGCGGGGCCCGGCCGCTCGGCCGCGGGCGATACCCACGGTTGTCCACAGGTCGACCCAGGTCGCTAAAACCTGTTCGGCGTGGTCCCTAAGCTGTGGGGCTGTGCACGGCCGACCGGACTACCAGCCACCCCTGGACAGGCAGGGTGTCGCGCTGCGTTACCTGTGCGCAGTGGTGCCGATGCTCTTCCACGGCACGGTGCTCGCCTGGCTGGTCCTGCACGACGGCGGCCGTCTCCCGCAGGCGCTGATCGACGCGACGCTCGGCCTGATCGGCCTGGTCCTGATGCGGTGGCGGCGCCGCCGGCCGTGGCAGATCGCCCTGGCGACCGCCCTGCTGACCACGTTCTCGGCCACGGCGACCGGTCCCGCGCAGGTCGCGTACGTGTCCCTGGTGACCCATCGCCGATGGAGCCGGACGGTCCCGGTCGCGGTCGTGTCCGTGGCGTGCCTGCTGGTCAGCGGGGCTTGGGGCGGCATAGACCAGGCCACGGTCGTCTCCTCGGCGTCGGGGCTGACGATTCTCGGCGGGCTGACCGTCTTCGGCCTCTACCTGCGCGGACGCCGCGACCTGGAGCTGTCCCTGCGCGAGCGGGCGCGGGCCGCCGAGCGGGAGCAGCGGCAGCGGATCGACCAGGCGCGGCTGGCGGAACGGGTCAAGATCGCCCAGGAGATGCACGACGTGCTCGCGCACCGGATCTCCCTGCTGGCGATGCTGGCCGGCGGCCTGGCCTACCGGACTGACCTCGGCCCGGAGCAGACGCGCGAGGCCGCGCTCGCCATCCAGGAGAACGCGCACCAGTCGCTCAACGAGTTGCGCACGGTGCTGCGCACGCTCCGCGACGACGGCGCCGTGGAGGCGCCGCAGCCCAACCTGACCCATCTGGACGCGTTGTTCGGCGAGGTCCGCGCCGCCGGCCAGCAGGTCGAGGTGGACGACAGCATCGACGGCCGGGAGTCGCTGCCCGCGCAGACGGGCCGGCACGCCTACCGGATCGTGCAGGAGGCGTTGACCAACGCGCGCAAGCACGCGCCGGGCGCCAGGGTCACCGCCGAACTCGGCGGACGGCCGGGGGAGGGCCTGCGGATCCGGGTGACGAATCCCACGCGCTCCGGCTGGGCCCCCGGCCCGGGCGGCAGGCTGGGCCTGGTGGGCCTGGCGGAGCGGACGAGGATGGGCGGCGGCACCCTGAGCCATACGATCCAGGGCGGGCGATTCATCCTTGATGTCCGATTGCCATGGGAGGCTGCGGATCGTGACCCGGTTGGTGATAGTCGATGACGACGCTATGGTGCGGACCGGGCTGCGTCTCATCCTCGGCGGCGAACCCGACTTCGACATCGTCGGCGAGGCCGAAGACGGGTTGCGCGCCATGGACGTGATCCGCGACCTGCGCCCCGACGTGGTGCTGCTGGACATCCGGATGCCCAACCAGGACGGGCTGACCACAACCGAACTGCTGCGGGCGCGGTCCGGCCCGCCGCGGATCCTCGTGCTCACCACGTTCGACGCCGACGACATGGTGCTGCGGGCCCTCCGCCTCGGCGCCGACGGCTTCCTGCTGAAGGACACCCCGCCGCCTCGGATGATCGAGGCGGTCCGTGCCGTGGCGAAGGGCGAGCCCGTGCTGTCGCCGAGCGTCGCCCGGCAGGTGATCGCCGCGGCGACCGGCGGGTCCGGACCGGCCCTTCCCCGGGCGCGGGAGGAGCTGGGCAGGCTCACCGAGCGCGAACTCGAGGTCGCGGTCGAGGTGGCGCAGGGCAGGTCGAACGCCGAGATCGCCGAACGTCTCTACATGAGCGTCGCCACCGTGAAGGCGAACATCACCAGGATCTTCGCCAAGCTCGGCACCGACAACCGCGTCCAGGTGGCGATGAAGGTGCGCGACGCCGGTCTCCTGTGAGCGCACTACTTGACCGCGTCCGCGCCCGCCGGTCCGGCTGCGATGGCCCGCGACGGCACCGGCGTCGGGTGGCGGCCGAGTGCGCGGCCGTCGCGGGGACGACAACCGGGAAGCCGAGCAGGCGATCAGTCCAGCGAGACGGCGGGGGAGGGCAGGTGCAGGTCGAGCTCGTCCCACAGACCCGGCGGGATCGCGGTGGTGGCGAGGCGCAGCGTCTCCTCGATCCGCTCGGGTTCCGAGACGCCGACAATGGTGGACGCCACCCTGGGGTCGCGCAGCGAGAACTGCAGCGCGGCGGCGGCGAGCAGCACGCCGTGCGCGTCGCAGACCCGTCGCATGGCGCGGACCGCGTCCCGGACGGACTCGCCGGTGTCCCGGTAGGCGTAGCGGGGCTGGGCGTCGGGTCCCTTGACCAGCATCCCGCCACCGTACGGCGCGCCGTTGACGAAGGCGACGCCGCGATCGCGAGCCTCGTCGAGCAGCGGGCCGGCCTCGCGGTTCACCAGCGTCCAGCGGTTGTGGCTGATCACGGCGTCGAACACGCCGGTCGCGACGAATCTGCGCAACAGGCCGACCGGGCCGCCCGCGATGCCGAGATGCCCGGCGACGCCGGCGTCGCGCAGCGCCACCAGCGCCTCCACCGCCCCGCCCGGGCCCATGGCCTCCTCGAACGTGATGTGGAATTCGGGGTCGTGCAGGTACAGCAGCGGCACGTGGCCGACGCCGAGCCGCTCCAGGCTCTCCTCGGCCGAACGGCGCACGCGCTCGCCGGAGAAGTCACCGGTGTGCGGGTCCGCGTCGACCTTGGTGGCCAGGACGAACCCGGCGGGGACGCCGCCACGGTGGCGGACCACGGCGCCGATGCGCCGTTCCGCGCTGCCGCCGCCGTAGTTGTTCGAGGTGTCGAGGAAGTTGAACGGCCCGTCGAAGACGGCTTCCACCGTGGCCCGCGCGCGCTGCTCGCCGACCTCGTACCCGTACAGGCCCGGCATGCTCGCCAGGGGACTGGTCCCGACGCAGATCGGTGTCACCGCCAGGCCGGTGCGCCCGAACGGCCGGCGCAGCGCCGGGTCCGGGACCGGCAGGTCGTCGGGGGGATCGAGGGGCATCAGGGGGCGTCCTTCCGTCACAGGCCGTCGCCCGCACCGGGTGCCGGCCGGGCCACGGCCGCCGAGGCGAGCCGGTGTCCTTCGGCCAGCCGGGCCAGCACCGCATCGGTCGCGGCGTCGGGCCGGGTCTCCTCCGGATGGGCGGACCGCCAGGCGTGCAGCCGCCTGGCCCCTTCCGGCCAGGTGACGACCGGCCGGAACGACGGGACGAATCGCCTGATCTTCGTGGTGTCGAACACGGCGGTGTGCTGGAGATCGCCGACGATCAGGTCGGACCAGAACCAGTCCGGCGCGACGAGCGGCAGGAACTCCGCGGGCAGGTGGAGGAGCCGGGCCGGTGCCGCGGCCGCCCGCCCGACGACCTCGTAGATCTCGTTCCAGGTCAGCGCCTCGTCGGAGGTGATGTGGAAGTCCTCGCCGAGCGCCTGCCAGGTGCCGATCAGGCCGACGAGGCCGACGGCGAAGTCGTCCGCGTGCGTCAGGGTCCACAGGCTGGTGCCGTCGCCGGGCACCACGATCTCGTCGCCGCGTGCGACCCGGTCCCACGCCGTCCAGTCGCCGGGCAGAGGCGGGTGCGCGTCGTCGTAGGTGTGCGAGGGGCGCACGATCGTGACGGGGAAGTCGCGCTCCTCGTAGGCGCGGCGCAGGACGTCCTCGGCCGCGATCTTGTCTCGTGCGTACGCGAGGTAGGGGTTGCGCCGGGCGGTCGACTCGGTGAACGGCGCCCGGCGCACCGGCTTGTGGTAGACGGAGGCGCTGCTGATGTAGACGTACTGGGCGGTGTGGCCGTCCAGCAGGTCCACCGCCGCGGCGGCGTCCTCGGCCGTGTAGCCGAGGAAGTCGACGACGCAGTCGTAGGCACTCCCGGCCAGGGCCCGGCGCAGCGCGTCGCGGTCCCGCACGTCGGCGGTGAGCGTCGTGACCCCCTCGGGCAGGGGACGGCGCCGGGCGGTGTGGCCCCGGTTGAGCACGTGGACGTCAAGGCCCCGGCGCACCGACTCGGCCACGCAGGCCGAGCTGATCGTTCCGGTGCCGCCGATGTAGAGGACCTTCACACGGACTCCGAATCATGTGGCGGCGACGGGCCGTGCCGCACCCGGTCCGGCGGGTATCGGCCGACCCGAAATTTTCGGGAGGTTTGTGAAAATTGTCGGTTTCGGCAGCAACCTAGGGCGTGGCGTCGTTTCACGTCAAGAGCGCCCGCCACTGGACACCTCAGGCGCCGGCCCACCTGCCGGTGGCGCCGTCTAGAGCCGTCTCGCCACCATCTGGAGACCGGCCGTGCGGACCCCGGCCCCACGTGCCGATGTTGCGCACGCGGTACGGGCCGACGACCTCGCCGCCCTCCACGCTCATGGATGCGTTGATCCGTTCCCAGGCCCCGCACTCGGGCCTGGGGTGGGGCCCCATACGGCCGCCGCCGACAATCGGGCCGGTCGGGTCGCAGCTGCTGCGTTCGATGAAGGAGAACGAGCGTTCGCGAGCGTGTTTCGTCGTTCAGTCGGCCACGAGATCGCGGATGCGCGCGGCGTACCCCCGGGGGTGGGTCGTGCTGCCGTTGTGCCCGCCGGGAAACTCCTGCGCCTCGACGCCGAGGAGTACGGCGAGCTCCTGCGCGCACCGGTAGTCGAAGACGTGCCGGGGCGTGGTGCGGCCGACGGCCGGGACGACGCGGACCGGGGTGTCCCCGAGCGCGGCGACGTCCAGCGTGTCGCGGGCGATCGCGGTGAAGTCGTTGCGGATGAAGAAGTCGAAGCCGGCCCGCCGCCGGTCGTTCAACGGGTGCGGGGTAAGTCCGGGCTCGGTGTCCTGGGCGACGGGGTCGATGCCGAGCGTTTCGGCGATCTTGACGAACGCGTCGGCGAGGCCGCGCTCACGGTAGAGGTGCTGCAACTCCTCCAGCTCCCGCACGTGATGGGCACGTTCGGAGGCGGGCAGGAGACCGGGGGCGACCGGCTCGTGCGCGATCAGGGTGTGGAGCTGTTCCGGATGCTCGACGGCCAGGTGCAGCCCGATGGCCGCGCCGAAGCTGCATCCGAGCATGTGCGCCGGCCGGTCGGTCACGGCGGCGAGCAGGCGGTGGACGTCGTCGACATGGTCGGCCATGGTCGCGCCGCCGCCGGAGTCGTCAAGGGCGCTGCGGGACAGGCCGCGCCGGTCGTAGGTGATGACGGTGTGGTCGCCGGCGAGGTGACGGACCAGGTCGGTGGTGCGGTCCGCGTCGCCTTCCCCGCTCTGCGAGATGAGGAGCGCGGGCCCGGTGCCGTGCACCTCGTAGTAGATGGTGGCGCCGTTCGTGCGGAGCATGCCGTTCATGAGGTCGTCCTCTCGGATCAGGTGATCAGGACGATAACTCATCAAGTTTGATGCATCAAGTCTGATGTATTGTGGAGCGGTGAACGGAGTAGATCTCTTCCTGCTCGGCAGGACTCTTATGAAGATCGGCGAAGAGGCCATGCCGGTCGGGGACGTCAAGCCGTCGAGAACGACGCAGGCCGCCAGTGTCCGGACCGTGCTGGTGGTCGTCGCCGACCTGCGCGCCCATCCGGAGACCTCGGTCGGGGAGATCGCGGCCCGCACGGGGTTGCCGCAGAGCGCGGTGTCGGGAGCCGTCGCCCGGCTGAAGGAGGCCGGGGCGGTCGTGACGGCCCCCGATCCGGCCGACCGCCGCCGGGTCGTGATCAGGCAGGCCGGGCAGTCCGCGCGCGTGGAGGCCGTGCGGGCGGCCGGTGTCGAGGGGCCCCTCGCGGCGGCCCTGGGCACCGACGACCCGGCGCAGGTCGCCGAGGTCGTCGCCGCGCTCGAGTTCCTCGCCCGCCGCCTCGCGCCGGGATCGGATCCCCGCCGTCCCTGACGCCATCCTCCACGGGTGCGGGCACCGGCACACCGCCGCGATCCGCGTGCTGAGACGGCGGGTCAGCGGGACTTCACGCCGAGACGGGCGGCGCGGGCGGTCAGGTAGCCGCGCTCGGGCAGGCTGGCCGTGAGGCTCGCCGCCGCGCGGTAGTCCTCGACGGCCGCCGTGAGGTCGCCGGCCATCTCCAGCAGGTGCGCGCGTGCCGCGTGCAGGCGGTGGTGCCCCGTCAGCGGGCCGCCGGCCAGCGGTTCGAGCAGGGCCAGCCCGGCGGCGGGGCCGTGCACCATGGCGGCGGCGACGGCGCGGTTGAGGGAGACCATCGGGTTGGGCGACATGCGCTCCAGCAGGCCGTACAACGCGAGGATCTGCGGCCAGTCGGTCTCCTCGGCGGTCGCCGCCTCGTCGTGCACCGCGGCGATCGCCGCCTGGATCTGGTAAGGCCCGGCGGCGCCCCGGTGCAGGGCGGCCGTGAGCAGCGCCGTGCCCTCGGCGATCGCCTCGCGGTCCCACAGGCCGCGGTCCTGCTCCGCCAGCGGGACGGGGACGCCGCCCGGACCGGTCCTGGCGGGCCGCCGGGCGTCGGTCAGCAGCATCAGCGCGAGCAGCCCGGCCGCCTCACAGTCACCGTGCGGGAAACCGTGCAGCAGGCGGTGCAGCGTCCTGGCCAGCCGGATCGCCTCGCGGGACAACTCGACGCGGTGCAGGCCGAGGCCGCCGCTGGCGGCGTACCCCTCGTTGAAGATGAGGTAGAGCACGTGTAGCACGGCGGCGAGCCGCGCGGAGCGCTCCTCCGGCTCCGGCATGCGGAACGGCACCCCCGACGCCCTGATGCGCTGCTTCGCCCGGCTGATCCGCTGCGCCATCGTCGCCTCGGGCACCATGAAGGCTCTGCCGATCTCGGCCGTGGTCAGCCCGCCGACGGCGCGCAGCGTCAGGGCGATGGCGGACGCCGGCGTCAGCGCGGGGTGACAGCTCAGGAACAGCATGACGAGCGTGTCGTCCCCGTCCGCCTCGTGCGCCAGGTCGGCTGCCGGGGAGGTCCAATGGTCGGCGGGAGCCCGCGCGGCCACCAGTTCCTCGCGGCGGCGGCGTGCCTGCTCGCCCCGCACCTGCTCGATCATCCGCCGGTGGGCGACCTGGACCAGCCAGCCCTTCGGGTTGTCCGGCACGCCCTCGGCGGGCCACTGGGCGAGGGCGTCGAGCAGCGCCTCCTGGACCGCGTCCTCGGCCGCGTCGAAGTCGCCGAACCTGCGGGTGAGCACGCCGACGACCTGCGGCGCCAGCGGGCGCAGCAGGTCGTCGGCGTGCGGGTGCGGAGCGTTCACAGTTCCTGAGGCGGAGCCGCCATCACCTGACGCACCTCGATGGGCATGTTGAGCGGCTCGCCGTTCAGGCCGGGCGCCGCCGAGATGTGGCCCGCCAGCTCGTACGCACGCTCGGGCCCCTCGCAGTCGATGATCCAGTAACCGACCAGGAACTCCTTCGTCTCGGGGAACGGGCCGTCGGTGACGACGGGGACGCCGCCCTCGCCGGCCCGCACGATCCGCGCCTGGTCGGGCATCGCCAGCCCCTGGGCGTCCACGAACTCGCCGGCCTCGACGAGCCCGCGGTTCACGTCGTGCATGAACTCGATGTGCGCCTTGATGTCCTCCGGCGACCAGGTGTCCATCGAGGAGATGCCGCTCAGCGGGCCGAACTGCATCAGCAGCATGTACTTCATGTCGCGCTCCTCCTGCCGCCCGCCCCTCGTGGGCGCGCTCACCCCTGGGTAGAAGCCGGCTCCCCGATTCTCGACATCCTGCCGGAGAAATCTCAGAGATTTCCTCCAGCCGATTTCAGGGACACGACTCAGAGGGACACGGTCACCTCGGCGTCTCCGGGCTCGTCCAGTGTGAACGTGACGGACCGGCCGCCGGCCGTGATCTCGTACTCGCCGAGGAAGCCGTCGAAGCGGACGCGGCCGTCCGCGTCGGTGACCATCGTCGTCGGAGGCAGCCACCACTCGCCCTTGACGAGCGAGCGCAGCGCGTCGTACGACGGCTTGGGGGTGCCGTCGGCACGGACGAAGCCGCCCGGCGCGCCGAGCCAGCCGCCGTCCGACAGGCCCCAGTACGTCATGGCCTCCACGGCAGGGTGGGACAGCAGGGTCTTGTAGTGGCGCACGACCTCGTCGGCCTGGCGGGCCTCGCCCTCGGGCGTGGTCGGCCACTCGGGGATCTGGTAGTCGTTCAGGTCGACGATCTCCTCCGGCATGATGTGGCCGGAGACGATCGTCGTCTCGGTGAAGTGGATGGGCAGGCCGTACCGCGCGAAGCGGTCGATCGTGGCGAGCGTCTTCTCCTCGCCCCAGTAACCCTGGTGCATGTGGCTCTGCAGGCCGAGCACGTCGATCTTTATGCCCGCCTCCAGCACACCCTCGATCAGGCACTCGTACGCCGCGGACATGTCGAAGTCGTTGAGCAGCAGCGTGGCGTGGGGATTGGCCTCGCGGGCCGCGTCGAAGACCATCCGGACCATCGGGATCCGGCCCATCTCCCGGCAGATCCGGGTGATGCCGTTGTCGTACTTGTCGAAGATCGGCATGATCACGGCCTCGTTGATGACGTCCCACATGTCGATCACGCCCGCGAAGTCGGTCATGTCGCGCCGGATGCGGTCCACCTGGGCCTTGGCGATCTCGGCGTTCGACAGGTCCATCAGCCAGTCGGCGGTCTCGGTGTGCCAGGCGAGCGGGTGCCCCTTGACCGGGACGCCCCGGTCGGCGAACCACCGCGCCGTGGTGAGCAGCCGCTCGGTGTCCGGGCGGCCCCGGACCGGCTCGAACTGCCCCCAGTAGAAGGGCAGCGTGGCGAAGTTGAACAGGTCGAACCACAGGTCGGCGACCTGCTGGGACCCGGCCGCGGGAGCCTCGCCGAGCGACCGCCGCTCGCCGGTGTCGGTCGCGGTCTCGCCGTTGGCCAGCGGGATGAAATCGAACCCGATGCAGCCGAACAGGAACTTGTGCCTGCGCTGCGCGACGACCACCTCCTGATCGGCGAGGGGCGCGCCGTTCGCGGTCACGGTGAGCGTGGCGCCGGCGGTGCGGTGCTTCCTGATCAGCGGGTCGGGGTCGACGGCGCCGGAGCTGGAAGCAGGGTGGGACGACATCGAGCGGCCTCCAGGGATGCTCAAAGCGGAGAAGTCCCCTCCGGGAGCCTCCTCGCCCCCGCCGGAGAGGTCTGTGATCCCGAGCACGTTAACGCTCTTGACACTCGAAAGCACACAGACCTCTCCATCGATGCGATCAACGGCTGAAGTAGCGCGTTCAGTGGATGAAGCGGGCGGCGGGCTCGCCGCGCAGCCGTCCCTCGGGCAGCCGGCGGCCGCACAGGACCAGCACCAGATCCTGCGCGGCGCCGGACAGCGGGGTGCCCGTTCCGAGCGACCAGTCGACGTCGTCGGCGCGCAGTTCGACGCCGTCCAGGTCGACGCCGAAATACTTGCGGCTCCGTGGGGACAGCGCGTTGCCGAGCAGGACGCGCAGCCGGTCGCCGGGAACCCGCCGGTCGATCCCGAGCGCCACGGTGATGTCCATGCCGTGGATCACGTCGTGCGACAGCGCCCCCGCGTAGCCGCCGCCCGGAGGGCGCCAGGGATGCTCGGCGTTGTCCCGCAGGCACGCGGTCAGCTCTCGCGGGCCGAGCGCCGCCGCGTCCCGGCGGGCGAGCCGGTCGGCCAGCCGGTCGAAGTTTCCCCGGGCCCTGACGAGACCGGCCAGCACGCTCAGCCCGGAGTGCCGGTAGGGCATCGTCATGTGGGCCACCACCTCCCGCACCCGCCACCCCGCGCACAGCGAGGGCGCGTCCCACGAGTGCGGCGGCAGCTCGCTCAGCAGGTCCGCCAGTTCGCGGCGTTCCGCCGCGATCTGCTGCCGGATATCGGTGTCCATTCGTTCGTCGCCCCTCCGGTCGTGTCCGTCCGTACGCCCACCCGACGAACGGACGCGGCCCGGATGGACACCCTCCGCGTCAGCAGGGAAGAGCACAGGGGAAGCCGGGGCGATCGCTACCGGACCTGACGCCGAAGCGTCAGCCGAGGGCGGCGAGCCGACGGGCGAGGTAGCGGCGCTCCGCGTCGGTGGCGGCCAGGCCGGCCGCCTCCCGGTAGGCGTCGGCGGCCTCGGCCGTACGGCCCAGGCGGCGCAGCAGGTCGGCGCGGGCGGCGGGCAGCAGGTGATAGCCGGCCAGGGCGCCCGTCTCCCGCAGGGCGTCGACCAGCGCCAGGCCCGCGGCCGGGCCGTGCGCCATGCCGACCGCCACCGCGCGGTTCAGCTCCACGACGGGCGAGGGGACCAGCCGGGCGAGTCGCGCGTACAGTACGGCGATCTGCGCCCAGTCGGTGTCCTCCGGGCGGGCGGCGGTGGCGTGGCAGGCGGCGATGGCGGCCTGCACCTGGTAGGGGCCGGGCCGCCCCCGCCGCAGCGTGCCGTCGAGCAGGGCCACGCCCTCGGCGATCCGGCCGGCGTCCCACCGGCCGCGGTCCTGGTCCTCCAGCACCACCAGGTCGCCGGCCCCGTCGAGGCGGGCGGCGCGGCGCGCGTGGTGCAGCAGCATCAGCGAGAGCAGGCCCGCCGCCTCCGGCTCGTCCGGCATCAGCCGCACCAGCACCCGGGCCAGCCGGATCGCCTCGGACGCGAGGTCGTGCCGTACGAGGTCGGCGCCGGCCGTCGCCGAGTAGCCCTCGTTGAACAGCAGGTACAGCACGGCGAGCACCGCGGGGAGGCGCTCGGGCAGCAGGTGAGGGGGCGGCACGCGGTAGGGGATGCCCGCGTGCCTGATCTTCTGCTTGGCCCGGGTCAGCCGCTTGGCCATCGCCTGCTCGCCGACCAGGAACGCGCGCGCGATCTCGGCCGTGGTGAGCCCGGCGAGGGTGCGCAGGGTCAGCGCCACCCTGGCCTCCATCGCGAGCGCCGGATGGCAGCAGGTGAAAATCAGCCGCAACCGGTCGTCCGGCACGCCTGGCTCGTCGCCGGCGTCGTCGTCATCCATCCTGAGCACGCCCGCCACCTCCCGTAGCTTGGCGGCGCCTGTGGCCTCGCGGCGCAGCAGGTCCACGGCCCGGTTGCGTGCGGCGGTGGTCAGCCACGCCCCGGGCCGGCGCGGCACGCCGTCGCGCCGCCAGGTCCGTAGGGCCTGGGCGAAGGCGTCCTGCGCGCACTCCTCGGCCAGGTCCCAGTCGCCGGTCCAGCGGATGAGGGTGGCCACGACCTGCCCCCACTCCTCCCGGAAGGCCCGGTCGACGGCGGTTTCGACCGAGGGCGTCATAGATCTATGAGCGGCCGGATCTCGATCGTGCCGTACGCCGCGGCGGGATGGGCGGCGGCGATCTCGATGGCCTCGTCCAGGTCGGCGCACTCGATCAGACAGAATCCGCCGAGTTGCTCCTTGGTCTCGGCGAACGGCCCGTCCGACAGCAGCACCTCGCCCTCGCGCACCCGCAGCGTGGTGGCGTCGCTCGGCGGGCGCAGCCCGGCGCCTCCCCGGAGCACGCCGCGCTCCGCCATCTTCTCCGACCACCCGCCGCACCCGTCGTCGGCGTGCTCCGCCGCCGACTCGTCGCCGCAGATCAGCAGCACGTACTTCATGCGTCCTCCCTCAGGCCGGTATCCCATCATGTCCGTACGACGAACGGGGACGGCCGGAATGGACACCTCTGTACGGGGAACCGGGCGGCGGGACGGGTCGTTGGCAGCGGTGAACGACCCGCGACCAAGGGAGTGATCGGTGTTCCGCAAGCTGATGGCCGCGCTCGGGGCCGGCGTCGAGGTCGACACGGTGCTGCGCGACCCGCACGTCCGCCCGGGGGAGACCCTGTACGGCGAGGTCCGCTTCAGGGGCGGATCGTCCGACCACAAGGTGGACGGGATCACCGTCGACTTCACCGCCGTCGTGGAGGTCGAGCACGGCGACCAGGAACACCACGCGACCTACAGTTTCCTGCGGGCGCCGGTGTCCGGGCCGTTCGACCTGCGCGCGGGGGAGGCCCGCACGCTGCCGTTCGCGATCCCGGTGCCGTGGGAGACGCCGGTCAGCGCGGTCGGCGGGCGCCCGCTGCCCGGCATGCGGCTCGGCGTGGCCACCGAGCTGGCGCTCGCGGGCGCGCTCGACAAGGGCGACCTCGACTCGCTGTACGTCAACCCCCTGCCCGCGCAGGACCACCTGCTGGGGGCGCTCGTCCACATGGGCTTCCACTTCAAGCGGGCCGATCTGGAGCGCGGCACGCTCCGGGGCTCGACCATGCCGTTCTTCCAGGAGATCGAGTATCACGCCGGTCCGGAGTGGCGGCGCCACTTCAACGAGCTGGAGCTGACCTTCATCGCGGGACCGCACTCGATGGACGTGATCCTGGAGGCGGACAAGCGGGGCGGCTTCCTCACCTCCAGCCACGACGTCTACAACCGCTTCCGCGTCGGGTACGGCGACAACCCCGGCAGGGTGGAGCAGGCGCTGCGCGACGGCCTCGCCGCGATGGCCCGGCACCGCGGCTGGTTCTGACCTCGATCGGGACAAGTCCGGACTCGTCCCGTCCACGGCCGAGGGCGCGAAGCCCGGCGCCTGCGGCACCTTCTGCCGCTACGACCCCGCCCGCGCACGCGTCTACCTCGCCCGGGCGAAGGCGAAGGGGTTCCGCACACCGGCGAGCATCTCGCTCTACTACAACGCCGACAGCGCGCATGGGGACTGGGTCAAGGCGGTCGCCGCGAGCGTCGACAAGGTCTTCAGAGGCGAGGTGAAGATCGTCCCCAAGACGGTGAAGACGAACGACGCCTTCCAGCGAGCGGTCGACAAGGGCACCCTCCAGGGGATGTTCCGGATGGGCCGGCAGCTCGACTACCCCCCACATCCAGAACGTGCTCGGCCCGCAGTTCGCCTCCGGCGCGACGTTCAACTACGGGCTGTACCGCAATTCACGGTTCGACGCGCTGCTCCGCGCGGCCGACCGGGAGGTGTCGCGGGCCAAGGCGATCGGGCTCTACCGCAGGGCCGAGGCGATGCTGGTCCGGGACATGCCGGCGATCCCGCTGTGGTTCTACCGGGACACGTCCGGGTATTCGCGCAGGATCGCGGCGCCAAGGCTGACGCCGTTCGGCTGGCTCGACCCGGTCTCGGTGCGGCCAGCCTGAGACCTTCACGGTTCACGGTACGCGGTGATCTAGCCTGGCGGGCATGGACGAGTTCTGGCGGCTGGCCGAGTGCTGCCACGCACCGGTCTACTTCGCGCCCGAGGCGAAGGAGGTCTACGCCGACGCGGGCCTCAAGGGCTTCTGGATGGGGTATTTCGCCTCCAGGTCCGCCGCGCTCGGCCCGGTCTCCCCGCAGGTCGTGACTGCCGCGTTCTACAACTTCGCCCCGTCGATGGTCGCCCGGGCGATCCCCGACGCCTGGCGGTTCTGCCCACCGGAGGAGGTGCTGGCGGCCCGTCTGGAGGTGGCCGGCCTGTGTCTGCGCCGTCTGCTCGGCGACCTCGCCGATCACCCGGACGTGCGGGAGGCGGCGGGCCTGGCCGGGGCCGCGATGGATGCGTGCCCCGCCGCCGGGCGGGTGCTGTTCGCGGCGCACGCCGCCGTGCCGACGCCCGGCGAGCCGCTCGCGGCGCTGTGGCACGCGCTCACCGCGTTGCGCGAGTTCCGCGGCGACGGGCACGTGGCCGCCCTGGTCACCGCGGGGGTGGACGGCTGCGAGGCCAACGTCGTCGCGTCGGCGCTCGGGCTCGTGCCGCCCGAGCAGCGGGCCTACCGGGGGTGGACCGAGGAGGAGTGGCGGGCCGCGGCCGACCGGCTGCGCGAGCGCGGCGTCCTCGACCGCGAGGGAGCCGTGACCGAGAAGGGCCGGCGCGAGCGCGACGCCGTCGAGGCCGCCACCGAACATCTCGCCCGGGCGCCGATGGACGCCCTGGGCGAGGCGGGCACGGCCCGGCTCGCGCACCTCCTGCGCCCGCTCGTCACCCGGATCATCGACGGGGGAGGGGTGCCCTTCCCCAACGCGATGGCCATGCCCCGCCCCTGAGCCGCCACGCTCTCGAACGGCCGTGCTGTGAACGCCGTCGGTCCGCGGCGCCGCGGGCCTCGTGCGGAGTCAGCCGTGGCTGTGCCGGACGAGACCGGGCGAAGAACGGCCGGCCGGAGGATGGTCGTGCCGGTGGCCGTCGAGGACGGCGTGGTGGTCCACGCCGTCGTGGGGCAGCGGGTCGGCGTGCACGATGGCGGCCGTCAGCCGGGGGATGGCGTGGATCAGGTTGTGCTCGGCCTCGGCCGCGACCCGATGGGCCTCGACGACCGTGGCCGCCGGGTCGACGACGACCTCGCACTCGGCCCTGAGCCGGTGGCCGATCCAGCGCAGCCGCACCTGGCCCAGGCCGAGCACGCCGGGGGTGCCCCGCAGCGTCGCCTCGGCACGGTCCACGAGAGCGGGATCGACGGCGTCCATCAGCCGCCGGTACACCTCCCGCGCCGCCTGCCGCAGCACCATCAGGATCGCGACCGTGATGAGCAGGCCGACGGCGGGGTCGGCCCAGGTCCAGCCCAGGGCCGCCCCTCCGGCTCCGGCCAGCACGGCCAGTGAGGTGAAACCGTCGGCGCGGGCGTGCAGCCCGTCGGCGACGAGGGCCGCCGAGCCGATCTCACGCCCGACGCGGATGCGATGGCGGGCGACCAGCTCGTTCCCGGCGAAGCCTGCGAGCGCCGCCGCCGCGACGGCCCCCAGGTGGGAGACCTCTCGGGGCTCCAGGAGCCGCCCGATCGCGGCGTACGCCGCGGCGATCGAGGATGCGGCGATCGTCACGACGATGACCACGCCGGCCAGGTCCTCGGCCCGTCCGTAGCCGTAGGTGTAGCGGCGGTTGGGCGGACGGCGGCCGAGCAGGAAGGCGATCCCGAGCGGCACGGCGGTCAGGGCGTCGGCCGCGTTGTGCAGGGTGTCGCCCAGCAGCGCCACCGACCCCGACAGGGCCACCACCGCCGCCTGGACCAGCGTGGTCGCGCCGAGACCGGCGAGCGACACCCACAGCGCGCGCATCCCCCGGGTGGACGACTCCATCGCCGGGTCGACCTTGTCGGCGGGCTCGTGCGAGTGCGGGCGCAGCAGGTGCGCCACCCGCGCGCGGAACGTCGTCACACCGCGTTCATGCCCGTGCCCGTGCCCGTGGCCGTGCCCGTGGCCGTGCCCGTGGCCGTGCCCGTGGCCGTGCCCGTGGCCGTGCCCGTGGCCGTGCCCGTGGCCGTGCCCGTGGCCGTGCCCGTGGGCGGCCTGTCGCTGCCTCATGGCACCCACGATGCCGTGGAAAATCCGCCGCAGCATCTCGACAAGAGCAGTCGCGGCGCAGTTGCGAACGCCCCGCACCTGCCCCGTTCACCGGCAACCCGCCTGCGGGCGCTCCGGCGTCAGGCCGGCGCGTCGCCGGTGCGGCCGGCGTCCCCCGCGACCGCACGGATCTCGCGCAGGAGCGCCTCGCTGCCGCTCACGAGATGGGGCAGGCCGAGCCGCCGGTGCGCGTCCCGCCCGGCCTCCGCGTGCGCCAGGGCGGCCGGAACGTCGCCGGCCCGGTGCAGGAGCCGGGCGACCACGTCGTGAAGCGTTCCCCACGACAGGCAGCCCGTGCCCATGGTCATGAGCTCGCCGGCGATCGGCCGCAGCTCGCCGAGCAGCTCGTGCGGGTCGGGCCGGCCGAGTTCGGCGGCGACCAGGGCCCACTGCCAGGCGACGAACTGCCACGTCCAGTCGCGTGGCCGCACGGCGCCCCAGCGGTCGATCAGTCGATGGGCCAGCTCGCGGTCGCCCGCCTTCAGCGCGGCGAGGACGGCCGTGGGCCGCGCGATCATATTGGAATCGTCGGCCGCGGCCTCGACCAGGTCCGTCAGCAGTGGGCTGGGCCGTCCCTGGCACCAGTCGGCGTAGAACGCGTAGATCAGCTTGAGGACGTCCGGCCCCCACAGACTGGTGCGGCGGAAGCTGCCGGTGCCGATGACCGCCTGCCGGTCCATCTCCGCCCAGTCGCCCGCCAGCATCGCCCGCCCGGCCGCGGCGTACGCGACCTGCGTCTCGATCTCCGGCATCCGCACTTCGGCGGTGAGCCGCAGGCAGCGGGCCAGCTCGGCGTCGTAGTCGGCGAGCATGCCCGCCTTCAGGAACTTGGGCATGCGGTGCAGGCGGGCGACGATCTCGGTGGCCCTGGGCAGGCCGGGGAGTCCCAGCATCTCCTCGGCCGCCCGGTAACGCTCCTCCTCGTGCTCGGGCGTCCAGGCCGCGATGACGAAGTTGTTCAGCGTGCGGGCCAGCAGCAGGGGGTCGCCGGTGCGCCGGGCCAGTTCCACGGCCTCCAGGGCGTGGCGGCGGCCCTCCTCGCGCCGGTCGCCGTAGTACAGCTCGACGCCGAGCGTGCCGAGCAGCTCCGCACGGGTGCGCACGGCGTCCGGGCCGAGCCGGGAGAGCTGGTCCTCCAGCACGGTCACCATGCGCTGGTCCACCACGCCGTACGAGCGCCAGTTCCACAGGGTGACGCCGCCGAAGACGGTGGCCGCCTCGATGACGGCGGCGTGGTCGCCGATGCCGGTCGCGAGCGTCACTGCCTCGTCCAGCGCGCCGCGCGCCCCCTCCACATCGCCGGTCACCCGACGGGCCTTGCCGAGGCCGATCAGCAGGGCGCAGCGGGTGGCCGCGGGCCCGGCGGCGCACGCGTCGAGGGCCTGCTCCCAATAGAGGACGGCCTCGTCGTAGGCGAGCCGGGCCGTCGCCTGCCCGGCCGCCTCCATGGCGTACGAGACGGCCTTGTCCGCGTAGCCGACCCGGGCGGCGAGCCCGAAGTGGTGGGCCAGCGCGGGCAGTCGCGACGCGGCCTCACCCCACCGCAGGGTCTCGATGGCCTCGCCCACCCGGCCGTGGAGCTGGGCTCGCTGCCTGCGGCTTAGCCCGGAGTACAGCGCCTCCTGCACCAGTGCGTGGGAGAAGCGGTAGTCCCAGCCGCCGTCCACCTCGACCAGCAGCCCGGTCGCGACGGCCGGTTCGAGCAGCATCATCACCCGGGCGCCGCCGACCCCGGTCGCGGTCTCCAGCACGTCGGCGTCCACGTCCCTGCCGATCACGGCGGCCGCCCGCAGCAGGGTCTGGGAGTCCTCCGGCAGCCGCGACACCCGCTGGTTGATCACGTCGCGCACGCCGTCGGGCACCGCCAGGGCGAGCACGTCCGCCACGCCCACCCGGCCGTCGGGATGGGTGCTGGTCAGCAGGCGCAGCAGTTCGCCCAGGAAGAACGGATTGCCGCCGGTCCTGTCGTGCAGCGCGGAGGCGAGCACCGGCCCGGGGCCGGCCCATCCCGCCTCGCGCAGGTAGTCGGCGATCTGCTCGGGGGTGAGCGGAGCGACGGTCATCCGTTCGGTGCCGCGCTGGCGGGTCAGCTCGCCGAGCGCCTCGGTCAGCGCCTGCCTGTCCACCGCCGGCTCGGGCCGTACGGTGGCCAGGACCAGGAGCGGGACGCGGTGCAGGTCGGCGCCGAGGAAGGTGAGCAGCTTCAGCGAGGCGGCGTCGGCCCAGTGCAGGTCCTCCACCACGATCAGCACCGGGGCGGCGCAGGCCCGCCGCGTGAGCGCCCGCGCCACGCTGTCGTGCAGCAGGAACCGGGCGGTGTCGGGGTCGGCCGTGTCCGTACGGTCGCCGTCCGAGAGGCGGTGGGCGAGCCTGGCGAGGTCGCCGCCCGCCTCCCCGGCCTCGCCGGTTCCCGGAGCCCGGCCGGTCGCCGGAGCCCTGTCCACAGCGAGAGCCTGGGCCGTTCCCGGAGCCTGTGTTCCCGGCGCAGGGGCCGCGCCCAGGGCGTTGAGCGCCTGGATCCAGGGCCAGAACGCGGGGGCGCCGCTGCCCTCGACGCACCTGCTCCAGGCGACCGCCGCCCCGCGCTCGGCCGCCATGCTCGCGGCGGCCTCCGCCAGGCGGGTCTTGCCGATGCCGGACTCCCCGCTCACCAGAAACACCCCGCCCACGCCCCGGTGCAGGTCGTCGAGCCGCTCGGCGATCCGGCGCAGGTGCGGCTCCCGCCCCACCAGTCCCGGCACGGCCGCGTCCCCGGCGTTCTCGTTCCCGGCGTTCCCGTCCCCGGTGTTCTCGTCCGCTGCGCCGCCCCGCACGCCCGCGCCCGTGCCTTCCCGCGCGCCTGGGGCCGGCTCCGGCGGCACGGCGGCCACGGGAGCCCACATGCCCGCCAGGGACTCGTCCTGGGCGAGGATGGCCTGCTCCAGCCGCCGCAGTTCGGGACTCGGGTCGAGGCCCAGTTCGTCGCCGAGCAGCGTGCGGCAACGCTGGTAGGCGGCCAGCGCCTCGGCCTGCCTGCGCTCCCGGTAGAGGGCCCGCATGAGCAGCGCCCACAGGCCCTCGCGGTAGGGGTCCTGTTCGAGCAGGCGCTCGACCTCGACCGTCACCTCGGCCGCCCGTCCGAGCGCGAGCAACGCCTCGGCGCGTACGGTCAGCGCGTGCAGGCGGGTCTCGCTCAGGCGGGCGACGGTCGACCGGGCGAACGGCTCGTCGGCCAGGTCGGCCAGCGGCTCGCCCCGCCACAGCGCCAGCGCCGGGCCCAGGATCCGCTCGGCCTCCTCAGGACGGCCCGCGGCCAACGCGGCGTGCGCGGCCTCGGTCGCCCGGCCGAACCGCTCGGCGTCGACCTGGTCCGGCTCGATGTCCAGCAGGTAGCCGGGCTCCCGCGTACGCAGGACCCGGGCCGGGGAGCGCGGGCTGCGCCGGGGTTCGAGCGTCCTGCGCAGATGGGAGATGTACGCCTGGAGCGTTCCCGTGGCGCTGGAGGGCGGCTCGTCCCGCCACAGCCGGTCGATGAGCTGGTCGAGCGGCACGACATGGGGCGCGTTCAGCAACAGCAGCGCCAGCACGGCCCGCTGCTTGCGAGGCCCGAGGTCGAGGATCGTCCCCGTGCCGTCGGCGACCTCCAGCGTGCCGAGGAGGCGGAAGTCCAGAGCGGGGCCCTGGCGGCCGTCCAGGCCCGGGCGTGGCGCCGGTAGCCGCGCGCCGTCGATGCTCGTGCGCATCACAACTCCCGAGAGAGCCAGGCGGCCCAGGGCCGGATTTCTGGCTCATCATACCCGTATGTCCGCTCGTTCTCGCGGGAGAGACCGCGCTCCGTGTCGTCCCTGAAACCGGCGTTCTCCAGTAGGGCGCGCAGGCCGTCGTCCCCCGCCCCGGGAAGGAACCACACGGCCCGTACGCCGTCCGCGCGCAACTCCATCAGCAGGTCGTCGAGCAGGCGGCGGCCCAGCCCCCGGCCGCGGTGCGGCACGGCCACGGTGAGCGCGTGCAGCAGGGCCCACTCCGGGACGTGCCGGGGCGCCCCGGTCTCCAGCAGCGCGGCGGCGAGCGGGGCGGCGCCGGCGGGCCGGCCGAGGTCGGTCAGCACGTAGAGCCGGCACCGGGCGGCCGGCGCCTCGCGCAGGACGTGTTCCAGCGCCGGTCCGATGATCCGGGCTCCCGGCGCGCCCGCGTGCGCCGGCACCTCGCGCAGCAGCAGTGTTCCCGGTGACGTTCCCGGCGACGCGGCGTACCGCGGCCGGCGCTTCTTCGACGGCGACGACATCGCCCCAGCGTGCGCGGGCTGTCTTGGACACTCCTAGTACGTCTCTAGGAACCCTTTTAAACGCCCCGCCGAACCCCGGCCCGGAAGGTGCAAGAGAACACCAAGACCCGGCTGCGACAACTGTCCCCGTCACAGACGACGACATCCGAAGGACGGACATGCACAGCACCATCGAAGACGCGCTGCGGGGACAGGTCGCCGGCCGGGTCCTGCTTCCGGGACAGGACGGGTTCGAGGAGGAGGCCGCCGGGTTCAACCTCGCCGTGCGCCACCGGCCCGCCGTGATCGTCGCGGCGCGGGACGCCGGTGACGTGGCCGCGGCCGTACGGCTCGCCGCCGCGCACGGGCTGCCCGTGGCCGTGCAGTCGACCGGCCATGGCGCCGTGCAGGCGGCCGACGGCGCGGTTCTGGTCAGCACCCGTGCGATGCGGGAGGTCGTGGTGGACCCCTCCGCCCGCACCGCCACGATCGCGGCCGGCTGCACGTGGGGTGAGGTCGTCACCGCCGCGGCGCCGTACGGCCTGGCCCCGCTGTGCGGCTCGGCGACCGGCGTCGGCGTGGTCGGCTTCACGCTCGGCGGCGGCATCGGGCCGATCGCGCGGACCTTCGGGTTCGCGGCCGACCACGTGCGGGAGCTCACCGTCGTCACCGGGGACGGCGTGGTGCGCAGCGCCGACGCGGTCCGCGAGCCCGACCTGTTCTGGGCGCTGCGCGGCGGCAAGGCCGGATTCGGCGTCGTCACCTCGATCACCGTGGACCTGCTGCCGCTCACCGGCCTGTACGGCGGCGGCCTGTTCTACGCCGCCGAGGACGCCGGGCGGGTCCTGCACGCCTACCGGAGCTGGGCCGGCACGCTGCCGGAGACCACCACCACCTCGGTCGCGCTGCTGCGCCTGCCCCCGCTGCCCGAGCTGCCGCCGCAGCTCAGCGGCAGGTTCGTTGTCCACCTGCGGGTCGCCCACGTGGGGGACGGGCAGGAGGCCGAGGCGCTGCTGGCCCCCATGCGGGCCGTGGCCGAGCCGGTGCTCGACGCCGTCGGGCCCCTGCCGTACGCGGCGATCGACTCCATCCACCAGGACCCGACCCAGCCCATGCCGGTGGCGGAGCGGGGCGCGCTGCTGCGTGAGCTGACGGCGGAGACCGTCGAGGCGCTGCTCGCGGTCGCCGGCCCGGCCGCGCGGGTTCCGCTGGCCGTGGTCGAGCTCCGTCAGCTCGGCGGCGCGCTCGCCCGTCAGCCCAAGGAGCCCAACGCCGTGGGCGGGCGCGACGCCGCCTTCACGCTGCTCGCCATCGGCGCGCCGGTGCCCGAGCTGATGGACACGGCCGTCCCCGCGGCCGTACGGGCCGTGATCGACACCCTCGCGCCCTGGTCGACCGGCGGCGCGCTGATCAACTTCCAGGGCGGCGCCCTGGCCCCCGAGCAGATCTCCCGGGCCTGGCCGGAGGAGACGCTGCGGCGGCTGGCGAAGCTGCGCGAGCTCTACGACCCGGCGAACCTGTTCCGCTTCGGCCACGTCGTCCCCCGCCAGGGCTGAGCATGGTCCTGTGAAGGATGCTCGTGTGCTCGGTGTCGACGCCTGCAGGGCGGGCTGGATCGGGGTGGTCCCGTCCGCCGGCCCCGGGGACGGGGGTGCGGCGCGCGCCTACTTCGCACCCCGCGTCGCGGACCTGGTCGCCCTGGCGGACGCGGACGGCGAGGTCGCCGTCGTGGCGGTGGACATGCCGATCGGCCTGCCCGATCCATACCCCGACTCCGACGACCCTCAGGGCCGGACCCGCCGCCGGGCCGACGTGCTGGCGCGCGCGGAGCTCGGCCCCCGGTGGCGGTCGGTGTTCATGACCCCGGTGCGCGCCGCGCTGGAGGCGGACGACTACGCCTCGGCCGTGGCCGTCAACCGCCGCCTGGCCGGCGAGGGCGTCTCTCGCCAGGCGTTCGGGCTCAAGGAGAAGCTGCTGGAGGTCGAGCGCTGGGTGCGGGAGGCCGGCAGGCGCGTCGTGGAGGTCCACCCCGAGCTGAGCTTCGCCCGGCTCGCCGGGGCGCCTCTGCCGCACCCGAAGACGACGTGGGCGGGCGCGGAGCGGCGGCGTGAACTGCTGGCGGCGGCGGGCGTCGTGCTCGCGGGCGACCTCGGCAGGGCCGGGGCGATGGCGGGGGTGGACGACGTGCTCGACGCGGGCGCCGCCGCCTGGACGGCCCTGCGGGTGGTGTCCGGGGAGGCGCGCCCCCTGCCCGATCCTCCCGAGGTCTTCTCCGACGGCATCCCTTGCGCCATCTGGGCCTGACGGCCGTGCCACCCGGAGCCCGCACGGCCAAGGCCGTACGCCGCGTCCCGGGGGTGCGGCGTACGGCCGGGGAGATTTCAGGCGAGGTGCTCGGCGAGCCGGTCGAAGAACTGGAGCCAGCCCGCCTTCGCGGCCTCGGCGTGCGCCTCGTCGGTGTTGTAGCCCTCCTGCCTGAAGCTCATCTCCGTGCGGTCCCCGAGGTCGGTGAGCGTGACGGTCGCGACCGAGGCCACGGCGCCCTCCTGGTTGTCCGGGTCGCCGGTGGTGAACACCAGCCGCTCGGGCGCCGCGATCTCCCGGTAGACCCCGCCGAGAGGGGCCTTGGCGCCCTCCGGCGACACGAGGCACGCGCTCCACTCGCCGCCGGGCCGCAGGTCCATGGTGATCAGCGAGACCGGAGTGGTGAAGCCGCGCGGGCCGAACCACTCACTGAAGCGCTCCGGCTCGGTCCACGCCTCGAAGACGGCCTCGCGGGGAGCGTCGAGGACGCGGGTGATGGTGTATTCGAGGTCGGGGGTGTTCGTCATCGTCAGGCCCTTCGTGGTCAGGAGTTCGGACGTGCGTTCTCGCGGGGAGGGTCAGGGGAAGAGCCGGGAGAGCCAGGACCGCCACGCGGCCTCGACGTGCTCCTGGTCGGCGTCCTCGGCGAAGACGTGGTGCCCGAGGACCACCACGTTGCCCCGCTCCGGCCCGGAGTGGATGAACCGGTAGAGCCCGTCGGCGGTCCGCACGCCGAGGAAGGTCGGGAAGCCGGTGTAGTCGACCACCCCGTCCTCCGGCGCCAGCCCGTCCACCGCGAGCCGCACGGGGTCGCCCAGCCGAACCGTGGCCGGCAGGCCCAGCGCGTCCTTGATCGCTGCCCAGGCCGGCGCGTTCTCGGCCGCCTGGGGGCGTACGGCGGACACGACCGTGGCCGGGCGCCCGCGGAAGTACGTGAGGTACTGCGCGAGCTTGTGCAGGTACATGTCCCAGCCGACGCCCATCGCCTCGAACTCGGTCTCCCAGTCGTCGCCGAGGAAGCCGTGCTGGACCAGGCGCAGGACCGTGCTGCCGTGGTCGCGTCCCTCGATGAGGTACTCGAACGCCATGAACGTGCCGTCGGGGTTCTCGTCACCGCGGTACGCGAACCGTTTGCCGGGCTCGTACCCGGTCACGGTGGTGCCCTCGCTGTTGCCGAACATGGTGAACCGGCCGCGGCCGCCCTCGACGGGCTCGATCTCGGTGCGTCCCATGAACCAGGAGTCGATGCCGGGGCCGGTGGCGATCGCGTCCCAGACCTGCTCGGGGGTCGCGTCCAGCTCGATTTCCTTGCGCAGTTCGAACTCGTGGGGCACGCTTCAGCGCTCCTGTATGTCGGCCGTCCGGGGGACGGCGGGATGGACGGCGACGACCAGACGGTGCTCGCGCCCGCCTTCGGCCGAATCGTCGTGGTATTTGCTCACGAGCGCGGCCACGGCGGCCGACAGCTCCTCGGCGAACGCGGCCCGGTCGGCGGCCGAGGCGAAGCGCACCCGGCCGTCGATGGCGAACGTCGCGAGCTTCTTGCGTGCCTGGGACGCTCCGACGATCAGCGTGCCCACGTCGCGTACGAGCTGGGCGGCGAGCGCCAGCAGCCACCGCGCCGACAGCCGGTCGGGTGCGCGTGACGGATCGGGCGCGACCGACGCCAGCGCGGCGGGAGAGATCACGAACGAGGCCGCCGTCGCCCGCATGACCCGCTCGTTGACGTTGCCCTTGCGGCGCTCCTCGACCAGCTCCACGAGGCCGTGCCGCTCCAGGGTCTTGAGATGGTAGTTCACCTTCTGCCTCGGCAGCCCCACCTTGGCCGCCAGCATGGTCGCCGAGCTGGGCTCCGTGAGCTCGGCGAGCAACCGCGCCCGCATCGGATCCAGGGAGGCCTCCGCCGCCGCCGGATCCTCGATCACCGCCACGTCTTTCATGCCTCAAGGATGGCCTCCGACAAACTATTTTGTCAAGGCAAAGAGAGATGTCGGTGTTGAACCCGCACTGGTGCGGTCCTTCACCTCCGCATCGGCGATTCACTCGAAGTAGGCGAATCAGGAGGGTTCGTATGGGCAGGCACAGGAACGAAATGACTGCCGTCGAGGCGCTGACCGTGGCGCTCACCACGGTCGGCACCTTTCAGGGTTACGTGCAGCATGCCGACGCCAAGGTCGCTACCGTCACCACCGTGCACCTCGGGGCAGCGGCCGTGGCGGCCACACAGATGGGGGCGCTGGCCGGCCTGCGAGCACCGGAAGCGCCTATCGCACTGGGCGTGGTCGCCGTTGTTCTGGTCACGCTCTATGTCGCGGGGTTCCTCGTCGCCGGCTATCACCTCGTCCAGGGCCTGCGTCCTCGCCTGGGCGGACCTGGCGGGCCGAACAGGTTCGGCCTGGCCGGTCCTCGAAGTGGATCGTCGCGGGTGAGCGTCGTGCAGCAGGAACGGGAGGCATGGCTCCTTGTGAGCACGCTGGCCGAACTGAGCCGTGAGAAGCACCGCAGAGTGGGACGAGCGCTGCCGTGGACGGCCCTCATGCTCGTCTCCACCCTGCTGTGGCTTGCGCTGGGAGCGCTCTACGGCTGACCGAAGCCGCTCGGCAGCAGCGGGTCTGGGTCGAGGGGCGGCACCGCCAATCCGAGCGCGGTCATCGCGCTCCGCAGAGCGCTCTCACTGCCGACGATGAGTTCGTAAACGTCGCCCTGCCGATGAGAGCTCACCAGCTTGTCGAGTTTGTCGATGAAGTGGGCGGCGGTGTCCTCGCCCTTGTCGAGCATCTCCGCAATGATCGCCGCCTTGGCTTGGGGCTGCTCGGCCAGTCTCACGGCGTACCTCGTCAGGTCGCTCCTGCGGGCCCCGGCCAGGAAACGCTCCCAGGCGAGGCGCACCTCCTCGGCGGTCTCCGCGCGGCGCTTCGCCTCCGCGACCTCGCAGTCGACCTGATAGAGGCGGCGTGCGCGGTCTCGGAGCAACTGGCGCACCTCTTCACAGGGCCTTACCTCGGCCCGTGCCGTCCACCGCAGGATCACACGCCTGTCATGTCGCGACAGCCGGCTGAGGAAATCGTCGAGGACGCTGTTCACCTCACGTTCGGCGTCCTCGGATTGGTACGGCGAGTGCCTCCGCGCGATCGCACGAGTCTCGGCGCGAACGCGTCCCTGGACGTGGTCGCGCTCGGCCGCGTCGGGACCTGCCTGCCAGCGCCGGCCCACAGCGGACCACGCGAGGGAGACCGTGACGTCGAAGTCGAAGACGTCTCCTCGCGCCGGGGCGGTGAACGAGAGCTCGTTCACATCCTCCGCCGTCTCCTCACCAGTTGTGGGCATGCTGTAACGGATGAGCCACATGATGCTCAACTCCCTTCGACGAGCTCGGCGAGCAGGCCCGCGAGCTCGGCGTCGATCTCTCCGGTCCGGTGCCAGAGCCGGAGGTGAAACAACAGGGGTGCCCGGACGTCGACGGGCGGCCTGGTGAGGACCTCGGAGAGGACGCCGCGGACCCCGGCGTCCGTCTCCCACGTCGCGAGCCAGTCGCCCAGCACGCTCCACGCCTCCGGTGTGAGAGCGGCCCCGGTGTCCTTGGTGACGGCCAGGTCCAGGATGTGTCGCCAGAGAGCGACTAGGTCGACGGCCGCGCCGGGATCCGCTGCGAGATCGAGGACCTTGGCCCCTTCGGGAGGGGCGAGCATCCGCACGAACGCGAGAGCCGCGGCGCTTGTGAGGCCAGGTAGATCGCTTTGGGCCGACCATTGGGCGAGGGCGGCGATGATCCTCCTGGTGTTGTCGGGGACGTCGCCGACACCGCTCCGATGGGACGTTCTGTTGCTCCCGAGTTGGTGGATTTGCGCGATAGAGAGGGCGACACGCTGTGGAAAAGCCCGCGCATTGGTCTTCGCGATGGTGGCGAGGGCCCGGAGCGCCTCATCGACCCAGTAGGCGCCCAGCCACGACCCGAGGGCCCGGATGACGACGGACTGTTCTTTGCGGCTGCCTCGGGCCCAGCGTCCTAGGCACTCGAAGACACGCGCGGTCAGATCGGGGTCCTTGGCCGCCGAGCCCAAGGTCCAGGCCGCCAGCTCGTGGGTCAGGTACCGCTCGCTCTGGCACCATGTGCTCAGAAAACGTCGCTGGATGGCAGGGAAGTCGTAGGTCGCCAGCAGACCGATTGCTTGGGCCGCCCGCATCTGGACGCCAGGATCCTTGTCCTCCGTCAGCTGGCCTAGCCAGGTGAGCAGGGGCTCGTGAATCGTGGGCTGTTCCTCCCAGACCACGCGGAGGA
Organism: Microbispora sp. NBRC 16548; assembly: GCF_030268985.1. NCBI lineage: Bacteria > Bacillati > Actinomycetota > Actinomycetes > Streptosporangiales > Streptosporangiaceae > Microbispora > Microbispora sp. NBRC 16548. The sequence continues at coordinate 321,939 of NZ_BSSF01000001.1, forward strand.
CGGTTCCGGCCATGCTCGGATCGGGGAAGTCGACAACCTGCCCATCTCCGCCTCGTCTGGGTGACAGCAGAGTGATCTCCGCAAAGCCGAGCCAGTCGCTGAGCTGCTCCCAGACGTGCGGCTGGGGCGGTTGCTCAATCGTCGTCTGCCGAGCCAGCTCCTCCTCGATCAGCGTGGCCAGCTTCACGGTCTGGGCGGCCACGACGGCTGCTGGCGCTCCACGCAACACCGCACTGGCGATCATGAAGCAGCGTGCCCTGCGGGGAGTCTCCACCGCGAGGAGGTCCTGCGCTTTCCGGCGCCGCTGCTCGGGCAGGCTGTCCAAAATCTCGTCGAGCGATCGGTCTTCCAGCAACCCTCTGGCCACCCGCAGGGCGAGCTCTCGCGCCTTGCGGGGGCACCGGTAGCCCGCCAGCGTCTCCCGGACCAGTTCGTCGGCCGCCGTCTTGCCGGCCCACTCCTGGGGATGGGCCTCGCCGCCCTCGTGTAACTCGTGAGCCAGCCAGTTGACGAAAATCTGATCCATCGGTGGCGGCTCGTGGTCGACGGCCCAGTCATGCTCGGGGAACTCGGGGCTGGCCAGGACGACGACGCGGGCGCGGGCTCGTTCGGCCGTCCTCCGGAGGTGCCCAAGCATCTGGTCGGGGCGACCGTTCCAGGTCGCATCGTCGCCGACCTGGAGAAGATACCCAGTCGCCTCGCGCAGGTCGCCCGGAGCGAGGTGGAGAGGGTTCCCGCTCATCTGCAGCCAGGCGAGACGGCCGTCGTCACCGCTCCAGCGTGCGAGGGCGGCCAGGGCGGTGGTCGGCTGACCGGCCCGTGGCTCACCGCGCAGCAGCAGCACATGCTCGCTGTCGAGACGCGCGAGCAGTTCGCCGTACGACTTGGTCGGGACGTGACAGCGCCGGATGACGCCGACCTCGCGTGCCGACACGGCCACAGTGAACACGGCCCTGTCCTCCGCGGTCACGCCGAAGAAGTACTGGTCGCGTCCTGCCGCGTTGACCGTTCCGCCGTCGGTCGCCCGGTGCGAGGCACCTCCGATGTCGTCGCCGCCGATAACGGTGTCGGCGTAAAGCGCGTCGAGGTTCTGCGCGGAGATGCGACTCTGCCGCTTCTGCTCGCTGAGCTCCTCATGCAGGTCACGCTGGGTGTTCTGCTCCGCGCCACCGTCCGGTCCGCGCTCCTTCTCGCCGCGTGTCGGTTCGATGGCCGGGGCTTCTTGCTCCGCCATCAGTGCCCCTCGCGCCAGTTACCTATGATCTGGTCCCGGCCGGGGGCGTTCACAATCCCGTGGCCGTCGGCCCGGTGCGAGGCCCCGCCGATCTGGTCACCGTGGACGATGAAGGGGGTGCGCCGATCCTCCTCGCCATGGCTGGTCTCCGTCGCCGGGCGAGGCACTTGCGATGTGCCGGGCGCTTCAGGGACGAAGGAATCCAGGACGCTGAGCGTGCCGATGTCATGTCCCGGCACGTGCAGGTACGCCGTGCAGGAGTGCTCCTTGACCCGCACCTGGACGGGCCGGTAGGCGTGCGGCTCGCCCAGTCCCTGGCTGATGTAGTCGTCGTACACGCGATCGGAGACGATGAGGGCCAGGTCCGCGGCCGGGCAGGCGTCGAGGGCCCGCCTCACTGGGGCGGAGTCGAGGAGCCGGGCCTGTTGTACGGCGTGGCGGCCGGCGACCCCGTTGGCGGCGCCCAGATGGACGGGGCCGAAGTGGACGGCCATGCGCAGGCGCATGCGCGTCCAGAACGGACCGGCGTGGCGCCGGTTGTACAGGCCGAGTTGCCCGTCCAATTCACGGACGAAGCCGCCGACGAGCACGCCGAGGTGCGCGTGGGGCGGGAGCCAGGAGAACTCGCCGTCCCCTTGGGGCTGACGCTCGGTCCACGTCGACCTGTCGAGACCGGCCTCGGCCGCGGCGGTGTCCAGCACCCGGATGAGGGCTTCCTGAAGGTGAAGTTGCTGCTGGTCGTTGCGCCCACTGTACTTCTCGATGTCCACCGCGATCATCGCGTGAGAGGTGGGCATGGGAGGGTGAGTCATCGTGCCTCCTGGCTGGTCTGTGTCGGCCGCACCACGATGACTCCGGCGGGCTTTTCGCAGCCCGCATTGATGCGGCTTTCAGCCGGGCGATTGGAGTCGCAGGTCGGCGAAGTCGGTCAGGCCGTCGAGGTCCGTGATGATTACGCCCCGGTGCCGTTGCAGCACGAGACCGCGTACGGAGAGGTCGTGCATCGCCTTCTGGACTGTACGTTCCTTGATTCCGATGAGCTCGCCCAGTTCGGCCTGAGTGACGGGCACTCCGATGTCGATGCCCTCGCGGCGGGGCCGCCCGTGCCGTACGGCGAGATCGACCAGGATCCGGGCCAGACAGATGTCGGCCTCGTATCCCGCGAAGTCGAGGCGCCGCCGGTTGGCGAAGCGCAAACGATCGATCGTGACCTGGCTGAGGACGGCGGCGACTTCGGGAGTGCGGGCGAGATGAGCCGTGAAGACGGGACCCTTCAGAACACAGACGAGAGATCGTTTGCAGGTGGTCACCGTGGCCGTTCGCGGGTGGTCGGTCAGAGGGGCCATCTCGCCCACGATGTCGCCGCTCGCCCGGATCGACAAAAGCGTCCTGGAGCCGTTCTCCGTGGACGCCGTGACCTTTACCAGCGCGTCGACCAGCAGGTAGACCGCATGGCCGGGGTCGCCCTCCCGGATCAGCATATGTCGGCTCGGATACGTCAGCAGGGAGCCGAGGCGGAGGAGTTCCTCACCCGCCCGCACCGGGAGCAGGTCGAGGAACGATCCATGTAACCAGGTACGCCGCTCAGCACTCTGCGTCATGCCGACACCTCCAAGCGGGAGTATGACCGGCGCGGTCCGTTGCGTCACCGAGCCCGAGTGCCAAGTCGGCCTTATCCACTCATTACGCCTATAACGTTGTGCGACCGATCTGTCACGCGATGTAATCACATCGGCGATGGGCCGGACCTACTGGCTCCGAAGGAGTGAATATGACGTTCACAGCTATGAACCCCACGTCCATGGCGACCACGCTGGGGTACGGCGCTCAGCACCAGATCTCGCCCCTGCAGCAGCTCGGTCAGCAGATCCCGGCGATGCAGCAGCAGCTGTCGCCGCTGGCGATGATCCAGCAGGAGGAGCACATCCTCCCGCAGGAGCACCTGGTGAGCCCGGTGACCTTCTGGACCAAGGTCGCGCGGTGCAGCGTGCGTTACGGCGCTCCCGCGGCCCGCCAGATGCTGGAGGGCGTGCTCTACCAGCACCAGGTCCGGGAGCAGATCCAGCAGCAGGTTCAGCAGCAGATGCTTCCGCCGCAGGTTCTGCAGGCCCTGCAGGCCATCCAGGCCCAGGCCCAGCAGATCCCGCAGGTTTACGGCCAGCCGTACGCCACCCAGGCGTACGCCCAGCACCCCGGCCAGCAGGCCCTTCAGTTCGGCGCCCCCTCCATCCACGGGGCGTACGGGCAGCAGGTTCCGCTGACCATGCAGCCGCTGTCGCAGGTCTACGGCCAGGCCTACGGCCAGCCGTACGGCCAGCTGCACCAGCAGGCCGCTCAGCAGGTCCCGGTGCCGACCGGTGCCGCACTCTGATCGGAGGAACACCGTGGAGTCGATGGGTCCCGGGATGGGTCCGGTGACGCCCCTGGCCGTGGGAGTCGCGACGGGGCATCCGGCGCCGGTCGCGCCGCTGCAGGCGCACTGTGCCGTGACGCTCCAGCGGCTGTACGGCTGGCTGCAGGCGTCACTCCCGCAGGCGCCCCAGGTCGCGGGGATCGTCCCGCTGCTGGTGCAGGCGGTACAGCTGTACCGGGCCGGGCGGTACGACGCGTGCCTGGCGCAGATCCAGTTCGCGCTCGGCGCCGTCACCCCTGGACGGCCCACGGTTCCACTGCTGTGACGTGATCACCTCGGTGGCCCGGACCGGTCGGCGGCCGGTCCGGGCCCCCGCCGTCCCGAGACCGGCGAAATGTGATGACAGAGCCTGAACTGCCCGCCGCGCCGTACGGGGCGCGGCCGGCCACACCAGCCTGAGCTGGGGAGAGTCGGAGACGTTGTGACCAATAACGACAAGCCCAAGGACGGAAGCGAGGAGCCGCGCCCGGCGTCCCCGCGGGGGCGGCAGGCGTCCCGCCAGGCGCCGCAGCCGGTGGAGTCCCGGCCGCGGCGCTACATGGTGGCCGCGATGCCCCAGCCGCACCCGGCGGCGCCGGGAGCAGCCGCGCCGGCTCTCGACGGCGACACGGTGCGCAGGCTGCTGGAGGACGACCCCGAGGTGCGCGTGCTGCGCCGCCTGCGGGGGACGACGGGGAACCCGGGGGCTCAGGCACCCGGGTTCCCCGCTGTGGTCGTGGCGGAGACGACCGCCGAGCACGTCGAGGCGCTGCGGCGGCAGTATCCGCAGCTCTACTTCGAGCGCGACCGGCTGCTCAGCTACAGCGACGTGCCCCAGCCGCCGCGCAGGCGGCGGCCCGCACCGGCGGTGGTGCCGCCGGGCGTGGAGAGCACGTTCGCCTTCCTGGTCAGGGACGCGGACGGCACGCCGCTGCCCGGCGCGAGCGTCCTGGTGACCGGGCACGGCTGGCCGGCCCAGACGTCCACCGGGGCGGACGGCCGCGCGGTGGTGACGATGGTGGGGGAGACCCCGGAGTCGATCACCGGGGTGACGGTCCGGCCCCGCTCCGGCTACTGGAGCGTCCACATCGACCGCCCCGCCCTGTCCACGACCCGGGACAACCTGATCGAGCCGATGCCCCTGTCGGAGACCTTCAGCGGTTTCCCCGGCAAGCAGGTATTCGGCTGGGGCCAGCAGGCGATGAACCTCGACCGCCTGCCGCCCACGCTGCGCGGCGCGGGGGTCAGGATCGCCATCATCGACTCCGGGGCCGACATACGGCACCCCGACCTCCGTGACCGCGTCCGCGCCGGCGTCGACCTCGTCGGCGGCGAGCCGGACGGATGGTCCGTCGACGCCGCCTACCACGGCTCCCACTGCGCGGCCGTCGTCTCGGGCGCCGACGACGGCCGCGGTGTCGTCGGTTTCGCGGTCGAGGCCGAGGTGCACGCCTGCAAGATCTTCCCGGGCGGGCGGTTCAGCGAGCTCATCGAGGCGCTCGATTACTGCATCGAGCAGCGGATCGACGTCGTCAACCTGAGCCTGGCCAGCAGGCACCACTCCCCGCTCGTCGCCGCGAAGATCGAGCAGGCGCGCGAGGCGGGGGTGGCGTGCGTGGTGGCCGGCGGCAACGACGGAGGACCGGTCGGCTTCCCCGGCGTCCTGCCCGGAGTGCTGACCGTCGCGGCCGTCGGCAAGGCCGACGCGTTCCCGCCCGGCACCGCCCACGAGGCCGAGATCCACGGGCCGCTGACCGGCGACGGCTACTTCTCGCCGCGCTTCACCTGTCACGGCCCCGAGATCGACGTGTGCGCCCCGGGCGTGGCCGTCCTGTCGGCCGTCCCTCCGGACGGGTACGCCGCACTGGACGGCACCTCCATGGCCGCGCCGCACGTCGCCGGCCTCGCGGCCCTGGTGCTCGCCCACCACGGCGACTTCCGGGGCCCCTTCAGCGGACGGGACGCGCGGCGGGTCGATCACCTCTTCCACATCATCAAATCGAGTTGCGTCCCGCTGAACCTCGGCGACCTCCACCGCACCGGCGCGGGGATGCCGAACGCGCTGCGCGCTCTCGCGCCCGCCCTCGCGCAGATCACGCCCGAGCCGGTCGAGGCCGACACGCTGCTCGGGCAGCTCACCGCCGAGATGACCGGCGCGGGACTGCTCGCGTCGGCGGCCTGGGGACCGGGCGGCGACGCCGGGCATCCGGGCCATGGCGGCCAGGCGGGCCCGGGGGCCCATCCCGGCATGGCCGCGCAGGCGGCGTGCGGCGCGGGCACGACGGCCAACGGGCCGGTGCCCGGCGGTCTCGTCACCGGCGGCCCGCGCGGGCGCGCCACGGCGACCGGCGGCGGCGTCCCGCCGGCCGACCAGGGCGGAGCGCCCGGCGGGGCGGGGACACGGGGCAAGCGAGGGGGAACGCGCGCGGCCCGGCCGTACGTCACCGGGCCCGGCGTGGGCCGGACGCCCGGCGGCGCCGCGGGCGACGTCCCGGCAGGTCCCCGTACGGCGAACGGCACGCCGACGGCCGGGACCGGCCCGGCCGGAGGCGAGCAGGCCGCCATGGCCTGGCTGACGGAGGAGATGCGGGCCGCGGGGCTCCTCGGCGACGACCCGGCCGACCCCGCGGAATGAGGACCCCGCGGAATGAGGACCCCGTGGAATGAGGACGCCGCGGTATGAGGACGCCGTGGAATGAGGACGTGCCGCGCGGACTCCCGGGGGCTCGGGCGGAGCCCCCGGGGAACGGGCCGGGGTCTCAGTACGACTCGTAGGCGGGGCCGGCGAGCTGGGCCACGTCCTCCGCGCCATCCCCGATGAGTTTCGCCCCCAGGTCGGCGAGGGCCCGTCCGGCCGCCAGTTCGTCGCCGATCTCGGGCACGGGCCGGTCGGACGGGTTGCGGCGGGCTCGGCCGACGCTCTCGTGGCGTCGTCCCGCGGGCGTGTAGAGCACGGCGGTCGCGGTGGTGACGTCGTCGTTGTCGTCCTCGTTCACGAAGATCTCGACGGTCCAGCGCTTCGATTCCATGTCGGACCACCTCCAGGACTCCAGCATCCCCCCCGGCCGCGCGGCCCCGGCACCGGCCCCGGGCCGAGGACCTACGACCCTGGAGGGGCGCGGCCGCCGGTGGTGACATGGAGAAGGTTCCAGGTCGGAAAGGCCAGTGCGGAAGGAAGGAGCGCCCATGCCCGGCCCGATCATCGTCGGCACCGACGGTTCGCCCGCCGCGACGGCCGCCGTGCGGTGGGCCGCGGACGACGCCGCCCGCCGCGGCTGCCCGCTGCGCTTCGTCTCCGTCGTGGACCACTGGGCGTACGGCATCCCGAAGTTCCCCGCCTCGGGCGGCGACCCGCTCACCGCGCACGCCGAGCGGGCGCTTTCCGCCGCGGAGGCAGTGGCCCGCGAGCGGCAGCCGGACGTGGAGATCAGTACGGAGATCATCGAGGGCATCCCCTCCCGCGTCCTGCGGGACAAGGCCAAGGAGGCCGTCGAGATCGTGCTCGGCAGCAGGGGACTCGGCGGCTTCGCCGGCATCGTCGTCGGTTCGGTCAGCACCCACGTCGCCGGGCACGCCCCCTGCCCGGTCGTCGTCGTACGGCCCGGGTGGAGCGGCGAGAGGGGGGAGGTCGCCGTGGGCGTGGACGACTCGCCCGAATGCGAGCCCGCCCTGGCGTACGCCTTCGAGCAGGCCAGGGCGCACGGCGACGCGCTGCGCGCCGTGCACGCCTGGCAGTTGCCCGCCCATCCGCTCGCGCCCGAGATCACCTATGACGTGGAGGAGGTGCGCGAGGCCCGTCAGCGCGTGACGCGGGAGAAGCTGGCGGACCCGCGGAGGCGCTATCCCGAGGTGCCGGTGCGCGAGGAGATCGCCTACGGGCATCCGGTCGACGCGCTCGTCCAGGCGTCACGTGGTGCCGACCTGCTCGTGGTCGGCTCCCATGGCCGGGGCGCGCTGGGCTCGGCGATGCTCGGCTCGGTCAGCCGGGGAGTGCTGCACCACGCCGAGTGCCCGGTCGCCGTCGTACGGTCCCCGTCGGCGCCCTGAGCCTGCCCCGAGCCTGCCCTGAGCCGGCGGGCCCTACGCCGGCCCTGAGCCGAGCGAGCTCGGGCCCGTCCGCGCGGTGCGGACGGGCCCGGCGTGGGCGCTTCAGCTCTGCTGCTGCCCGGCTCCCGGCTTCTCGATCGGGATTCGCTTGCGCTCCTCCCGCTCCTCGGCGAGCCGCACGCTCACCTCGAGGAGTCCCTTGTCATAGGTCGCCTTCACGTCGTTCTCGTCCACGTTCGGCGGCAGCACGACCGACCGGGTGAAGGCTCCGTACCGGAACTCGGTGCGGTGCGCCTGCCGCTCCTCGTGGCGCCGTTCGGCGTGGATGGTCAGCACACCGTTCGACACGCTGATCTCCACGTCCTTGTCCGGGTCGATCCCGGGCAGTTCGGCGCGCAGCACGTACCGGTCGTCCTTCACGTAGTCCTCAAGCCGCATCTGCTGCCCGGCCATCGGCCGGAGCGCGGCCATCGGCGCCTCCAGCAGGTCGAACAGGTCGGGAACGAGACCTCTGGACTCCCGTCTCATCGGAACGCTCATGCCTGTCACCTCCGTCCGGCAAGACTCATCATGAGAGAAGTACCCGACAGAAATCAGACAAATCGCCACGGCTGGGCCGCTGTCCGGTTCGTGATGCAGGATGGTGATCATGCTGCCAGAACGGCTTCATCAGGGCACCGGCCCCGGCCCGATCACTCCGGACGGGTGCGCGGTCGACTACTACGCGACGCTCACGCCGGCCGGCGAACCCGAGATCGTCCACGCCGCGATACCGGAGGGTGCGGCGATCCTCGAACTCGGCGCGGGGGCGGGCCGGATCACCCACGCCCTCCTCGCGCTCGGCCACGAGGTGGTCGCCGTGGACGAGTCGCCCGAGATGCTCGCGCACATCCACGGGGCGGAGACGGTCCTGTCCCGCATCCAGGACCTGTCGCTGCCCCGGACGTTCGACGTGGTCCTGCTGATGTCGTACGTGATCGACACCGCCGACGACGACCTGTGCCGGGCGTTCCTGCGGACCTGCCGCCGCCACGTCGCCCCGGACGGGTGCGTGATCCTCCAGCGCCAGCCGCCCGAGTGGTACGACACGGTGGGGCCGTCGGAGACGCGCGGCGACGGACGGGTGATCCGGATGACGGACGTGAGCCGGCCCGAGCCGGATCTGCTCGACGCGACGATGGAGTACGTCGTGGGGGACCGGCGATGGACGCACACGTTCGTCAGCAGGCGCCGCACGGACGACCGGTTCGAGGAGTTGCTGCGCGAGGCCGGGCTCTCGATGGAGGGCTTCCCCGGCGGGGATCGTGGATGGGTGCGGGCGGTGCCGGCATGACGCGACCGGCCCGGGGCGAAAGGAGCGCGTGATGAGGTTCGTACGAGAAGGCGAGATCAAGGCCACCCGGCCGGGACCGGACAGGTTCACCGACGGGGTGTGGGAGGCGGAGGCGCTGAAGGAGGTGGAGCCGGACGGCCTGCGCGCCCAGCGTTTCTCCTACGACCCGCAGGCCCGCTCGGGCTGGCACACCCACGACGGGGAGCAGGCGCTGTACGTGCTGTCGGGACGCGGGGTGGTGACGCGCTGGGGCGAGACCAAGGGCACGCTCATCGGGCCGGGCGACTGGGTCCACGTGCAGCCGGGCGAGAAGCACTGGCACGGCGCCGCCGACGACGACACGCTGGTGCACATCGCCGTCACGGCGAGCGGCAAGACGCACTGGCACGGGCCGGTGACCGACGAGGAGTACCGCGCCGGCCTGGGCTGAGCGGCGGCCGGGCGGCTTCGGCGGCCGTCGGCCCGGCCCCGAGGGTCCCCTCAGGGAGGTCGGCGTGCGGGTCCGTTCCTGACGCGCCTCAGTCGGTGACGATGACGAGGTCGGCCCGGGAGCGCACGTGATGGCGGGCGTAGTACCGCTCCTCCTGCTCGGCCCAGCGCCGCCAGTGGGGCGCGTACAGCTCGCCGTCGCGGGCGAGCGCCCGCGCGCGGCGGACCTCCTCACCGGCCTCCAGCCACACCAGCCCGCTGAGGTACGGCCCCGCCTCGCGGGCGCCGCAGCCCACGCCCTCGATCACGACGGCGTCCGCCCCGGCGATCTCGTGCCATTCGGCGTACCGGCCCCGCGTCCAGTCGTAGCGCCGCCAGCGTGCCCGGCCCCCGCGGCCCAGGGGACGCAGCACCCACTCCAGCAGGGCGTCCACCCCGGCCTGCAGGCCGTCCCAGCCGTCGTACAGGTCGTCCATGCGGACGACCGGCGCGGTGAGCGCCGCGGCCACGGCGGCGGCCAGCGTCGACTTGCCCGCACCCGAGCGTCCCTCGACGGCCAGGACGCGGATGCCGGCCCCGCGGGCGGGCCGCGTGCGCAGCCAGCGCGCGACGGCGGCGGGATCGGGGGTCACGCGCGCCGAGCCTAATGGAGCACCGGCGTGCCGACCTCCATCACCCCTGACGAGGGCTGAGTCCCGCCATGGACAGGCCGAGCAGTCGCTGCGCGTCGGCGGCGGGATCCGGGTGGTGTTCCGTGGCCAGGGCGATGCCGGTGATCAGGGCGAGCAGGTCGCCGGTGGTCACGCCCGGTGCCACCGCGCCGTCATCCGCGGCGCGGCGCACCAGCGGGCCGCCCGCCTCAGTGAGCTGCGCCGAGCAGCAGTGCTCCTGCGCCGCGTCGGGGCCGGCCGCCCGGTCGCGGGTCAGCGCGGTGGCCAGCCCACGGATGGTCGCGGCGTCCGCGAGGACGGCGCTCAGCCATTCCAGCAGCGCGGCCCGGGTGTCGGCCCTGCCGGTCAGCTCGCGGGCGTGCGCGCACAGGGTTTCGACCCGCTCGCGGAAGACCGCCTCCAGCAGCGACTGCCGATTGGGGAAGTGCCGGCGCACCGTGGCCGATCCGACTCCCGCGGTGCGGGCGATCTGCTCCAGGGACGCGTCGGGGCCCTCCGCGGCGATCGCCTCCTTTGCCACGGCGAGCAGGCGCGCGTAGTTGCGCCGGGCGTCCGCACGCTGGACGGGCATGGTGTCACCTCATCGATTGCTAAGTGGCGGGGTCCGCCGTATTGTACCGAAGCATAAACGGCGGGCCCCGCCGTTTCTATGCTCGCCCTAGGAGGGCCTCATGGCAATCGATTCCGCACCCGTTCTGGTCACCGGCGCCACCGGCCAGCAGGGGGGCGCCACCGCCCGTGCCCTGCTGGCGAACGGCGTCCCTGTCCGGGCACTGGTCCGCGACCCCGCGACCGAACGAGCGAGGGCGGTCGAAGCACTCGGCGCCGAGCTGGTCACCGGCGACCTCCGCGACCGTGACTCCGTGATCAGGGCCGCGCGAGGAGCCCGGGCCGTCTTCTCGGTGCAGATGCCGCCGTTGCGGGCAGGCGCCTTCGACTTCGAGGGCGAGCTGGTCCAGGCCGTCAACCTGGTCGAGGGCGCGCTGGCCGCGGGCGTGCCGCAGTTCGTGCACACGTCAGTCACCGGCGCGGGGCAGCACACCGAGGCCCCCGGCTGGGCCGAAGGCCGCTGGGCGTCGCTGGAGCCCGCCCTCGCCGCCAAGGCCGCCGCCCAGGATCGCGTGCGTGAGGCGGGCTTCACACACTGGACGATCATCAAGCCGGGCTTCTTCATGGAGAACTTCCTCCCGTCCGCGGCGTACCTGCTTCCCCGCGGCGTCGAGGGGGGCATCGTGACCGTGCTGAAGCCCGGGACCCGGCTCTCCCTCGTCGCGGTCCACGACATCGGCGCGGCGGCCGCCGCTGCCTTCGCGGCACCGGAGCGGTTCCACGGCGTCGAACTGGAACTGGCCAGTGATCACCGGCCGATGAAAGAGATCGCCGCGGTCCTCTCCCGGGCTCTGCGCACCGAGCTGACCGCGCCCGACATGACCGCGGAGGAGGCGGTCGCCGCGGGGATGCCGGGCTACGGCGTCGCCGCACACGAATTCCTCAACGTGGTCGGTCAGTCCGCCCGCCCGGAGTACGCGCGGGCCCTCGGCATCCCGCTCACTACCTTCGAGGACTGGGCGCACGAGCGCCTGCGGGCCGTGGCCTGACGCCTCCCGGGACGGCCGGGGGTGGTCGCGCAGCGGCCCGGAGGGGCCGTCCGGTCCCTCCGGGCCGCTCGTGGAAGCCCTTGCCCGCCCTCGCTACACGCCGGCGCGGGTGGGGCGGCGGATGTCGCTGCTCTGCTCCTGCCACTCGGGGGTCTCCTGCCCCTTCTCCTGGGCCATCTCCTCCATCCGCAGGGCGACCCCCATCGCGAAGAAGGTCGGCGCCCACTCGCCGACGAACAACGCCCAGCGATCGGCGCGTTCGATGCCGGCCGCCTCGTACTTGTTCGAGACGATCCATGAGGCGATCGACATGCCGATCGACCCCAGAGCGGCGCTGTACATGTGATTGGAGCGCAGTCCCATCTTGTGGAGTGTCCTGATCATGCGTGTCCCCCTTGTGGTGATTTGCCCCGATTCGGGGCGTACCCGGCCTGTCCGCACGTAACCCGGCCGGTCCCACGACGCCGTGCGATACTCGCGACCGCGCATGAGGCGGGGACGGCTGGGTAGCCGTCCAGCCGGACCAGGAGGGTAGTCATGGAAGTTCTGGGCATCGACGTCGGCGGTTCCGGGATCAAGGGCGCCACGGTGGACACGGCCGCCGGCGTGCTCACCCGGGAGCGCCTGCGCATCCCGACGCCGCGGCCCGCCGCGCCGGGGGCCGTCGCCCAGGCCGTACGCGAGATCGCGGAGCACTTCTCCTGGACCGGCCCGATGGGCGTCACCTTCCCCGGAGTGGTCCTCGACGGGGTCGTCAGGACGGCGGCCAACGTGGACAAGTCGTGGATCGGCGTGAAGGGCGCCGACCTGTTCGGCGAGCAGACGGTCGTGCTCAACGACGCGGACGCGGCCGGCGTCGCCGAGATGACCTTCGGCGCGGGCCGGGACCGGCACGGGGTCGTGCTCATGCTGACCTTCGGCACCGGGATCGGCAGCGCGCTCTTCGTGGACGGCACGCTGGTGCCCAACACCGAGTTCGGCCACATCGAGATCCGCGGCAAGGAGGCCGAGCACCGCGCCTCCGATCGGGTGCGCGAGGAGGAGGACCTGGGCTGGGACAAGTGGGCCCGGCGCGTGGAGGAGTACCTCAGGCACATGCGCGACCTGCTGTCGCCCACCCTGATCGTCGTCGGCGGGGGCGTGAGCAAGAAGGCCGACAGGTTCCTGCCGTACGTCGATCTCGGGGACACCCCGGTGGTGCCCGCCGTGTTGCGGAACGAGGCCGGGATCATCGGCGCGGCGATGGCCGCCGCGGGGGCCGCGCGCATCCCTTGAGCGATAGAAGTCCCTTATTCCTACCTGGACAGCGGGTAATATCGCTGCCATGATGATCCCATGAGTTCCTCGGGGAGGTTGACCCAGCGCCGGCACATCGACCTGCTGCGCGTCTGCGCCGCCGCCTGTTGACGACCGCGGTCACCACCGTCCGGTACGCCACGAGGCAAGGAGAGGGGCATGTCCCACCAGAACGTGATCGACTTTGTGGAGCGCAGGCGCGAGCAGGGCCACGAGCCCCCCGACCTCGGACAGGGGTCCGTGCTCGGCGTGCTGCCGGTGCCGGAGACCGGCGCCGTGCTGATGATCGTGGGCTACCTGGTGCCCGCCGCGGTCGCGGCGGACGCGCCGGAGCCGCCGGCCGCCGCCCTGCAGCGGCGGGCGGCCCCCGGCGAGGAGGAGCTGGTCCTGGACCGGGCCGCGCGGGTGGCCCGGGCCGACGGCGAGGAGATCGAGCTGACCTTCCGCGAGTTCGAGCTGCTCGACTACCTCAGCTCGGCCCCCGGCCGGGTCTACAACCGCCGCCAGCTCATGGCCGCCGTCTGGGACCGGTACGACGACGAGGGCGGCCGTACGGTCGACGTGCACGTCCTGCGGCTGCGCCGCAAGCTGGGCCGGCACGCGGGCCGGATCGTGACGGTGCGCAACGTGGGGTACAAGTATCAGCCGTCGCGCCGCCGCTGACACCGCCAGGAAAGGGCCGCCGGAAAAACGGCTGGCAGATCGGCGGGGGGTGTTGCCTATCCTTGAGCATGGAATGAACACGCTCGCCGATCTCCAGGCCCGCCTCCCCGACCTGATGCTGCGCGACCAGCGCAGGCTGCGCCGCCGTCTCGACGGCATGCGCCGGGTCCGCGACCGCGCCGCCCGCCAGTCCGTCGTCCAGGAGATCGCGGGGGACGTGGAGGCCGCGGAACGCCGCGTGGCCGCGCGCCGCGCGGCCCTTCCCGCCCTCAGCTACCCTCCCGAGCTGCCGGTCAGCCGGCACAAGGACGACCTGCTCACAGCGATCAGAGACCATCAGGTCGTGATCGTGGCCGGTGAGACCGGCTCGGGGAAGACCACCCAGATCCCCAAGATCTGCCTGGAGCTCGGCCGGGGGGTCCATGGCCTCATCGGCCACACCCAGCCGCGCCGCATCGCCGCCCGCACGGTCGCCGAGCGCATCGCCGAGGAGCTGTCGATCGAGCTGGGGGAGGCGGTCGGCTACAAGGTCCGCTTCACCGACCACTCCAGCGACGGGACGCTGGTCAAGCTGATGACCGACGGCATCCTGCTCGCCGAGATGCAGACCGACCCGCTGCTGCTGCAGTACGACACGCTGATCATCGACGAGGCGCACGAGCGCAGCCTCAACATCGACTTCATCCTCGGCTATCTCAAGCAGCTCCTCCCCAAGCGGCCCGACCTCAAGGTGGTCATCACCTCCGCGACCATCGACCCCGAGCGGTTCGCCCGGCACTTCGCCCGACCGGGCGGGGAGCCGGCGCCCGTGATCGAGGTGTCCGGACGCACCTATCCCGTGGAGGTGCGCTACCGCCCCGTCGACGAGGACGACGACCAGACCCAGGCCATCGTCGACGCCGTGGACGAGCTGTGCGCCGAGGGGCCGGGCGACATCCTGGTCTTCCTCAGCGGCGAGCGGGAGATCCGCGACACCGCCGACGCGCTCAAGGGCCGTCCCGAGGAGGTCCTCCCGCTGTACGCGCGGCTGTCGGCCGCCGAGCAGCACCGGGTCTTCCAGTCCCACCGGGGCCGGCGGATCGTGCTGGCCACCAACGTCGCCGAGACCTCGCTGACCGTTCCCGGCATCAAGTACGTGGTCGATCCGGGCACGGCGCGGATCTCCCGCTACAGCCACCGGCTGAAGGTCCAGCGGCTGCCGATCGAGCCGATCTCCCAGGCGTCGGCCAACCAGCGCAAGGGCCGCTGCGGCCGTACGTCGGACGGCGTGTGCATCAGGCTCTACTCCGAGGAGGACTTCCTCTCCCGGCCGGAGTTCACCGACCCCGAGATCCTCCGTACGAACCTGGCGAGCGTCATCCTGCAGATGACCTCGCTGGGCCTGGGCGACATCGCGGCGTTCCCGTTCGTCGAACCGCCGGACAGCCGTCAGGTCAGGGACGGCGTCAACCTGCTGCTCGAGCTCGGCGCCCTCGCGGACAAGGTCGCGGGCCGGGAGGCGGGGAAGGGCACCCAGCTCACGCCGCTCGGGCGCAAGCTGGCCCAGCTTCCGGTCGACCCCCGCCTCGCCCGGATGGTGCTGGAGGCGGACAAGAACGGCTGCGCCCGTGAAGTGATGATCGTCGCGGCCGCGCTGTCGATCCAGGACCCGCGCGAGCGGCCGGCCGACAAGCAGCAGGCGGCCGACGAGAAGCACCGACGCTTCGCCGACAAGGAATCGGACTTCCTGACCTACCTCAACCTCTGGAACCACCTCCGCGACAGGCAGAAGGAGCTGTCGTCGAGCGCGTTCCGGCGGCTGTGCAAGGCCGAATACCTCAACTACCTGCGTGTGCGCGAGTGGCAGGACATCGACAGCCAGCTCCGCCAGGTGGCCAAGACGCTGGGCATCGTGCCCAACAGCGTGCCCGCCGACCCCCAGCGGATCCACCAGTCGCTGCTGGCCGGCCTGCTGTCGCACATCGGGGTCAAGGACGTCGTCGAGAAGCGCAGGCAGGACGGCCGCAGGCCGATCACGGAGTACATCGGCGCCCGCAACGCCCGCTTCGCGATCTTCCCCGGCTCGGCCCTGGCCAAGGCCCAGCCGCAGTGGGTGATGTCGGCCGAGCTGGTGGAGACCTCCCGGCTGTGGGCCCGGGTCAACGCCAAGATCGAGCCCGGCTGGATCGAGCCCCTCGCGCAGCACCTGGTCAAGCGCACCTACAGCGAGCCGCACTGGGAGAAGGACCAGGCCGCCGTCGTCGCGCTGGAGAAGGTCACGCTGTACGGCGTGCCGATCGTGACCGAGCGGAAGGTCAACTACGGCCGCATCGACCCCGAGCTGAGCCGGGAGCTGTTCATCCGGCACGCGCTGGTCGACGGCGACTGGCGCACCCACCACAAGTTCTTCCACGAGAACCGCAAGCTGCTCGAGGAGGTCGAGCAGCTGGAGGAGAAGGCCCGCCGCCGCGACATCCTCGTGGACGACGAGACGCTGTTCGACTTCTACGACCAGCGGATCCCGGCCGACGTGGTCTCGGGCAGGCACTTCGACAGCTGGTGGAAGCAGGCGTCGCGGGAGACGCCCGAGCTGCTGACGTTCTCGCCGGAGATGCTGGTCAACGACAGCGCCGGGGTCAGCGCCAGGGACTACCCCGACGCCTGGCGGCAGAACGGCCAGCGGATGCGCCTGACCTACCGCTTCGAGCCCGGCGCGGTGGAGACCGGCGAGGCCGACGGCGTGACCGTCCACATCCCGCTGGCCGTGCTCAACCAGGTCGACCCGACCGGCTTCGACTGGCAGATCCCCGGCCTGCGCGAGGACCTCGTCACCGCGCTCATCCGGTCGCTGCCGAAGAACCTGCGCCGCAACTTCGTGCCCGCCCCCAACTACGCCAAGGCCGTGCTGGAACGCGTACGGCCCGGCGGCGAGCCGATCCTCGGCGCGCTGGAGCGCGAGCTGCGGGCGCTGACCGGGGTGGAGGTGCCGCGCGACGCGTGGGCCCTCGACCAGCTCCCCGCCCACCTGCGGATCACCTACCGGGTGATCGACGACCGCAAGCGCACGGTGGACGAGGACAAGGACCTGGAGGCGCTCAAGCGGCGGCTCGCGCCGAAGCTGCGCGCCACGCTGTCGAAGGCCGCCGACGACCTCGAACGCGACGGCCTGCACGGCTGGACGATCGGCACGCTGCCGAAGGTGTTCGAGCAGGGCAGGATGCGGGCCTACCCGGCCCTGGTGGACGAGGGCACGAGCGTCGCGGTCCGGATGTTCGAGACCGAGCGCGAGCGCGACAGGGCCATGTGGGCGGGCACCAGGAGGCTGCTGCTGCTCAACGTGGTCAATCCGGCCAAGGCCATCCTGCGGACCCTGACCACCGCGCAGAAGCTCGCGCTCAGCCGCAGCCCGCACGGCGGGGCCGCCGCCCTGTTCGACGACTGCACGGCGTGCGCCGCCGACACGCTGATGGCGGGGGCGGGCGGGCCCGTCTGGGACGAGGCCGGGTTCGAGCGGCTGCGCGACCACGTGCGCGCCTCGCTGTTCGAGACGACCGAGGAGGTCGTCTCGCGCGTGGAGCGCGTCCTGGCGGCCTGGCACGCCGCGCAGAACCGGCTCGGCGCGCTGGGCGGCGGCGTGGCCGATCTCAGGGCCGACATCGCCGACCAGCTCGACGGGCTGGTGCACGACGGGTTCGTCACCGAGACGGGCTACGACCGGCTGCCGGACGTGCACCGTTATCTGCGGGCGGTCGAGCGCCGGCTCGACAAGCTCCCGGACGACCCCCACCGCGACCGTGAGTGGATGCACCGCGTGCACGACGTCGAGGACGAGTACCGTGACCTGCTCGACCGGCTGAAGCCCGCCGAGCGGGACGCCAAGGCCGTACGGGACGTCCGGTGGATGATCGAGGAGCTGCGGGTGAGCTTCTTCGCCCAGCAGCTCGGCACGCCCACCCCGGTCTCGGAGAAGCGCATCCGCAAGGCCATGCAGCAGGTCGAGTCCGCCGCCCGGGCCGGCTGATCTGAGCCTTTGACCTGGGCGGCTGGTCTGTGCGGCCGGGTCTCCGTTCAGCGACCCAGGGCGGCGCCGATCAGCGCGCGGGGGTCGGCCGCCCCGGCGAGCACGCCCGACGGGAGTAGGTCGATCAGGTGGGCGTGGCCGAAGTTGGAGCCCCACTCCACCGTCTCGACGGCGTGCCCGCGCTCGCGCAGGCCGTCCGCCCACGGCGCGCCCTCCTCGACCTCCACGACGGGGGCGGACCGCCAGGTGTCGAAGCCGGTGCCGCTGCCGAGCGCCCAGCGCGGCGCGGCGATCGCCTCGCCGGGCGTCTGGCCGTGCGCGAGCAGGCGGGTGACCAGCTGCAACAGGATCTGCGGCTGCGCGTCCCCGCCCATCGTGCCGAGGACCGTGCGCAGCGTCCCGTCCGGCCGGGTGACCAGCGCCGGGCACAGCGTGTGGGGCGGACGGCGGCCCGGGCCGTACTCCGCGGGATGGCCGGGCGTGAGCGAGAAGCCGATGCCGCGGTTGTGCAGGTTGATTCCGGTGCTGGGCTCGAAGAGCAGGCTGCCGAAGCCCGACGCGTTCGACTGGATGAGCGAGACGCCCATGCCGTCCCCGTCGACCACGCACAGGTACGTCGTGTCGCCAGGCCCGGCGGGAGCGTCGGGCAGGGGGGAGCGCCGCTCGGGGTCGACCAGCGCGTGGCGGGCGGCGGCCGTGCCGAGCGGCGCGGCGGCGGCCTCGTGGAGGACGTCGAGCCGGTCGTGCCCGGCCGCCCTCGCCGACTCCACCAGCAGGTGGGCCCAGCGCGGGTCGGCCGGGTCGGCGGGCGGGCCGAGCTCGGCGAGGATCTCCAGGGCCAGCAGGAGCAGGTAGCCCTGGGAGTTCGGCGGAACGGTCCAGATCCGGTGCCCGAACACCTCGACGCTCAGCGGCTCCACCCAGTCGGCGTTCGGCCGGGCCAGGTCCTCCTCGGTGTACTCGCCGCCGCCCAGCTCCAGCAGGCCCTTGCCGAACTCGCCCTGGTAGAACGCCGCACGGCCGCCCTCGCCGAGCGAGGTGAGGGCCCTGGCGACGCCGGGCCTGCGGATCACGTCCCCGGCGCGGCGGGCGGCCGCGAAGTCCCCGGCTCCGGGCAGCGAGCCGATGAATTCCCCGCCCGGGGCGAGCAGCGGCGAGGCGGGGAAGCCCTCCGACGCGAGGCGGATCGCGGGGGCCAGCAGGTCGGCGAGCGGCAGGCGGGCGTACCGCTCATGCAGCGCCAGCCACCCGTCGGCGCAGCCGGGCACCGGGACCGAGCGGATGTCGTACAGGTGGGGCATCCGGCCGAGGCCCTCCGCCCGCAGCCGGCCGGGATCGGCGCCAGAGCCCGCCCGCCCCGAGGCGTTGAGCGCGCTCACGGTTCCGTCGTGGACGAGGGCGAACAGGTCGCCGCCGAGACCGCACATGTGCGGGGCGGTGACCGCCAGCACGGCGTTGGCGGCGATGGCCGCGTCCACGGCGTTGCCGCCTTTGTCGAGCATGGCGACGCCCGCCGCCGAGGCCAGATGATCGACCGTGCACACCATGCCGTTCAGGGCATACCGAGTCTCGCTCACGTTCGGCGATGTTACGGCACACCATAGAGTGGCTGCCGTAACAGGACGAAGGGGAGAGGCGGTCATGGTCCGGGCGCTCGTGTTCGACGTGGGAGAGACGCTCATCGACGAGACCCGGATCTGGTCCCGGTGGGCCGACCGGCTGGGCGTGCCGCGCTTGACCTTCATGGGGGTGCTCGGCGGCATGGCCGCGCTCGACCGGAGCCACCGGGAGGCGTTCGAGCTGATCAGGCCGGGGATCGACCTCGACGCCGAGATGGAGGCGTGGCGGCGCGAGGACACCGGCGGGCTGCGCGAGAACTTCGACGCCGACGACCTCTACCCGGACGTGCGGCCCGGCCTCGCGGCCCTGCGGGAGGCCGGCTACGACCTGGTGGTGGCGGGCAACCAGCCGCCCCAGGCGTACGACGCGCTGGTCGCGATGGACCTGCCGGTGGACGGGATCCACACCTCGGCGGGATGGGGAGTGGAGAAGCCCGATCCCGCGTTCTTCGCCAAGGTCGCGGCGGTCTGCGGCCATGAGCCGGGGCAGATCCTGTACGTCGGCGACCGCCTCGACAACGACGTCCTGCCGGCCGCGCGGGCCGGGATGCGTACGGCCCTGCTGCGCCGGGGGCCCTGGGGCTACCTGCACTCCGAGCGCCCGGACGCCGCCCGGGCCGACCTCGTCGCCGACGGCCTCGCCGACCTCGTCCACCTGGTCCCCACGCTCGGCTGAACCGCCGCAGGTCGCGCGGCTGATCAGGGGCGCAGTCGGCGGGCGAGGAGTTCGCGCAGCGCGCCGGTCTCGTCACCGAGGCGGTTGAGCGACGCCAGGAACTCCTCCGGCTGGTCGAGAAGGCCGAGCATCCGGGCGGACACGGCCTCGCGGGCGGTGCGGCCCGCCTCGACCGCGGCCCTGCCGTGCGGCGTCAGCTCGATCATTCGTGCCCGCTGGTCGCCGGGGTCGGCCCGGCGTGCCACGTAGCCGATGCGCTCCATCTCGGCCGCCACCTTTGAGGCGCCCTGAGGGGTCATGCCGAGCAGCCCGGCCAGGTCGGACACCCGTACGGGGCCGGTGAGCAGGTGCTGGAACACGTAGCCGTGCACGGTGCGCACCTGGTCGTGCCCGGAGGCGGCCATCAGGGCGCGCACCTCGGCGTCGCAGGCCGCGGCGAGGGCCGTGAACAGCAGGGTCAGATCGCTTGACACCACCCTCGGATGCTCCAATACTCAACCATGGTTTCGCAACTGAGGTTGAGTATTTTGGAGGAGCACTCATGTGGTGTGATCCGGCCTTCGCGCCCGTCGCCGACGCGTTCAGGGAGACGGGCGGCGGAGAAGGCGGCGCGGCCCTCGCCGTGTACGCGGGCGGGCGCATGGTCGTGGACCTCTGGCAGGGCACGGCCGACCCGGACGGCCTACGGCGCTGGGAGCGGGACACGGTCGTCAACGTCTTCTCGGTGTCCAAGGGGGTCCTGGCGACACTCGCGCACCTGTACGTCCAGCGCGGGCTGCTCGATCTGGACGCCCCCGTGGCCCGATACTGGCCCGGGTTCGCCACCGCCACCACCATCGCCGACCTGCTCGCGCACCGGTCGGGGCTGCCCGCCGTCCGCCGGGAGCTGCCGCCGGGCTCCCTGTTCGACTGGGACGCGATGACGGCCGCGCTCGCGGCCGAGAGCCCGTGGTGGACGCCGGGGGAGCGGCACGGGTATCACGCGGTGACCTTCGGCTGGCTCGTCGGCGAGGTGCTGCGCCGGGTGGGCGGGCGGCCGCTGCGCGACCTGGTCCGCGACGAGCTGGGCGTCCCCGACCTGTGGATCGGCCTGCCTACCTCGGAGGCGGGACGCGCCGCCTACCTCGCCCCGCCCCAGGCCGGGCCGGACGCCACACCGTCATCGTTGACCGGCGCCATGTCCGAGCCCGGCTCGATCACGATGCTGGCCTTCTGCAACCCGGCCGAGCAGCTCACGCCCGGTCTGGTCAACACCGCGCGCTGGCGGGCCGCCGAGATCCCCGCGTCCAACGGGCACGCCACCGCCAGGGCTCTCGCCACGCTGTACGGCAGGCTCGTGTCGTGCCGGAGGCGCGCCGGCGGTCGCGCGGGCGCGCTCCTCGGCCCCGACGTGCTCGGCCGGGCCGTCGCGCCCCGGAGCGAGGGGCGCGACGAGGTCCTGCTGGCGCAGACCAGGTTCGCGCTCGGCTACATGCTGCCCTGCGAGATCCGGCCGTTCGCGCCGAACCCGCGCGCCTTCGGGCACAGCGGCTCGGGCGGGGCGCTCGCCTTCGCCGACCCTGACGCGGGGGTCGCCCTGGCCTACACGCCGAGCCGCCTCGTCGTCAGCGCGGCCGGCCCCGACCCGAGGTGGAAGCCCATGGTCGCGGCGCTGTACGCCTGCCTCTGACGGTGGGCCGGGGCGGAAAGCGCCGCGCCTTTGACGGTCCGCCGGGGCGGACAGCGCCGCGACGCGGGCGCGCTCAGCCCCGCGCCTGCTTCTTCTGCTTGACGGCGGCGGCCAGCTCGTCCTTGCTCATCCCCGACGCACCCTCGACGCCCAGTTCCCTGGCCTGGTGCAACAGCTCGTCCTTCGTCCGCGAGCGCGGCTTGATCGGAGCGGCCAGCACCTCGGCCTTCCGCTTGCTGAAGGCCTTGCCGAGCTGCACCCGCTCCTCGAAGGGGACGGCCTTCTCCAGGACCGGGAGGATGTCGTTCTCCTCCTCCTCGACGTGGTGCGTCACCGCCTCGATCAGCTCGTGCAGCAGCGTGTCGAACTCGGGGCTCTCCGGGGCGGTCTCCAGGAGCTGGGAGATCATCTCCTCGGCCTCGTGGTGCTCCTCCGTGCCGTGGTGGACCTCCTCCTTCTCCTCGGGCTGCCGCTTGGCGAGCACGGGGTAGACCTCGTCCTCCTCGCCCTCGCTGTGGGCGATGAACTTCGCCGCCAGCTCCGCGAGGAGGGCCGGCCGGTTCTCCGGCATCCTCCGGAGCCGCTCGAACAGCGACTCCACGTCGCGGTGATCTTCTTTGATCAGGCTGATGACGTCGGTTGCCATGGGTTTCCTCCTGTGCGTGGACGCGCTCGCACTACCCGGCGTCACCGTGCTCACACCGTTCCCGGCCGGATCTCCGCGGTAGCCCGTCAGGGGCGTCGCCGCCCTTCCAGACGTAGGTCTCAGGACCAGGCGACCGCCGCCCGGCGGCGGGGGCGAGACGGACGGGACACGGGGGGCCTCGGACGGGGGCGCCGAGATGAGAGTTTCGCAGGCGCTCGATCGCGGATGACGGCGAATCCCGTCCCGTAGACTCGGCTCATGATCGAGGGAGACCGGTCGCGAAGGCGCCGAGAACCTCGGCGCGGCGACCTCAGCGTCGCTGCGATCGCCCAGCTCGCCGGGGTCTCACCGCCGACGGTCTCGAAGGTGCTGCACGGCCAGGCCGGCGTGGGGGAGAGCACCCGTCTGCGGGTGGAGGCGCTCCTGCGCGAGCACGGGTATCGCAGGCCGGTGCCCACCGGGCCGGCGCACGGCCTCGGCCTGGAGGTGGTGTTCAGCCACATGCTGGGCTCCATCGCGCTCGAGATCATGCGGGGCGTCGAGCAGGTCGCGACCTCCCGTCATCTGGTCGTCGGCTTCACCGACGTGCGCTCGCGCGTGACGGCGGGCCTGCCCTGGGTGGAGCCGTTGTTGCTGCGGCGGCCTGTGGGGGTGGTCGCCGTCGTCTCCGGGGTCACCACCGAGCACCGCGACTTGTTCGAGGCCGGTGGCGTCCCCCTCGTGGCGCTGGACCCGACCGGGGACGTGAATCCCACGCCGTCGGTGGGGTCGACCGGCTGGAGCGGTGCGCTCGCGGCCGCGCGGCACCTGCTGGAGCTGGGGCACCGGCGGATCGGCGTGATCACCGGGCCGGCCGGCTTCCTGGCCTCGCGGGCGCGGCTGGACGGGTTCCGCGCCGCTCTGGACACCGCCGGCGTCCCGTTCGACGAACGGCTCATGCGCGACGGGCCGTTCCTTTTCGAGCACGGCCGGGACCTCGGCGCGGAGCTGCTGACCCTGCCCGACCCTCCGACGGCCATCGTGTGCGGCAACGACCTGCAGGCGTTCGGCGTCTACGAGGCCGCCCGGCTCGCCGGTCTGCGTATCCCCGACGACCTCAGCGTCGTCGGGTTCGACGACATCGAGCACTGCGCCTGGGTGGCGCCGCCGTTGACCACGGTGCGCCAGCCGTTCTTCGAGATCGGCGCCACCGCCGCGCGAATCGTGCTGGCGCTGGCCGACGGGGAAAGACCGTCCGAGACGCTCGTCGAGCTCGGCACCACCCTCGTGGTTCGCGGCAGCACGGCCCCGCCCCGCCGGAACCCGAAGATCAGGAGTCCCTGGTGAGGGTCCCCTCGTAGGCGAACAGCCCGAGGTCGTCGGTGTGGCGGTAGGCGAGGGCGTCACCCTTGCGGGTGAGCACGACGTCGCCCGGGACGCACTGCGGGACGTCCTCCAGCCGGAACGTGAGCGCCGAGCCGGACGCCGCGGTCAGCCGCAGCGTGCCGTCGCACGAGTTCGCGGGCTCCTTCCACCTGCCGGACGGCTTGCCGTGCTTCAACTCGATCTCGATGTCGTACTCGCTCGTGAGGAGGCCGGCGGTGGGCGCGATGTGTCCCCGCCACTTCCCCTCGAACGCCTGCGGAATGCCCGCGGGTGCGGAGGCGGTCGCCGGGTCCGTCCCACCGGTGCCGCCGGGCTCGGGGGTGGTCGGCGTCGGGCCCGCCGCGTACGTGCTCTGGGCGGGGGCGCTCGTCAGGGGCGTGGGGGACGGGCCGCCGGACACCGCGGCCAGGCGCGGGACCAGCAGCGCGGCGGTGATCCCGAGAGCCGCGACGGCGGCGCCGGCCCCGGCCAGGACCCGGGTGCGCGATCCGCCCCGGCGGCCACCGGGAACGGTGTCGGCCGCTCCGTGCACCCCGGCCGTACCGTGCTCCCCGGCCGCCCCGTGCGCCCCGGCCGTACCGTGCTCCCGGTTGGCACCGTGGTGCCCGACGGGACCCGCCGACGGCGAGGCCGCCGTCCACGGAGACGGATCGTACGGCTGCGCGGGCCCGCCGGGAGCGACGCCGTTCGCCGTCGCGCCCGTACGCACCGGGCCGGGCGCGGAGCCGACCAGTTCGAGCAGCAGGTCGCGGGCGGCGGGGCGGGCGGCGGGGTCCTTGGCGAGGCAGCGTTCGACCAGCGCGCGCAGGGGCGGGGGCACCGGCGTCAGGTCGGGGAAGGTCGTCATGATCCGGTGCAGCACGGCGGCGACGTTGCCGGCGCCGAACGCCGCCCGGCCGCTGGCGGCGAAGACGATCGTCGCTCCCCACGCGAACACGTCGGAGGCGGGGGTGGCCGGATGCCCCGCGATCTGCTCGGGCGCCAGGTAGGCCGGGGTGCCCACCGGGCCCGCGGTCATCGTCTCGCTCTCGCCCTGGCGCGCGATGCCGAAGTCGACCACACGGGGACCGTCAGGCCCCAGCAGCACGTTGCCCGGCTTCAAGTCGCGGTGCACGATGCCCGCGCCGTGGATCGCCGCCAGTGCGGTCGCCGTCCCCACCGCGAGTCGTTCCAGCTCGCCTCCGCGCAGCGGCCCCGACGCGGTCACCCGCTGCTGCAGCGAGGGGCCGTCGACGAACTCGCTCACGACGTACGGCTCGCGCCCGTCCACCATCGCCGTGATCACCCTGGCGGTGCAGAAGGGAGCGACGCCGCGCAGGACGTCGAGTTCGCGCGCCAGCCGTGCCCGGACGACGGGGTCGAGCCCGGTCTTGAGCACCTTCACCGCGACCGGAGCGCCGTCGGGCGCATAACCCAGGTAGACGACGCCTTGGCCGCCCTCGCCGAGACGTCCGCTGATACGGAACCCGCCGAGCGTGCGCGGGTCGTCGGGCTCAAGGGGGGCGACCATGGTCACACGGTAGCGATCCCGCGGCCGTTCCGGGATCAGAGCAGGCGGGGGTTCACCGCCTCGGCGAGCGCGAGCCGCCCGGCGTCGCTCAGGTGCAGGTGATCGCCCGAGTCGTACGAGACGGCCAGCTGCTCGGGGAACTCGGGGTCGCGTACGGCCCGGTCGAAGTCGAGGACGGCGTCGAACACCCCGCTCGTGCGGATCCAGGTGTTCAGCCGCTGCCTGATCTCCTCGCGCTCCGGAGTCCAGGTGCTCCAGCCGTAGAAGGGGGTGAGCGTGGCGCCCAGCACCTTGACATTGCGGGCGTGCGCCTCGCGGATCAACCTCTTGTATCCGTAGGCGAGCGGCTTGATCGAGGTGTAGTCGCCCCGGGCGATGTCGTTGATCCCCTCGTAGACCACCACGGTGCGCACCCCCGGCTGGGACAGCGCGTCGCGGTAGAACCGGCTGAGACCGCTCGGGCCGACGTTGGGGCGCAGCAGCCGGTTCCCGGCGATGCCGGCGTTGAGCACCCCCAACCGCCGCGATGGCGACTGATGGGCCAGCCTCTGCCGCAGGTAGTCGGTCCAGCGGCGGTTGGCGTCGACGGCCTGGCCCGCGCCGTCGGTGATCGAGTCGCCGAACGCGACCAACGAACCGACCGTGGCCCCGCCCGCCTCGACCGCGATCCGGTCGAGGAAATACCACTGCGTGCTGGTGTAGGTGAACCCCGCGCCGCTCTCCTCCGCCGTGTGGTCCCCCGGGTCCGACAGGTAGGTGGTGCTGTAGGCGCGTTCGTGCCCGGTCACACCCCTGACCGTCCCGGGCAGGTGGAGGCTGACGACCAGGGCGGAGCCGCCGGCGATACGGCCCGGGATCGGGTCGCTCCAGACGGCCTGGCCCGGTGGCACCCTCACCGAGGCGCCCTTGCGGAAGGTCACCGGCCGGTTGGTCCCCGCGAGGATCTCGGCGCCGTACGCCTGGACGCCCACGTGCACGTTCGCGAACGTCACCGGCGCCGCCCCGAAGACGTTGGACAGGCGCAGGCGCATGCCGGCGCCGCCGACGCTGGCGCGCACGACCATCCGCACGGTCTGCCCGCCGAGGGCCGCCGTGATCCGGTCGGTCGAGGTGGTCCACGCGCCGACCAGGCGGTGCTGCACGGGCGAGTCGCCATCGGGCTTCGGCGCGGCCGCGCGGTGCCTGCGGGTCGCCGAGGCCGCCGCGAGTCCCCGGGCGGCGGAGGACGAAGCGGCGGAGGACGAAGCGGCCGCGGTGCTCGCGGCCGTGAGGGACTCCGCGTGGACCGGCGCCGTGGGAAGCGCCGCGGTCCCGCCGCTGACGGCGAGGGCGAGAGCGGCCATGGTCAACCGGTGAGCCGGCCGTGCCATCCGGGTCCTCCATTGGGGTGTGGCTGCCTGGTGCGGGTCCGTGGCGGCCCCGCTTCCGATCACTCCGCCGAGACCGCTGATCGAGAAGCGTCCGCGACGCCATACATTACGGCTGTTTGGCGAACACTGGGGAAGAACTTGACCGTCAGGCGTAACAGTCGCTCCCATTCTGGTTGAATCGCGACTGTAGCCTTGCCCGTTCTCCGAGCCGTCCGACGTCGACCGCACGCCCTGGAGGACCTGACGGATGCTCCCGTCCACGCGCGACGACGACGTCCCCGGCGTACGGCCGCCCGCTCGCCGGCGTGGTTCATCGCTGGCCGCGCCCGCCCTCGCGGGTGTCGCGGCGGCCGTGGCGAGCGCGCTCGGCACCTCCCTCGACATATGGACGCTGCCGGTGCCCGCCCGCGTGGTGATCACCGTGGTGGCGGCGGCGCTCGTCGGCGCCCTGACCTGGGCCACGCTCGCGCCCTCGTCGGCGGTGTCCGGCCCGCGGGCGGCGAGAGGGACGCCGCCGCCCGCCGAGCTGCCGCCGGTCATCGCGCACTTCACCGGCCGGCGTGAGGTGCTGGCGGAGCTGCACGAGCAGTTCGCCGTAGGAGGCCGTCCTTCCGCGGGCGACCGGGACGCCCCACTGGTCGTGTCGCTCTACGGGCGGGCAGGCGTCGGCAAGTCCGCGCTGGCCGCGCGGTTCGCCCACGAGGTCATCGGCGAGTTCCCGGACGGCCAGCTCTACTTCGATCTGCGGGGCGCGGACGGCGCGGTGCGGCCCGAGGAGGTGCTCGCCGCGTTCCTGCGGGCCCTCGGCGTCCGGCTGACCACCGACCCCGGCGGCCTCGCCGAGCTGCAGAAGCTCTGGTGGACGTGGACCAAGGATCTGCGCGTCCTGATATTCCTCGACAACGCGCAGAGCGCCGAGCAGGTCAGGGTCCTGATCCCGCCGGAGCCGGGCTGCGCCGTGATCGTCACCTCCCGGCAGCCGCTGTTCCTGCGCAACCGCTACGACCGGCAGCTCGCCGTCTTCACCGAGGCGCAGGGGGTCGAGCTGCTCGCCCGGCTCGCCGGAGACGAGCGCGTCGCCGCCGACCTCGACTCCGCCCTCGCGATCGTCCGGCTGTGCGATCGGCTGCCGCTCGCCATCAGCATCTGCGGCGGGCGCCTGGCGACCAGGGATAGGTGGTCACTGCGGGAGCTGGCCGACCGGCTCGCCGACGAGCGGCGCAGGCTCGGCCAGCTCGAGGTCGGCGCGCAGATCGACCGCAGCGTGCGGGCCTCGCTGCAGCTCAGCTACGACGACTGCACCGGCATCCAGCGCCGGTTGCTGCGCCTGCTCGGCCTGCTGCCGGCGCCCGACATGCAGGCGTGGGTGGCGGGCGACCTGCTGGGCGCCTCGGAGCTCGACGGCGCCGACCAGCTGGAGGCGCTGGTGGACGCGCAGCTCGCCGAGTGCTCGGGCCGCGACGTCACGGGCCGGATGCGCTACCGCCTGCACGACCTCGTCCGGCTGTTCGCCCGCGAGGTCGCCGTACGGGAGGAGCCGGAGGAGCGCCGCCGCGCGGCCGTCGAGCGGGTCCTGTACGGCTACCGCCGCCGCGCCGAGAGCGCCGCCACCGAGCGCTGGCCCCAGGACTGGCGGCGGCGCGGCGTACGCGCCGGCGGCGAGAGCGGCGACAGCGGCGAGATCTCCTCGGCCGCCTGGTTCACGGCCGAGCGGCTCGCCCTGCTGTCGGCCGTCCACATGGCCAGGTCGCAGGAGCTGTGGGACCTGGCCTGGGCGACCGGGCGGGCCTTCTGCTCGCTGTGCCACTCGCTGCGCGCGTACTGGTCCGACTGGCGGGAGGTCGCCGACCTGGTCTGCGAGGCCGCCGAACGGACCGGCGACCTCAGGGCCGTGGGAATCGCGCTGATGGAACGGGCGGCGGTCGTGGGCGGCAGCGGACGGTCCGCCGCGGCGAGGGCGGACGCCGAGCGGGCGCTGGAGCTCTTCACCGGCCTGGGGGAGTCGTGGTGGGCGGCGCGGGCCATGCGGACGGTCGGGATGACGCTGTTCGGCGAGGGCAACCTCGACCGCGGGCAGGGGTACCTCACCGGTGCGATCAGCGCGTTCAGGGCCGAGGACGACCGCTGGTGGCAGGCGCGCACCCAGCGCAACCTGGCCGAGCTGCGCCTGGCCCAGGGCAGGCTCGCCGAGGCGAGGGGGCTCCTCGAGGACTCTCTCGCGGTCTTCGAGAGCGGGGGCAACCGCTATTCGGAGGCGCAGACCCAGCGGGTGCTCGGAGAGGTGCTGGCCGCCGAGGCGCGCGAGCTGCTCAGGGCCGGGGACGCCTCGGCGGCGGAGCGCAGGTTCGTCCTGGCGGGCAACGCCCTCCGCTTCGCCGTCCGGGCGTTCCACGAACGCGGTGAAGAGTGGGAGGAGGCCCGCTGCCTGCGCGCCGCCGGAGAGATCGGCGACCCGCAGGGCGGCCTGCGCGAGTACGCCGGGGTGCGCCTGGCGAAGGAGACACTCGAGAAGCTCGGGGACCCCTGGGGCGTGGCCAGGACCCGGTTGTCGGAGGGCGCGGCGCTGGCCCGGCTGGGGCGTGCGGGCGAGGCGGTCGCCGCGCTGCGCGAGGCCGTAGGGGAGTTCGCGGAGCTGGGCGACCGCTGGTGGCAGGCCCGCGGGCTCCGCACGCTCGGCGAGGTGCTGCTGGAGGCGGGCCGCGGAGACGAGGCGTACGAGCCCGTCGCCGAGGCCCTGGAGATCTACCGCAGCCTCGGCAACGAGGCGGGCGTCTCGCGCGCCCGGACCCTGCTTGACCGCGTCACCCCGTCCTGATCCTGCGGTCTCGCACATCACGCGCCTCGTTCTTCCAGGAAGGGACGTTGAGGCGGGTAGCGGGATCGATGCGACAGGGGGTGCAGATCTTCACTCTGCACTCATTCTTCCGTCATAGAGGGACGGATAGGCTCGGCATGATGAATGCATACGAGCGTTGGATCGTTCTGGAAGGCGCGGCGAACGTACGGGACCTCGGCGGGCTGCCCACCGCGGACGGCGGGACCACGGTGCCCGGCCGGATCCTGCGGGCCGACAACCTGCAGGGCCTGACCGAGGGTGACGTGACACTGCTCGTGGGCGACCTCAAGCTGCGGCACGTGGTCGACCTGCGGTCGGAGACCGAGGTACGCCTGGAGGGGCCCGGTCCGCTGACCCTCCTCCCGGAGGTCGGCATCCACCACCACAGCCTGTTCGCGGAGGGCGGGCACCTCACCGACGTCGAGGCCGACACCATCGACGACAGGGCCCTGCCGTGGCAGGGCGAGCGGGACGAGGAGGACCTGGCCGAACTCCGCGTGACCGGCTACTACTACGGATATCTGCGCGACCGGCCCGACTCGGTGGTGGCCGCCCTGCGGGTGCTCGCCCGTGACGACGGCATGGCCGTGGTCCACTGCGCGGCGGGCAAGGACCGCACCGGAGTGGTCTGCGCCCTGGCGCTCGCCGTCGCGGGCGCCACCCGGGAGGCGATCGTCGAGGACTACGTCGCCACCGGCCAACGGCTGGAGGGCATCCTCGCCCGGCTGCGCGCCAGCCGCACCTATCGTGAGGATCTCGACTCGAAGCCGGCCGACAGCCACCTGCCGCGGCCCGAGTACATGGACAAGTTCCTGTCGACGCTGGACGACCGGTTCGACGGCCCCCTCGGCTGGCTGCACACCCACGGCTGGACCGACGCCGACACCGACGCGCTGCGCGCCCGCCTCCGCGACTGACCCCCGCCGCCGCCGGAAGCGGGGTCAGGTGAGGGTTTCGCCGCCGTCGACGGTGATGACCTGGCCGGTCACGTAGTTGTTGGCCATGAGGAAGACAGCCGCGGCGGCGGCCTCCTCGGCGGTGCCGAAGCGGCCGAGAGGGGCGGACGTTCCGGCGGCGGCGACCGCGTCGTCGGAGTCCAGCCCCGGCCGTGAGCGCAGGAGCGGGGTGTCGATCCGGCCGTAGCGGACGGTGTTCACGCGCACCCGTGCGGGGGCGAGCTCCACGGCGAGGGCCCTGGTGAGGGTCTCCACGGCGCCGGCGAGGGACAGCGGGACGGTCATCCCGGGATAAGGGCGGACCACGAGGATGCCCGAGCTGAACGTGAGCGAGCCTCCCGCGGGAAGCCGGGCCGCCGCCGCGCGGGCGACGGCGAAGACCGTCTGGAGGGGGCCCGAGCCGAGGGTCGTGCGGATGTCGTCGGCCGACAGCGCGGTCAGGGGGCCGATGCCGCTGAGGCCGCCGGCGGTGACGTACACGTGGTCGACGTGACCCGCCCTGTCGAAGGCCTCGGCGAGGGTCTGCTCGTCTCCACCGTCGCCGGGAACGCCCAGCACGGCGTCGTCGGAGTCTTCGGCCGAGCCCGCACCGTGCACCCGGGAAACACCGCGCACCCGGGAGACGGCGGCCTTCAGCCGGTCGGGGTCGCGGCCGACCAGCACGACGCGGGCGCCGACCGAACGCAGCAGGACGCCCGCCGCCAGCCCGATGCCGGAGCTTCCGCCGATGAGGACGGCGGTCGTGCCGGAGAGGGCGCTCGGCAGCGACGGCCGGACGGGAATGGGTGTCGCAGTGCTCATGAGAGAGCCTTTCAGTGAAATAAACCATCTGGTTGTTTTATTGCTGATCCGATACTGCCGCCTGGACGGAGAGGAGTCAACCGGATGGTTTAATTCGTTCATGGCCTACGACGCGGAGGACACCAGACGGCGGATCTTCGACGCCGCCGCCGCCGAGTTCGCCGAGCACGGCCTGGCCGGGGCCAGGGTGGACCGCATCGCGACGGCCGCCAAGGCCAACAAGCAGGCCATCTACCTGTATTACGGCAGCAAGGAGAAGCTGTTCGCCGCCGTCCTGCGGGCGAAGCTGGAGGAGGTCCGCGTCTCCGTCTCCATCGATCCCGACGCGGTGGCCCAGTCGGTCGGGCAGATGTTCGACTGGTACCGGGAACACCCGGAGCTGATCAGGCTGCTGCTGTGGGAGGCGCTGGAGGCGTGCGACGAACCCGGCGAGAGTGAGCGGGAGCGGCGTGACGCTTTCCGCGAGAAGGTCGACCAACTCGTGGACGCGGGCGCGGTCAACCACCTTCCCGAGAACGCGCGGGTCCGCGCCTGTCAGGACCTGCTGTTCACCATCATGGGGCTGATCTCCTGGAACTTCGCGGTGCCCGGGATGTGCCGCCTCGTTCTGGACGAGGAGACTGAGCAGGCCGCCCTGGCCCGCCGTCGCGAGACGGTGATGGAAGTCGCCCGCAGGCTTGCCACCGCCCCGGGCGTCCCGGCGGCGCGGGCCCCGGAGTGAGCCGGCGCTATTCCTCCCGATCGGGAAGGGTGACCACCTGGCCGCGGGCGGCCGAGAGGGCGGCGGCCTCCAGGACGGCGATGGCCTCTGCGGCGTCGTCAGGCTCGACCGGGGGCGGCGCGCCGTCCCGCAGGCAGGCCACGACGCCCTCGTAGAACCGCTGGTACGCCCCGGGCTCGGTGGGGACCGGGCGGGCGTCGCCCTCGACCCCGAGTGTGCCCCAGCCTCCCGAGGCCTCCGCGCCCCATCCGGTGCCCGCACCGGAACTCCTGCCCGGGCCGAAGTCGGCGGCGTCCGGGCGTTCGCCCGCCCGCAGGCGTTCCTCCTGGGGGTCCAGCCCCCACTTGACGTACGACGCGCGGGAGCCGAGCACCCGGAACCTCGGGCCGAGGTTCGCGGCCACCGCGCTCATCCACAGGTGCGAGCGGGTCCCGCTCCGGTGGGTCAGCGCGACGAACGCGTCGTCGTCGTTGCGCACCCCGGCCCGCCTGACGTCGGTCTCCGCGTACACCTGGGAGACCGGGCCGAACAACCGCAGGGCCTGGTCCACCAGATGGCTGCCGAGGTCGTAGAGAGTGCCGCCGATCTCCTCCGGGCCGCCCGACTCGCGCCAGCCGCCCTTGGCCAGCGGCCGCCACCGCTCGAACCGCGACTCGAACCGGTGGACCTCGCCCAGCTCGGGCAGCAGCCGGCGCAGCGTGAGGAAATCGCCGTCCCAGCGCCGGTTCTGGAAGACCGTCAGCATCAGCCCACGGTCGCGCGCGAGCCGTACGAGGTCGCGGGCCTCCGCGGCGGCGCCGGCCAGCGGCTTGTCGACGACCACGGGAAGCCCGGCCTTGAGCGCCTCGGTCGCCAGGGGCACGTGCGTGCGGTTCGGCGTCGCGATCACCACGAGATCGCAGCGGTCCCACAGGTCGTCCGCGGCGGGCACGACGTCCGCGCCGGGGTGCTCGGCGCGGACGCGCTCGGCCCTGGCGGGGTCGCGGGTGACGACGGCGGTGAGGCGCAGTCCTGGCGTGGCGGCGATCAGCGGCGCGTGGAAAAAAGATCCGGCCGGACCGAAACCAGCCAATCCGACGCGAATTCCGGGGGAATCTGAGGGCGGCATGAGGGGCGAGGCGTCCTTCGGATGGGTCGGGGCGGGGGTTCCGCGGTGGCTCAGGTGTCGCGGTCGTCCCGTTCGGCGAGGAACGCCTCGAACTGGGCGGCGAGCTCGTCGCCCGTGGGCATCTGCGCCTCCTCTGCCAGCAGGCTCTCCCGTTCGGCGCCCGACTGGAACGCGTCGTACTGCTGCTCCAGGCCGTGGATGGCGCCGGCGAGCTCCTCGGACGCCGCGATCTGCTCCTCGATCTCGGTGTTGGTCTTGTCGGCCGCGTCCCTGAGCGCGTCCGTGGGGAAGACCAGCCCGGTGCCGCGGGTGACGGCCTCCAGCGCC
Source organism: Microbispora sp. NBRC 16548 (assembly GCF_030268985.1). Lineage (NCBI taxonomy): Bacteria > Bacillati > Actinomycetota > Actinomycetes > Streptosporangiales > Streptosporangiaceae > Microbispora > Microbispora sp. NBRC 16548. The sequence continues at coordinate 355,206 of NZ_BSSF01000001.1, forward strand.
GTCACGGCGGCCTGCGGGTACTCCGCCTGGGCGAGATAGTGGGGCACGTGGACGGCGTAGCCGAGCGCGTCGTGACCCTTCGCCCCGAGCCGGAACTCGATGAGCGCGGCGAGGCTCCCCGGCACGCGGACCTTGCCGAAGGGGCTGGTCTGCCCGTGGACGAGGTCGGGGCGCGTGGCGTGGGCCGTCATGCCGAGCGGCCGGGTGTGCGGGACGCCCATCGGGATGCCGTGGACGGTCACCAGCCTGCTGATGTTGAGCCGGGTCACCAGCATGCCGACGGCCTCGGTGAACAGCTCCCACTCCCGGTCCGGCTCCGGGCCGTTCAGGATGAGGAACGGCGTGCCTGTGACGTCCTTGGTCAGGTAGACCGCCAGCTCAGGAGTGTCGTAGTCGCTCCAGTGATCGGTGTCGAAGGTCATCGCCGGGCGGCGGGACCGGTAGTCGAGCAGCCGGTCCACGTCGAAGGTCGCGATGACCCGGTGCTCCAGTTCGGCGAGGAGGTGCCCCAGGGCCAGCCGCCCGGCGGCGCCGGCGTCGACGAACCCCTCGAAGTGGTAGAGCAGCACCGGATCGGTCAGCTCGGGCAGGTCCCCGTCGAGCCGATAGAGATCCGTGGGGTCGGACACGTGTCCCAGCCTTTCTCACGAAGTCTTTACCTAGTGAACCTACGGGACCCCCGGTCGATTCCGTGCTTGTTCCGTGCTCGATTCCGGAGGGGTAGCGGCGACCTTACCGTTGGACTATGGGGAACATGGAGCCGGACCCTGAGCTGGAGGAGTTCGCCACCAGGCTCTTCGATCTCGCGAGGTCGGGGCGGACCGAGGCGCTGTGCGCGTACGTCGACGCGGGCGTGCCCGTCGACCTGCGCAACCAGAAGGGCGACACCCTGCTCATGCTGGCGGCCTACCACGGGCACGCCGCCACGGTGCGCGCCCTGGGCGAGCGGGGCGCGGACCCCGACCTCGCCAACGACCGCGGGCAGACCCCGCTCGCCGGTGCGGTGTTCAAGAGGAGCCCGAGGTCGTGCGGGCGTTGCTGGAGCTGGGAGCCGATCGCTACGCCGGGATGCCGTCGGCCGTCGACGCCGCCCGCATGTTCGGGGACGCGGAGATCGTCACCCTCATCGAGGAATCATCCGGCTGAGCAGATCTGTCCGGCCGATGTGTCCGTAATTATGGTAAGGCTGGCGCCGATCATCTGGTAGGACCATGCTTGTCGGATGGCTACTGCGAAAGCGGATTCCCTCAGTGGGCGCCCCCTCCGCCTTCCCTCGCTCACCTGCCCCTTCCCGAGTGCGGTGAACCCGCACGTCGACGAGGTGAACCGAGACACGCTGGCCTGGCTGGCCGCCTCCGGCATGATCGCCGACGACGACCAGCTCGAGCGTTTCCGGCTCGCTCGTTACGGATGGCTCGGCGCCCGGACCTACCCGTACGCGTCCCGGGAACTGTGCCAGCTCGTCACGGACTGGTGCGTGTGGCTGTTCGCGTTCGACGACGCCTACTGCGAGTCGGACCGGCGGGCGGCCGAGATCGCCCGGGCCCTGCCCCAGCTCTACAGCGTGGTCGAGGACAACGAGGGGGACGAACCGGTCGAGAACGTCTTCGCCCGCGCGCTCCTCGACATCAAGACGCGGATCTGGAAACACGGCACCGCCGACCAGCTCGACCGGTGGCGCGCGACGACCAAGGACTATCTGTTCGCCCAGGTCTGGGAGGCCGCCAACCGGGAGGACGACGTCGTTCCCACGATCGACGACTACATCTTCATGCGCCGCAGGACCGGCGCGATGCTCACCGTCTTCGCGCTGATCGACGTGGCCGCGGAGGTCTGCCTCACGATGGACGAGTGGCGCCATCCGGTGGTGCACGAGATGACCGAGCACGCCAACGACGTGGTCGTCTGGGACAACGACCTCATCTCGTACGCCAAGGAGCGAGGCGAGGCGAACATCCGCAACAACCTCGTCAGCGTGCTGGTCGGGCACACCGGCTGCACGGTCCAGGAGGCGATGGACCGGATCGGAGCGATGCGCGACGAGGCGGTCGCCGCGATGGCGGCGCTCACCCCGGCCACCGAGGCGCTCGGCTCGCCCGCCGTCGACGCGTACGTGAACGGCCTGCAGTACTGGATCAGCGGCAGCGTGGACTACTCGCTGACCAGCTCCCGGTACGTCGGCGCCTGGCAGTGACGTCGAACCCGGTCAGTCCAGGTGGAAGTCGTCGAGGTCGTCCAGCGCGTACTCGACGAGGTCGCCCAGGCTGAACCGGGTCCCGACGGCGTACGCCTCGTCGTAGGCGGCGTCGCCGATCAGCTTCTTGCACTCCTTGACGCACTGCTCGTGCTCGGTCGTGAAGAACGGCGACCCGAACTGGGGCAGCCCGAAGGTCCGCCAGTTGGCCTGGGCCGCCCCGAGGAGGGTCGCCGTCCGTTCCGGCTCACCGGCCTCGAGGTTCAGGGTCGCGAGGTTGTCCACGCACAGGACGATCCCGAGCACGTCGTGGAAGTGCCGCTTGATGCGCAGCGCCTCCTTGCACGCCACCAGCGCCTCGTCGCGCCTGCCGGTCGCCCGGTGGACGAGGGAGGAGACGTACCAGGCGTAGGACCGCAGCCACAGCTCGCCGCGCTCCTGGCAGACCTGCAGGCAGTCGACGAGCAGCGTCTCCGCCTCCTCGAACTCGCCCTGCGCGAGCAGCACCATGGACAGCTCGACGATCGCCGGCAGCAGGCCCGGGTTCAGCTCCCGGCCGCCGCGGTGGAACTCGATCGCGACGCCGAGCAGCGCGGTCGCCTTCTTCGCGTCGCCCTGCAGCATGGCCGCGGTGCCCTGCATCTTGGTCGCGAGCAGCACCGCGCCCGAGTCGCCCACGCGCACCGCGTCGGTGCTGCACTGCTCGGCCGCGGCGAGCGCGCCGGCCATGTCGCCCTGGGCGCTGCGGATGTAGGCCAGCACCCACAGGGCCTTGCAGCGTTCCTTGCTGGGCGAGGAGCTGGCCTTGAGCGCGCGCTCCAGGTAGATCACGCCCTCACGGGCGAAGCCGCAGGAGACCCACAGGAACCACAGCGCCGACAGCAGCTCGAGGCCGATGCGCTCCTCGCCGGGGGTGGACAGGCAGTAGTCGAGGGCGACGCGGATGTTGTCGTGCTCCTGGCGCATCCGCGTGTACCAGTGGACCTGGCGCGGTCCCGACCACGAGTGTTCGCTGCGCTCGGCGAGCTGGAGGTAGTAGTCGCGGTGGCGGCGACGCAGGTCCTGCGTCTCGCCGAGCTTGTCCAGCCACTCGCCGCCGTACTGCCGCAGCGTGTCGATCAGCCGGTAGCGCTGACCGGCCGGAGTGGGGAAGCTCAGCAGGACCGACTTGTCGACCAGGCCGCCGATCACGTCGAGGATCCGCTCGGCGGGCAGGGCGTCGCCGGCGCAGACGTGCCGGGCCGCCTCCAGCTCGAAGTCGCCGGCGAACACCGACAGCCGCGCCCATAACAGCCGCTCGGCCGGTTCGCACAGCTCGTGGCTCCAGCCGATCGCCGCGCGCAGCGTCTGGTGGCGCGGCAGCGCCGTACGGCTGGCTCCGGCGAGCAGGCTGAACCGGTCGGCGAGCAGCGCGAGGATCTGCTCGACCGACAGCGTGCGCAGGCGCACGGCGGCCAGTTCGATGGCCAGCGGGATCCCGTCGAGGCGGCGGCACAGCTCGGCGACGGCCGTGATGTTGTCCTCGTCCACCCCGAAGTCGGGCACGACGGCGGAGGCCCGCGCGCCGAACAGCTCGACGGCCTCGTTGGTGAACGCGTTGTCCGAGGGGTTGTCGCCGGGCACGGTCAGCGGCGGCACGGCGGCCGTGTACTCGCCCGGCGCGTTGAGCGACCGCCGGCTGGTCGCGAGGATGCGCAGGTGCGGCGCCGTGTTGAGCAGTTCCTGGGTGAGCTGGGCGCACGCGTCGACCAGGTGCTCACAGGTGTCCAGGATGAGCAGGAGCTCCCGTTCGGCCAGCCATTCGGCGAGGGTGTCCGCCCCTCCGCGCGGCGACTGGTCGGCGATGCCGAGCGCGGCCGTGATCGTGTGGTAGACCATCGCGGGGTCCTGCAGCCGGGCCAGGTCGACGTACCAGACGCCGTCCCTGAACTGCCGTCGCACCTGGTGCGCGAGACGCAGCGCGGTGCGCGACTTGCCGACCCCGCCGATGCCCGTCACGGTGATCAGCCGGTACTCCTGCAGCCTCTGTCGCAGCGATGCGAGCAACCGCGTCCGCCCGACGAAGCTGGTCAGCTCCACGGGCAGGTTGCCCTCTTGCCGCCATCCTGCTGGCGTTGCCATGCCGCCTCACGGGGGGTTCGTCCGGCGTGCTCCCTGCTCCCGCATCGTACCTTTGCGTGCGGTTGGCTGTCCGGTGGTACGGGCGTGACGTTTGCCCGGCGATGAGGCGGCCTGATCTCGCCCCAGGGGAAGGAGTCCCAGCGCCGCCCGGCCGTGGGCCCGGTTCCACGGCCGCCCGGGACTCACCGGCCCCCTGGCCGCGCGGCTCCCCGCCTCTCGGGGCTCTCCGCCTCTCGCGGCTTCGCGGCTCCGGGGCGGAGCCAGTAGCATTGGCCGCGTGAGTGTGCAGCATCCGGATGACATGCGTCCGGTGGACCTCTTCGACGAGGGGCTGCCGGTGCTGCCTGACCAGACGAGCGACGACACCGACCTCGGGTGGGGCGATTGGCGCTCCGACTCCGACGTCTCCCACCTGCTGGAGGAACGCCCGCCTCACTGGAGCTAGGACCGCACCGCCAGCTCGAACCAGACGGCCTTCCCCCTGCTCGTCGGGCGCACGCCCCAGGCGCGGGACAGGGACTCGACGATCAGCAGCCCCCGGCCGCCCTCGTCCTCGTCCGATGACCCGTCGCGAACCCGCAGCGGAACGCGGGCCTCGTCCTCGACCTCGCACCGCAGGACGCCGTCCCGCAGCAGGAGCGTGAGGACAGGTTCCCCCCGCCCGTGCCGCAGGACGTTGGCGACCAGCTCGCTGACGAGCAGTTCGGCCACCTCGGACGCCTCGCCCTCCGCGCTGCCCGCCCAGTCCCGCAGCGCGGCGCGGACGAGCCGGCGCGCCCGGCTCGTGGAGGACGGGACCGCGGGGAGGGCCCAGGAGGCCCGGCGCACGTTCGGCACGCCGTCGTCGGCCGCGTCGTCCGGCGCGGCTGGGAGCCGTTCCCCCGGGAAGGCGCCGTGCGGCCGCCGGGCCATGGGGACGAGCGTGGCCACCCCTGCCACGCCCGTGAACTCACGCGGCCCGCGCACAGCAGGCCCGGTGCGGGAGAAGGCTCCGGCCGTCGGGCAGCAGTTCGCCGGTGTCCTCGAACACCACGACACCGTTGCAGAGCAGTCCCCACCCCTGCTCGGGGTGGAAGGCCACGAGACGGGCGGCGTCGTGGTCGGGGGCGTACGCGGGCGGACACGGCGGGGTGTGCGGGCACATGCGTGTCACCTCGATCCTTCAGCAGGCGGCGGACAGTTCACGAAGAGCCGGTTCGGGCCGGGTGACCAGGCGCAGCAGGCGGCCGAGTGCGGCGTTGACGCCGAGAGGCCGTTCGAGCATGAGGTTGTGGCCGGACGGCAGCACCACGAGGCGGGCCGAGGGCAGGGCGCACGCGATCGCCTCGCTGTGCCCGACCGGCGTCGGCGCGGCCGGACCCCGGCCGGTGGCCTCGCCGGCCCACGCTTCGTGGCGGTCGGTCGGCATCGCCGCCTCCTTCCGTGCCCTCGAGTGATCTCACCTGCCGCGCGGTCGCTCGCTGACAGCTCCCACGATGGCCTCTGGGAGGCCCCGCCGTCTGCGCTGGCAGCCCCCATCCGACGGGCGTGCCCACGGCACCGCGGGATGGTGGCTAGCTGCAATGACGCGGACGCGCTCCGAATGCCACTCTTGAGATGTGCCCCTCAGGTGTCTCATCGTCGACGACAGCGATCACTTCAAGGAGGCCGCCCGCCTGTTGCTGGAGGCGGACGGCGTCGCTGTCGTGGGCGTCGCGTCCACGACCGCCGAAGCGCTCGGCCGCTTCGGCGAGCTCCGGCCGGACGTCGTGCTGGTCGACATCGACCTGGGCGAGGAGAACGGGTTCGATCTGGCCCGGCGTCTGCACGACGCGGGCGACGGCGACCCGCCGCGGATCATCCTGATCTCGACGTACGACGAGCAGGACTTCGCCGAGATGATCGCGACCAGCCCCGCCCTCGCCTTCCTGTCCAAGCCACGCCTGTCGGGCCGGGCCATCGACGAGATCCTGCGGGGCGCGGACGCCTGAACGGGCCGGACCGGCGACACCGGTACGGCCTCAGCGGGCGTCGAGGAACGCGAGCACCGCGAGCACGCGGCGGTGGTCGTCCTCCGCCTCCGGCAGCCGCAGCCTCGACATGATGCTGCGGACGTGCTTTTCGACCGTGCCCTCGGTGATCCACAGTTTGTGCGCGATCCCCGCGTTCGACCGGCCCTCCGCCATGAGGGAGAGCACCTCGCGCTCGCGCTGCGTGAGCTCCTCCAGTGGATCATGCCGGCGGCGCGCGTTGAAGAGCTCGGCCACGAGGCTGGGGTCGACGACCGAGCCGCCGTGGACGATGCGCTGGAGCGTCTCGACGAAGTCGGACACCGCGGTCACCCTGCTCTTGAGCAGGTAGCCGATCCGGTGCCCGGTGGCGAGCAGCTCCATCGCCTGCTCGACCTCGACGTGCGCCGACAGCAGCAGGATGCCCACCTCGGGGAACTCCGCGCGGATCACCTTGGCCGCCTCGACGCCCTCCGTCGCGTGCGCCGGAGGCATCCGGATGTCGACGACGGCGAGATCCGGGTGGTGCTCCCGTACGAGGGCGAGCAGTTCGGCCGCGTTCCCCGCCTGGCCGAGGACCTCGAACCCCGATCGCCCCAGCAGGCTCGCCAGCCCCTCGCGCAGCAGGACGTCGTCGTCCGCCAGCACCACTCGCGTCGGGGTCTCGTCCATCGCTCTGCCGCCTTCGTCGCGTGCCGGTCCGGCGCGGCGGGCGACGGCGTTGACCTGGGATTTCGCCCGTACCTCTAGCCGTCCTGCGAGAGTAGTGTGGCCTTGTGCACGCGCGGTTGCTGTCGTTGCTGCTACGCGCGAGCCGCCCGCCTCTCCTGTGGGGCATCCTGACGGGCGCCGCATGCGTGGCAGCCGAGACGTTCATAGCCTTTGCGCTGGCGCAGGTGGCGCCCAGCAACGCCCTGGACGTAGTTTACCTGCTCGGCGTTCTCGTGGTCGCCTACCTCTGGGGCATGGGCCTCGGTGTGATCGTCGCCGTGGCCAGCGCCGTGGTCTACGACTTCTTCCAGGTCCAGCCCCTCCACCAGTTCACCATCTTCAGCTCCTGGACGTGGGTGCCGCTGCTGGTCTTCCTGACCGTCGGGTTGCTGGTGAGCGCCGCCGCCTCGCTGATGCGGTCCCTGGTCGTGGAGGCGGAGGAACGCCGCCGCGAAGCCGATCTCGACGCCAGGACGGCCCGTCTCCTCCTGCGCGCCGAACACCTGCGCGCGGCGCTGCCGGTCGTGGCCCGGCGCCTGGCGCAGGGACTCGGCCTGCCGTTCCTGGCCATCGAACTCGGGCCGGTCGGCGACGACCCGCGCCACACCGTGCTGCCGCTGACGGACGACGGCGCCGGGATCGGCACGCTCGTCGTGCCCGCCGGCCTGCCGGCGGCCATGATGCGCCGCCTGCGTGAGCGCGTGGTGCCCTCGCTGGAAGCGGTGCTGGTGGCGGCGCGCGACCGCGAGGCCATCAGCACCGCCCTGGCGGCGAGCCGGGACGAGCTGGCCAGGATCGCCGAGGAGCAGGCCGCCCTGCGACGGGTCGCCACCCTGGTCGCGCGCGGGGTCTCGCCGACGGAGATCTTCGGCGCGGTCGCCCGTGAGATGGGCCTGATCGTGAACGCGGACCACACCGCGATCGAGCGCTACGAGCCCGACCGTACGGTCGTCCTGGCGGGCTCGTGGAGCGCGTCGGACCAGGGGTCTCCGCCGCCGGTGGGCTCGCGCCGCCCGATCAGGGAGAGCGGCCTGTCCGCCCTCGTCCTGCGGACGGGACAGCCGGACAGGATGACGGCAAAGGAGGGCGAGGCAGGGGAACTGGACGGGTGGGCCGGGGACGAGCAGGTCGTCTCCGCAGTCGCCAGTCCCATCGTCGTCGAGGCCCGCCTGTGGGGCGTGATGATCGCCTTCTTCCGCGCTCCCGAGCCGCAGCCGGACGACGTCGAGGAACGCATGCGGGACTTCACCGAGCTGGTCGCCACCGCGATCTCCAACGCCGAGGCCCGCGACGAGCTCGCCGCCTCGCGGGCCCGCGTGGTCGCCGCCTCGGACGAGACCCGGCACCGGATCGAACGCGACCTGCACGACGGGGCCCAGCAGCGCCTCGTCTCCCTGGGGCTGCAGTTGCGCATGGCGGAGACCGCCGTGCCACCGGATCTGCCCAAGCTCAAGGAGCAGCTGTCCCACACGGCCGAGGGCCTGACGCTGGTGCTGGAGGACCTGCGGGAGCTGTCGCGCGGCATCCACCCGGCGATCCTCTCCAAAGGAGGCCTCGGGCCCGCGCTGAAGATGCTCGCGCGCCGCTCGGCCGTCCCCGTCGAGCTGGACGTACGGGTCGACGGGCGCCTGCCGGAGCGGGTCGAGGTGGCGGTCTACTACATCGTCTCCGAGTGCCTGACGAACGTGGCCAAGCACGCGCAGGCCACGATGGTGTACGTCGAGGTCGAGGCGGCGGGCGACACGGCGAGGGTCGGGGTCCGCGACAATGGGAAAGGAGGCGCCGACCCCGGCAGGGGTTCGGGGCTGATCGGTCTCATCGACCGGGTCCAGGCGCTCGGCGGTGCGATCGAGGTCACCAGCCCGATCGGCCATGGCACTACGCTGACAGCCGTGATTCCGGTCGGCGACGGCTGACGGAGCGGTCACGACCGACGGCCTACGGAGGATCGGCGAGCGGCAGCCGGACGACGAACCGGGCGCCGCCCTCCGCCCCGTCCTCCACGCCGATGGTCCCGCCGTGTGCCCGCACGATCTCCCGCGCGATGGTCAGGCCCAGGCCCGAGCCGCCCCGGGCGCGGGACTTCTCCAGCCGGGTGAACGGCTCGAACACCCTTTCCCGGTCAACCTCGGCGATGCCGCCGCCGTCGTCGGAGACGGCGAGCTCCGCGTGGGCGCCCTCCTGCCGGATCTCCACCAGCACCCTGCTCCTGGCGTGCCGCTGGGCGTTGTCCAGGAGGTTGCCCAGCAGGAGGTAGATCTCGTGCTCGACGGCGTGGACCGCCAGGCCGGGGATGAGCCGGAGCAGCACCGGCGACCGGTGTGCCCGGCTGGAGACCTCCGTCCGCACCAGCTCGGCCAGGTCGGCCGCTCTTCTCCCGAGGGGCGGCTTCGTCCCCGCCTTCAGGAGCAGCAGCAGGTCGCAGACGACCGCCTGCAGACGGTCCACGTCTCTCAGTGAGCAGTCGACGAGTTCGGCGAGGTCCGTCTCGGCGGGGTGCAGCCGGGCCTCCTCCAACTGCGCCCGCACCCCGGCGAGCGGGGTGAGCAGCTCATGGGAGGCGTCGACCAGGAACCGGCGCTGGCGCTCGGCCTTCCGGTCCAAGCGCCTTCCGGCGTCGGCGAGCCGCTCCAGCAGCCTCTCGGCGTGCACCGGCAGGGCGGCCTCGTCCTCGCCGAGAGGGGCGGGGACGAGGATGTTCGGATCGCCGGTCGGGACGGAGTCGTGGTTGCACATGACGCTCATCGCAATGCTGCCGTCGGTGTCGCGGCCCCCACAGGCCTGCTTGCAGCGGGAGGCGGCGTGCGGCGGTGCCCGGCGGCTGGCGCGAGCGGCCACGGCGAGGGCGCCCGGCAGGGCCAGGGCGCCACTCGTCTCGGGTAGGTCATCGGCACCCGGTCACCTCCGGCTACGGTCGCTTGTTGAGCAGCGGTCTCGCGCGTCCGGCGGGCCGGACGGCTGTGACCGATCAGAGACTGCTCGGCCGGGCGTGAGGGGCGCCGACCCGGATGTCCTGATCGGTTCCGATATCAGCTTGTCTCCGCCGGCGGGGGCCCGTCTTCGCTGGCAGCCTCCATTCCGGTCCCACCGCCAGCCGTCCCCGGGCCTTCCGGCTAGCTGGAAGGCCCGGGGACGGCGCGGGGTCCCGTCAGGAGACGACGTCCCGGCGCCGGAAGCGGCGGAAGGCCAGGGCGACGAGGACCGCCGAGTAGGTCACGGAGACCGCCACGCCCTTCACCATGCCGCTGTAGTCGGGTTCCGGCGCGAGCGCGTCGAGCCACGCGGAGTTCCAGAACGTGGGAAGGAACTCGCGCAGCGAGCCCAGCGCCTCGACCGCCTGCAGGATGCTGCTGACGATCACCAGGCCGACCGCGCCGCCGACCGCGCCGAGCGGGGAGTCGGTGCCGACCGACAGCAGGAAGGCGACCGCGGCGACCACGAGCTGGCTGACCAGGGCATAGCCGATGACGACGGCGAACTTGGGCAGTACGTCGGCGGCGGGGATCACCTCGCCGGTCCCCGGCACGGTGATGTCGTTCCAACCGAAGGCCAGTGTGCCGGCGAGCAGGGCCATCAGCGGAAGCACGGTCACCGCGGCGGCCGAGTACGCCAGCGCCACCACCAGCTTATGGCGCAGCAGCCGGTCGCGGGGAACCGGCGCCGCCAGCAGGTAGCGCAGCGACGACCAGCTCGCCTCGCTCGCCACCGTGTCACCGCAGAACAGCGCCACGGCGACGACCAGCAGGAAGTTGGCCGACACCGACAGGGCGAACGCGGCGAAGTTGAGCCCGCCCGCCGTGGCCAGATCCGACAGCCGCAGGCTGCCCTGGCCCCGCCCGGCCGGCCCGAACTGGAACGCCACCACGAGCACCCACGGCAGGGCGAGCAGTACGGCGAACATCGCCATGGTCCGGCGCCGCCGCAGCTGCCGCACGAACTCCACCCGCAGCGGCAGCGTGCGTCCCGGAGCGTAGCCGGGAGCCCGGCCTCCCGCGTCACTCCCGCGCGTGTCCGGCCCGTCCTGGGTGACCGGAGTGGCCCGCCCGCCGTCGTGGTTGCGTCCGGTCAGGTCCGGGGCCGGTCGCTTCGCCGGGCTCAACGGCTCTCTCCGATCAGGTCGAGGAACACGTCCTCCAGGCGGGGGCCGACGCCGTTGGCGGCCGGCGCGGTGCCGAGCAGGTCGCCGACCGGCCCGGCCGACACCAGCCGCCCGCGGTGCATGACGACCACGTGGGTGCAGGTCTGCTCGACCTCGGCGAGCAGGTGGCTGGAGACGATGACGGTGCGCCCCTGCTCGGCGTACGCCTTGAGCACCCGGCGCATCTCAGCGATCTGCGGCGGGTCGAGGCCGTTGGTCGGCTCGTCCAGCACGAGCAGGTCGGGGAGGCCGAGCATGGCCTGCGCGATGGCGAGGCGCTGGCGCATGCCCTGGGAATAGGTGCGCACCGCGCGCTCCAGGGCCGCGCCGAGCCCGGCGATCTCCAGCGCTTCTTCCATGCGGGCGTCCTGCGGTGGTCGTCCCGTGGCCTGCCAGTACAGCTCCAGGTTGGCCCGGCCGGACAGGTGCGGCAGGAACCCCGGCCCCTCGACGAACGACCCCAGCCGTGACAACACCGGAGCCCCCGGCCGCACACGGGTGCCGAAGATCCGGATCTCGCCCTCGTCCGGGTGGATGAGACCCATCAGCATGCGCATGGTGGTGGTCTTGCCCGCGCCGTTCGGCCCGAGCAGGCCGAGCACCTGGCCCTTCTCGACCCGGAACGACAGGCCGTCGACCGCCCGCTCGCCGTTGCGGTAGCGCTTGCCCAGCCCGCTGATCACCAAGGGCACATCGGCCGACTCGGCGTCCACCGCCGGGTCGTCGCCCGCGTCCCCGCCGCGCCTGGCCCTGCCGGTCAGCAGGAGCACGGCCGCGACCGCGATCGCGGCGAGCGGCATGGCCCACGTCCACCACGCCGGGCCGGTGGCGGGCGTCCGCAGCGCCGCGTCCCCGGGCAGTTCCAGCGTGGGGGAGTCCAGCGCGATCCGATAGACGGCGGGGGCGGCGGGCGTCGCGTAGCCCAGGTCGGTGGTCGACACGACCATCCGCATCCTGTGCCCGGCATCGAATCGCCTGTCGATGGCCGGAAGCGTCACCGTGACCGGTGTGCCGGCCTCGCTCGCGGTGACCCGCAGGGGCGAGACCAGGCTCGACGGGAGCACCGGAAGCGACCCTCCGGAGACGTCGTAGAGCTTGGCGAACAGCGTGGCCTCACCCGTGCCGTACACCCTGATCGTTACGGTGGGGCTGCCGGTGACCTGTGCGGGCGTGGACAGTGGGGCGGACTCGAAGGCGGCCGCCTGGCCGGGCATGTCCAGCGCGATCGACGCGCCGCCGCCGTTTCCGCCGAGCAGCCCGCCGAGGCCGGGGACCGCCGAGATCGACGACGGCGACCCGCCCGCCGGGTTGGCGATCGGCTGCTGGGGGCCGTTGAGCGCGACCGTGGTCCGCTGCACGCCCGGCAGGCCCGGGTAGCGGTCGGCGGTGGCGTGCAGGAGCACGGGGCGGCGCGTGCCCGGGTCCCGGCCGCCGTCCCTGGTCACGGTGAACACGGCCGAGTCGTCGCCGGCGGAGGAACCGGTTCCCTTGAGATAGCGGTCGAACCAGCCGGTCGTACGGTCGGACAGCCAGTCCGCCTCGCCGTCGCCGCCGTCGTGGCCGCCGTTGAACCAGGCGACCTCGACCGGAGCGCCTGTGGCGGCGATGGCCCGGGCGTTGGCGTCGGCGTGCGAGAGCGGGAACAGCGAGTCGCGCTGGCCCTGGACCAGCAGCGTCGGCACCTTGATCCGGCCGGGCACCGAGATCGGGCTCGACCGCCGCAGGAGATCGACGGCCTCCTTGGTGGCCCTGCCGGTCTCGGCCACCTTCTGGTACATGTCGCAGATCTGCGGCAGGAACCGCCCGCACTGGACCTGCTCGATCCCGGGCGTTCGCCCGGTCACCCGGCCCCCGGACGCGTCGCCCCCGGACGCGTCGCCTCCGGAGCCCGCGGCCGGGCCGGTGAGGCCGGCCAGACCGCCCGCGCCGAGGCCGCCGTCCGGGGCCAGCCGGTCGGCGGCGGCGCTGAAGAAGATGCCGGCCCACATCTTCTTGAAGACGCCGTTGAGCGGACCCTTGCCCGAGGCGTCGGGGAAGAGCGCGTCGGCGAGGTCGTACCAGGTGATCTGGGGGACGATCGCGTCGACGCGGCTGTCGTAGGCAGCGGCCATCAGCGCGATCGCCCCGCCGTACGAGCCGCCGGCGATCCCGACGCGCGGGTCGCCCGGGGCGTCGAGACGCACTTCGGGGCGTTTGGCCAGCCAGTCGATCAGCCCCCGCACGTCCTTGACCTCGTAGTCGGGGGAGTTGAGCGCGATCTGCCCGGTCGAGCGGCCGAACCCGCGAGCCGACCAGGTCAGCACGGCGTAGCCCTGCTCCGCGAGCCGTCCCGCCTGCTCGCGCATGCTCTCCTTGCTGCCGCCGAAGCCGTGGGCGAGCAGCACGGCCGGAGCCCTGCCGCCGGAGGCCGGGGGATAGAAGGTGGCGTCGAGATCGACGTGCTGGTCGCCGGCCGGTCCGTCCACGACGGGGATGACCAGGTCACGTCCCTTCACCACGGGGCCGGAGGGCCATAGAGCCCACGCCACGCCTCCGGCCATCAGGATGACCAGCGTGACCACGATCGCGAGGGCACGCCGCCCACCCGGAAACGCCATATCGCGATGCTACTTGTGTCTGCTGAGAGACCGCTGAGGAGCCGCCGCGCCTGTGGATAACCGTCGCGTCGGTGGGCGCCGACCCGGTCCGCGCACGAATCGTGATGATGCATCGGGGTAAACCCTGATTGCGCCTCACCATAGGGAACGGCATCATTTCGCGCGTGAATGGAACGCCGCTCAAGCAGATCCCCGCTCGCGCGATCGAGTGGGCTCTTCCGTACTGGACGCGGGGGGAGGCGGGCAGGCAGACGCCGCAGGACCTTTTCCGGGTGCTCTACCTGGGCTGGCTCGCGGCGTTCGTCCTCAAGGTGCTCGGGTCGAGCTGGGACGTGTCGTGGCACTTCAGGTGGCTGCGCGACGACCTGGCCCCGCCGCACCTGCTCAACACGGTCGGCACGGTGATCGCCGTGGCGCTGACCATCGTGCACTGGTACACCGGCTACGGGGTGGACCGCACGTCCTCCCGCCTGATCGTGTGGGGCACCGGGGTCTTCCTCATCGCCATCCCGCTCGATCTCATCAACCACCGGGTCAACGGGCTCGACATCACCGCGTGGAGCCCCTCCCACGCGCTGCTGTACATCGGCACCGCGCTGATGCTCGCCGGAGCGATCCGCGGCTGGTATATCGGCTCGGGCAGGTACGCCGAGATCACCCGCGGCCGGCGCGCGCTGGTGCTGGGCGGCCTGTTCGCGTTCTTCCTGGAGAACGCGCACTTCCCCGAGCTGCAGCAGGAATACGGCGTGCTGGAGCTGGCCTCCTGGGACCGGGGGCAGCCGTACGCCGAGCCGACGCTGCTCGAATTCGCGGCCAACCAGATGGGGCGGGCCGTGGACCGGGCCATGGTGCTCAAGTTCTCGCTGCCGATCCCCGACGTCGTCTACGCCCTGTACGCGGGGGTGGTGGGCGTCGCGATCCTGGTCTTCGCCCGCGTCATGGTCGGCCGCCGCTACACGGCCACCGCGATCGCCGGGGTGTACGTGGCCTACCGGTGCCTGATCTGGCCGCTGCTCGTCGGTGGCGGGTTCCCGCCGTCGACCGTCCCGTTCTTCTTCCTGCTCGCCGGACTCGCCGTCGACCTGGCCTTCCTGGTGCCGATCAGGCATCTGCGGCCGCTCGTGGGCGCGGTGCTCGCCACCGCCGCGGTGTACGGAGGGCTGCTGGCGCAGGACCGGGTGCTCGAAGCCCCGCCGTACGCGCCGCGGGCCTGGCCGGTGGCGCTCGCCGCGCTGGCCGTCCTGTGGTACGCGGTGGAGTGGTTCGCCGGCCGCAAGGGGCTGACGGCCGCCGCCGCGGAGGACAGGATCGCCAGAGAGACGCGGCCCGCGCATACGGTGGTCACGGCCGAGCCCGGCCCGCCGCGCGTTGCCAAGCCGGAGACGGCGTCCGAGCCGGCGTCCGAGGCGACCCCCGCGCCCGCCACCGTGTCGGAGCCGACGGCCTGACGGGCCGCACCCGCGTGCACCCGCCTTTCCTGAGCCGCTCCCTCGCCGGGGGCGGCTCTCGGCGTCTCGGAGGCGGGCCGGGCTGGGCCCTGGGTCAGACGACCGGGGTCTTGGTCAGCGCGACCGCGACGCCGTACGCGAGGCCCATCACGGTGAGTTCCAAGGCCGCCCAGGCGGCGAACGCGGCCGGGGCCTGACGCGTGACCGCCGGCAGCAGCCGCCAGCGGATGTTGCCCCCCAGCAGTGCGATCACTCCGGTGAACACCGCCTTGGCGACCACGAGCCGGCCGTACCCCGTCGTGACCAGCGACGCGGGGAAGCTCTCGCCGGGCGTGAGCAGAAGCTCCACCAGGCCGTTGAAGAGCCCGGACAGCCCCACGACGACCAGCGCGTACGTCGCCAGCCGGGAGAACCGGGGCAGCGTGCGGGCGAGCAGGTCGCGATGACGCGGCAGCAGGACGGCGAGCGCGACCAGGCCGCCCACCCAGGCACACGCCCCGATGACGTGCAGCTCCATCGAGACCATGCTGAGGTCGTGCCAGTACCAGTTCGAGGCGTGGCCGGTGACCGGGAGCGGGAGCAGCCCGAACCCGGCGACGAGCACCCGCAACTCGGCCGGCACCTTCTCGCCGAACCGCACCGCCAGCATTCCCACGGCGGCGCTGGCCAGGGCGCACGACGCGCTCACGATCATGCCCTGCCCCGCGCCGATGCCGTCGACGTACGCCGCCACGTCGGGAAACGCGCCCGGGGTGACCTCGGCGGCGCTGAGGACGGCCGACACCAGCGCCGCCGCGCACCAGACCAGCGAGAACAGCACGGCCCAGTGCCGGGCCCTGGCGGCGAGCGGCTCGGTCCGGTCCGGGTCGTCGAAGCCGAGGAGCTTGGGGAGCAGGCTGAGTCCGATGGTCGCGGTGGCGGCCAGGTCGAGCACGAGCCGGACGACCGGCAGTCCGTACTCCACGATCGTGCCCGGCATGGGGAGCCCGGGCACCGTTCCCGGCAGGGTGAGCCAGGTCGCGATCACGACCGCGAGCAGGGCGCCGGCGGTCAGCCCCGCCGCCGGGACCCGGGCGCGGGCGTGCTCGGTTCCGGAGCCGGACCGGTCCGCCGAGACGTGTGGTTCCGAGGTCGTGGTCACGCGGCGCCGCCCGAGGCCGGGGAGCTTCCCGCACCGGTCCCGGCGGCGGTGGAGCGTCCGGCGGCCGGGCCTTCCGCGCCGGAATCCGCCGCCGGTTCCCCCGCCGCCTCTGTCCCTGCCGCCTCTGTCTCCGACGCGGGTGTGTCCGACGGCTCCGGGTCGCCCGGAGAGGCCGCCCGTGGCATCCCCGCCGCGGGGGGAGCCGGGATAGTCCCGTCGCGCAGGCGCCGGTCGTGCCGCACGAGCACGCGGGCGCACAGCGCCAGCAGCGCGGCGGTGACGGCCAGCAGCCCCCATACCCAGCTTCCGCCGCCCTGACCGGCCGTCCCCACGCCGGTCGTCGGAGCGCCGGGGTTCGCGGTGACGGGGTTGGCCGTGCCGGGCGCGGGGGTGGCCGTCGGCGCGGTGACCGCCCCGGGGGCCGCGCCCCCGCCGGTCACGGTGAACTTCACGGCGCCGGTGACGGGGTGGCCGTCGTTCGACACGATGCGGTAGCCGATCGCGTACGCCCCCGCGGGGGTGCCCGTCCGCACACCGATGGAGACGTTCCTGCCGTCCACCGTGATCTCGCCCTGCTCGTGGTGGGCGCCGTCCGGCCCGGTGACGGCGAGCCGCGCGAAGTCGCGGCGTACGGCCTGGTCGAAGGTGAGCGTCACCGAGGCGGGCATGGCGCCGAGGACCGCGCCGTCCTTGGGGTCGCTGGCGACGAGCACGTCGTGGGCCCGCGCGGGCGTCGCGATCAGCATCACCGAGAGCAGAGCCAGCAGCGGCACGGCGAGCGCCCGCAGCCGTCCACGCGGCACGGCGAGCACCCGCGGCCGGTTACGCGGCCGGTTACGCGGCGGGACGGCGTGCGCGGCCGCCGGGGGCGGTGCGGTCCGTCCGGTCCTTCGCCGACCGCCGCGCGTGTTCGGGGCGTCGTTGCACATCCGGGCGACCTGGTCCACCTGCCTTGCCTTCCTTTTGCCGGCGCCGACCCAGCCATGGTCCCACTGATCGCGGCCCGTGCATGCCGCGCGGCGGACCGGCGGCGGCTGCGGACCGTGGCGTAGTGATCGGTTACGGTGATGTGCCGGACGGCGTACGCATTCTCCTGGTTGAGTGGAATCCGGCCTGACGACACCGCGCGAAGGAGGGCTCATTGACCCCCCAGCCGACCGTAGGCGGATCCGAGCGGAGCGAGGCGCCGGTGCGGCGCTCGCCGTGGCTGACGATCGTCGTCATCTACCTCGCCGGCGTCGTGGCGGCGATGAGCTACGGCAAGTTCGCCGCGGTCGGGCCGTCGATGGCCGACGAGCTCGGGCTGTCGCTGTCGCAACTGGGCTGGGCGATCTCGGCGGTGGTCGGGGTGGGCGCCGTCGCCGGGCTGCCCGCGGGCTATCTGGTCCGCCGGTTCGGTGCGGGCAGGTCGCTCGTCGCCGCCCTGGCGCTGATGGTGGCGGCGAGCGCGCTGAGCGCGGCCGCGGGGAGCTTCGCCTGGTTGCTGGCCGCCCGCGTCGCCGAGGGCGCCGGCTATCTCGTGGTCACCATCGCCTGCCCGGCGCTGGTCCTCCACCTCGCCGAGGAACGGGACCGGGGGGTCGCCCTGTCCGTCTGGGCGACGTTCGTCCCGGTGGGCATCGGCGTGAGCACCCTCGTGGGCGGCGCCGCCGGCGAGGTCCTCGGCTGGCGCGGCTGGGTGCTGCTGATCGCGGGGCTGACGCTGCTGATGACGGTGGCCGTCCGGGTGCGGCTGCCTCGGACGTCCGCCTCCGGCGCCGCCGCCGGGTCCGTGCCCGGTGCGCGGGCGCTGGCGTGGCCCGCGCTGCTCACCGTGTGTTTCTGCCTGATGGTGCTGGTGACGATGCCGGTGGTCGTGCTGCTGCCCACGCTCCTGGTCGACGAGCACGCGAGCTCCGCCGGCGCCGCCGGGGCCCTGACCTCGGCGATCTCGTTCGTCGGCGTTCTCGGCGGGCTGTCCGTGGGCGTCCTGCTCCGGCGGGGCGTGCCGCTCGCCGCGCTCGCCGTGTCCGGGCTGCTGGTCGTGCCGGCCGCCTGGCTGGTCTACGGCGCCGACGGTCCGCTGGCCGCCGCGGCGACCGGCGCGGGGATCGTCTCCCTGGAGAACGGGGTGCTGGGCGCCTTGGCCTTCGCCGCCCTTCCCTTCGTGCTGGAGCGTCTCGACCACGCCGATGTGGGCACCGGGATGGTGGCCCAGATGGGCAGCGTGGGCGCGCTCCTCGGCCCCCCGCTGTTCGGCCTCGTCGCCGGGGCCTCCGGGTTCGGGGCCGTCGTGCCGGTCATCGCCGCCGGGATGCTGGCCTCGGTCGGCGGGATGCTGCTGGTGAGCAGGAACGTCGCCCGCCGCGCCCGGGGTCTGAGCGCGGAGGGATGAGAAGGTCCCCGGACGGCGCGACGCCCGGCGGTCTCTCGACTTGTGATCGGCTGAGACCGCCGGGCATCGGCTCCGGGCCGTACCGGTGTCACCGGTCCGGGACGGCCCGGAGGCTGTGCCGTACGTCCCGGCGAGTCGCCGCGGGACGTACGGGCAGGGGCGTGGGTCAGATCTTGGTCCAGAGGGCGGGGACGTTCGGCGGCTCCCAGCCCGCCAGGGCGGTGTGCGGCTGACGGCACTGGTAGGCCACGCCGCCGTAGGTCACCCGGTCACCCGTCGCGTACGCCGTGCCGGCCGCCCAGCCGGGGTAGCCGCCGGGGCTCGCCGACGGCGAAACCGAAGGCGACGCGGAAGGCGAGGCGGACGGCGACGCGGACGGCGAGGCGCTCGGAGACGGGCTGGGCGAGGCACTGGGCGAGGCACTGGGCGAGGCACTGGGGGAGGCAGAGGGGGAGGCAGAGGGCGAGGCGGACGCGCAGGGCCCCTGGTCCAGCCACACCTGCGCCTTTCCGGGCGTCTCGCCCTGGGTCCACCACTGCGCCTTCCACGTGTGACCGGCGTACGAGACGAGGTTGCCGCCCGTGTAGACGGTCGTGGACGACCACGCGGGAGCCGTGCACGTCCCGGCCGACGGCGACGCGCTGGGAGACGCCGACGGGGAGCCGGACGGGGAAGCGGAGGGCGAGGCCGTCACGCCGCCCCTGGCGAGGTCCTGCGTGATGCCGTACGTCGCGCCGCCGAAGGAGACCGTCCAGTTGGAGGGGGTCGAGGTGGGCAGATAGTAGACGAAGGCGACGTCCACCGAGGCGCCCGGCGCGAGGGCCTGCCAGCTCGGCAGCTTCAGCGACACCCGGTTGTAGTCGCCCCTCAGGCCGCCGACGTTGTCGGGCGCGGTGTGGTCCCTGCGGATGACGGTGGAGCCGAAGCCCGACTGGTCGGCCGCGTTGCCCGGAGCCGAGTTCGCGTAGTCGAACTGGAACTCCGTGCCGCCCGGTAGCGTCACGCCCGAGTTGTTGGTGATGTGGATCTTCGGGTTGATCGGGTAGTTGTTGTCGCCCAGGGCGAAGTCCCGGAACTCCACCGAGATGTCCAGCTTCTGCGCCGGGATCGGGGTGGTCGCCCGCACGTTCCCGTACGGCGTGGCGGCCTTGAACTTGTCGTACATCAGCGTGGTCAGCGTGGCGCCGGGCTCGTACTGGCCCTTGGCCGAGTTCCAGCCGTAGTCGCCGGCCAGCTCCCAGATCATCGTGCCGCCGATGCCCCTGGAGATCACGTAGTCGGCCTTGGCCGCCACCGACTGGTCGTCCTCGGTGGACAGGAACACCTTCTTGGTGGAGTTCCACAGCCAGGGAGCGGTGAGCGTCGAGTCGTAGTAACGGGCGTAGGCGCCGGTCAGGGACGTGTCCGTGACGCCGTAGGAGGCCAGGTAGTCGCCGAGGATGCCCTTCTCGAGGTTCTTGGCGTGCCACATCGGGTTGGAGCCCGCCGGGGACTCCTTGCCGTCGTCGTCGAGGTCGTGCCACAGGTTGTCGATGCCGACCGCGCCGTCGCCGCAGGTGGTGAGGCCGGAGCCGGCCGGGCAGGTGGTGGCGGGGGCGGTGCCCCACAGCCCGTTCGTGCCGCCCTGCACGTTCTTGAACCCCCGGGTGTAGTACGGCAGGCCGATGTTGATCCGGCCCGGCTGCATGGCCCCGCGGAAGTAGTGGTAGGCCCAGTCGGTGTTGAGGTAGCCGATGCCGCCGTACTGCCCGGCCCCGTACACGCCGGCGGCGGCGAGCTCGCCGTCCTTGCCGTCGTCGAAGAGGTACGCGTTGGGGCCGACGTACTTGTTCCACGCGCCGTGCAGGTCGTACGACATGATGTCGACGTAGTCGAGGTACTGCGTGACCTGGTAGGTCTCCATGCCGCGCAGCAGCCAGCCGGACGCGGGCGCGGCGACGGTCAGCATGTAGTACTTCCCGTCGGCGGCGGAGGCGCGGTCCAGCTTCTCGCGAAGCGTCTTCATCAGCGCGGCGTAGCCCTTCATCAGCGTCGCGCGCTTGGAGTTGGCGATCGGCCAGTCGAGCGGGTTGCCCGCGTCGTTGTTCGACGTCGGGTACTCGTAGTCGATGTCCACGCCGTTGAAGCCGTACGTGCGCAGGAACGACACGACGGAGTCCGCGAACGTGTCGATGCCCGCCTGGGTCGACGTCATCGTGTAGAAGCCGCCGCTCGCCTGCCGCTTGCCCGCGTCGTCGAAGTAGCCGCCGGTCTCGGCCCAGCCGCCCACGCTTATCAGGGTCTTGGTGTCCGGAAACTGCTTCTTGAACTTGCCGAGCAGGTTGAAGTGGCCCTTGTAGGAGTACGCCGGGTCCATCTCGGCGCCGGCGACGCCGGGCCAGGTCATGCCGACGGCGGGATTCTTCGCGGTGTCCGACCCGACGGAGATCTTGTTGTCCGGCCCCACGTGGGCGAACGCGTAGTTGATGTGGGTGACCTTGCCCCACGGGATGTCCTTGACCAGATAGCGGGTCTGCCCGTTGGAGCCGTCGCGCCAGCCGGTGAAGTAGCCGATGATGCGGCGGGGGTGGTCCCCGCCCATCTTCTCGCGGCCGTCGGTGTCGTAGGCCAGGCAGTAGGGGACCTCCACGCCGGGCGTCCGGTAGAGCCCGTCGGGCCGGCACGCCTCGTCGGCGGCGGCCGCCCCGGCGGTCCCGCCGGTCGCGGCGAGTGCCGCCGCCCCGGCGGCGAACGCGACGCAGACCGCCGAAGCGGTCCGCACTAACGATGATCTCAACAGGCGCACAGCCATACCTCCGACAGGCGAAGTGCCGATCCTCCACACCCCGCCCCCCAGGGGTTGATCGGAACGTAAGCCGCCGGAACAGCCGCGTCAACGCTTTCTATTAAGAAACTTTCCTTTTAATGAGCCCTTAAGGCGAGCTTGATCAAGGCAGTAGCCAGCCGTACAGCCAGGCGAGGAACGCGAGGCCGGTCAGGACGGGGACGATCCGGGCGGCGGCGGCGTTCAGCCGGAACGCCTCGACGATCGACAGCCCGGTGGAGACGAGGGCCAGCAGGCCATACCAGGCCAGGGCGTGCGGCACCCCGATCGCGAGCGTGGTCCAGTCCTGGATCGCCGACAGGCTGAGTGCCGACAGCGCGCACAGCGCGACGCCCGCCAGGCCCGCGAGCGCGCTCAGCCCGCCGCCGCGCCTGCGCAGCAGGGAGACGAGCCCCGCGACGAGCTGGACGGCCGAGACGAGCAGGAAGGCCGCGGGGACGCCCAGTGGGATCGGCGACCGGGACAGCCGGTAGACCGACGAGGTGAGGAGCAGGCCGCCAGGACGCACGATGGGGTACGGCGCGGCGCCGGGGTCGCACGCGCGGGCCGTCGCGGCCGGGTCGTCGAGGAACGCGGCGATCACCTGACGGCCGCAGGCGCTCGCCAGGAAGACGGCGTGCCCGACCCCGGCGAACTCGGCGAACCGCGCGCCCGGCACGGCCGACACCGCCTGCCGCGCGGCCTCCGGCGGGGTGGTGGGGTCGTACTCGCCGCCGAGGACCAGGACCGGCGGCGCCGCCCCCTCGGACGACGCCCCCTCGATCGACGTGCCGTCCGACGAGGCCGGGGTGACCGGCGCGTGCGGGGTCAGCAGGTCGGCGTCGGTCCGCGCGGCCGGCAGAGCCCAGGCGTCGCAGACCGCCGCGTCGACGACCCCGGTGAACAGCCGGGGGCCCCGCGAGGCGGGGAAGGAGTTGTACGGCGTCTCGTCCTGGCACTGGACGGCATAGTACAGGCCCCAGTCGTGCGAGGTCAGCCCGTCGCCGGCGGCGTCGACCAGGGGTTGCAGCAGTTCTGTGCGCCCGGAGGCCAGCCCGTCCACGAGGGCCGGCACGATCGGGATCACGTCGGTCTCGTGCAGCGCCTCGCCGAGGATCGTCGCGACGTCGTCCCCGTTGAGTTGCACCGTCAGCCGCTTGCGGGTGAGCGGGTCCCGGGTCTCGTACGTCGCGGGGTGCGCGTTGAGCGCTTTCACCATGGCGTCGAACCGGGCGGCGATCCCCAGCTTGGTCATCGTCGCCGAGAGCGCGGCGGACGACTCGTCGTACCAGCGGGCGCCCGCGGGAAGCAGCGAGTCCAGCACGACCCCTCGGGTGCCCTGCGGGTCGCGCGCCGCCGCCAGCAGCATCGGGCGGGTGGAGTAGCTGACGCCGAACAGATACCAGCGCGGGTAGCCGAGTGCGGCACGCAGGTCCACGACGTCGGCCGCGAGCTCGGCCGTCCGGTAGCCGCGCAGGTCGACGTGCTCGCCCTCAAGGCGCGACTGGCAGGCCAGCGCCTGCCGGGCGAGCGGGGCGGTCTCGGCCGACGCGGGCCCGGACGTGCGCAGGGTGTCCACGACCCCGCGGACGATCTCGGGGCAGCTCAGTCTGGGCTCGGAGTAGCGCCCGCCGCGCTGTTCGAGGACGACCACGTCGCGGCCGGGGAACATCTGGGAGAGGAACCCGGTGAGCTGGAGCGAGGCGGATCCCGGCCCGCCGCTCATGTAGACGACCGGGTCGGCCGCCTGTCCTGAGGCCTGTGACGCCCGGTGCACCGCGTAGCCGACCTTGATGGTCCTGCTGTTGGGGACGTCACGCCGCTCGGGGGCCAGGAGGTAACCGCAGGTCGTGCCGGACGGCACGGCGACCGGACAGGGATGCTCCTCGACGGACGGCCCTTCCGCCGCCCCCGCCGCCCGCCTGCCGGGAACCGCCGACACCGGGGCGGCCGCCGCGTGCTCCGCGCCCCGCACCGTCCCGGCCCGCACCGTCCCGGCGTCATGGCGGACCGGCGCCGCGAGGGCCGCCGACCCGGAACCTCCCAGAAGCATGAGCGCCGCGGCGAATGCCGTGACGGCCGCTCCACGCGAACTCCGCAACCGTCAGCCCCGTCCCGCGAACCCGGCGATATCCGCAGAAACCTTAGCGTGTTCGTCGGTCATCCCGCCCCCATTCGTCCAAGCGCTCCCATTTTGGACGATCATGGGCGAGCCCCGGTTTCACCGGGGCCGTGCGGTGCTCTCCCGGACCACCAGATCGGTGGACAGCTCGACGCGGCGCGCCTCGGTGTTCTCGCCCCGGCCCATGGCCAGCACCATCCGCGCGGCCAGCGCGGCCATCTCCTCCAGGGGCTGGCGCACGGTGGTCAGCGGCGGCCACGCGGACCGGGACAGCGGCAGGTCGTCGAAGCCGACCACGCTGAGGTCCTCGGGCACCCGCAGGCCCCGCTGCCGGGCCGCCTCGAACACGCCGAACGCCTGCATGTCGCTGCCGGCGAAGATGGCGGTCGGGGGGTTGTCCAGCGAGAGCAGCGCGTGACCGGCGTCGTGGCCGGAGTTGACCAGGAAGTCGCCGTAGCGGATGAGCTCGGGGTCGATGGACACCCCGGCGGTCTCCAGCGCGGCACGGTAGCCGTCGATCCTGGCCCGGCTGCACAGCATGTCCGGCGGACCGCCGATCATGCCGATCCGGGTGTGACCGAGGTCGAGAAGGTGGCGCGTGGCCGCGAGGCCGCCGTGCCAGTTGGTCGCGCCGACCGACGCCACGCCGGGCGGCGGCTCGCCCTCGGGGTCGACGACGACGAACGGGATCGAACGGGCGCTGAGCTGGCCCTGCTGGCGCACCGAGAGCCGGGAGCTGACGATGATCACACCGTCCGTGCGCCGCGCCGCGATGCGCTCCAGCCAGTCACGGCCGGGGCCGGCGTGCGTGTGCAGCACGGAGATCACCACGCTCGCGGCGGCCTCGTGTGCCGCCTGCTCGGCCCCGCGCACCAGTTCCATGGCCCACGGGCTCTCGATCTCGGCGAACACCAGGTCCAGTAAACCGACCGGGCCGTCGCCCTGCCCCGTCCTGCGCTGGTATCCGTGCTTCTGGAGGAGGCGCTCCACCCGCTGACGGGTCTCCGGCGCGACCTCGGGACGGCCGTTGATCACCTTGGACACGGTCGGAACGGAGACTCCGGCCTCCTCCGCTATCTGGGCGATGGTCACCCGCCTCTTCACTGGCATGAAGCAGATCGTAGCCGAAAGTTTCGGGCGACCTGAACCGGTTCCCCCTGATGAGACGCGTGACCGCCGTGATCATGCTCTGAGTGCCCTTGACGCTCAACCTTAGCTTTACTTATTCTCCGGACCACGAAACATTCGGATGTTAACCGAAACTTTCAGCGCGACTGTCGACAGCGGGTAGCGGAGGAGAAGGCGAGGGCCGTCGCTCTCCGGCCACGCCGCCGGTTTCGAGGATTGAGGAGAATCTATGACGCTGCTGCGCGTGTCCGGATCCCGGCTGGTTGACGAGGCGGGCGACCCGGTGAGGCTGCGGGGTGTCGGCCTGGGCGGCTGGCTCAACATGGAGAACTTCATCACCGGTTACCCCGCCAACGAGTCCTCGATGCGCGCGGCGGTGCGGGAGGTGCTCGGCGAGGAACGTCACGAGATGTTCTTCGACCGCTTTCTGACCTCGTTCTTCACCGAGGCCGACGCCGACCTCCTGCGGGACATGGGCGTCAACTGCGTGCGGATCCCGGTGAACTACCACCACTTCGAGGCGGACGACCGGCCGATGGAGATCGTCGAGCGCGGCTTCCACCACCTCGACCGGGTCGTCGACATGCTGGGTGAGCGCGGCGTCTACAGCGTCATCGACCTTCACGCGCTCCCGGGGGCGCAGAACCAGCACTGGCACTCCGACAACCCCACCCACGTCGCCTCCTTCTGGGAGCACCGGCACTTCCAGGACCGGGCGGTTCACCTGTGGGAGGCGCTGGCCGACCACTACAAGGACAACCCGTGGGTGGCGGGCTACAACCCGATCAACGAGCCGGGCGACCCCGGCGGCCGGGTGGTCGGGCCCTTCTACGACCGTCTGGTCAAGGCGCTGCGCGCGGTGGACCCCGCCCACGTGCTGTTCCTCGACGGCAACACCTACTCCACCGACTTCTCGGTCTTCCACGAGGTCTACGAGAACACGGTGTTCGTCTGCCACGACTACGCGCTGGCCGGGTTCGCCCACGGCGGCCCCTACCCGGGCTTCACGAGGGGTGAGTGGTGCGACCGCGACGAGCTGGAGCGCGCCTTCGCCCGCCGCACCGCCTTCCAGCGGGAGACCGGCACGCCGATCTGGGTCGGCGAGTTCGGGCCCGTCTACACCGGCGACCCCTCCGTGGACGAGCAGCGCTACCAGATCCTGCGCGACCAGCTGGAGATCTTCGACGCGTACGAGGCCGGCTGGTCCATCTGGACCTACAAGGACGTCGGCCTGCAGGGCCTGGTCTGCGCGGGCGGGTCCTACATGGAGCGGTTCGGGCCGTTCATGGCGAAGAAGAAGCGGCTCGGCGCCGACCGGTGGGGCTCGACGATGGAGGAGACGGCGAGCGAGCTCGCGCCGCTGCACCGGCTGATCGACACGGAGTTCCCTTCCTGGGACCCTTACCCGTGGGGCGCCCGCTACCAGACCGACGACCTCATCCGGCACATCCTCATCGCCCAGGCGCTGCTGCCCGAGTACGCCGAGCTGTTCCGCGGGCTGGACGACGACGAGCTGCTCGCGCTCGCCGACTCCTTCGCACTGTCCACCTGCACGCGGCGCGAGCCCCTGATCCGGCTTCTCGCCG
The DNA here is from genome assembly GCF_030268985.1 of Microbispora sp. NBRC 16548. Taxonomy (NCBI): domain Bacteria; kingdom Bacillati; phylum Actinomycetota; class Actinomycetes; order Streptosporangiales; family Streptosporangiaceae; genus Microbispora; species Microbispora sp. NBRC 16548. The sequence goes on from NZ_BSSF01000001.1 coordinate 381,557, forward strand.
ACAACCTGGCCGCGCGCTAGCGCGGCACGAGGAGACCCCCCGATGCGCAGCCTCCTTCACCGGGCGGCCGCGGCCGTCCTGTGCTTGGCCATGGGACTGCCGGCGGTCGCGGCGAGTGCGACTCCCGCCGCCGCCGCGGCCGTGCAGGTCGCGAAGTACGACTTCGAAGACGGCACAACCCAGGGATGGGGGCCCAGAGGCGACGGGGTCGAGGTCGGCGCGACCTCCGACGCCGCGCACTCGGGGTCGCGCTCCCTGCTCACCTCCGGCCGCACCGCCACCTGGCACGGGGCGTCCATCGGCCCGCCCTTCCAGAAGGGCGTCACGTACCAGGTCACGGCGTACGCCCGGATGGTGAGCGGGGAGCCGTCGAGCACGATCGCGCTGACCGTGCAGCGCACACCCGACGGCGGCGACACCACCTACGAACGGGTGGCCGCCGCCACCGTGACCGACGGCGGCTGGGCCGAGCTGTCGGGCACCTACTCCTTCGGCGCCGACTCCTCCGGCCTGCAGCTCTACGCCGAGAGCTCCGAGGCCACCGCGAAGTACTACATCGACGACATCGTCATCACCTCGGACACCGACCCCGCGCGTTCGGGCCTGAGCACCGACTTCGAGACCGGCACCGCCCAGGGCTGGTCGCCGCGCGCCTCGGCGTCCCTGGCGGCCACGACCGACGCCGCGCACGGCGGCGCCCGCAGCCTCGCGGTGACCGGCCGCTCGGCCTCCTGGGACGGCCCGGCGATCAGCGTGCTCGGCAAGATGGCCAAGGGGTCGAAGTACACCCTGTCGGCCTGGGTGCGGCTCGGCCCGGACACGACCTCGGGCAACCTCGGCCTGTCGATCGAGCGCCGGACGAACGGCACCCCCAGCTACGAGCGGGTGGCCGCGCCGAAGGCCGTCCCCGAGGGACAGTGGGTGCAGCTCACCGGCACCTACACGCTCGCCTACGACGTGGACTTCCTCGGCGTCTACGTGGAGTCCGACGCCGGCACGTTCCCCTTCTACCTGGACGACTTCACGCTGACGTACGTCGAGCCCAAACCGATCCAGACGGACATCCCCGCGCTCAAGGACGAGGTGCCGTTCACCCTCGGGGCGGCCGTCGCCCGCGCCCAGACGCTCGGCGAGCACGGCGACCTGCTGCTCAAGCACTTCGGCGGGGTCACCCCCGGCAACGACCTGAAGTGGGACGCGACCGAGCCGCGCGAGGGCGAGTTCACCTTCGCCGAGGGCGACTACCTGGTGAACTACGCCGTCCAGCACGGGCTGACCTTCCGCGGGCACACGCTCGCCTGGCACAGCCAGACGCCCGACTGGGTGTTCAAGGACGGCGACCGCGACCTCACCTCCTCGCCGGAGGACAAGGCGCTGCTGCTGAAGCGGCTGGAGAACCACGTGAAGACGCTGGTCGGCCGCTACAAGGGCAGGATCGCGGTCTGGGACGTGGTCAACGAGGTGGTGGACGAGAACCAGCCCGACGGCCTGCGCCGGTCGAAGTGGTTCCAGATCACCGGCCTCGACTTCATCCGCACGGCCTTCCGCGTCGCGCGCGAGACCGACCCGGCCGCCAAGCTGTTCATCAACGACTACAACACCGAGTTCCCGCGCAAGCGGCAGGCGCTGTACGACCTGGTGAAGAGGCTGAAGGCCGAGGGCGTGCCGATCGACGGCGTCGGCCACCAGCTCCACCTCAACATCGAGCAGCCGCCGGCTTCGGACGTCGAGGACACGATCTCGACGTTCGCCACGCTCGGGGTGGACCAGCAGATCACCGAGCTGGACGTGAGCGTCTACCCCGACTTCGTCTCCACCTACGACGAGGTGCCGGCCGAGGTGCTCGCCGAGCAGGGCTACCGCTACAAGGAGCTGTTCGACGTCTTCCGCAGGCACAAGACGCAACTCAGCTCGGTCACCGTGTGGGGCCTGGCCGACGACGCCACGTGGCTGTCGACCTTCCCGATCACCCGGCTCAACGCCCCGCTGCTCTTCGACGACGAGCTCCAGGCCAAGCCGGCCTACTGGGGCGTCGTGGACCCGGCGAAGCTGCCGCCGCTGGTGCGCAGGCTTGAGGCCCCCGCCGCGACGCCCAAGGTGGACGGCGGGCGCGACCTCGAATGGGACCTGCTGCCCGACACGTCGATCGCCCGCGTCGGTGACGTGTCGGCCGGGTTCCAGGCCCGCTCGTCGGCCAAGTGGCTGTACGTCCTGGCCGAGGTGCGCGACCCGAGCGACGACCGGAGCGACCGGGTCACGTTCACCGTGGGCGGCACGCCGTACGCCGTCCGGCGCGACGGCGGCCACCCGCACGGCGTCGACGCGGCCGTGAAGAAGACGACCGGCGGCTACCGGGTGGAGGCGCGGCTGCCGATCGGAACCGACGTCGCCGTGGCGGTCACGGACGCCTCCGGCGGCTCGCAGACCTCCTGGACCGGAAAGCTCACGGCCACGCCCGCGGTGAAGCTGACCACCGCGCCGGGCCGCCGGCCGGTGGTCGACGGCGCCGTCGACCCGGCCTGGGCGGCGGCGCCGGAGATCCGCACCGCCACCTGGATCCAGGGCACGTCGGGGGCGACCGCGCGGGCCCGGGCCCTGTGGAGCGGCGACACGCTGTACCTGCTGGCGCAGGTCGCCGACCCCACGCTCAGCGAGGAGTCGGCCAACCCGTGGGAGCAGGACTCCGTCGAGTTCTTCGTGGACCCCGGCAACGGCAAGACCAGGGGCTACGGCGACGACGACGGCCAGTATCGGATCAGCTTCTCCGGGAGGACGTCGGTCGGAGGTCCGCTCGACCCCGCCGCCATCGCGGGCAACCTGAAGGCCGCCGCCAAGGCCGTCCCCGGCGGCTACGTGATCGAGGCCGCCGTGAAGCTGCCCACGATCACGCTGCGGGACGGCACGCTGCTCGGCTTCGACGTCCAGGTCAACGACGCCACGGGCGCCGCCAGGACCAGCGCGGCGACCTGGAACGAAGCCACCGGGCAGGGATACCGGGACACCAGCCACTGGGGCGTGCTGCAACTGCGGCGCTGAGCTCACACACCGGGCTCACACACTGGGCTCACGTACTGGGTTCACACACTGAGCTCCGGCACGGGATCGGGCACCGGAGCCTGGCAGACGGGGCCTGGCGCAGGGAGGCCCCGCGCTGAAAGGCTCTGGCGCACCGTGCCGGTGCCGGACGGCCCGGTTCCCCGCATGGGGGACCGGGCCGGTCACGTTCGAGGAAGGGACGAATGATCGACGAAGCCGACGGGTGGGAGTACCGGAACCCCGTCATCCCCGGATTCCACCCCGACCCCTCGGTATGCCGGGTGGGCGAGGACTACTACCTGGTGACCTCCAGCTTCGAGTGGTTCCCAGGCGTGCCGATCTTCCACAGCCGCGACCTGGTCAACTGGCGGCAGCTCGGGCACGTGCTCGACCGCCCGTCCCAGCTCGACCTGGACGGCATGCGGCCCTCGGGCGGCGTCTACGCCGCCACCATCCGCCATCACGACGGCGTCTTCTACGTCATCACCACGCTGGTGGACGGGCCGGGCAACTTCATCGTCACCGCCGCCGACCCCGCGGGCCCCTGGAGCGAGCCCCGATGGCTGCCGGACACCCGCGGCATGGATCCCTCGCTGCTGTTCGACGACGACGGCCGCGTCTGGTTCACCGGCACCAGGGAGAGGGAGGCGGGCCGCTACCCCGGCGAGACCGAGGTCTACCTCCTGGAGCTCGACCCGGCCACGCTGGAGCCGCGCGGTGAGGAGCGGGTCGTCTGGGAGGCCGCCCAGCGGGGCGCCGTGTGGGCCGAGGGCCCGCATCTGTACAGGATCGGCGGCAGGTACTACCTGCTGACGTCGGAGGGCGGCACGTCGTACGACCACGCGGTCGTGGTCGCCAGGGCCGACGACGTCACGGGGCCGTACGAGCCGAATCCGCGCAACCCGATCCTCACCCACCGGCATCTCGGCCTCGGCCACCCCATCGCCTGCACGGGCCACGCCGACCTGGTGGAGACCCCGGACGGCGAGTGGTGGATGGTGCTGCTGGCCACGCGCCCGTACGGCACTCCCGGCGACCTGGGCGCCGGCAACCTGAGAGGCGACAACCTGGGCAGGGAGACCTTCCTCACCCGGGTCTCCTGGGAGGACGGCTGGCCGGTCGCCGCGCAGGTCGCGCCCGTGGCCGCGGGACCGGCGCTGCCCGAGCACCGCTGGCCCGCCGTCCCCGCCTGCGACCACTTCGACGCCGACCGGCTCTCGCCCGTCTGGAACCACCTGCGCACCCCGCGCACGCCCTACTGGAGCCTGGGCGACAGCCGCCTGCGGCTGCGGCTGCGGCCGGAGACGCTGGCCCAGCGGGTCAACCCGAGCCTGGTCGCCCGCAGGCAGCAGCACATGGACTTCGCCGTCCACGCCGCGCTCGACTTCACACCCGCGGCCGGTGAGTGCGCGGGTCTCGCGCTGGTGCAGGACGACGACCACCACGTGCTGCTCGTGCGGACCGCGCGCGGCCTCGAACTCGTCCGCAGGAAGGCGGGCGGCGACGACCTGCTCGCCTCCGTACGGGTGCCCGGCCAGCGGCGGCTCTACCTCGGAGTGGAGGCGCGCGGGCAGGCCTACCAGGCCAGGTACGCCGTGGCGCCGGGGGAGTGGACCGACCTCGGCGACCCGGTGGACGGCAGGATCCTCAGCAGCGCCGTGGCCGGCGGCTTCACCGGCGCCTACATCGGCATGTACGCCAGCTCCAACGGCCGCCCGAGCTCCAACGTCGCCGCGTTCGACTGGTTCGAGTACCTGCCGCTCGGCCCGTGATCCGGCCCAGACTCAGCGCATGATTCGGCGGAAGGCGGAGCCGGCCGCCCGCACCGCCAGGGCGGGCGAGAGCCGTACGGCCCGCCAGGTGGCGCGGGCGGACGCGGGCGCGACGATGAGCGCCTGGTTCCTGGCCACGCCGCGCAGCACGTCGCGGGCGAGCGACTCCACGGGATACAGGCGGCCCTGGGCCCGCACGGCCGTCGTGCGGGCGCGCAGGCCGATCTCGGTCTGCGGCAGCCCGGGGTTGGCGTTGTCCAGCAGCGGGGTGTCGGTGAACCCGGGACAGACCACGCTGACCTTCACGCCGTGCGCCGCCGCCTCGGCCCGCAGCGCGAGCGACAGCCCGACGACGGCGTGCTTGGTCGTCGTGTAGGGCAGCATCATGGGCGCGGGGGTCAGCCCGGCCAGCGACGCGGTGTTGACGATGTGCCCGTAGCCCTGCTCGATCATGAGCGGGTACGCCGCGTGCACGCCGTGGACCACCCCGCGCAGGTTCACGTCGATCGTCCGGTTCCAGTGGTCGAGCGTGAACTCCTCGGCACGGCCGCCCACCGCGATCCCGGCGTTGTTGAACAGGAAGTCGAGCCGCCCGTGCTCGGCCGCCACGCCGGTGACCAGTTCCCGCACGGCCTGCGCGTCGGAGACGTCGCACACGACGCCCGCGCAGCCGAGATCCTTGGCGGCGTCCTCGGCCCCCCGGACGTCGGCGATCGTGACGTGGGCGCCGCGCCGTACGAGCTCGGCGGCGACGGCCCGCCCGATTCCCGACGCTCCGCCCGTGACGACGGCGGTCTTCCTCACGCGTGTCCCCTCGCTTGAGCCTTCGGCTCGTCCCAGATACCCATCGCCCGCCACAAACGGCGGCTGATTGGGTTCATCATGCCCAGATCGGCGCAAAGCTCTCTCGTTCTGGCCACCGAGTCGCGGGTCTGCGCGGCCGTCTCGGGGTTGTCGAGGTAGACCTCGCGCACGACGTCGTCCGGGATACGGAACGCCCTGATCATGGAGCCGGGCGGGGACAGCATGATCCGCGCCATCAGGCCGATGATCAGCGGCGTGAGCAGGCTCAGCGCGAAGCGCCGGTAACGCGGCATGCGCGGCACCCGCCGGCGCAGGTAGTGGCGGGCGAAGGAGATGTGCCGCGCCTCCTCCGCCACGTGGATGCGCATGATGGTCTCCTCGAGCGGATGCCGGATGCGCCCGCTCTTGAGCGTCGTGCGCTGCACGTGGTCGATCGGATCCTCGCCGCCCAGCACGAAGACGAAGAACAGCTCGGTGGAGATCAGCGGAATCCACGGCACCGCCTGGGCGAGCAGGCTGAGTGGCCCGGGTATGCCGCGAATCGGGAGCTTCGTGCGGTTCACGAACTCCTGGAACATCATCCCGTGATGACCTTCTTCGATCATCTCGTGGTAGACGTACCGGAACTCGGGAGAGCCGTTCGGCAGCCGGTAGGCGTAGTTGAGCAGCCCGCGCTTGAGCAGGTTCTCGAACTGCAACCCGATCTTCATGGCGGTCGCGACCCGCCAGAGGCCGATGCGCGCCCTGACCTCAGGCGGCCGGCCCCGATACCAGGAATGGCCGCCCAGCCTGTCGGCCGGCGGCAGCTCCCAGCGTGGATCGGTCTGGTCCACGTGGAACTCGGGGTCGTCCCAGGGGATGTCGACGTACGGCTCCCAGTGCTTGTCGACCGAGGCCTTCGACAGGCGTTCGATGACGGCCTCGTACGCGCTCCGGTCGGCGACGTGCTCGTCCTTTTCCCTGGTCGCGGTGGTCTTCGGCGCGGCGGACATGCGGCCCTCCCTTCCGGCGCCGCAATTGTACGACCCATCCAATAACTGGGGAAGGGGTCGCCGTGACACGACTCGGCGGAATTCCCGGCCGGCAAGATTCCCGCGCGGTACAGTTCGGCGAGGTCACCCGTGTGTGACCTTCTTGAACGGCCCTCCCTCGCCTACTGTCGAAGCGAGGGGACGGCGAATTGGAGCCCGCGTGCCTGAGACCTGCGACGTCGTGATCATCGGTGGTGGCGTGATCGGCTGCGCGATCGCGCACAGGCTCGCCGCGCGCGGCACGAGCGTGGTGCTCGTGGACGCGGGGCAGCGTCTCGGGCTCGGCGCCTCCGACGGCGCGATGGGCGGCATCCTGACCCAGACGGAGCCCTCCTGCCTCGGCCCGCTGAGCAGCGTCATCAAGCGCAGCCGCGACGTCTACCCGCAGTGGCTGGAGGAGATCCGCGCCGCCTCCGGCGTCGAGGTCCCGGTGCTGGACGGCGGCGACATCCAGGTCGCGCTGGACGAGGCCGAGATGGAGCGCCTGGAGTCCAAGGTGCTGCCGCAGTGGAAGAACTCGCCGTTCGCCGTCGAGCGGCTGACGGCGGCCGACGCCAGAAATCTCGAACCGCTGCTGAGCGAGCGCGTCGTCGGCGGTTTCCTGCTGCCGGAGGAGCTCGCGCTCGACCCGCGGGTGCTCATGGCCGCCCTGACGACGGCCGTGCTGTCGGGGCGCACGCCGATCCGGGTGCTGAGCGCGGTGCGCGCCACCGGCCTGCGGGCCGGGCCCCGCGGTGTCGAGGTGGACCTCCACGACGGCCGCCTGGTGTCGGCGGAGCAGGCCGTCGTCGCGGCCGGGCACCTGAGCGGGGTCTTCCTGCCCCGCCACCGCGCCCACCTGTTCCCCATCAAGGGCGTGGCCTTCGACGTCCGCCCGCCCGGGGCCGTCACCTACCCGCTGCGCCACCACATCTTCGCGGAGATCAAACAGGACGGCCGGGAGTACTTCCCCTATCTCGTCCCCCGGCACGACGGCAGGGTGGCCGTCGGCGTCACCTACGAGGAGAACGTGGGGGACGTGACGGTGACCGCCGCGGCGATCGAGGAGATCCGGCGGGGCGTCGCCGCCCTCATGCCCAGGGCGGCCACCTGGCCCATCGGCCGGCGCTGGGCCGGACTGCGGCCGGGCAGCGCCGACCACATGCCCATCCTCGGCCACGTGGACGACCACGGCCGGGTCGTGGCGGCGACCGGCCACAGCGGCCTCGGCGTCACGCTCGCCCCCGTCACGGCGGAGCTGGTGGCGGCGCTGGTCGGCGGGACCGCCGGCGCCCGGGAGAGCGAACTGCTCGCCGTCTGCCGGCCCGACCGCCCCTTCCCGCCCGCACCGGCCTCGCCCGCGCCGCCGGTCCCGCCTACGCCGCCGGTGTCGCCGCCTCCCACAGTTCGGTGAACCGTTCGGTCCGCTCCCGCACCCTCTCCTGATCCCGTACGAGGATCGTGCTGTGGATCACCGGGGCGATGCCGTCGCCGACCTGCGGGGCGGGGTTGGACTCGTAGTAGACGACCCCGTCGAACAGGATGAAGTCGGACAGCGAGCCGCGCAGCAGGGGCGGCGCGTCGGCGAGGAGGAGCGTGCGCACCTCGATCCCGACCGTGGTCTGCCACTTCCACACCCGGCGGAACGCCTCGGAGTCGAGCCGCTCGGAACGATCCACCACGAACACCCGGCGCACCCGCGCCCCACGCTGGACGAGGTCGCGCTGGAGCTTGACGTAGCGCTGCCCGAGGTCGGTGTGCCAGAAGCCGCCCTCGAACTCTGTGTCGCGGGCGTCCACGCTGGTCAGGCTGATCGCGTCGAGGCTGACCCGGGCGTTGCGCGCGAGCGCGAGCAGCCAGTCGCGGTCCTCGCCCTCGTACAGCGCGTACCTGCCGTCGGACAGCTCACCGAGGAACTTCGCCATCCGGGTGACCTCGTGGTGCACCAGGCTCTTGACGAGGTCGGGCATGTCGTCGCGGATCTTGGCGGCGTTCTGCACCAGCTCGGCCACACCCCTGGTCTCCAGCGCGGACATCTCCACGACGCCGAACAGCTTGCTCGCCTCGTTGATCTTGGCGAAGCTGTCGGCCACCAGATTGTGGGTCTTCGTGTGCTGCCTGCGCTGCTCCTGCAGCACGGTCTCGAGCTGGTCGTCCACGTCCGCGAGGAACTGCACGACGAAGACGACGCCGCTGATGAACGTCGCGAGCAGCAGGCTCCACAGGTTCTCGTTCTCGCTGTGGATGAGCGCGTTGCTCACGAGGTAGCTCACCCCGCCCACGAGCACCGTCACGAGGACCTTGCGCACGATCCTCGGGACGAGCGTCGGGGACGGCTCGGGTGCTGCTCCGGTCACGGTCACCTCCGTCCGGCTTCTGCGGTCGCGCTGAGCAGGGTCAGGGTGTTCACCGCGACCTGGTCGCGGACCCGGTCGACCAGGGAACGCCACTGTCGCGTGAAGCCCGGCCGCCGCTCCAGGCTCTCCCAGAACGGCGTCAGCCACTCCTCGACACGGGCGGCGGGCATCCACAGGTGCAGGAGGTGGTCGATGGCGGGGGCCAGGCGGGCCACGGCCTGGGCTCCCGGCGTCGCGCCGATCCTCGCCCGCTCGACGATGACCAGCAGCGACGTCAGCAGCCAGTCGTGCGTCGCCAGGTCCTCGCACAGGTCGACCACGGCGGGGGTGAACGGGCCGGGATGCGTCAGGCGCAGCGTCCGCTCCTGCTCGGTGTGCAGGGTGAACCTGATCGACGGCTCGCCGGTCTCCGCCACCCACCGCAGGCTCGTACGCGGGATCTTGAAGGGGGCCCGCCGGTCCAGCAGCGGGGACGCCTGGACGAGGTCGAGGAAGCGCCCGCTGATGGCCGCCAGATCGAGGCAGCCGGGCGAGGGGTCGCCGGTGAACCCGTCGGCCAGGTCGGCCGCCTTCGCCTTCCCCAGGACCTCCACGACGCCCGGCCGGGCCAGGTAGTGCGACCAGGACAGCCTGCGGTCGGCCTCCGAGCGCACCACCCGGACGTACGACGAGCCCTGGGCCACCCGGCCCCCGGTCACCGCGCAGCGGGACACGACCGTGCCGACGCCCCTGATCCGGGAGCGGGAGGCGGCGGGCAGCGCGCAGTCCACCCCGGTCAGCCGCTCCGGGGACAGGGCGTGGGCGATGGGACGGCGGGAGACCCGCACGGTCTCCCCGGTCATGAGCCCGAGCACCTGACGGCACGTCGACTCGGAGATCTCCCCGGAGTTCTGCAGCAGCCCGGTGTGGACTTCCCCCATCACCAGCATCGGGCCCCTCAGACGAAGACGTAGGAGATGCGGTCGACGAGCTCCTCTTCGAGCCGGACTCCCTCGCTCTCGCTCCGGGTGACGACCTGCCGCAGGACCTCGTCGTCCACCGCGACCTGGCTCAGGATCGTCCGTACGGCCAGCTCGACGGGCAGGAACCGGGGGGAGAGGACGGACAGCGTGGTGTACGCGCTGAACGGTGCGGCCTGGGGGTTGAGCCGGACGACCGCGGGCAGCCCGTCCCAGTCGCGGGGCCAGTCGCCGTCAAGGGCGACCGGCGGGAGCGGCACGTGTCCGTCGCTGCGCAGCAGCCCCAGCCGCAGGAGCTGCCAGACGGCCGCGAGGAAGGGGCACGACCAGGTGCGCCGCGGTCCCTTCTCGTCCCACAGCTCGACGTCCACGAAGATCGAGTGGCCGCGCTTGGCGTTCTGCGCGGGAGGCTCCCACGGCCGGGTCTTCCCCATCGCCTGCATCGGCGTGGTGCGGGGCGAGCGGGAGCCGTTGCACAGCCAGCCCGTCTCCTTCACCGGCGGGCGGGACCCGTCGGTCTCCGGCGGCGGGTCGTCCACGAGCCGGTCCTCCACCAGCCGGGCCAGCTCGACACCGCCCGACTGTGCATCCTCGAACTGGGCACAGGCCGACTCCCGGGCCAGGTAGTCGATGGTCAGGTCGTGCTCGGCCGCCGCCTCGAGGACCATCGGCACCAGCTCGGCGGGGGTGCTGAAGCGGCTGAAGTAGTCGTCCACCAGGAAGCAGGTGCTCACCCGGGCCCGGCCCCCGGGCACCCGCTCCCGCCATAAGGAGCGGACCGTGGCGAGCCACGGCGCGACCCTGCGGAACTGCTCGCGCAGCCGGTCGGGCCCCGCCTCGTAGTCCTCCATGTACAGGTGCCCGAGTTCGACGGACACATGGGAGAGGGGGACGGAGGCGATCCTGCGCTCGGCCGCCACCTCGCCGAACGTCGCGTGCACCGGCGTCACAAGCCCTCCCACGCGCTGTCGTCGACGATCTTCTTGGCGAGATCCTCGAACGCGGCGGCGGTCTCCGCGTTGGCGATCTTGCTGGCCAGCACGTCCTCGTCGGTGATGAGCTGCTCGCGCCACTGGAGGACGGGGTCAAGCGGGATCTTGCCGAGCATGGCCGTACGGCCGACGCCGTGGCGGCCCGCCAGCTCGCGCAGCTCGCTGTCGCACGCGCTCAGCCAGGCCCGCTGCTCGTCGCGCAGCCCCACGAGCTCCGCCGCGTCCGGTTCGAGCACGGCCGTGCGCACGAAGCGGATGCGGTCGCGCAGGTCCTCAGGGTCGTGGCCGAACCTGGTGCCGACGTCGAGCAGCCCGTCGGCGCCGGTGACGAGCCCGTCGGCCGCGATGATGTGCTGGCGCGTCCAGCGGTGGAAGACCAGCCAGCGGAACGGGATCGCGGGCATCCGCACGGTCGCCGCCAGGACCAGCTCGGCGGTGAACGACCGGCCGGCGCTGACGTCGACCACGCAGAGGTCGAACTCCTCGTCCAGCCGCCCGAGCAGCTGGACGCAGCGGCCGACGACCTCGTCGGTGAGGGCCGACAGCTCGCCGCCGCCCTCGCTGCCCGGCAACAGCACGAGCCGCCCCGCGCCGGGCGGGCGGGCGCGCAGCCCCTCGCGGTCGGACTCGGCCCACACGTCCACCCGCCGCGGCTGCGGGCACTCGCCCCGCAGGTAGTGGTGCAGGCCGTTCTCCCGGGTGCCGCGGGCCACCGCGCTGACGCTGAAGATGGCCCCCGCGGTCGGCGAGCCGAAGTCGAAGTCCAGGTAGCAGACGTCGTTGCCCTGCAGGGCGTGGCGGTACACGATGTTGGTGCCGGTGACCGAGCGCCCGGTCCCTCCCTTGTCGGAGATCGCGAAGACCAGCATCTAGATCGCCTCCGACGCGCTGTCGCGGGCGGCGGACAGCCGTTCGAGGCCGAGCAGGGCGTCGTTGATCAGCGCCTGGGCGGTGGCCGGCCGGTCGCTGACGATCGCCCTGGCCCGCTGCAGCGACGCCTGGATCGAGCGCAGCTTGGGCTGGATCGTCTGCCCGCCCACCAGGGGCCGGGTGACCAGCTCCTGGTCCAGCAGGTGCTCGGCCTCCCCGAGCATCTGGAGGGCGAGTTCGACGAGCTGGGGGCTGCGCAGCGGCGGTTCCCCGCTGGACGTCGCGGCGGAGACGAGGAACTCGACGACCCGCTCGCTGAAGTACCAGGACGGCTCCTCGTCGCGCACCTCGATGTCGGTGAAGACGTTGCCCGGCTGGTCCCACAGTCCGGCGGCCGAGCCGTCCGCGTGGCGGCGCAGCATGATGTGCCGCCAGATCTGGTCGGCGAGGGCGACCAGCCGCTCGCGCATCCGCGTGTTCTGCGCGATGGAGGCGGCCCAGATGGTCCGTTTCAGCAGCGTGATGGCGAAGTCGGAGACGACCCAGAGCAGGTGGGGGCCGAGCGCGTCGCTGCCGTGCAGGTTGATCGGGACGCCGGGGGAGTGCATGAGCACGGGCGGGTCGCCCGGCACCGCCCTGCGGATGATCCTGGCGCGGACGGCCAGCTCCTCCAGCACGGCGGCGACCCGGCCGAGGTCGACGTCGGCCGCCCGGTTGTTGACCAGGCTCTGCACGACCATGGCGGTGACGCCGAGACTGTAGTAGTCCGACTCCTTCTCGTCGACCGTCCGCCACGGGATGTCCTCCAGCGGCCAGGTGCCCCGTCCGTACGTCGCGATGGTGCGCCAGTAGGACTGGGTGAGGTCCCAGCGGCGCTGGATGGCCTGGGCGAGGGTGATCTGGTCGTCGTTGAGCAGGCTCAGGACGCGGGTGCGGGCGGAGAACAGGTCGGCGATGCCGACGAGGGCGTTGACGGTGAAGTACAGGAACGGCGTGTCGGCGGCCACGCCCTTGGGCTGGGGGCCGATGTCGAGCGGCGTGACGATGTCGGGGGCGTCCTTCACGATGCCCCACGTCCAGCCGCACTCGAACAGCAGGTTCTCGTTGTCCAGGTCCACCTGGCTGCCCGAGCCGATCGTCAGGTCGCGCAGGCCGGCCCGTACGGGCCGCAGCTCGCGCCGCAGGTCGTCGAGCACGCGGCGGGTGGGCGCGCCGGTCTGGTTCACGGTGCGCAGCAGCGCGCGGCCCGCCGTGGAGCCGGGGTCGAACGCGTTGACCGTGAAGCTGCGCAGCAGGCCCGCCATCGCGGCCGACAGCCGTTTGCTGGCCAGGTCCTCCAGCTCGCGGATCTCGCGGCGGATCGACTCGCGCCGCACGCTCTGGCGGAAGACCTTCAGGAAGCCGAGTGTGCCGAGCGCGAGCGTGACCGACATCGAGAAGGAGTCGACCACGTCCAGCTGGAGCTGCTCGGGAGTGACCTTCGCCTCGTCGTCCAACGGCCGGAAGTAGCTGCCGCCGGAGAACAGGGGCCGCCCGTCCTCGGCGGTGTAGGTGCGCAGATACTGGCCCATCACCCGCAGCAGCAGCTTGGGGATCTCCACCGAGTCGCCCAGGACCGCGAGCGCGGCCAGCACGTCGTCGGCCGTCTCGTCCGGCGTGTCCAGGCGGAAGCCCGGCAGTTCCGAGGCCGGGTACATGAAGCACAGAAGCTGCTCCGCGTCGGAGATGGAGTTCGACCCGTCCCGGCCGCCCCACGTCCAGACGCGGTCCCGGTAGGAGGCGCGCGCGGCCGCCTCCCACAGCTCCAGAAGCTGCTGTCGCGGCTGGAGTTTCATTCGCGGCCCTCTCTGCGACTGTGCCGTCCTGCGTGCCCTCTCCGTGCTGCCGTCAAGGAGAAAGGCATGCTCGTGTGGCCGGGCGGGACCGAGGCCGGGGTCCCCAGACCCTCCCCAGGGGTTTCCTTTTCCGATTCAGGTGGAGACGGAACCACCACAACCCTTATACCATTGGATTCCTGCTCCGTCGCCTGGACCATCCGTGGTATTTCAAGCACCGCCTGGTTGTCGTGATTGGAGAGATACCACAGAGAAAAACAGACATATATGTCCTAAGTCTGAGAGATATTTGAAATGTCCCAAACTGCGGCTCCAAGGGATATAACGGACTATCGTCCCGCGCGGCCGCGGCCGGCGGCCGGAGCGGCGCGCAGGGATGGGACGGTCCTGGTGACCGGCGCCGGCATCGACGGGGCGCTGCTGGAGCCGCTCGCCAGGCAGGGGCTCACGGTGCGGCGGCCCGCGTCGCCGCTGACCGAGGACCTGCTGGCGCGCGAGCTGCGAGGGGCGGTCGCCTACCTGCACGGAGGCGAGGAGCGGGCGACCGCGCGGGCGCTGCGCAAGGCGAAGACGCTGAAGGTCGTGGCCTTCCTCGGCGTGGGATACGAGAACTTCGTCGACGTGGCGGCGGCCGACCGGCTGGGCATCGCCGTCACGAACACGCCGGGGGCGGCCACCGACGCGGTCGCCACGTTCACGGTCGCGCAGATCGTCAACGCCAACCTGGGCATCCCCCGGCATCTGGGCGAGCGGGTCCCCGGCTGGCAGGGCTCCGACGAACTGCCGCACGAACTCGCCGCCCGCAGCGTGGGCATCATCGGCATGGGCGCGAACGGCCGGCGGATCGCGGAGATCCTGCGCCGGGGCTTCGGGGTCCGCGTGTCCTACTACAGCCGCACCCGCAAGCCGGACGCCGAGCGGGACCTCGGCATCTCCTACCTGCCCCTGCTCGACCTGGCCGCGGGCAGCGACATCCTCGTGGTCATGGTGCCGGAGACCGGCGAGACCAGATCGATGATCGACTCGTCGGTGATCAGCCGGATGCCGGAGGGCGCGATCCTCGTCAACACCGCCCGCCCGGCCATCGTCAGTCCCGGCGCCCTTTACGCCGGTCTGGAGAAAGGCCGCGTCAGCATGGCGGTCTTCGACGGTTTCTATGGCCGGGAATGCGAGGAGGCCGGCGAATTGCGGCGGGATTTTCCCGACCGCCTCCTGGTCACCGGGCACATCGCCTCCCACACCGCAGAGGCGATGCACCGGATGGTGCGCCAGGCCGTGCAGTCCATTGAAAATGTGCTGACGTACGGATCGGACGAACACGAGGTGGGAACGCGTCCCCGTCCCCGTTTCTGAAAAATCCGGCACGCGGAACGGTAGGGCGGCGCCTGGAAGGGGAAACCATTTTGGGAAACCCAAGGGAAACCCCTCCGCTCTCCCGGGAAGTGATACGTGGACGGCCATGACCCGATCCCCCCTGCGGGGACGATCACGACGCCCACGGGGGCGCGCGCCCTGGTCGAGGCACTGAGGCTGCACGGCGTCGACACGATCTTCGGCATTCCGGGCACCCACAACCTCGCGATCTACGAGGAGCTCGACCGGGCGGACGTGCGCTGCGTGACGCCCCGGCACGAGCAGGGCGCGGGATACGCCGCCGACGGGTACGCCAGGGTGACCGGCAGGCCCGGCGTCGTCGTCACCACCACCGGGCCCGGCGTGGTCAACGCGGCCACGGCCCTCGGGCAGGCGTACTCCGACTCCTCCCCGATCCTGCTCGTCTCCCCGGGCGTTCCCACCGGCCATCCCCGCGACGGCCGCGGCTACCTGCACGAGAGCAGGGACCAGTCGCGGGCGATCGACGCGCTGTGCGCCTGGAGCCACCGTGTGACGACCGTGCGGGAGATCCCCGCCGCCGTCGCCCGGGCTTTCGGCCGCTTCGCCGAGGGACGCCCCCGGCCGGTCCACATCGAGATCCCCTTCGACCTGCTCGACCTGAGGGGCCCGGTCAAGATCGTCCCGCCGTACCGGATCACCCGCCGCGAGCCCGATCCGGTGGCCCTCGACGCGGCGGCCGGGCTGCTGCGCACGGCGCGCCGCCCGGGTTTCGTGCTCGGCGGCGGCGCCCAGTGTCCGGGTGAGAGGCCCCCGGGCGAGGACGAGCCCCCGGTGGGGCGCCTGACGATGCGCCTGGCGGAACGGCTCGGCGCGCGGGTCGTGACCACGGTCAACGGCAAGGGCGTGGTGCCGGAGAGCCACCCGCTGGCGCTCGGCACCACGCTGCACCTGGCGGCCGTCCGCCGGTGGCTCGCCGCGTGCGACGTCGTGCTGGCCGTCGGCACCGAGCTGGGCCCGGCCGACCTGTGGGACGACGCCTTCACCCTCTCCGGCCGCCTCGTGCGCGTCGACATCGACCCGGGGCAGATGCACGGCGATCACGTGGCCGACGTGGCGATCGTCGCGGACGCGGAGCTCGCCCTGCGCGGGCTGGCCGAACGGCTCGACCGGCAGGGCGTCGTGCCGCGTCCGCGCCGGGAGCGGGATGCCGGCGCCGGCCACGAGGCGGAGCTCGAAGAGCTCACCCGCAGATGGTCGGGCCAGCTCGCGGCGCTGCGCCGGGCCCTGCCGCGGGAGAGCGTCGTGGTGGGGGACAACTCGATGTGTGTCTACCACGGCGCGCTCGTCGGCATGCCGATGGACCCGCCCGGCCGGTTCCTGTTCCCGACCGGGTTCGGCACACTCGGCTTCGCCCTGCCGGCCGCCATCGGCGCCAAGCTCGGCCGGCCCGGCGTCCCCGTGGTGGCGCTGGCGGGCGACGGGGCGTTCCAGTTCAGCCTGCAGGAGCTGGCCATGGCGGTGGAGCTGCAGCTGAGCCTGCCGATCGTCGTCTTCGCGAACGGCGGCTTCGGGGAGATCCGCGAGGAGATGCGGGAGCGGGGCATGCGGCCGGTCGCCGTGGACCTGCACGCGCCGGACTTCCCCGCACTCGCCGCCGCGTACGGCGCGCGGGGCCGTGCCGTCAAGACGCCGGGGGAGCTGGAGGAGGCGGTCGCCGAGGCCCTGCGCACCCCGGTGCCCACCGTGATCGTCGTACCCGAGGAGGAGTGACCCGTCAGCGGGCCGGCGCGAGCGGGAGCCGCAGCACGAAGCGGGCACCCTGGTCGCTGTCCTCGATCGTGAGCGTCCCCCCGTGCGCCTGGGCGATCTGGCGGGCGATGGACAGTCCGAGCCCGGTGCCGCCGGCGTCCTTCGACCGGGCGGCGTCGAGCCGGGTGAAGCGCTGGAAGACCAGCTCCCGCTTGTCCGGCGGGATTCCCGCGCCGTCGTCGAGCACCTCCAGCACGCCCTTGCCGCCCTCCCGCCGCACGGTCACCGAGAGCATGGACACCGCGTGCCGCTCGCCGTTGTCGAGGAGGTTGTTGAGCAGGCGGCCCAGGGCCAGCCGGTCGCCGACGACGACCACACCGGGCGTCAGGTGCCGCACCACCTCCACCTTGCGCGACCTGCGGTCGAGCTCACGCGCGACGAGGCCGCCGAGGTCGGCGGGCTCACGCCGGGGCGGCGCGCCGGAGTCGAGCCGGGCGAGCTGGAGCATGTCGGTCACGAGCGCCTGCAGGCGGTCGCAACTGCCCAGCAGGGCGCGCCCGGTGGCCGGCCAGTCGGCGTCCTCGCTGTGCAGCAACGCCTCCTCGATCTCCGTACGCATCGCGGTCAGCGGGCTGCGCAGGTCGTGAGAGGCGTCGGAGGCGAAACGCCGCTGCCGCTCGACGGCCGTCTCCGCCCGGTCCAGGGTCTGGTTGGCGGTCTCGGCGAGCCGCCGGATCTCGTCGTGGTACTTCGGCACCGGCACGCGCTGGCTCAGGTCGGTCGCGGTGATCCTGGCCAGGTTGCACGTGATCGCCTCGACCGGGCCGAGCGCCTTGCGCACCGTCTGGTAGGTGCCGAGCGCGGTGAGCGCGACCAGCAGGAGCGAGCCGCCGATGAGCGCCGCCAGCAGCGGGCCGCTGACGTACCACGGCACGGTGTCGTCGGCCGCGTAGATCGTCCACAGCCCGCCGGTGTTGTGGAAGCGGAACGCGACGACGACCATGCACCGGTCCGGGAACGCAGGGGAGGCGCACAGCACCTTGCTCGTCTCCGGGGTCGTCAGCTCCGGCCGGAACGCGGCCATGCGCGGGCGGCCGGTCAGGGTGTCGCTGACGGAGACGATCCGGCCGCTGTTGTCGATCACCTGCACGCCGGCCACGCCCGGGTCCAGCAGCACCGGAGGCAGCCGGTCGCGCTTGGCCTGGTAGGCGAGGCGTACGGCGGTGGTGGTGATCTCGTCGGTCTTGTACCGCTGGGCGGTGCCGTGCAGCACGCCGAGGACCAGCAGCACGGCGACGGCGCACAGCAGCACCATCACCGCGCTCGCCAGCACCGTCAAGCGGATCCGCACCGAGGATCCCCGCCACCCGCTCATCTGATTCCCCCCGGTAATCAGATGATCAATAAGGCCTCGTGGCCGCCGTCGGGTGTCCCCACCCGGCTCACCTGGCACGTTACCTCTGCCGGTGATCGCCGCCGTGGCCGGGACGCCGCTGTCCGGTCCCTACCCATTCCGGCCCCCTACCCAGCGCCCGGTCACGCCGCCCGTCTCACGCCGCCTGTATCAACGAGGGGCGGGGGAGCGCCGTTCGACGACGTAGCAGCCGCCGGCGAAGCCCGTCACCGGCCGGCCCTGCGCCATCAGCCCGCCCAGCACCTCGCGTACGGCGTGCCGCCAGGCCTTGGCCGTCTCCGGGGCGGCGCGGCGCAGGGTCTCCACGTCCGCGGGCACGGCGACGAGCACGGCCGGGCCGTCCGCGGGCAGGAACTCCGGGCACCCGTCCCGCTCGGCGAGCACGGCCACCGCGCCGTCCGCCCCGGCGGGCCGGTGCGGCAGGCCGTCGCACGCCCGCGCCACCCGCGGGTCGCCCAGCCGCCACACCGCGAGGACGCGGTCGGACTCGTCTCCGGCGTTGACCGCGTCGCCCATCGGGCCGTAGAAGTCGGGCAGGTACTCCTCCGGCAGAGCGGCCAGCTTGGCCAGGTTGAAGTGGGCGTTGCGGCGCACGAGGGGATCGAAGGTCCAGGTGATCCGGCTCAGCCCGCGCTCCAGGGCCCAGGCCCGCTGGTGCAGCTTGAGCGCGAATCCGGCGCCGGGCCGCACGGCGCCGGTCACGTGCGAGTGCAGCGCCTGCCCCGCGGGCGCCGCGAGGAAGGCGACGGCGGCCCCGACGAGTTCCGGGCCGTCGAACGCCCCGGCGACGTACCCGCCGGCGTGGGTCAGCGCCCGCATGAGCTCCGCCGTGATCGGAGGGTTCCACGGCTCCGGACGCCAGATGCCGTCGAACAGCCGGACCACCCGCTCGAACTCGGCGACCGTGCGCAGCTCGGCGATCCGCAGGCCGCGCCGCGCGGCGGCCGCGGCCGCCTGATCCCGGGCGGCGGCGGGGCCGCACGGGTTCACGCGGTCTCCCCGGCGGTCTGCCTCATGTCCCGGGGCGCGGGATCGGCGCCGCCGCTGATCGGCCCGCCCGACAGCACGTACGCGGCCAGCGCCGCGACCAGATGGGCGCGGACCGGCATCTCGGCGACCAGGACGTGCTCCTCGGCGGCGTGCGCGCCGCCTCCCACCGCGCCCAGGCCGTCGAGCGTCGGGCAGCCGACGCCCGCGGTGAAGTTGCCGTCCGAGCCGCCGCCGACCGGCACCCCGCGCAGCGGCGCCATGCCCAGCTCGGCGGCGAGCCGTACGGCGACATCGAAGAGCCCGGCGGAGGCGGCGGGGTCGAGGGGCGGGCGGTTCGGCCCGCCGCGCAGCTCCAGCCGGACGCCCGGGGTGCGCGGGGCCAGCGCGCGCATCAGCTCGTCCACCCGGCGCTGCGCCGCCCGGTCGGGCACGCGTACGTCGACCGCCACCCGGCCCCGGGCCGGCACCGTGTTGGTGCTCGTCCCCGCGGTCAGCATGGTGGGGGTCACCGACGTCGACCCCGCCCTGGACGACGACTCGATCTGGGCCGCGATGCCCGCGATGGCCAGCACCTGGTGGGCCAGCTCGACCCCGGCGTTGGCCCCCAGCTCGGGTTCGAGGCCGGCGTGCGCGGCCCGGCCGTGCACGGTCAGCTCGTACCGCGAGATGCCCTTGCGCGCCGTCTTCAGCGCGCCGCCGTCCGCGCTGGCCTCCAGCACGAACGCGGCGGCGCACCGCGACGCGATCGACTCGATCAGCGGGCGGGAGGTCGGCGAGCCGAGTTCCTCGTCCCCGACGACGAGCACGGTCAGCCCGTCGGGGGACGGCAGCGAGGCGACCGCGTGGAAGAGCTGCACAAGACCGGCCTTCATGTCGAACACGCCAGGCCCCCGCGCGACCCCGTCCCGCACCGACCAGGGATGCTCGCGCAGCGTGCCGACCGGCCAGACCGTGTCGTGGTGGCCCAGCAGCAGGACCCGCGGCGGCCCGAACGACCAGCGCAGATGGGTGACCCCGTCGATCACCAGGGTCTCCGGCTCGGCCCCCAGCAGCCTGCGGCCCAGCGCCCCCACGACGCGGGCGCTGCGCGCCACCGCCTCGTGGTCGGTGGAGTACGACTCGCAGAGCACCAGTTCCTCGAGGTCGGCCAGCATGGCCTCAAGGTTCACGGCCGCGGCCGTCCCGGCTCGGGCCGTTCCCGGGCCCGGTCGTGAGCCGGGCGGCCCAGCTCCGCGCGGAACAGGCGCATCACGTTGGCACCCAGGATCTTCTGGATCTCCTCGTCGGAGAAACCCCGCTTGACCAGTGCGTCGGTCACCAGCGGCAGGCCGAGCGGGCCCTCCAGTCCCGGGATGGCGGCGTTGGAGTCGATCCCGGAGTAGCTGAAGCCCTCGCAGCACGGCGGGGTGAGGTCCTCGTTCACCTCACGCATGAAGTCGGGGCCGAGGCCCACGTGGTCGATGCCGGCGACGCCCGCGACGTGCTCGATGTGGTCCACGAGGTGGTCGATCGTGGCCGAGCGGGCGTCCTCGGTGAGGAAGGCGGCGAGGAAGTTCACGCAGACGACGCCGCCGCCCGCGGCGACGCCTCTGAGCTGCTCGTCGGTGAGGTTCCTGTGGTGGTCGCGCAGGGCGCGCGCGGAGGAGTGGGTCGCGATGACGGGCCGGGTCGCGATCTCCAGCACGTGCGCGACCCCCGTGGCGCCCAGGTGCGAGATGTCGAAGAGCATGCCGAGCCGCTCCATCTCGCGCAGCGCCTCGACCCCGTGGCTGGTGAGCCTGGAGCCGGTGCCGTCCTGGCCGCTGCCGTCGGCGAGAGCCGTACGGCCCCAGTGGGCGATAGAGGCGACGCGGACCCCGAGGCGGTGCAGGGTCGGGATCAGCTCGACGCTCTCGTCGATCCCCGGCATGCTCTCCAGGGCCGGCACCAGGGCGATCTTTCCGAGGGCGAGGGCCTCGTCGATCTGCTGTCCGTCGTGACACAGCGCCACCGCGTCGGGGTTGCCCTCGGCCAGCACGTGGGCGCACTCGATCATCCGCAGGGTCTGGCGCAGCGCGCCCTCAGGGCGGAACCGGCTCTCCACGAACACGGGCAGCACCTGCACGTCGACCCCGCCCTCGACGAGCTGGGGGAGCCACCGCTCGCGGAAGAACGAGGCCCATATCGCGGGCGGCCGGGCGGAGACGGCCATGAGCAGGTCGTTGTGGGTGTCGGCGACCACGGACCTGACGTGCAGGCTCTGCTGATCAACGGGCACGGTGTCGACGGGCACGCTGGGGATCCTTCCTGACGGCGGGGTCAATGGGGACGTTACTCTTCCCGGGTCGTTCCGCCAGCAGGCTGTAGTGTGCGCGGGTGGAATCGATCTCCTGCACCCTCGCCGAGGTGGTCGAGCGCCTGGAGGCGCTGTACGACCCCTCGTGGGCCGAGTCCTGGGACGCGGTGGGCCTCGTCTGCGGCGACCCGGAGCAGGCCGTACGGAAGGTCCTGTTCGCGGTCGACCCGGTCGCCGTGGTCGTGGACGAGGCCCTCGGCTGGGGGGCCGACCTCGTCGTCACCCACCACCCGCTCTACCTGCGCGGCACCACGAGCGTCGCCGCCACCACCTTCAAGGGCCGGGTCGTGCACCGGCTCATCCGCGGCGGCACCGCGCTCTACGCCGCGCACACCAACGCCGACGTCGCCGACCCCGGGGTCTCCGACGCGCTCGCGCGGGCGGTCGGCCTGACGGGGGACCTGCGGCCCCTCCAGCCCTCCGCCGACGACCCGCGCCGCGGGCTCGGCCGGATCGGGGACCTGACCGCCCCGATGCCGCTGCGGGAGTTCGCGGCGCTGGCCGCCTCGGGCCTGCCCCGTACGGCGGGGCCGCTGCGGGTCGCGGGCGACCCCGGCCGGCCGGTTCGGACCGTCGCCGTCTGCGGCGGCGCGGGCGACTCCCTGCTGGGCACGGCCAGGGCCGCGGGCGTGGACGTCTTCCTCACGGCCGATCTGCGGCACCATCCGGCGAGCGAGCACATGGAGGCGGACGGGCCGGCGCTGGTCGACGCCTCCCACTGGGCCACCGAGTGGCCGTGGCTGGCGGACGCCGCCGGGCGTCTGACGTCAGCGTTGGCGGCCAGGGGCATTACTGTTGAGGCGCGCGTCTCGGTCGCCGTCACGGACGCCTGGACGGCGACGACCACCGACTTGGACCCCCGAGCATCTTGAGGGATTTGGGATGAAGGCCGCACCGGAAGCACAGAAGCGTCTGCTCGATCTCGCTGAGCTCGACACCGGTCTCGACCGGCTGCGGCACCGCCGCCGCAGCCTGCCGGAGCTCGCCGAGATCGACGAGCTGTCCAAGAGGCTGGCCCAGGTCTCCACGCAGATCATCGCCGCCGAGACCGAGGCCGGCGACCTCGCCCGCGACCAGGCCAAGGCCGAGTCGGACGTGGACGCCGTACGCGCCCGGGTCGAGCGCGACCAGAAGCGCCTCGACTCCGGGCAGGTCTCCTCGCCCAAGGACCTGGCGAGCCTCCAGTCCGAGATCGTCTCCCTGCGGCGCAGGCAGTCGGACCTGGAAGAGGTCGTGCTGGAGATCATGGAGCGCCGGGAGGCGGCCGACGCCCGGGTCGCCACGCTCAAGTCGGAGCGCGAAGAGGTGACCGGCTCGCTGCGCGCCGCCGAGGACCGCAGGGACGCGGCGTTCGCGGAGATCGACAAGGGGGCCGGCGAGCTGACCTCCGGCCGGTCCGCGATCACCGCCGACGTCCCCGCCGACCTGCTCGGGCTGTACGAGAAGATGCGCGAGCAGACCGGGGTCGGCGCCGCCATGCTGCACGGCGGCCGGTGCCTCGGCTGCCGCACGAGCCTGTCGATCGCCGACCTCAACCGGATCCGGGCCGCGGCCCACGACGAGGTGGTCCGCTGCGAGGAGTGCCGCCGCATCCTGGTCCGTACGGCCGAGTCGGGTCTGTGACGGTCGCCGTGGAGTTCATCGTCGAGGCCGACGGCGGGTCCCGGGGCAACCCGGGCCCGGCCGGGTACGGCGCGGTGGTCAAGGACGACGCCGGGCGGGTGCTCGCCGAGGCCGCCGAGTCGATCGGCACCGCGACCAACAACGTGGCCGAATACCGCGGCCTGATCGCCGGGCTCCGTGCGCTGCTCGCGCTCGGCGTGGAGGGCGGGCAGGTCGAGGTGCGGATGGACTCCAAGCTGGTCATCGAGCAGATGGCCGGCCGGTGGAAGGTCAAGCACGAGGGCCTGCGGCCGCTCGCCCTGGAGGCGGCGGGCCTGGCGCGGCGGTTCCGGATCACCTGGACGTGGATTCCGCGCGAGCGCAACAGTCACGCCGACCGGCTCGCCAACGAGGCGATGGACGCGGCGGCCCGGGGGGAGACCTGGCAGGCGAGCGCGATCACCTCCGCGCCGGAGTCCGCTCCCGCCGTCGAGCCCGGCGCCGAGCCGCCCAACACCGACGCGCCCTCGCTGTTCGACGACGCTTCCGGCGCCCCTGCTCCCGTCGCCCAGACTCCGGCCGCCGCCGGTCGCACGGGGACTCCCGGCGCGACCGGTGCGGGGACCGCCGCCGGAGGTGCGGGCACGGCGGCGGGAACGGCCACGTCCCACGACAGGCGCGGGCACGGGTGGATGCCCCGGGCCACGCGCGTCGCCACGTCCCTGCTCCTGCTCAGGCATGGGCAGACGCCGCTGTCGGTGGAGAAGCGGTTCTCCGGGCTGGGCGACCCGTCGCTCACCTCCACCGGGCTCGCGCAGGCCGAGGCGGCCGCCCTGCGCCTGTCGCGGCAGCCGTACGAGGTCGAGGTGATCGTCACCTCCCCGCTCGCGCGCGCCCGGCAGACGGCGGAGGCGGTGGCCGCCCGGACGGGCCTGGCGGTGCTGGTCGACGACGACCTGCGCGAGACCGACTTCGGCGAGTGGGAGGGACACACGTTCGCGGAGATCCAGCAGCGCTGGCCCCGCGAACTGGCGGCCTGGCTGGCCGACCCCGACGTCGCGCCGCCCGGCGGGGAGAGTTTCGCGTCGACCGCCCGGAGGGTCGAGCAGGCGAGGGACCGCGTCGTGAAGGCCAACGAAGGCCGCAGCGTCGTCGTGGTCTCCCATGTGACCCCTATCAAGATGCTCGTCCGCTTCGCGCTGGGCGCTCCGCCGGAGGCCCTCTATCGGATGCACCTCGACCTGGCCTGCCTGTCGGCGATCGACTACTACGCCGACGGGCCCGCCGTCGTACGGGCGCTCAACGACACCGCGCACCTTTCCTGACACCGTCCCCGCAGGGGACGACGCGCCGCGGGACCGCACGCTCAGCCGTGCCCCCGCGGCGTCGGCGTTTTCCCACCCGGACAAGCCGTGCCCGCACGCCAGGGTGCTTGAAGTCGCCAGTTGAGGGTTTCCCCCTATGGTTGTGGCGATTCGACGGACAAGTCTCCACTTGAAAGTTCAACGATACCGTTGAAGGTATGGATACCGGCATCGTGGACACCGCCCATCCCGTCGAGGCCGCCTCCGTCATGAGGCTGCTCCCGGCCCGGCCACGGCTGCTCGCCCTGGGCGAGCCCACCCACGGCGAAGACCTGCTGCTCGAGGTGCGCAACGAGCTCTTCCGGCAGCTCGTCGAGCAGGAGGGCTACCGGACGATCGCGATCGAGAGCGACTGCCTGATGGGCCTGGTCGTGGACGACCACGTCACCTCGGGCACGGGCAGCCTCGACGAGGTCATGGAGCGCGGCTTCAGCCACGGCTGGGGCGCGTCCGCGGCCAACCGGGAGCTCGTGCGCTGGATGCGCGCGTACAACGAGGGCCGGCCCGCTGCCGAGCGGCTGCGCTTCGCCGGTCTCGACGGCCCGCTGGAGATCAGCCACGCCGCGAGCCCCCGGCAGGCCCTCACCGCTCTCCACGGCTACCTCGCGGCCCGGGTCGACGCGGACCTGCTCCCCTGTGACGCGGAGACACTCGACCGCCTGCTCGGCCCCGACGACCGCTGGGCCAATCCCGCCACGATGATGGACCCGTCCCAATCCGTTGGGCAGTCGGCCGAGGCCAGGAAGCTGCGGCTGCTCGCCGACGATCTCGTGGCGCTGCTCGACGCGGAGACGCCGCACCTGACCGCGGTGTCCTCCCCGGACGACTGGGGCCGGGCGCACCTGTACGGGCGCGCCGCCACCGGCCTGCTGCGCTACCACCACTGGATGGCCGACACGTCACCGGGCCGCATGCCGCGGCTGCTGGGCCTGCGCAGTTCGATGATCGCCGCCAACCTCCTCGCCGTCGCCGAGCGGGGCCCGGCGCTGGTCCACGCCCACAACGCGCATTTCCAGCGGGACAAGAGCACGATGCGGATGGGCGACCTGCCGTTCGAATGGTGGAGCTCCGGCGCGATCGCGAGCGCCCACCTGGGTGAGGGATACACCTTCCTGGCCACGGCTGTCGGCACGATCCGGCACCAGGGAGTGGACGCCCCGCCCCCGGACACGCTCGAAGGGCTCCTGTACGCGCTCCCCGAGGACCGCTACGTCGTCGACGCCCGCCGCCTGGCCGCCGCCCTCGGCGACGCGCGGCCCGCTCCCCGCGAGTCCCCCTGGTTCGGCTACTCCGCGCTGGACCCGGCCCACCTCGACGCATACGACGGGATCGTGTTCGTCAAGGACGTCACGCGGAGCTAGGCCCCGCCCGGCCCTGTCCGGCCGCCTGGCGGGAGTCCCTCGCGGGGCAGGACGACGCGGAAGGCGGCCCCGGCGCCGGGCCGTGTCCGCAGCTCCACCCTGCCCCCGTGCGCGGTGACGATCGACCGGACGATGGCCAGCCCCAGCCCGGCGCCTCCGGCGCCGCTGCGGCTGCGTGAGCCGTCCACCCGATAGAAGCGGTCGAACACCCGGGCGGCCTCTTCCGCGGGCATCCCCGGCCCCTCGTCGGCGATCACGAGGACGCCGTCCCCGCCGGCCGTGCCGACGCCGATCCGCACCGGCGTGCCCGGCGGGGTGTGGGCGACGGCGTTGCCCACGAGGTTGGAGATCACCTGTCGCAGCCGCGCCTCGTCGCCGAGAACCGGTGCCTCGCCCGGCGGCCCGCCGTCCGGCCCGGTCAGCGTGACCTCCCGCCGGGGGTCCAGCGTACGCAGGTCGTTGTGGGCGTCGGCGGCGAGCGTCCGCAGGTCCATGGGCGCGAGATCCATGGGCAGGGCGTCCTCGCCCTCGTCCAGGCGGGCCAGCAGGAGCAGGTCCTCCACGAGCCGGACCAGGCGTCCCGCCTCGCTCTCGATACGGTCGAGCGTGAGGTCGACGTCGGGCAGCCCGCCCATCCGGTGCAGCTCCGCGAACCCCTTGATACCGAAGAGCGGGGTGCGCAGCTCGTGGCTGACGTCCGCGACGAAGCGCCGCATCCGGGCCTGCGCCCGTTCCCGCGCGGCGAAGGCCCCCTCCAACTGGCCGAGCATGACGTTCAGGGCGGCCGCCAGCCGCCCGACCTCGGTCTGGGGCGCGGCCAGCGCGGGGACGCGCCGGGACAGGTCGCCTCCGGCGATGGCCGCCGCGGTCTCCTCGATCGTCCGCAGTGGCCGCAACCCCCGCCGGACGGCGAACCACCCGATGACGGCGAGCGACGTCATGAGCGCCGCCGCGGTCGCCGCGCAGACCATCGTCAGGCGGCCGACGGTCGACCTGACCCCGCCGAGCGACGCCGCCACGACGACGCTGCCCCGGCTTGTCGCGGGCGTGGCCGTGAGTGCCGTCGCGGGGGCGGGCCCCGTCGTGGGGGTGGGCCGGGGGACGGCGACGACCCGCCATCCGCCGTCGGAGCCGGTCGCGTCGAACGGCCGCCCGCCCAGCCGCTCGACCGCGGCGGTGTCGAGCCGGGGCAGCGCCGGGCCCCGACCCCGCGGCCCGTCCCGCAGCCACCGGACGCTCTCCTGTTCGACGCCGCCGTCCTCGCTCAGATAGGCCACGTACACCTGGTCGATCAGGTCCATGCCGGGCACCGTGCTCAATGGTTGCGGGCTCAGCGGTTGCGGGCTCTGCCGCTCGGACGGTACGGCGATCAGCTGGGCCGGGATCCGCGACAACACCGCCGCCATCGGCGTGAGCTGCTGGTCCACGCGTCCGATGAGGTGGGCCCGCAGCGTGGCGACCGCGACCGCGCCGCTTACGGTCAGGCCCGCCGCGAGCAGGGCCATGGTGGTGAGCAGGAGCCGCCCACGCAGCGACAGGCCCATCGCCGGCGGCCGTGATCCCGGCCGCTTCCATGACTCCGGACGCTTCCAGGACCCGGAGGGCGTCCTGGTCACGGCCGTGGCCCGCGCAGGACATAACCCACGCCGTGCATGGTGTGGATCAGCTTGGGCCTGGCCCTGTCGATCTTGCGGCGTACATAGCTCACGTACGTGTCCACGATGCTGGAGTCGCCGGCGAAGTCGTACCGCCAGACGTGCTCCAGGATCTGGGCCTTGGACACCACCCTCCCGGCGTTGAGCACCAGGTAGTGGAGCAGCCGGAACTCGGTCGGCGACAGCCGCACGGGGGTGCCCGCCCGAATCACCTGATGGCCTTCCGGGTCGAGTTCGAGGTCGGCCACCCGCAGCGTGCGGTCCTCGGGAGCGGCCCCGGCCCGCCTGAGCACGGCCTCGATCCGGGCGAGCAGTTCCTCCAGGTCGAACGGCTTGGTGACGTAGTCGTCGCCGCCCAGACGCAGACCGTTGATCTTGTCCTGCGTGGTGTCGCGCGCGGTCAGGAACAGCACCGGCACCTGACCGGGACGGCCGCCGCACAGTGGCCGGGGAAGCTCCCGGAGACGGCGGATGACCTCGAAACCATCCATGTCGGGCAGCATGACGTCGAGGAGCACGAGGTCCGGCGGCGTGGTCTGCGCGGTCTCCAGGGCCTGCGACCCCGACGCGGCCGAGGTCACCTCGTATCCCGCGAAGCGCAGGGTGGCCGCCAGCAGTTCCCGCACCACGGGTTCGTCGTCGACCACCAGCAGGTGCCGCCCGTCCACTCCGGCCTCCCTCCGCCGATCACCGGAAGAATAGGTACGCGGGGCTAAGCCCGCCGTACAGGCCGGCGCGTCACGCGTCCCGTCTGCGGAAGACGGCGACGGCGGCGCAGAGCAGGACGAGCACGGTGGCGGCCAGCACACCCGCGCCCGCGAGCGGCGCGAGCAACTCGGTGCCGGGATGGACCGCGAAGATCCGAGCGCCCGCCGCGCTCGGCCACCAGGTGACGATCCACCTGGCCACCGGCTTCGGGAACAGACTCGCCATGCCGGGCAGGATCAGAAGGAACGTCCCGAGCGAGATGGCCCCCGCCGACCTGCGCAGCAGGAACCCGAGCGCCATGCCGTACAGCCCGATCAGGCCGGTGAACAGGCCCGCGCCCAGCAGTGCCGCGGGCACGCCGGGATCACCGGGTCCCACGCTCGGCACGCCCTGCGCCGCCAGCGCCGCCTGGCTGAGCGTGAACGACAGGAGCGCCAGCGGCGGCCCGACGAGGAGCGTGGTCAGCGCGACGACGGCCCCCTTGCCGAGGAGGAGGCGTCCGCGTCTCGGCACGGCGGTGATGCTGACCGGCATCGTTCCCGCGGCGTACTCGCTGGTCACGGCCAGCACGCCGACCGCGCTGACGAGCACCCCCACCAGCACGAGAGCGCGGAAGGCCGTCTCGGTGGAGTCGAAGGCCGCCCGGTCCGCGGCAGACGCGCCGAGGTACTCGCGTGCGGCCGCCGTGCCGAACAGATAGCCGTACGACCCGGCCGCCACCACAGCCCCGGCCAGGCAGCCGAGCATGGCCCGGACGCTGCGGAACTTCACCCACTCCGAGCGCAGCACGCCGTACGCGGTCATGAGACGACCCCGGGGGCACTCGTGGCGAACTCGACGCTGTCGCCGGTCAGCTCCAGATAGGCGTCCTCGAGGGAGGCCCGCCGGGGCGTGAGTTCGTGCAGGACGATTCCGTGCGCACCGGCGAGACCGCCGACCTCGGCAGCGGTCATTCCGGTCACCATCAGGCCGCCGTCGACGCCCGGCCGCACGGTGGCGCCGGACTCCCGGAGCAGTGAGGCGAGCCGCCGCGCGTCGGGAGTGCGCACGAGCACCCCCTGCCGCGCGGCCGACTGGACGAACGTCTCCAGCCCGGTGTCGGCGATCAACCGCCCCCGGCCGATGACGACGAGGTGGTCGGCGGTGAGGGCCATCTCGCTCATCAGGTGGCTGGACAGCAGGACGGTTCTGCCCTCGGCGGCCAGGCTCCGCGTCAGCGTGCGGATCCAGCGGATGCCCTCGGGGTCCAGTCCGTTGACGGGTTCATCGAGCAGGACCACCGGGGGATCACCGAGCAGCGCCACCGCGATGCCGAGCCGCTGTTTCATCCCCAGGGAGAACCCGCCGGGACGCCGGCCCGCCACGTCGGCCAGGCCCACGAGCCCGAGCACCTCCTCGACCCGGCGCCGTCCGATGCCGTTGCCGTACGCCAGGGAGAGCAGGTGGTCGAACGCGGTCCTGCGCGGGTGCACGGCCTGCGCGTCGAGCAGCGCCCCCACCTCCCGCAGGGGTACGGGCAGGTCGGCGTAGCGCCGCCCGCCGATCGTCGCGCTTCCGCTCGTCGGCCTGTCGAGCCCGAGGATCATCCGCATCGTGCTCGTCTTGCCCGCGCCGTTCGGCCCGAGGAAGCCGGTGACGACGCCCGGCCGTACGTCGAAGCTGAGGCCGTCCACGACGGCGACCTCGCCGTACCTCTTGGTCAGCTGCCGCAACTCAATCATGGGACGCAGCCTCGCCCACCGGTCTGCGTGACCTCTGAGAGGATCTGTGCGGTTCCTGTGAGCGGTCGGCCCCCGACCTGCGCCGGTGTCGTCCCACGCTCCCGCCCGGCGGGAGAACTCAGAGAGTCTTCACATGATCCCCGGCCGGTCCGGGGAAGGATTCCGAAGCCGCTAGGCTTACCTCTACGGTGGACGAGCCGGCCGGGCGGCCGCGTCAGGGCCTCACGGCCCTGCCGAGGAAGGTCCGGGCTCCACAGGGCAGGGTGGTCGGTAACGCCGACCCGGGGTGACCCGCGGGACAGTGCCACAGAAAACAGACCGCCCCCTTCGCGGGGGTAAGGGTGAAACGGTGGTGTAAGAGACCACCAGCGCCCACGGTGACGTGGGCGGCTCGGTAAACCCCACCCGGAGCAAGGTCAAGAAGGGACGTTCTCCGGAACGTCCCGCGCGCGACGTTCGAGGGCTGCCCGCCCGAGCCGCGCGGGTAGACCGCTTGAGGCCGCCGGCAACGGCGGTCCTAGATGGATGGCCGCCGGTCAGCCCTCACGGCTGATCACAGAACCCGGCCTACAGGCCGGCTCGTCCACCTTCACATCCCTGATCTGGGCCGGCTCCCGGATCACTCCTGCCAGCAAGCCGATCGTTATAGACGGATTGAAGTGGGTTCTCGGTCGCCGAGTGCGTTCACCGATTGTCGTATGTCTCATTCCTCGTCGCGGCCATGCAGGTAGTCCTCGAAGGTGGGGCGTCGATCCCTTCGGCGCGACAACACGATTGCGGCCATCAATCCGGCAGGGGCCATCGCGAGCCTGAGCGCCCGGCGGCCCAGTCGACGGACCACCGCGAGCAGTTCCTTGAGCGACTGCCAAGGGTGTCTCAGGGCCATGACGGTCAACATGAAGGCCGCGCCGCCGAGGCTGATCCCCGAGAAGTCGTCGGGGTCGTCTCGCTCCTTCTCCTTGGTCACAGAGCGGAACTGAAGGTGCAGGGCAGGAGCTTGATGCTGCGGACCAATGGAATCCTCCCAAGTCCCCATGGACATCAGGGTCGCAATTGAGCCGAGATCGTGAGCGTACATCAGGGAGCTTCACATGGCTCCGGACCATTGGCCCGACGGCATTCCAAGGCGCTTCGGTCGGGGTAGGTCGATACCCTGCTCGCGTTGTGAACGGTCAGAGCTTCCCTGTTGTGTGGATCCACGGTGCACGGAGGGCGGGTACGGAGCCGACTGAAGTCGGCTAGCGGCGCTACGGTCACCGAGGGCTGGGCTGGCCCTGCGTGACTGACTGCGTGACAACGACAGCGAACACCGCTGAACACCCATGGGCCATGGCGGACGATTTCAACAGGCAACGCACGAAGCACCAAGGTCAATCGGTAGCGTGATGCATCCGTTGAGGGCACACCTGGACGGCCCGTGGACAAGCCACCCCTACAGGTGAGCCCTCCAGAACCAGTTGAGACGCGTGCTGTCATTGCCCGACGGGAAAGCAGCGTGCGGTCCATCACTGTGCCCACTGCATCAGGGTTGCGGACCGTAAATATGACTACGGAGCATTTGTTCCGCTTCGAGGATATGGTCGACCACCTCCCAGTACTCCTTCAGCATCGGGTGTGAAAGAGCTTCGTCTCGCGACAGCTTGTGCCCATAGAGGGGTTCGTCGGGAGCCACGGCGGCTGCATTGACGAGAGTGCAGGCCGGGAGCGGGCTGTTTTCGACCGGCCCGACTCTGCAGCCGAAGGTGACCCGCCGGTCACAGGGCACTTCCAGGTGCTCGGCGCCCCACTGATCATCGAAGATTACGTCTATCCACGCTTCATGGATGCCGTGATGGTGGTAGCAGGTCGCGAAGAAGACCGCGTACTTGCCGACTCCCTGCTTGTGTACGAAACCGCGGGACTGCCGGCGCTGCTCGCCGCAGCATTCGCACGTCGAATCCTGGATCGTGTAGCCACGATCGATTTGGAGCATCAGCACATTATGCCCGTGGTGCTACGAGCCCGGCGTGCGCTTGGTGGGCGGGCGGTGCGGCGGCCGTGTGCTCGGGTTT
Source organism: Microbispora sp. NBRC 16548 (assembly GCF_030268985.1). Taxonomy (NCBI): domain Bacteria; kingdom Bacillati; phylum Actinomycetota; class Actinomycetes; order Streptosporangiales; family Streptosporangiaceae; genus Microbispora; species Microbispora sp. NBRC 16548. Next base: position 413,477 of record NZ_BSSF01000001.1, read on the forward strand.
CCGGCACCCGCGCGAGCCCGCTCGGAGGCTGGCCGTGGTAGCCCAGCCGGCCCATCGGCTCGTCATGGGGATGCCGCGGGCGTCGGCCCTTTCACGCTTGCCGACAAGCCTGCCGAAATTGGTTGGCGTGACGGGTCCCCGAGTGCCTAGCGTTGATTCCCCCATGGGCGCGGAGGACATGCCCTGTCTGCGGCCTTGTATCAGCGAATGGAGGTGCGGAGCGGAATGACGTGTCACCTTGTCGCGCTCTGCTTCGATGCGCACGACCCGCTCCGTCTCGCGCGCTTCTGGTCCGGCGTCCTTGGCTGGGAGATGACCGAGGACCCCCAGGACGGCATCACGCTCCTGCCGAGCGATGACACCGGGTTCCGGATCCGATTCCTTCCTAGTCAGGAGCAGAAGACCGGCCAGAACCAGATGCACTTCGATCTGACGAGCACGTCCCTTGAGGACCAGCAGCAGACGGTGGAGAAGGCGATCGGGCTCGGCGCCCGGCACATCGACATCGGTCAACGCCCGGACGAGGATCATGTCGTGCTCGCAGACCCCGAAGGCAACGAGTTCTGCGTCATCGGGCCGGACAACGAATTCCTCGCCGACTGCGGATTCATCGGCGCGCTGGCGTGCGACGGTTCGCAGGAGGTCGGGTACTTCTGGAGCAAAGCGCTGGGCTGGCCGTTGGTCTGGGATCAGGACCAGGAGACCGCCATTCGCTCGCCGCACGGCGGTCCGAAGATCACCTGGGGCGGTCCGCCACTCATGCCGAAGACCGGGAAGGAGCGGCTGCATTTCGACCTCGCTCCACCCGCCGACGGTGATCAGCAAGCGGAGGTCGACCGTCTCATCTCCCTCGGGGCGACGCGCATCGACATCGGTCAGGGCGAGGTCAGCTGGGTGGTCATGGCCGATCCCGACGGCCACGAGTTCTGTGTGCTGACCCCGCGATAGCGCTGACGCGGCGTCCAGGTCCGCGCCGTTGCTCCCGCCGATCGTACGTCCCTTCAACACGGGAAAATGGGTACAAACGTCGCCGGATTGGGTGCAAGGCTGAGCGCGTGAACCATACGCACACCGTGGTCCTTGTCGAGGGAATCAGTGACAGGTCGGCCATCAAGGCGTTGGCCGAGCGCCGGGGCCGGAACCTCGCGGCCGAAGGCATCTCCGTTGTGGCGATGGGCGGCGCCACGAACATCGGGGCGTACATCGGCAAGTTCGGCCCTCTCGGTCGCGATCTCCGGCTGGCCGGTCTGTGTGACGTCGGCGAGGAAGGAGCCTTCCGGAGGGGTCTCGAGCGCGCCGGCTTCGGATCCGATCTCACCAGAAGCGATCTGGAGGCGCTCGGATTCTTCGTGTGCGTGGCAGACCTGGAAGACGAGCTGATCCGCGCCCTCGGCACCGCCACGGTCGAATGCGTCGTCGATGCCGAGGGCGAGCTCAGCTCGTTTCGCACACTCCAGAAGCAACCCACATGGCGCGAGCGCAGCACCCACGACCAGCTGCGCCGGTTCATGGGAGCAGGCAGCGGCCGCAAGATCCGCTACGCGGGCCCGCTCGTCGCGGCGCTGGAGCCCGATCGCGTGCCGCGACCGCTGGACGGGCTGCTGGCCCACTTATGAGGCGTCTCGCGCACGGGGACGAGCCGACCTGCCAGAGTGCTACACCCGGGTCGAGGCGTCGATCGCATCGTCGACCTACTAGGTGGCGCCCCATCCGCCGCAAGCCCGGGGTTGACCATCCCTCACCGGCCCACTGTCCTGTGAATCGCCCGCCGGCGGACGAGGGATCAGTCCAGCGGATGCTGTGCGTGTCCGCACGAGAACGGAGGGATTCGGTGGTTCAAATGCGGATGTCGGCCCAAGAGGCTGTCATAGGCCTGATGAGCTTGGCGTTCGTGGAGATTCGCACCATGGGGTATCGCCGTGAACCGATGGAATGGCCTGACGGCCCGGATGATTACCACGAGCAGATACGAGTGATCGCCGACATGTGCCACAACCTGCCCGTAGATCTTCGATCCCGCAGCAAGCGGCAACGGGAGCGAAGGGCCATTGAGAGCTTGAGATTCCTCCTGCAACGAATGGACGGCCCGTATGCCCAGTGGATCCGGACCCGCCTTGACATGCTCGGATATGACTACCACCCGTTGCTCGAGAGGGCCGATCGAGAAGCTTGAGCAAGGGGCCCCGAGCAAGCGCGACCGTTGGATTCAGCAGTGAGAGCCATCTCTTCTCGAGAAGCAAGAGGGGAAGAGGATGGGAGGGTCTACCGATAGTGACACGGCCGAAAATTCGTCGAGGAGCCTTCACCCCGCCACTGGCTCCCGTTCTCGAGCAGGACGTCGGGGAGTTCGAACGTCGTCCCCGTGAGACGATCTGACCGTCTACGGCTCGCCCGGGAAGAACATCGGCCCCTCGCCCCACAGCGAATGCCACATCAGCGCCAGCGCGAAGAAAACGCCTGCTCCGATCGCGGCGCCCAGCAGGAGAGTTACCACGACCAGCTTCACCAGCGCGTGCGGAGAGCGCCGAGTTTGGCGCTGGGGAAGCGTCATACCAATAATCCTTCGTCACCAGTCCCGACTGGTCAATCCTGTTTCCAGGGGAGCTCCGGACCGTACATGGCTTCGGCAGACGATGGGAGGGACGGCGACGAACGGAAGCGTTATCGCGGGCCCATTGTGGTTCCGAGCAGATCCGTGCAGGTAGCGAGCATCACGAAGGTGATCAATCCCACCGTCGTTCAGATCATCCCGAGCCCGATGACGGGCCCGGGGGTCCCGCAGGTATCGCAGAACCACATCGCATTGCGTTTACCGACGTCTTCCGGCATGTCCAGGCCCTGCCGTACGGACCCTATTTCTGGCCGGAAACAAGTCGTAGATGCTGATTTTAGCTGTCCATGGGAATCGTCGTGGATGGGTCAGGGAATCTGGGAGACGTGACATCGCTCCGCTACCTCCGTGAATGTCTTGGCGAACTCGATGAGCTGGAGCGCAGCATCAAGCACGGCATCGACAGCATGTGCGGCAAGCTGTATCGGGCCATCGACTGGCAGCGGCGGTTCGAGGCCGACGTGTCGCACGAACTGCGCACCCCGATCGCGGGGCTGCGGGCACAGCTGGAGGAGGCCCGGCTGCATCCCAGCGAGATCGACGTGGACGACCTGCTCGAACGGGCGCTCAACGACGTGGAACGGCTGCAGACGCTGGTCGACGACCTCTACCTCCTGGCTCAGCTTCAGGCCGCCGCGCAGCCGGCCGAGCCGTCCCTGCTGGACCTCGGGGATCTCGTGCAGAGCGAACTGGCCCGGCGCTCCGACAGGCTCGACGTGAAGGTGCAGGTCGTCCCCGGGGTTCTGGTGCGCGGTCTGGACGCGCGGCTCAGGCGAATGCTGTCCGAGCTGCTCGACAACGCGCAGCGGCACGCCAAGACGGTCGTGTTCGTCCAGGTCCGGCGTACGGCCGATGTGGCGGAGCTCGTGGTGGCCGACGACGGCGACGGAATCGGGGAGGAGGATCGGGAACGGATCTTCGATCGATTCACCCGCCTCGACGCCGCCCGCTCCCGCGACCGCGGCGGGACCGGCCTCGGCCTGGCCATCGTGCGGAACATCGCGTACGGCCACGAGGGCGAGGTGCACGTGGAGCGGACATCGGCCGGCGGTGCGGCCTTCGTCGTCCGGCTCCCACTGGCCTGACCAGTCGTCCTCGCCGGAATCGCGCAACCGTACAGCGGCACACGGTTGTCTCGCGCGTGCGCACCGTGCTGGTGGAACAGCACCCACGCCTGGATCGGCCTCCTCCCAGGAACAGTGGCCGGCGCGGCCTACGGGGAGGCGTAGCCGGGCTTCACAGCCCGGCTCAGGGGCCTCAGCCCGACCCAGAGTCCACCGAGCCGTCCGCATAGGTGATTTCCGGCATCGGGGGCGGCGACGCGCCGGTGAGCATCGCGCAGGTGACCATGCCGACCCCGCCCCCCGCCGGATCCTCGGTGGCCACGCAGGCCACCCGGGACGTGGTGGGGGTCTTCGCGGAGGTGTCGACCGGCCGGGACACGCGCTCGGCGTCCATGGTCACGGTGCAGGTCCGCGACTTCGGTCCCTCGTCGCAGCCGTACCAGTAGGGGGTGTTCATCGGCCGGTAGTTGGGATTGTTCTGGGCCCGCATCGGGTTGGGATCCGGGCCGTGGATCTTGGCGGTGAGCCGGATCCGCTGCCCCTCGGCCAGCTTGAACCGGCACTGCCGTCCATCCGTGGAGGTCTCGTTGGTCTCCGCTGCGCAGGTCACCGGAGCGCCCGACACCTTCACACCCCACCCGGTGAGCATCACGACGGAGAAGTCGTACTGCTTCCTCTCCGTGCTCGGCTCGGGGGCCGGGGTGTCACCCGGGACCGTCACGTGGCTGGCACCGCCCGGGCCGGGGATGGTCAGCTTGTGCAGCACTGTGGTGAGATCCTCGGCGGACCTGGCGAACTGAGGTTTGGGTGCTCCGGTGGCGGCGGCCAGCTGCCTCAGACCGTCCTGCCGGCTCTTGGGCACCTGGTAGCCGACGAACCGGAACTCCAGGGTCAGCCCGGCGGCGGCGATCCTGTCCCGGATGGCTTTCCGCAGTGCGACCTGGTCCTCGGTGCACGCGTCCTCGCCGTGGCCGGTCACCACGACGATCCGGTTGACCTTCTTGCCGCGGAACGGATACAGGCCGGAGAAGTCGTCGATGGCCGCGAGGACGCCGTCCCCCAGGGTCGCCGCGCCGGACGGGGTGAGGGTGCGCGCCGCGGTGGCGATCCGGTCGCCTTGGCCCCGGCCGGTGGGTACGACCTCGGCGGTGGTGCCGGTGGCGCCGCAGGTGCCGCCGAACCGGCGCATGGAGAGCGCGTCGCCGTCTCCGGAGTTGCGGGCCGCGGAGCCCACGGCGGCGGCGATCGCGCCGAACCGGCCGGCCGGGCCGGCGGAGGCGTCCACCAGGAACGCGGTGCGGTAGTCGGGAACCAGCACGAACCAGACGTAGGCGCCCGCGCCCGCGACCACAGCGGCGACGGCGAGCAGCACCGCCACCACACGACGGCCCCTCCTGCGCGGCCCGGTCACCGCGGGGCCTTCGGCAGAGTGAGCCGGAGCGCGGCGAGTGCCCTGTTCATGGCGTCCACCTCGTGGTTGTAGCGGTCGGCGATCGCGTTGTAGTCCGTGCGCGCGACGCCCTTCGACCGGGCGGCGCCGAGCAGGTCCCTGGCGGCGGGGACCAGTTCCTTCTGCAGGTCACGCAGGCCGATGGCCCTGCGGTAGATGTCCCGGGTGGCAGGGGTCCTCGCCCGGTCGGCGAGCACCTTGAGCTGCGCGTCGGCGTCGCCCGTCCCGGCCCGGTCGAGCTCGCGCTCGGCCACGTCGAGCCGGCCTGCGCCGATCGCGGCCACCGCGGCGTCGACCCGCTTCGCGGTGGGGTCGAGGATGCGGATCACCTCGTAGGCGTTCGTCCGCACCGGTTCGGTGTTGGTGAGCCAGTCGAGGGCCACCCGCAGCTGCTCCGGGGTCTCGGTGAAGACAGGCTCCGGCGCGCCGGCGGCCGAGGCGATCCGGCTGAGCCGGTCCCGCTGGTCGTCCGGCACCCGGTAGCCGACCAGCCGGAACTGGATCTTCAGGCCGGCCGAGGCGATCCGCTGCCGGATCTCGTCCTCGGCGTACTCGGCGTCGCAGGCGTCCGCACCGTGCCGGGTGACGACGACGACCCGGTTGACCTGGGTGGCGCGCAGGGGCCAGAACCCGGAGAAGTCACCGGCCGCCTCGACGATGCCCTTCACCAGCGTCGGCCTGCCGCCCGCGGGCACCCGGCGCGCCGCGTCGGTGATCCGGCTCCGGTTGCCGGTGCCGAAGTCCACCAGCCGGGTGGTGCTGCCGTCCCGGCCGCACTCGCCGCCGAAGCTGCGCAGGCCCAGCGCGTCGTCGTCTCCGGAGTTGCCCACGGCGGTCCCCAGCGCTCCTGCGATGTCGGTGGCGTCCGCGCTGGTGTCGATGAGGAACTGGGTCTTGTACGCGGGGGACAGGGCGGGGATCAGCCAGTTCACCGTCGCCCAGCCGCCGCCGGCGATGAGGGCGGCCGCGGCGACGGCGAGGACCAGGGGTTTGAAGTCGACCGCCAGATGGATGATCAGGTCGCGGCCGGCCTGGAGGATCCAGCCCAGGCCGAAAACGCGCGCCTCCTGCCGCACCTCGTCAGGGCCGGTGTCCGTCTCCTGGCTCACCCCCGGCCGATCCGGATGTCGCGGCCCGCCTGGTTCACCCGGCCGAACCCGGAGACCGTGGCGTTCTGGTTGACGGCGATCTGCCGTCCGGCCGGGGGCAGCAGCGGGGTGAGCTCCTCGTCCACGATCCGACGCAGTTCCCGGGCGGCCTCGGGGTCGGCGGCCGCCAGCCGGCGCAGGCGTTGCCGCCACTCCACCACCAGGTCCTGTTCGGCCTGCTCGTCGCCCGCCTCCCGGGCGGCCAGCAGTTCCGTACGGGCCTCCGCGAGGTCGGCCTCGACCGCCGGTGCCTGCTCCGGGCGGGCACGCCGCCACAGCGCGACGACGGCCCTGCGGCCGTCCTGCCACCCCTCGGTCGCCAGCACACTTACCAACGCGGAGGCCGCGGCCAGCGCGAGCGCATCCATTGCACTCCCCCAGACAGAGCGTGATCGCCGGGCCTTCCGAGCCCCGGCTCATGAGCCAGGATCGGCCGGGGTGGTGGCGTAGTCGAAGACGGACTGCCTATGGGGTATAGGCGACGGCTATGCCCGCAGGTCACCCAGTTCGGAGGAGGCGGGCACCCTACCCGGGGCGGAGCGGGCCAGCCCGCGGACGGTCCGGGCCGCGAGCGAGCAGAACGCCTCGGCGAGTCCGCCCCGGTCCTCGCGCCGGCGGGCCGCGACGACCGTCGCCGGCGGCAGGCCGGTGAGCTCGATCATCCGCAGGCCCGTCGGCAGTGCGGTGTCCCTGTAGTTGTACGGGGCCGGGCACACCACCCGGTTCAGGCGCACGCTGAGCAGCACTTCCTCGGGGGTGGCGCCGGGCGCGCCGCGGTATCGGGGCGGCTCGTCGTTGCGCTGCTCGTCCATGGTCCACCAGCGCACCGCGCGGGCCGGGACCTCGGCGTGCACCGGGGCGAAGGCCTGGCCGAGCACGTCGGTGAAGTGGACGGCGTCCACGTCCCACAGGTCGTGCCCAGTGGACACGGCGAGCCCCCGCGGTTCGTCGAGCACCGGCTCCCAGGCGAGGCGTTCCGGGTCCACCGGCATGAACATCAGCGCCACGTCGATCTCACCGTGGATCAGCGGCCGGTCGAAGTCGACCAGGCCGAGCTGCCGGGGGCTCACCTGCACCTCCGCGTAGGCCTCGGCGAACGCGGTGAGCACGGTGAGGTGGATCTCACGCGGCATCGGCAGCGCCACGCCTACCCGCAGCGTGCCCTCCCGCAGGCCGGCCACGTAGCGGGCGGTCGAGGCCGCCTCGTCCACGGCGTGCAGCACGCCGCGAATCCGCTCGTAGAAGGCGGCCCCGGCGGGGGTGAGCCGGGTCCCGGACGGGTCGCGGACCAGCAGTGGGGTGCCCACGTGGCGTTCCAGGTCCCGGATTTGCTGGCTGAGCGTCGGCTGCGACACGTGCAGGCGGGCGGCGGCCCGGGTGAAGCCGCCGTACTCGGCGACTGCCACGAAGTACCGGAAATGGCGCAGTTCCATGTGTCCGTCCCCGTGGCCGCTTGTCGGGAGGTACCCGATGTGGACGCTCATCCGGATGTCGTGGCGACGCGCCCCGGCGTTACAAAGAGTCGCTGACCGATGATGGAACGGAGTCGCGCGACGACCCCCGCCGAAATCCTGCCGCCTCCCGGGGATCGCGTCGTACGATCATGGGCCGGTCCGCGCGGCGGCGATCGCCGCCACGGCGTCGGCGATCTGCGTCCGCAGCGTGGCGGGATCGGCGGCCAGCCCGGGGCTGAGTCTCGGTCCGAAGGGGCTCGCCGCCGACCAGGCGGTGGCGAGCGCCAGGATGGCCGTCAGCAGGAACTCCGGCGCGAAGCGCGCACCCGGGCCGTCCGCGTCCCGCGCCGCCGCCTCCATCGCCGACACCTTCGCGCTCTGCGCCGCGTTGCGCAGGGCGACCTCGCCGGTCTCCTGCTCCAGGCCCGCCCACGCCATGAGCCGCATCAGGCCGGGCTGGGCCATCGCGAAGTCGAAGACCCGCGCCGCGTACCCGGGCAGGTCGTCGGGCGTGAACGGCAACTCGTCGTAGACCCGTCGCAGGTTCTGCTCCAGGACGGTGGCGAACAGGGTCTCCTTGCTGTGGAAGTAGATGTAGAGCAGGTTCTTGTTGCAGCCGGCGGCCTTGGCGATGCGGTCGACGCGCGCCCCGGCGATGCCGTGAGCGGAGAACTCGTCCCTCGCCGCTTCGAGGATGCGTGCCTTGGTCGCCTCGGCGTTACCTGTTGCCACGGCGCCATCCTAGCGTTGACTAACCGGTTAGGACGTGGAGTACGCTAACTAACGAGTTAGCCAGCAGGAAGGGATATGGCGATGGACGCACGGACCTGGCTGATCACCGGGGTGAGCAGCGGCTTCGGCCGGGAGATGACGGAACAGCTTCTCCGGCGCGGAGACCGCGTCACCGGGACGGTTCGGCGGATGGAGGCGATGGACGACCTGAAGGCGGAGTACGGCGACCGGCTGTGGCTCGCCCGCCTCGACCTGACCGACGGCCCCGCCGTTGAGGAGGTCGTGGGCCGGGCGTTCGCCGACCTCGGCAGGATCGACGTAGTCGTCAACAACGCCGGGTACGGCCTGTTCGGCGCGGCCGAGGAGCTCACCGACGAGCAGATCGTCCACCAGATCGACACGAACCTGCTCGGCTCGATCCGGGTGGTCCGGGCCGCGCTGCCTCACCTGCGCCGCCAGGGCGGCGGCCGCCTCATCCAGCTCTCCACGTACGGCGGTCAGGCCACCAACGCGGGCGCGTCCGCGTATCACGCGAGCAAGTGGGGCATCGAGGGGTTCATGGAGTCGACGGCCAAGGACGTCGCCCCGTTCGGCATCGGCGTGACCATCGTCGAGCCGGGCAGCGCCCGTACGCGATTCCGCGACGGGAGCTCAAGGCTCGCCACGCCGATGAGCGCCTACGACGCCAGCCCGGCCGCGCTGACCCGAGGCATCCGCAACCCCGCGCTGCCGTCCGTCGGCGACCTCGCGAAGACGGCCGTGGCGATTGTCGGCTGCGCGGACCTGGACCCCGCGCCCGTACGGGTCGCCCTGGGCAGCGACTCCTACGCCCACATCCACAGGGCACTCACCGATCGGCTCGCGGAACTGGAGGCGGGGCGGGACCTCGCCTTCTCCACCGACGCCGGCGCGGCGGCCGCGCGCCGCTGAATCGCGCGCACGCGAAGAGCCGGAGCCGGGTCAGGAGAATCGCTCGACGGTCACGGGGACCGGTCCCGCGTGGCGCATCGCCGTCGTCAACCGCCGCAGCAGCGGCCCGAGGGCCTGGCCGGACGCGGTCCCCAGGTGGGCGGTGAGGTCGAGGCAGCAGGCCACACCGGGCCCGATCCGGCGCACCTCCCAGGTGAAGACGTCCGGGTCCGTTCGCAGTTCGCCCGAGCCGACGACCCGGGTCCGCGGGTCGCCGGTCTCCCCGGCGAGCGTCACCACGTCCGCGAGGCGGGAAAGGCGGGGCTCACCGGCGAACAGGACGCGGTAGACCCGCGTGTCGTGGAACCCGTCGGGGACCCGGGGCGGGCTGAGACGCAGGGGAGGCGAGTCCGGCAGAGGCTGGTGGTCGTGGAACAGCGCCCGTAGCCGCGTCTCGCCGGGCAGTTCGCCCCCGCCGAGACCGCGGTACGCGGCCTCGGCATCGAGGCGGCTCACCGCGCGGGCCCGGGAGCGCAGGCCGGGGTCCTCGCGCATCGCACGTCCGAAGGCCGCGGAACTCCACCAGACGCCGTCGGCGGCGGTCCATCCGGCGGTGTCCAGGCCGACGGTCCTGAAGTCGCCGGTGAGCGCGAACTCCTCGACGACGATTCCCTCGGCCGGGGCGCCCTCCGTGCCCGCAGCCGAGGTGATCAGGTAGTAGTCGAGAGCCGCCTGCGATTCGGACTCGGCGGTGACCGCCGCCCGCCCGCGCCCGCGCATGTCGCTGGTCATGGGCGCACCCTACTGACTTTGATCGTGGGTGGCCCGCCCGGCGTACGCGGGGGAGCGGGGCGGGATCAGTTGTGCGACATGGAGCTCATGTCCGAGCCGCTGCCGGAGCTCATGCCGCCCATGTCGTGGCCGGGTACGTTGCCGTTCTCGTCGGCCACCATGAACACTCCGGCCATCCCCATGTCCGAGTGGCTCTGGACGTGGCAGTGGTACATCCAGGCCCCGGGCCCGACGCGCTCTCCGGCGATCACCTGGAAGCCGAACGACTCGGCCGGTCCGGTGATCTTGGTGTCGATGATCCGGGTCTGGTCCAGCGGGTTGTCCAGCAGACCGGTGCGGTTGTCCGCCCAGCGGTGCCCGTGCAGGTGCCAGGTGTGGAAGAAGTTCCCGTGGGTGACCACGATGAACTCCACGCGCTCGCCGATCTTCGCCATGAAGTGCGGGGCCTCGCCGGCCTTGGCGTTGTTGACCGTCATGTCGTTGAAGAAGACGACGGCCTGCTTGTCCGGGAGGATGTCGCCCTTCCGGCGGACCACCAGCGCGCCGTAGAGCCCTCTGCTGATGCCGCCGGTGCCGTGGTCGGTCCCGACGACGTGGTCGTGGTAGTGCCAGTAGCCGGCGCTGCCGGGCTCGATGGTGCCGCCGGGGCGGCGGCCCGGCGCGTGGGTGCGCCAGACGTAGGTGCGCCGGCCTCCCGGCTCCACCACGCTGTCGCTCATCCTCGTGCCGTCGCTGGTGAACTCGTAGTCCACTCCGTGCACGTGCAGGCTGGCGGTGACGTCGGTGTTGTTGACCAGTTCGATCTCGAGGGTCTCGCCTTCGACCATCTCGATGAGCGGGCCGGGGATCGTGGCCTTGCCGGGCTCCAGGCCGTATCCGAGCAGATTGTTCGGCAACTTCTCCGCGTAGAGGGTCATGCGGCGGACGTCGTCTTTGCCGGGCTTGCCCGTGACCTTGTCGGACGGCGCCGCGTTGGCCTCGCCCGCCCCGACCAGCGGTGCGAACGCGGCGGCCGTCGCGGCCGTGGTGAAGGCGCGCCGGGAGAACAGGCCTCGCGTCGTACCCCTGCCTACCTCGGTCATGGTTCCCCAATCCGGTCATGACGCCTCACTGCCGTGAGGCGAACGGCATCTGTTCGTGGCGCCGGCCCGGGGGACCGGCCTGGGCGGCGTGACGCCTCGATGCGGCCCCGTAGTGGGGCGCGTTCCGGCCGGTGAGCGACCGAGGGGACCGTCAGCGAGGCTTTCGACGCCGTTGATAAAGCTTTTGATGGAAGTAGGCGATAGTTCTGCCAAAAAGTCAAGAAGTCAGTGTGTAAGCAAGAGAACTTTGTCACAGGACTGGATGAAGTGCGGTGAGGCTGCTACGTTGAGCCCAAACCGCCCACTTGACGCAACCGGACTGTCGCAGTCCGCTCCGTCTCCTGGGCATCACCTGGCCCTCGTCCACCCGCCTACGCAACCATCCGCGACTCTCGGAAAGGCTCAGCGGTGCTTCGGCGACACCCCCCACGGCCGACATCCGCCCGGCATGGCCCGCCCTCTCACACCCCGGCGGACCTGCGGCTCAGACATGCCGGACCACGCCCCGGCGGCGCCGCCGGGCGTCGCCGGCTTGGCGGCGCCCCGGTCTGAGACCGGGAAGACGCCCTTCGTTTCGGTCGCCGTCCCGACGGGACGGCCGGCTACCGCTGCACGCGATCCGTCCCCGGCGCCCGCGACGACGGGCTCCGCGGCGATCGCCCGCAGAACAGCGCGACGAACGGCGATGCCGCACGCCCGCGACGACCCGAACCGCCCTGACCGCTTCACCGCGATGCCGGGATCAGGGATCAACCGGCGAGCGAGAGGAGAAGGAGACCGGCAAAACCCTCGTGCCTCCCGGCATCTGCGTGCCCGGTCGCCGCCATGGCCGACCGAACGACCTCCGCAAGGTGCTGATCCAACCCCCCGAACCTGAAGGAGCGAACGATGGGTCGCAGAGACCTGCTCGTACACCCTCGGCCACCCGCCTGGCGCCGCGCTCTGATCACGGCGTCGAGCGCCGCCCTGACGCTGGGACTGGCGACGGTCCCCGCCGCGCAGGCGCAGGCCGCACCGGCCCTCCCCGCCGCGCAACTGCAGGCCCAGGCCAAGCCCAACCCTCCCGAACCAGACGCCGACAAGCCCGATAAGCCTGATACAGATGGCAAGTCGGTCGGTGTGCTGGTGTTCCACGGCCCCGCCAAGGAACAGAGCGACCCGGTCGAGAAGGCCGCGGACTCGATCAAGGACCTGGGCAAGGACAACGGTTTCTCCGTCGAGGTGTCCGAGGACCCGGCGGTGTTCACCTCCAGCAACCTGGCGCGCTATCGCGGCGTGGTGTTCCTGTCCGCCAAGGGCGTGACGCTGAACGCCGCCCAGGAGGCCGCCTTCCAGGCGTACATCCGGGACGGCGGCGGGTTCGTCGGCGTCCACGACGCCGTACGCGCGCAGCCCGACTCGTCCTGGTTCACCGACCTGGTCGGCACCCGCCCCGCCGGCAGCCTGCCCCCGGCCGAGAAGGTCGTGGAGATCACGGCGAACGGGGACAACCCGCCGAACGAGACCAAAGAGAAGCTGGTCGACGGGAACAACAACAGCAAGTGGCTGACGTTCAACCCGACCGGCTGGGTCTCGCTGAAGCTGGAGCAGCCGAAGGCGATCGCCCACTATGCGCTGACCTCGGCCAACGACTTCCCCGGCCGCGACCCCAAGGACTGGACGCTGCAGGGCTCCCAGGACGGGAAGAGCTGGACGGACCTGGACAAGCGGACCGGGGAGACCTTCCCCTCGCGGTTCCAGACCAAGGAATACAAGTTCACCAACGGCACGGCGTACGCGTACTACCGGCTGAACATCACGGCGAACAGCGGTGAGCCCCTCATCCAGCTGGCCGAGCTGCGGCTGTTCGGTCCCGACGCCGGGCCTCCGCCGGACAGCCAGGTGCAGAAGGCCACGGTGGACTTCACCGACAGGCAGCACCCGGCGAACAAGGGCCTGCCGTTCAACGCGACGCGGTCCGACAAGTGGATGAACTGGAGCCCGAGCCCGCTGGGCAAGGTCCAGACGGTCGCGCAGGTCGAGGAGTGGACCTACAAGGCGGGCCTGAACGGCAACGGCGCCTTCCACCCGATCTCGTGGTGCCGCGACTACGACGGCGGCCGGTCGTTCTACACCGGCATGGGCGGCACCGAGGACAGCTACACCAAGGACGAGCAGTTCAAGAGCCACCTCGGCGGCGCGATCAAGTGGGCGGCCGGCCTGGTCCGCGGCGACTGCCAGGCGACCATCGCGTCGAACTACAAGACCGAGCGGCTGACCGCGCAGAACCAGTCGGGCCAGCTCGACCAGATCGGCGAGCCGCACGGCCTCACCGTCGCCCCCGACGGCAAGGTCTTCTACGTCGGCAAGGCGGCCTGCCCCAGCGGCCCGATCGCCGACTGGAACAACCCGAAGGTCGGCCTCGGCTGCGGCACGATCCACCAGTGGGACCCGAAGACCAAGCAGGTCAAGCTCCTCACCACCCTCGCCGTCATGGGCAACCGCGGCAGCGGCGACGAGCTGGTGAAGAACGAGGAGGGTCTCCTCGGCATCGTGCCCGACCCCAAGTTCCAGGAGAACGGCTGGCTGTACGTCTACTGGATGCCGCACGAGTCGATCGACAGGGACAAGCGGATCGGCAAGCGGACGATCTCCCGGTTCACCTACGACTCCGCCACCCAGACGATCGACCAGAAGACCCGCAAGGACCTGCTGCAGTGGGACACCCAGATCCACAGCTGCTGCCACGCGGGTGGCGGCATGGCCTTCGACAAGGAGGGGAACCTCTACGTCGGTTCCGGTGACAGCAACTCCTCCGGCGGCTCGAGCGGTTACTCCGGGAACAACTGGACGCAGGACTACAAGGGCACCTCGTTCCAGGACGCCCGCCGCACCGCCGGCAACACCAACGACCTGAACGGCAAGATCATCCGTATCCACCCGGAGGCCGACGGGACGTACACGGTCCCGAAGGGCAACCTGTTCACGGGTAAGGAAGAGGGCGGCGGCAAGGCCCGCCCGGAGATCTACGTGATGGGTGTTCGCAACATCGCGCGGCTCCAGTGGGACAACGTGAACGACTGGCTGACCGCCGGATGGGTCGGTCCGGACGCGGGCGGCCCGAGCGAGATCTGGGGTCCGGCGAAGTACGAGACCGCGACGATCCTCACGTCCGCGGGCAACCAGGGCTGGCCCTACTGCATGGGCAACAAGCAGCCCTACCGCGACCGCAGCAACGTCGACGCCAACCAGCCCGCCGACTGGTACAACTGCGACAACCTGAAGAACACCTCGCCGCGCAACACCGGCCTGGTCGACATCCCGCCGGCCCGCGACAACATGATCTGGTACTCGCCGCAGGGCGGCGGCCCGGTCTACCCGAAGCGGACCGACGGCAGCGGCCTGCCGACCTACAAGCTGGGCGACGAGACCTTCACCCAGCCCTATCTCTCCGGCGGCGGCCAGGCGGTCATGTCCGGGCCGACCTACCACCGCTCCGAGGTCGACACCGACAGCGGTGTCGCGTGGCCGGCGTACTGGGACGACAAGTGGTTCATCGGTGACGAGTCCAACGCGAACAACCGGGTCGCGGTCACCGTCGACCCGAAGGGCGTCAAGGACGCGAAGCCGCCCGTCTTCGCCGAGGACCTGCGCTCCATCATCCAGCCCGGCGGCGCCGCCACCCAGCTGCAGTCGTGGATGGACGCCAAGTTCGGCAAGGACGGCGCGCTGTACATGCTGGACTACGCCGGTGGCTTCTTCAGCCTGCACCCCAACCAGAAGCTGATCCGCATCACCTACCAGGGTGGTCCCGCGACGCCGAACCCGAGTCTGGCCACGGTGCGGCCGGAGCGGCAGAGCACGCCGAAGACGGTGGTGTTCTCCCACACCAGGGCCGGTGGCGTGAAGTGGGAGTGGGACTTCGGTGACGGCAGCAAGCCGTCGACCGAGGCCGACCCGACGCACACCTACAAGGACTTCGGCACCTACAAGGCCAAGCTGAAGGTCACCTACGCCGACGGTGAGGTGGCGACCGGCGAGGTCACCGTCGAGATCGGCTGCCCGGCGCCCGACGCCCGGCCGACGGTCCGGCTGCTCGACACCGACACCGGCGTGGCCAACCGCGTCGTCGCCGGCGGCTGCACGATCAACGACCTGATCGACGACGAGCGCTCGTGGTCGAACCACGGCGAGTTCGTCAGCCACGTCAACGACCAGGTGAACGAGTTCCGCAAGGCCGGCGTCATCGACAACCGCGAGGCCACCACGCTGAGCAAGGCGGCGGCGCAGTCCGAGATCGGCAAGACGAACGGCTACGAGACCATCTTCGACGGGACCGCGCAGTCCCTGCAGGGGTGGTCGCAGGCTCCGACCGGCCAGTTCATCCTGCAGCAGGACGGCACCCTCCGCACCTCCGGCGGTATGGGCATGCTGTGGTACTCCGCCAAGGCGTACGCCGACTTCTCGGTGCGGCTGCAGTTCCGTGACGTCGCGCCCGGCACGGCTCGGGCCAACACCGGCGTGTTCGTCCGGTTCCCCGACCCGCGGACCCCGCTGGACCAACGTCCGGCCGGGAGCTGCGGCACGGTCGGATCGGCCCGTACGTCGGAGGCGTGGGTCGCGGTCTACTGCGGCCACGAGATCCAGATCTACGACGGCGACACGGGCGAGCCGCAGAAGACGGGCTCGATCTACAACTTCCAGTCGAACACCATGGACAAGGCCGGGGCGACCCCGAAGGGCCAGTGGAACGACTACGAGGTCCGGGTGGTCGGGCAGCACTACACGATCATCCGCAACGGCGTCGTGATCAACGAGTTCGACAACACCCCGGGCAAGTCGTCGTCCCGCGGCGGCGACCCGGCCACGGACCTGCGTCAGTTCGTCAGCGGGTTCATCGGGCTGCAGAACCACAGCAACACCGACCTGGCGGAATTCCGCAACGTACGCGTGCGGGAGCTCTGACCCGGTAGCCGGGCGGGGGGAGTCCCCCCGCCCGGCCCCCACCCCATGACCTCAGGCGGACGGACGCCGTTCGTCCGCCCACATGCACGTTCTGTGAGGTGCGACCTCAGATGCAGTTATTGACAGGAAGGCTACGCGGGGCGCTACGCGCCGCCGTGGCCGTGTTGCTGTTGTGCGTGGCGCTTCCGGCGCTGTGGCTGTCGCCGGCCGAGGCCGCCGCGCCGCAGCCCGAGGCGCGGCAACAGGTCAGCCAGGCGGCGGCGCAGGTGCTCACCTGGACCGCCGACAACAGCATGACCGCGTACAAGGACGCGCCGACCACGGCGGTCGCGGGACCCACGACGATCGTCTTCGAGAACAGCATGGCGACCGGCAGCACGTTCGGGATGACGCACACGCTGACCTTCGACACGTCGACGCCCGGGTACAACCACGACGTCACCGTCAACATCATCGCGAGCCCGTACGACGCGGACGGCGGCCGGCACGAGGTCCAGGTGAACCTCACTCCCGGCAAATACCGCTTCTTCTGCGCGATCCCCGGCCACCAGATGGTCGGCGAACTCGTGGTCACCTCTGGTGGCCCCACCGACACGACCGCGCCGCAGGTGTCCGCCAACGTGTCTGGCGAGAAGGACGCGGACGGCAACTACGTCGGTTCGGCGACGGTGACGGTCTCGGCGAGTGACACCGAGTCGGGTGTGGACAGGGTGGAGTACGCGCTGGACAACGGGGCGTTCACCACGTACTCGGCTCCGGTGTCGGTGAACCAGGTGGGCTCCCACACCGTGCAATACCGGGCGACCGACAAGGCGGGCAACGTCTCGCCGGCCGGGTCGGTGTCGTTCAAGGTGGTGGCTCCGCCGGCGAAGGACACGACCGCGCCGCAGGTGTCGGCGCAGGTGGCCGGTGACAAGGACACCAACGGCAACTACGTGGGGTCGGCCACCGTCACGATCTCGGCGAGCGACAGCGAGTCGGGGGTCGACACGGTTGAGTACTCCCTCGACTCGCAGCCGTTCGCGCTCTACTCGAAGGCGCTGACGGTCGACCAGCCGGGGGCGCACCGGGTGAGCTACCGGGCCACAGACAAGGCGGGCAACACCTCGGCGGTGGCGTCGGTGACGTTCACGGTCGTGGTTCCGCCGGCCAAGGACACCACGGCTCCGCAGGTGTCGGCGCAGGTGTCCGGCGACAAGGACGCGGACGGCAACTACGTCGGTCTCGCGACGGTGACCGTCTCGGCCACTGACACCGAGTCGGGCGTCGACAAGGTCGAGTACGCGCTGGACGGCGCGGCGTTCGCGGCCTACACGGCCCCGGTCTCGGTGAACAAGACCGGGTCGCACACGGTGCAGTATCGGGCCACGGACAAGGCGGGCAACACCTCGCCGGTCGGGTCGGTGACCTTCAAGGTCGTCGCGCCGCCGGCGAAGGACACGACCGCGCCGCAGGTGTCGGCGCAGGTGGCCGGTGACAAGGACGCGGACGGCAACTACGTCGGTCTCGCGACGGTGACCGTCTCGGCCACTGACACCGAGTCGGGCGTCGACAAGGTCGAGTACTCCCTCGACGGGCAGCCGTTCGGCCTGTACTCCGCGCCGGTGGCGGTCAAGCAGGCGGGCGCGCACACCGTGAGCTACCGGGCCACCGACAAGGCCGGGAACGCCTCCGACGTCGGGTCGGTGTCGTTCAAGGTCGTCGCACCAGAGCAGAAGGACACCACGCCTCCGCAGGTGTCCGCCAACGTGTCTGGCGAGAAGGACGCGGACGGCAACTACGTCGGTTCGGCGACGGTGACGGTCTCGGCGAGTGACACCGAGTCGGGTGTGGACAGGGTGGAGTACGCGCTGGACAACGGCGCGTTCACCACGTACTCGGCTCCGGTGTCGGTGAACACGGCCGGGTCGCACACGGTGCAGTATCGGGCCACGGACAAGGCGGGCAACACCTCGCCGGCCGGGTCGGTGTCGTTCAAGGTGGTGGCTCCGCCGGCGAAGGACACGACCGCGCCGCAGGTGTCGGCGCAGGTGGCCGGTGACAAGGACACCAACGGCAACTATGTGGGGTCGGCCACCGTCACGATCTCGGCGAGCGACAGCGAGTCGGGGGTCGACACGGTTGAGTACTCTCTCGACTCGCAGCCGTTCGCGCTCTACTCGAAGGCGCTGACGGTCGACCAGCCGGGGGCGCACCGGGTGAGCTACCGGGCCTCCGACAAGGCGGGCAACACCTCGGCGGTGGCGTCGGTGACGTTCACCGTGGTGGTTCCGCCGGCCAAGGACACCACGGCTCCGCAGGTGTCGGCCGGTCTGTCGGGCACGAAGGACGCCGACGGCAACTACGTCGGTTCGGCCACCGTGACGGTCTCGGCGACCGACACCGAGTCGGGCGTCGACAAGGTCGAGTACGCGCTGGACGGCGCGGCGTTCGCGGCCTACACGGCCCCGGTCTCGGTGAACAAGACCGGGTCGCACACGGTGCAGTATCGGGCGACCGACAAGGCGGGCAACACCTCGCCGGCCGGGTCGGTGTCGTTCAAGGTCGTCGCACCGGAGCAGAAGGACACCACGGCCCCGCAGGTGTCGGCCCAGCTCAGCGGCAGCATGGACTGGGCCTGGAACTACGTCGGCTCCGCCACGCTCACCATCTCGGCGACCGACGGCGAGTCGGGCGTGGCCACGGTGGAGTACTCCCTGGACGGGCAGCCGTTCGCGCTGTACTCCAAGCCGGTGGCGGTGGGCCAGCCGGGGGCGCACACCGTGAGCTACCGGGCCACCGACAAGGCCGGCAACACGTCCAACGTGGGCACGGCGAAGTTCAGCGTCGTCGGCGCCGGACCGGGCTCTGACTGCACGAAGCCGGGCAAGGGCAAGGGCTGCAAGGACGACTGAGTTCCTTCAGCCGCAGGCGGCCTCGGTCCGGCGACGGGCCGAGGCCGCCTCTTTCCCGTCCGCCTAAGGGACGTTCGGATGGGCGGCGGTGTCAAGGCATCGTGCCCCCGCAGCCCTCGAAGATCATTCGGCCCGGAAGGGGTCGTGCTCGGCGAGGAGCTTGTCGAGCCGGGCCTGGTCCACCCGGCTGACGACGGTCGCCTCCTCCTGCCGGTCCCGTACGCACTTGGCGAGCGTGAACGTCGAGGTCACCACGTACATCAGCCCGAGGGCGAGGAAGGAGCGCACCCAGGTCGTCACCGGGAGGTAGAGGATGCCGGCCGCCAGGCCCACGAGAGAGATCGCGAACGAGATGACGGCCTGGATGTAGAAGGCCGTCGTCGTCGAGGGTTTCACCGGTTTCGCCATGGTGCCATCGTCCGCGGCGTACGCCTGCCGGGACATGAGCGCCGATACTCAGTTACCGGTGAGTACGAACCCCCGCTTCAGTGGTCCGGGTTCAGGGCGTTGCCGATGTACATCGCCGCCAGCATGGTGAACAGGAACGCCTGCAGGAACTGGATGAAGATCTCCAGCCCGGTCATCGCGACGGCCATGGCCACGCCGAGGAGGCCCACCGAGAACCCGGGCACCGTGGGGTGCTCGACGAGGAACCAGAATCCCACCGCGCTGAAGAACGCCAGCAGCAGGTGCCCCGCGAACATGTTCGCGAACAGCCGTACGGCATGCGTGAACGGCGCGAAGACGAACGTGTGCAGCAGTTCGATGGGTGCGTAGAACGCGAGGGCGAGCGGCTTCGGCAGGCCGGGCGGGAACATCAGGCTCTTGAGATATCCGCTCACCCCGTGGTGCCGGAAGCCGAGATAGAGCTTGATCACGTATACGACCACGGCGAACACCACCGGGAACTCGATGTGGGAGTTCACCGGGAACTGCACTCCCGGGATCACGCCGAACAGGTTCCACAGCAGGATCAGTGAGAAGAGGCTGAGTAGGAACGGCATCCACCGCTCGGCGTCCGCGCCGAGGAACGGCCGGGCCACCTGGTCGCGGACGAACAGGTAGCCGTACTCGCCGAGGTGCTGCAGGCCGCGCGGGACGAGGGACGGCCGCGCGAACGCCCCCCAGGCGAGCACGCACAGCAGGATCACGCCGACCGCGGCCAGCAGCACGGGCTTGTTCAGCCAGTGTGGCGCGCCCGGCCACAGCGGCGGAAAGTCGAACAGTTCGAGACCGGGGGCCGTGAAGTCGTCCCCGGCGAGGCTTGCGGGCATGGGGAATCCCCTCGTCCGGCCGTCCAAAAACTGAGTACGCCGTACTCACTTTATCGATGAGAGCCTACATACCCGGTACCGTGTACGCAATAGCGCGACGACCTGGGACGATCAACGATGACGGGCCACGAGAACCTGTGGATGCGACCCGAGCGCCCTGCCCGCGGGCCGCGGCCGAGTTTCAGCCGCGCCGCCCTCGCGCAGGCGGCGATCCGCATCGCCGACGCCGAGGGGCTGGAGGCGATCTCCATGCGGCGGCTCGCCGCCGATCTCGGAGCGGGCACGATGTCCCTGTACCGCTACGTGACGAGCAAGGACGAGGTGTTCGACCTCATGGTCGACACCGTGGTGGGGGAGTACCTGCCGGAGGACCGGCGGCCGCCGGACGACTGGGTCGAAGGACTCCGCCTGCTCGCCTGGCAGGCCCGGCGCACCATGCTGCGCCACCCGTGGCTCGCGCCGCTGGCGGCCGGCCGCCCGCAGGCCGGCCCGAACAGCGCGCGCCTGACGGAGACCGCCCTCGGCATGCTCGACGCTCTCGGCCTGAGCGTCGACGAGATGCTGACCCTCGTGGGCGCGGTCTTCGCGTACGTGAACGGCTATATCCAGAGCGAACTGGCCGAGGCCGAGGCGCTCCGGCGGTCGGGGCTCACGCTGGCGCAGCGGCTGGCGCAGCACCTGTCCTACATCCAGTCGCTCATCGCGACGGGGAACTATCCCATGCTGGAGCGGATGACGAAGGAGGGCGGGCGGGAGTACATGGGCACCGACGACCGCTTCGCGTACGGCCTCGACCGGCTGCTCGACGGCATCGCCGCGGGTCTGCCGCCGCGCGGCGGCTCGGAAGGGCCCGCGTCGTCACGGTGACGCCGACGGCCGGTCTCGGAGGCGGGCCCGGTCTCGGAGGGGTACGGCTCAGTTCGGGGTGATCTCGTGGAGGCGGCAGACCTGCCGCCAGACGTGCGCGTCGAGCGTGCCCGCCCTGTCCTGGAAATCGGCGACGGGCACGCGGACCGGGCCGGTGAGGTCGAGGAAGCTGTTGTGGTCGGCGTCCGGGTCCCAGGTGCGGGTGGGGATCTCCACGTGGTCGGAGCGGTCGCTGCGGTCCTGGCTTGTGATCTTCAGGACCTCGGCGCCGCCCCGGTGTGTCCTGAGCACCACGCAGGGGCGCACCTTGTGGCCCGGCCCGTCCTCGTAGGGCACGTCGGCCCACCAGATCTCACCCGGACGCGGACCGGCCTGCGTCGCCGCACCGCCGCGCGCGCCCGCTTCGCCGCCCGTCGTCCGGCCCGCAGCCCGGCCTCCGCCCTGGCCTCCACTTCGGGCCCCGGCCCCGGAGGTGGTGCCGCGCCTCGTGTCGGGAGCGGTGCCGCCACCGGGCCTGGTGCCCGGCCGCGCGGTCCCGGCCGGGGCACGCTCACCGGGCCGCGCGGTCCGGCCGGCGTGGCCTGACGGGCGGCCGCCCGACGAGGGGCGCGGCGCGGACCGCCGGCGCGAGGTCCCCGGCAGGCGCCCGGTCGCCCCGAGCGCCCCGAAAACGACCAGCACGGCCACGATCACAACCACCCAGATCATGGCCGACAGCCTACGGCTCCCCGCGGACAGCTCAGGTAGGGGAGTCCACCCCCGTCCGGCGCGCTCGGTTCCGCCGCCGCCCTGCCCGCCCGCTCGGCTCCGGCAGGCGAGTCCGCCCGCCCGGCGCCCGCGCGCCCGCACGCCCGCGCGCGCCGGCACGCGGGCGGGCAGGCCGGTCGCGGTCAGGGGCGGGCGTCCCAGGCGGCGAGGATGCCCGCCTCCTTCTCCGGGGCGATGCCGTGGTGCATCCGGCCGCCGAAGCTGCGCCGCTCCTCGGGGATGTCCTTCAGCCACTCCCAGGTGTCCCGGACGGTCTCCCGCACCGGCCGGCAGGTGAGACCCGCGGCGATGGCCTTCGCCGAGGAGTGCGTCCACACGCCCTCGCTCTCCCCGGAGGCGGACCACAGGGGAAGCTCGGTCCACTGCTCCACGCCCTGGTCGACCAGGAACGCGTCGTCGGCCCAGACGAACTCCGCGTCGGAGCCGGTGACCTCCACGCAGTCGTTCAGCCAGCCGCCGAAGGTGGCATTGCCCTGCACCCCGCCCGTCATGTAGCGGCCGGTCGTGCCCCTGGCCGCCTGGTCGAGGGTGAACGCCGCGATGTCGCGGGCGTCGATGAGCTGGATCGGCCGCGCCGGGTCACCGGGGGCGAGCACCCGGCCGCCCCTGGAGACGCGGGTGAGCCACCAGGGCAGCCGGCCCACGTTCTCGTGCGGGCCGAGGATCAGGCCGGGCTGGATGACCAGGGCGCCGCCGTCGAAGTGCTGCTCGACCGCCCGCTCGCAACCGGCCTTCAGCACGCCGTAGTCGCCGAACTCGGCGTCCGCGTCCGGCGGGCACTCGTACAGGGGGAAGGTCTCGTCGACGCCGGACTTGTCCGGCCAGTCGCGATAGGCGGAGATGCTGGAGATGAACGTGTAGTGCGGAGCGTGCCCCGACAGCGTGCGCGCCGACTCCAGGACGACGCGGGGGACGAACCCGCACACGTCGATCACCGCGTCCCACTGCCTGCCGTCGGCGAGCCGCCGCAGGTCGTCGGTGCTCTCGCGGTCGCCGCGCACCGCCTCCACGCCGGGCAGGTCCGTTCCGCTCCTGCCCCGGTTGAACGTCGTGACCTCATGACCGCGCCGCAGCGCCTCGTCCACTATGGCGCGTCCGAGAAACACCGAACCGCCGATGACCAGAATCTTCATAACGGTCATCCTTGGCCCGCCCGCGTCACACGTCTGCCCCGTTTCACGGTCGGCGGACATGATCTGCTGACAGCGGAAGGCGGGCGCCGGGACGCCCCCCCCGGGCGCGCCGCCGCACGGCCGTTCCCGCCGGCTCGGCCGTGCGGCGCTCAGCCGGTGCGCAGCTCGGGGACCGGCGTGAAGCGCTCCTGATCCAGCAGATGCACCCGCGCCACGCCGATGTCGAAGTACAGGCCCGTGAGCTCCAGCTTCCCGGCCCGTACGAGGGTGTCCACGAACGGGTGGGTGCGCAGATTGTCGAGCTGCTGGATCACGTTGGTCCGGCAGAGCCGGTCGAGCGGCCCGGCGTCGTCGTCACACGGCTCGGCGGCCACGAACCTGGCCAGGCTCTGCCGCCCGTGCCGCAGCCAGTTGCGCAGCGCGGGCAGGTCGGGCACCTCGCCCAGCAGGGCGGCCATCGCGCCGCATCCCGAGTGCCCGCAGACCGTGATCGTGCGCACGTCGAGCACCTTCACGGCGTACTCGATCGTGGCCGCGACCGAGTCGTCGGCGGGGACGGCGCCGCCGCGCGGCACGAGGTTGCCGATGTTGCGCAGCGTGAACAGGTCGCCGGGACCGCTCGCGGTGATGATGTTCGGCACGATGCGGGAGTCCGCGCAGGTGATGAACAGGTGCGACGGCGACTGCTTGCGGGCCATGCGGTGGAGCACCGGGCGGACCATCGGCGCGGTCCTGCGCTGGAACTCCCGCGTCCCCTCCAGCAGGTCGGGCACGCCCTGCGGCTCGCAGAGCACGGGGACGTCGTCGTGGCTCCCGCCGTCCGCGCCGATCACCGCGTAGGACCCCGCGTTCCCGGCGCCGGCGTGAACGGGACGGGAGTGGCGCCGGTAGGCCCAGGGCAGCCACCAGCGGTCGTGCCGGGGCGGAATCCTGGCCGGGAACAGGCGGACGCCGTTGATCGCGGCGGAGTACCACTCGCCGTGCGGCTCGTCCACGTCGATGACACCGCCGGTGCGTTCGTGCTCAAGCCGCCAGGCGTGCAGCGCCTCGAAGGCGGCGTTGTCCATGAAGTCGAGGTGCAGGTCGAGCTCGACCGCGGCCCCCGCGGGGATGCCGCGCAGCGCCTCGGTCAGCCGGGGCACGCCGAGAAACGTCAGCGACCCGGTGACGACGACCCGCCAGCGCCGCTCGCCCACCTGCCGTGCGTCGACCGAGACCCAGGCCAGGCGGCGCAGGGCGAGCAGGGCGGCCAGCCCGAGGCCGATCGCCACGCCCTCGGCCAGGCCGATCAGCACGACTCCGGCCATCGTCACGAAGTAGACCGGCATCTCGCGGTGGCTGCGCAGGTTGCGGACGTGCCCGAGGTTGACCATCTGCACGCCGATGAACAGCAGCAGCGCCGCGAGCGCCTCCAGGGGGATCAGCGCGATCATCCAGGCGAAGGCCGTGGTGAACAGCAGCACCCACACCCCGTGGAGCACCGTGGACCAGCGGCTGCGGGCGCCCGCCCGCGCGTTGGTGGTCGTGCGCACGACGACGCCCGCCACGGGAAGGCCGCCCAGCGCGCCGGACACCGCGTTCGCCACGCCCTGCGCGGTCAGTTCACGGTCGAGGTCGGCGCGGGGACCGTCGTGCAGGCGGTTGGACGCCACGCAGGTCAGCAGCGACTCCACTCCGGCGAGGAGGGCGACGAGCAGGACGGCCCCGGCGATCGCGTGCCAGTCGCCCTGTGGCATCAGAGGTCCCTGGACCGAGGAGAACCCGCCCTTCAGGTCCACCTTCGTCAGGTCCCAGCCCGTCGCCGCGGCCGTCAGCGTGGCGACCGTCAGCGCGGCGAGCGGGGCGGGTACGGCGCGCAGCCGGGGGATCCGGCCCCATACGAGCAGGACCCCGATCGTCAGCACGCCGATCATGACGGCGTGCGTGTGGTTGTCGAGGATCTGGGCGGGGAGTTCGAGGACGTTCTCCAGCGCGGAGCGCTGCGGCGAACCGCCGAGCACGATGTGCAGCTGGGACAGCGCGATCACCACGCCGACCCCGGCGAGCATGCCGTGGACGACCGCGGGGGAGACCCCGAGCGCCGCCCGCGCCACCTTGAGCCCGCCGAGGACCAACTGGAGCAGGCCGGCCATGACGGTGATGGCGCACGTGGCGCGCCAGCCGTAGGTGTGGACGAGCTCGGCGACCACCAGGGACAGCCCTGCGGCCGGACCGCTCACCTGGACGACGGACCCGCCGAGGGCGCCGGCCACCACGCCGCCGACCACGGCGGCGACGAGTCCGGCCGCCACCGGTGCGCCGGACGCGACCGCGATGCCGAGCGACAGCGGCACCGCCACCAGGAAGACCACCAGCGATGCCGGCGCGTCGTGCCGGAGCACGGACTTCCAGTTACGTGGCGAGATCGTGTCGTCACTGATTGTCATGGGCTGACAATATGTCAGCCGCGGAGGCCGTCACCAGGCAGGGAACGGGAAAATCACCGGTAGTAGTCGGGATAGTCGCTCTCCGGGTCGCGGTGGCGGCTGCCCCGCCGCCGCCCGCCCGCCGAGGTGGGGGTGTCGCCGGGGACCTCGTCGTAGGAGGGCCAGCTTCCACCGGCGTTCTGCTCGGGCCACGACGGCTGGGCGCCGCCGTATCCCTGCTGTTGCTGCCGGTCGTAGCCGTACTGGCTCTGCCCCGACGGCGCGTCGTAGCCCGCCGACTCGTACGGCGAGGCGGTTCCCGGGGCCGAGCCGGTCACCGTGTCCGAGGCGTCGATCGTCGCCCAGCCCGTGCTCACCTCGTACGACGGGGTGGCGGGCGCGGCGGGTGACGGCGCCGAGGCGGCCGGGTAGCCGCCCTCCGCCGGGTAGGTGGACGAGTAGCCGTCGTAGGCCGGGGTCTGGTAGGTCTCCGCGTTGGGCCAGGAGGACGCGCTGTGCGGCGGTTCCGGGTCGTCGAGCACGTCGCGGGCGCCCGGCCAGGAGGAGGAGCCCGTCGTGGGGGCGGAGGCGGGGACCGGCGGGTAGCTGCCCGCGACCGGCCAGCCGGGGTCGGTGGCGCCGCCGGCGTCAGGGCCGGTCACCGCCGCGCCGGAGCCCGCCGGGTTGGGCGGGTACGACGGCGAGGCGTCGGCCGCGCGGAACGGGCCCGTCGCGGCGCGGGACGAATCGTAGGCGTCGGATCGGGGCGTGTCGTAGCTCGCCGCCCACGCGTCGAAGGAACCGCCGGTCGAGCGGGACGCGGGGTCGGCGAGGGAGTCGGCCGACGAGGCGGTGGGCGCCGCGGCCTCGAACGCGCCGCTCGTGCGGGCCGGGTCGTACGCGCCGGCGGCGAAGGACCCGGTGGCCGGGATGGGGGAGGACGGCGCCGTGTCGTAGCGTCCGTCGTGGGAGCCCGTGCCGCCCTGCGAGGCGAACGGCCCGGTGCCCGCGGGCGTGTCGTAGGCGGGGGCCCCGAACGGGCCGGTGCTCGCCGCCATCCCCAGAGGGTCGGCGCCCGGCTGCGTCCCGTACGAGGCTGCGCTCGCGGACGACGGGAACGGGCCCGTGGCGCGCTGGCTGTCGTAGGAGCCGCCGGCCTGCCCGGCCTCGCTCGCAGCGGCCGCCGCGGCGGCGCGGCGGGCAGCGGCCCGCGACGAGCGGCCGGACCTGCTCGGCCTGCGGGTGGACGCGCCCGGCGCGCCCGACTGGGTTCCGGCGGCGGTCGCGAAGGGGTCGCCGGCCGGGGACGCGGGGGCGCCGCTCACCGCGGGGGAGTCGAACGGGCCGGTCGTGCGGCTCGCGTCGAAGGGACCGGTCGAGGGGGAGCCGGCCGGAGCGGCGGGGACGTCGAGCAGGTCGGGCGTCGGCGCGGAGAAGGTGACGGTCTTCTGGTCGGCGAGAGCCGAGGCGGAGACGGGGGCGGCGGGAAGCACAGGCTCGTCGGCGTCGGCGCGCCGGGCGCGGCCCGGGCGGGCGGGCAGGGGGGCCTGCACGGTCGCGGCGTCGGGGTCGGCCGCCTGGGCCGCGGCGCCGGCCGCGCCCGCGGTCTCGTCCACCGGCCGGGGGGTGGCCATCCTCGCGGCGATCGTCCCCCCGAAGCCGCCGTCGTCGGCGCGTACGCGCGACCAGTAGTCGTCGTCGTAGTCGTCGGCCCCGCCCCACTCGTCCACGCCGCGCTTGCCACGGGCGGCGGCGGGCTGTTTGCCGCCGCGCTGCGCGGGCCGTGCCGCCTGCCGCCCGCCGGGGCGGGGGGCAGGGCGGGGCGCCGGGCGCTGCTTTTCAGGCTCCTCGAAGGCGTCGAACCCCTTGGGGAAGCTCTCGAAGAACGTCTCCTCGGCGGGCCGCCGGGGCTTGGGGCCCTTGTTCTCGGCCATCGCCTTGATGCGCTCGGCGGAGAGAGCGCTCTCCCTGCGGTTCATCGACCGCATGCCCAGCGCCACGACCAGCAGCACGAGAAGCACGACGGCGACAAGACCCACAATGACCGCAGTCATAGCACCACCCTCAAGGCCATGGCCTTTCTGCGGCGCCGGTGAGATCGCGCGGCCATCGACGCGACCTGCCCCCTTTGACCACCTGCGCTCAGCAATTGGATCCGATTCTGCTCGACCACAATGACCGTTGTCACACCCTAGGTGAAGATTGGTGTAGCACGACTACCTCCGGTGCCCAGCATGTCACTCGATCGTGTTCGCCGTGAGGCGCCCACGGGCGATGGTGTGACTCGCGATGCCCTCCAGGGTCTCCGCGAGGTCGGCGCCCTGCTTCAGGTCGAGCTTCGTGTTCAGCGCGTAGACAGTGAAACGGTAGCTGCCGTCGGCCTGGCATGGGGGCGCATAGCCCACCTTCCCGCTCGACGTCATGCCCTGCCGGGCGCCCCGGGGGACGTCGTCCATGCCCAGCTCGGTCGTCGCGGGGTCGATGTCGAACACCACCCAGTGCACCTCCGGGCCGCTGCGGGGATTGTTGTCGTCGACCACGAGGGCCACCGACTTGGCGCCCGACGTGCCCGACCAGCGGAGAGGCGGGTTGCCCTGCCCCCCCTTACAGGAGTAGTCGTCCGGCAGGGGGGCGCCGTCGCGGAACTGCGGGCTCGACACGCTGATGACGTCGAGGTTCCTCGGCGATCCCCCGCCCAGGATTCCGCAGCCCGTCGCGGCCAGCGTGAGCGCCGTCACCGTGACGGCGGCTCGCGTGACCGCTGATTTTCTCGGCGACCCCATGCCCGATGATGCTACGCGGATTGGACAGGTGCCCCGACCGGATCGCGGTGATCCGTACCGATGACCGGGCCCGTGCGAGCCGTTGACCTCCGTGTTCTCCCGAATCGATCGGTACGTGCGGAGAACCGGTATGTGGGGGTGTGAGGCCCCGGACGCCCTTATCCGCCACAATCGAGGCATGCAGGGGGACACGCCGGGAGCGGGCATGAGCTTCGCCGTTCTGGGCCCCCTCGACGTACGGCGCGACGGGCGGCCGGTCGAGGTCGGCGGGCAGCGGCTGCGGGCCCTGCTGACGCTGGCGGAGCTGGCCCTGGGCCGGCACGCCGATCTGATCTCGGAGCTGCGGCTGCTCGTCACCGCCCATCCGCTGCGGGAACGGCCGCACGGGCAGCTCATGCGCGCTCTCTACGTGGCGGGCCGCAGGGTCGAGGCGCTGGCCGCCTACGAGGAGGCCCGATCCGTGTTCGCCGACCGGCTCGGGGCCGACCCCTCGCCCGCGCTGGCCGAACTCCATCTCGCGATGCTGAGGGGCGAGCTCTCCGAGGAGGGAACCCGGCCGTCACCGGCGGTGACGCCCACCGGGCTTGCCCGGAGCGAGCGGGTGCTTGCCCGGAGCGAGCGGGTGCTTGCCCGGAAGGAGCAGGCGCTCGCCCGGGTGGAGCAGGGGCTCGCCCGGCTGGACCGGCCGCAGCCGCGCGCTCCGCGCCGGGGCAACCTGAGGGCCCGGCTGACCGGCTTCGTCGGCCGGGACGACGACGTCGGCAGGATCGGCGGGCTCCTCGCCGCCGACCGCCTGGTCACACTGCTCGGCGCGCATCTGCCGCGAGCTCGACGGCATGCCGCTCGCCATCGAGCTGGCGGCCGCCCGGCTCCGCACGCTGTCGGCCGGGCAGATCGCCGAGCGGCTCGGCGACCGGTTCCGGCTGCTCACCGGCGGAAGCCGTACGGCGATGCCCCGCCACCAGACGCTCCGCGCGGTCGTGGAGTGGAGCTGGGACCTGCTCGACGCCGGCGAGCGCGCGCTCGCGGCGCGGCTGGCGGTGTTCGCGGGCGGGGCCACGCTGGAGGCCGCCGAGCAGGTCTGCGAGGGCGACCTCGACGTGCTCGGCAGGCTCGTGGACAAGTCGTTGGTCGTGTTCGACGGCGGCCGCTACCGCATGCTGGAGACGATCAAGGCGTACGCCGCGGAACGCCTGGCCGAGTCGGGCGCCGAGCGGCAGGTGCGGCTCGCCCACGCCGAGTTCTTCGCCCGCCTCGCCGAGGCCGCCGAGCCGCACCTGCGCAGTAGGGAGCAGCTCGAGTGGCTGGCCCGGCTGTCGGCGGAACACGACAACCTGTCGGCGGCCCTCAGGTGGGCCTGCGAGGCGGCCGAGACGGACTTCGCGCTGCGTCTGGTCGGCGGGCTCGGGTGGTACTGGTGGCTGTCCGGCCACCGGCTGGAGGGCGCCCAGCGGTTGGAGGAGGCGCTGACCCTGGCGGGCGGCTGTGCGGCGCCACGGGTGACCCCATCGGGCTGGCCGGGGTGCGGCACGTGCGGGGCGACTTCGCCAGGGCCGACGGCGGCCTCGAGACGGCGCGGCGCCACTACGACGAGGCCGTCCGGCTGCTGAGATCCACGCCGGCCATTTCGCAGTTCGAGGCGACGCTGACGACCTCGCTCGGCATGCTGGCCGAGCAGGAGGGAGACGCGGCGGCGGCACGCGTCCTGCACGACAGGGCGCTGGCCCTCGCGGTGAAGTCCAACGACGCCCCGGTCATCGGGCACGTGCTCGCCGGGCACGCGGCGCTCGCCGCCCGCGACGGCGACCACGCGCGGGCCCCCGTCGTCCTCGGCGGGGCGGAGGCCGTCCGCGGGTTCGTCCACGACCTGAGCATCGACCACCGGAGGGTGGCCGACGCCGTGCGAGCCGTGCTCGGGTCCGCGGAGTTCTCCCGATGCCGCGAGCGCGGGCGCGCCATGAGGCGCGACGAGGTGCTGGCCTTCGCGTCCGTACGGTGGCGATCGAGCAGGGCCGGCTAGATGTTTCCGGGCGTAGAAAGCCGCCGCCGCCAACGTCCCCGCGGGGCCGGCGCGGCTCCCGTGGCGGCCAGGATGAAGATGCCGATCGTGCGCCTACAGTCCAGCGGGCCGGTTGCCGACCTGGCGGGTGCGCTGGGCATCGACCAGGTGCTGGAGTCCGGCGCGCTGGGCGGCGAGGTCTGCCGGGTCGGTGAGTTCGGGCCCAGCCGTGTGCGCGCCGGAGGCTTCGGTGCCCCTCACTGCGGGCGAACGGCGATCGATTCGGCGGAGAGTGTGACCTCGACGGTGATGTGCGGATTGTCCAGCTGGGGGAGCTGAAGCCCACGCTTGAACTCCTCCGCATCGTCCGGCATCACCTTCGGCTGAACTGTGACCTCGACTTGGCCGGTCTCGTCGTCTGGGTGCGCCGTCATCGTGGCCACCTCAGGACGGGATCGGAGCCAGGAGACGACCGTGTCCTGGGCCCGCCGGAGCTCCGCGGCCGAGAATCCCTTGCCGCCGATCAGGGTGACCTCCATGGGGAGGGTCCTGGCCAGCTCGATCGCGCGAGTCGGGATGGGACCCTTGAAGCCGACGCGCAGCCCCCGCTGGTTGTCGACGTATCTGACGCCGGAGATCTCGTCGGGGAACTCCGCATTGAGTTTGTCGATCACCTGGCTGTCGGACGACTGTGAGCCGAAGCGGTCGATGGCCTCCTCGTAGGAGATGCCCTCCGATTTGGCGACGGCCCCGAGGTCGACCAGCTCGGCGTAGGGAATGCCGTCGATCGCCACGTCCGGGTCGGTCACCGCGGGGTCGTATCCCTCGAAGTCCGTCGGCTTGGGCGACGAGGTGGCAGCCATCCGGGTCGCGTAGCGCTTGACGACCTCCTCCAGGGGCCGGCCCGACGCCGCCGCCTCTCGCTTGAGCCGCTCCAGGGTGGGCCGATGCGCTTTGGGCTGATCGGCCCGTGGCAACACGATCGTCTCGGTCCCGGCCACAGCGGTTACCGGACCAGCACCAGACTGGCCGCAGGCGCACAACGACGCAAGCACCGCGATGACGGTCAAACGCGATCCCTTCATGCCTAAGGGACGCGTCGCCGGCCTGGAGGGTTCATCACATCCAGGCACCCCCATCCAGCGGAGGGCCTTTCAGGCGCGGTTGCGGAAGGTGCGGACGGCGAACGGGGCGAAGACGACGATGATGCCCGCGGCCCACAGCAGCGAGATCGTGGCGTCCGACGCGACCGGCCCGCCGCCCAGCAGTCCGCGCACGGCGTCCGCCAGGTGGCTGACCGGGTTGACCTCCATCCACTTCTGCAGCCAGGACGGCATGGTGTCGGTGGCGACGAAGGCGTTGCTGGTGAAGGTGATCGGCATCATCAGCGAGAACATCAGGATCTGTACCTTCTCCATGCTCGCCGCCGTGACCCCGACCAGCACCGCCATCCACGACAT
This sequence comes from Microbispora sp. NBRC 16548, assembly GCF_030268985.1. Taxonomy (NCBI): domain Bacteria; kingdom Bacillati; phylum Actinomycetota; class Actinomycetes; order Streptosporangiales; family Streptosporangiaceae; genus Microbispora; species Microbispora sp. NBRC 16548. The sequence continues at coordinate 445,246 of NZ_BSSF01000001.1, forward strand.
CGCGAGCGCGAACGCCAGCAGCAGCGCGAGCGCGCCGCCGAACACGTAGGTGAACAGCAGCAGGAACATGATCGGCTGCACGCTGAGGTCGAGCAGCTCCATCGGGTTGTGCTTGATCTGCACCAGGCTCCGCCAGGCGAGCGTCATCGTGTGGCGCAGGGCCGCCCCCGCGCCCGGCCGGGAGGACGCCACGACCACGTCGAGGTCGTCGAGGCGCCGTACGATCGCGGGGACGGCCGCCGGGTCGCGCACCGGGGCCGTGACCTGGCCATGGGAGACCTCCGGCGTGACGCCGAGCACGTCGGCCACCACGCGGCGGACGAGATCGAGGTGGGCGGCCTCGATGGGCCGCACCTCCAGGACCTGACCCCCGGTCGCCGCCTTCAGGCCGTCCGGCGTGCCGCTCGCGATCACCTTCCCGTGGTCGAACACCACGATGTCGTCCGCGAGCTGGTCGGCCTCCTCCAGGTACTGCGTGGTGAGCAGGACGGTCACGCCCTCGTCCCGGAGGCCGCGGACGACGCCCCACAGCTCGGTGCGGCTGCGCGGTTCGAGGCCGGTCGTGGGCTCCTCCAGGAACAACACCTGGGGGCGGCCCACGAGGCTCGCGGCGAGGTCGAGCCGGCGGCGCATGCCGCCCGAGTAGGTCTTGACCGCCCTTCCGCCCGCGTCGGTGAGCTGGAAGCGGTCGAGGAGGCCGTCGGCCCGGCGCCGTGCGTCCGGCCTCGTCAGGCCCGGCAGGCGGCCGATCATCACGAGGTTCTCGACTCCGGTCAGGGTCTCGTGGACGGCCGCGTACTGCCCGGTCAGCCCGATGAGTGAACGCACCTGGTGCGCCTGCCGGACCACGTCGAACCCGGCCACGTGCGCCCCACCCCGTCCGGCCGCACGAGCGTCGCCAGGATCCGCACAGCCGTGGTCTTCCCCGCCCCGTTGGGGCCCAGGACGCCCAGGAGGCGGCCCTGCGGCACCTCGAGGTCCACCCCGTCAAAGGCTCTCGTCTCGCCGTACCGTTTCGCCAGGCCCTCGGCCTGGATCGCACAGCCCATGGCGTCTCCTCCGGTCGTGTGCGCCTCCACTCTGCGGAGCGGCGCTGACACGGCCCTGAGGGCGGCCGTCAGCCGCTGACATATCGCTGACGGCGCGGCTGAGAAGGCGAAGAGAGCCGGCGAGGCCTCAGGGGCGGCGGGCCAAGACTCCGATGTAACCGCTGTTGCTCGGGTCGCCCGGGTACTGGTCGTGGCGGGGACGCCAGAGCTCGACGGGCACGACGCCGGGCTCCAGAACCTCCATGCCGTCCAGCATGGCGGCGAGTTCCTCGGGGCCACGGTGCACGAAGCCCCCCGCGGAGGTCTTGCCGTAGACCGACTGCGCCTGCTCCACCTTGTTCTGGTCGGAGCGCCGGACATAGGTGTGGGAGATGGCGAGGTAGCCGCCGGAGGGCAGCCCGTCCTGCAGACTCGAGACGATCCGGCTCACCTCCGCGTCGTCGGTGAAGAAGTGCAGGACCGCCAGCGCGAGGATCGCCACCGGCCGGTTGAAGTCCAGGTGCGCGCGGACCCGCTCGTCGGCGAGGATCTCGCCCGGCCGCCGCAGATCCCCCTCCACCACGACGGTGTCAGGTGTGTCGGCGAGGATGGCGCGTGCGTGCACGAGAACCGTCGGATCGTTGTCCACGTAGACGGTCTGGGAACCGGGACCGAACATCGCGGCGACCTGGTGCACGTTCTGCTGCGTGGGCAGCCCGGTCCCGATGTCGAGGAACTGACGCACGCCGGCCTCGGCCAATTCCCTGATCACCCGCACCAGGAAGGCGCGGTTGGCGCGGGCCAGCGCGGGGATGTCGTACCCCTGCTCGCGCCCGAGCCGGATGACCTGGTCGGCGGCCTCGCGGTCGGAGGCGAAGTTGTCCTTGCCGCCGAGGAAGTAGTCGTAGATGCGCGCCACGCTCGGGACTTTCGGATCAACACCCTCCGGAACGCGTCCTGTCTCCGTCATTCGTCGCCTTCCGCGCGATTCGGTGCTCCGGGTGATGAATCCATGCGTTGACGATCATAGGAGGTATGGGCGCGCCTCACCCGCCGTACGGCGAGGAAGCCGGACGAAGGGTCATGCGCGGGCAGGAGGACGAGGGCGACGGGCGCACGACGGTGACATCACGGTGCCGTCGGCGTGGCCGGGATACGTGGGCCGACCTGCACCGCGACTCGTGGAAGCCGCGGCGGGGACGCCAGTACGGGCGGGGGGCCGGGGACCGCCGACCGGTATCAGGCGTGGGCCGGGCGGGTGCGGTGGGCGCGCGTCCAGGCCGGGACGGGCACGGGGCGGAAGAGGAACACCTGGTCGCGCCGTCCGGTGCAGGACTCCTGGGCGAGCTCGGCGCCGGGGGCCACGTCGGGCTCGCCGTACAGCGCTCCCAGGCACAGCCCGCTGTGCAGCGGACGCAGGGCGAACCCCGCCCCTGCGGGCTGCAGCAGGAACCGCTGGTGCGCCGCCCCGGAGCAGTTCTCGGGAGCGACCAGCGCGCCCGGGCCGCTCAGCGCCTCGTCGACCGTGAGGCAGCCGACGCCCTCCTTGGGATGGTGCCACCGGATCTCGTAGGCGCCGCCGCCGACCGACTGCAGGTAGGTGTCGGGGACGACCCCCCGGCAGGGCCGCTGCACGGCCAGCGGCCGGTCGGTCCGCCTGTTGCGCTCGCGTCCCTCCCCGACGCACAGGTCGCGATCGGCGACGTGCGACGGGACGACGTGATACCACCCGTCGGGCGGGGTGCGGCCGCTTCCGGCCGTCGGAGCGGCGGGGGAGGCGGAGGGCGGGGTGCGGCCGCTCCCGGCCGTCGCGGCGGGCGGGGAGGTCGAGGGCCGTGCGTCGCCGCCGGCCCAGGAGACAGGCAGTTGCGCCAGGACCGCGCCCGTGGCGAGGAGCAGGACCAGGACGCCGGCCCCGGCCACGACGAACCGCCGCAGCGCCCGGGTCTTCGGCCGTACGGCGTCTCCGCCCGGTCCTGGCGGGTCGCCCGGCACGGCGGGATCCGCGGGAGCGGCCTGTTCGCGCCCGTCGAGACCGCCGGGCTCGAAGCGTTCGGCCTGATCGGGCCTGTCATCCGGGCCGGGCCGCTCCGGCGGTCCGGGCGATCGGTCCGGATCGGCGGCCGCGTCGTGGGGATCGGCCGCAGGCGTCATGCCGGCGGCCAGCCGTTTCCTGTGCGCCACCCAGCGCGCCGTCTCGGCCTCGCCGAGCCCGCAGGCTCGTACGAAGGCCGCCACGAACTCCTCCCTGGGAAGGGTCGTGCGCCCGAGGGCCCCCGCGATCGTGCTGGTGGGCAGCACGTCTCCCGATGTCTTCGCGGCGGCCGTGAGCTGCCGGTAGGTCAGCCCGGACCACTGGCGGAGACGGCCCAGCGCGGCGACGAATTCGGCCGCGGTGGTCACGCCGTCGGGCTGGGGAGGCACGCTGAACGGCCCTGACACGACGATCCTCCCAAGCCACGCTTCGGCGTCGATCCGGGCGAAACACTAACAAAGATCGTCGACGCGAGGCAGCCCCCCGGGTCAGCGGATTGCGCCGCCCGGAGGGCCTGGAGGTCGTGCTCGTGTTCCTATCCCTGGTCGCGCTTGGTCACGTAGACGAAGTCACCCAGGTTGAATCCCGCGTCGAGGCCGCGGTCGGCGTCCCAGCGGTAGTGGACGCCGAGCCAGAGCCGGCTGAGGGCGTCCTCCTCCGCGGCCTGCTCGAAACTCGTGAAGGTCCTGGTCTTCGGGTTGGCGTTCGGATCGTCGGTGGGCGCGGTGAAGGTCAGGTCGTGTCCGAACCACCTCTGCATCACGCCCGCCCACGCCCCCGCGAACGTGGCGTGCCCCGATGTGTACGCGGGGAAGGGCGGCGAGAAGTGCTGCCCGGCGGCGTTCACCGACAGCGGCTCCCAGGAGGGATCGGGTGTGATGGCGGCGTTGAGGCTCGTGTCGGCCAGCTTGATCGCGCTCTCCGGCCGCCACAGGTCGATCGGCGAGTCGAACTTCGCTCCCCAGGCGACGATCGACGCGTCGGCCAGCGCCATGGACACGAGGTTGAACAGCTCGGCTGTCTCGTTCTGCCTCAGCCCCTTCTGCCTGGCGACCGTCTGGGTGATGGCGAACAGCTGCCCCACCGGCCGATAGGTGCCCTTGCCGTCGTTGGCCCAGAAGAATGCCGCCTGCGTCTGGTCGGCGGACCGCGAGGTGGGGTTCTTCGCCCCGCCGTACGCCTTGACCTCGTTGACCTGCTGCGCGTACTGGGAGCTGCGGACGAGCTGGTCGTAGGAGGTGAAGCCGCCGGGCGGCGGCGGCCGGAACTGCGTGGGGGACGTCATAGCGAACGGCTTGAGCTTCCACCAGTTCGGCGCCACCGCCGGTCCGGAGCCCGTCTGCCGCCACGCGCCGGGGACGGTGCCCTCCGTGTACGAGAGGTCGAACGCCGGCCCGTCCCCCGACCTTTCGGCGATCATCAGGTCGCCGATCCTCTCGCCGTCGGCCCGGCCGCCCTGGACGTAGGAGGACGGCACCGACGAGGGGATCTGTGCGAGCGCGTAGGTCAGGTTGGCGTCGAAGTCGATGTACGGATAGAGGTTTTCGAGCACGCGGTGCGCCGCCGCGTCCATCGTGGCCTCTATCGAGTCGTTCGGGTTCTGCTGGGTGATCTTCGGCAGGTACGTGACCGGCGCGGCCGGCCAGTTCGCGTCGTGGAGTGCGATGTGCAGCATGGCGCCGGCCCGCGCGAGCCGGGTCGGGTCCCCGTCGTGGCTGTACTGCGGGTCGACGCCGTCGCGGGGAAGGGTGCGGATGGTGTCGAGGAAGACGCTGTTCCAGTAGAGCACGTGATCGAAGGCGGAGGCCTGCGGCGGTGGCCCCGTGACCGCCGCGTGCGCCGCCTGGGGGAGCGCGACCAGCGTGCCGGCGGTCACGACAGCGGCCGCCGCGATCACGCGTACGCGTTTCCACCGTGATCGTCGATGCAAGGAGAACCTCCGTGCGGAAGGCCCCGAGCCCCGGCCGGGTGCCGGGAGAGGGGTGCATCACGGAAGATCCTTGATCTACGGGACCGAGGACAAGGTTCATGATCGTGCGGAACTGTTCCGCACGGTCCCATACGGCCCTGCTTGGGTGGGATGCCGGGAGAAGCGCGTCTGGTCACGCCGCGAATCGGGCGTCCCGGGCCGCGTCCTGAGGCGACGGGGAGTTCGCGGGCACGGCCCGGACAGACGGCGGAAGGCCGGCCGGCGAGTTCACGAACTCGCCGGCCGGCCTTCTCCCGCCGGTCGTGACGACGCCGGCTCCGTGGACGGCTCCGCCCGCGGCGCCCGAAGACGCCGGGTCCTGTGCGGTCAGTCCTGCTTGCGCGCGCCGAACATGATCTCGTCCCAGGTCGGCACCGACGCCCGGCGTCCGCGCGACTTGCGGGGCCGCGGGGGAGCCGGCTTCGGCACGGGCGGGGCGGGCGTCTCGGGCTTGGAGTCCTTCGGAGCCTCCTTCTGCGCCTCCTTCGCCCCGTCCTTGGACCCGTCGCCCGGGTGCTGGCTCTTCCCGGCGTTCCCGGTCCGGGGCGCCGGGGCGGCAGCGGGCGCCTGGGCCGCGGGTTCCTGCCGCGCGGGTGCCTGCGCCGCGGGTGCGGCCTCGGCCGCGGGCTGCGCGGGCGGCGTGGCCGGTGCTGCCGGAGCCGCGGGCGTGGCCTGTGCCGCCGGGGCCTCTGGCGTGGTGGTCTCTGCCGCCGGAGCGGCAGGAGTCGCCGGTGCGGCCGGAGCGGAAGGCGTCGCGGTGGGCTTCGGGGTGGGCACGGAGGTGGGTGCTGGGGTGGGTGCCGCGGTGCTCTCTGGGGGCGCGCTCGGCGCGGGCACGCTCACCGCCGTGGCGTCCGCGGTGACGTCCGCAGCGGGTTCCTTCGCGGACTCCGCCGGTGGAGCGGGCGCGGGGACGGCGACGGGAACAGCGGCCGCCGGCGACGCCTCGTCCGTCGCGCCGCCCGCGGCCGTGTCCGCTGTCGTGTCCGTGGCCACCGCTGTGTCCGTGTTCGTGTCCGTGGCCGCCGCCGTGTCCGTGGCCGCGTCGGGAGCCGGCTGCGACGCGGACGCCTCGGCCGATCGCCCGGCCGGAATCGCGGTCTCAGCGGCTGCGGTGGTCTCCACGGCGGCCTCCGCGCTCTCGGGGCCGGAGGCGCCGCCCTCGGCGTCCTGAGAGGACGCCGCAGCGGCCACGACGTCCGTCGCCCCGGAGTCTGTCGTCGCGGAGTCCGCAGTGGAGCCCGCAGTGGAGCCCGGAGTGGAGTGCGCGGCGGAGTCCGCAGTGGAATCCGGGGTCGCCGTGGTGGTCGTGGTGGCCGTGGGCGTCGTGGAGTCCTCGGCGGCCGCCCGCTCCACGGGCGTCGCCGGACGCACGGCCTCCTGTGTGTCCGCCGCTCCACCGGATGACGTCACGCCGGTGGAGACGTCGGGCGCCACATTCGGGACGGCGGGCTCCTGCGGGCGGGGCGCCGGTCCGGCGACCGCGGTCTCGCCGACGGCACTGTCCCCGCCGGTCACAGGGACCGATGCGGCGGCGTCCGCCGCGGGCGCGGGCGCGACGGCATCCGCGGGCGGCTGGGACGCGGCCTGCGGTCCCGCGGCGTCCTGACCGTCCACGCGGACCGCGCCGTCTCCGGCGGCATCCGAGCCCGGAGCGTACGGAACGCCGCCGGTGGCCGGGGCGGGGCCGGCGGGCGTACGCGGAAGAGCGGCCTGCGCGGCGGATCCGGTCTGCGGCGTGGGCTCCACCCTGGTTTCGGCGGCGGGCGGCGGCGGGAGCACGGCATCGGGGGTGGCGATGAGCGACTGCGGTAGCCGGAAGGGCACCGGGGTCAGCTCGGGCCGGTAGGCCGCCGGCTCGTCCGCGTACGGCTCGGGCCGCTCGGGCCTGCCGGTCTCGGCGCGCAGCGGCGGGCTCAGCCGCGGCGGCGCCACGGGCTCGGGGAGCGCGGCGGGCTCGGAACGTACGGCGGGCACGCTGAGACCCGGCTCGTCGCGACGGTGAGCAGTCTCCTCGGGCAGCGGCGGCACCGGGGCCAGCTTGGACGCGAGGCGGGGCACGAAGGGACGCACGGTTGCGTTGTCCCGCTCGGGCTCGACGTACTCGGCCGCCGACAGGCGCATGGCCTCGTCGTCGTTCGGGGTGATGTGGCGGCGGCGCGGGTCGAAGAGCCACTCGGCGTGGCGGGTGTGACCGTTCCAGACGAAGCCGAGCCGCACCCGCCACAGGTTGTCGTCGCGCTTGGCGGAGTCCCAGTCGATCTCGTCGGCGGGCACGCCGCGCCGGGTCAGCCGCTCGGCGACCAGCTCGCCGAGCGTGGGCCCGGGGGTCGTCTCGCCCGGCATCCGGACCGAGACGCGCTGGGCCTGCTGGGCCATGTACTCGCGCTCCTGGAGAACCGGTCCCTCGAACCAGCGGACTCTCTCCACCGGAATGCCGGCGGTGGCCGCGATCTCCTCGGCCGTCTCGCCGGCACGGATGCGCGCCTGGATCTCCTTGGGACGCAACGGGCTCTCCACTTCGATCTCGTACTGGCCGAGACGGGAGAAGTTGCCGCGAACCGCAGCGCGGAGCCGGTCGTCGACGGGCAGCGTGAAGCGCGTGCCCCGCCCGGCCGTCGCCAGGACGAGGTACGTTCCGTCTTCACTTACCGCGACGAGACGGAGCTCCTGCATGCGAGTCCCTTCGTCGTCGTGCTCTGTCTTCCCCCGGACCCTTGAGTCTCTCGCGTGAGCCGGTTGCCTTCCAGCACCGTACCCGGCATGTCCGAACATCGCCTCGCCAGGGGGCGAGGCAGATGTTGTGACCCCGGTCACATTTTTCGCGTTCACCTTTCCGCAACCTGTCGGTCGTCCGGGAGCGGCAGCCCGTAGTCGGCGGCCGCGCCGCCGATCCGGCCCAGAAGGCGAGAGCGAGGGTCGTGTCTCCTCAGGTGGTGCGCGCCCACCGCCCGTCCGTACGGCGCGGGCGCGGCGCACGGCGGCGTGACCGTGACGTACGCCGTGCGGCCGGACCTGCGGGAGGGTCTCATTCCTGCTTGCTCCCTCGGTTCGAGTGGCGCGCCGGGCTCTGGTGTGCCCGTGCTCCGCAATGTGCCTGCCCGAGGGCCGGCGCGGGCAACGCGACACGCGGAAGACGCCGGACCGTGGAGAGGGACTTTACGCGGCCATGGGGTCAGCCTTCCCGCGACGCGCCGAGCACCCGGTCGAGGTAATCGTTGGAGAACAGCCCGTCCGGGTCCATCGCGCGGCGCAGCGCGAGGAAGTCGCCGAACCTCGGATACACGCCACGCAGGTAGTCAGCGTCGCGGGTGTGCAGCTTGCCCCAGTGGGGCCGGCCCCCCAGCCTGACCATGATTTCCTCCACGCCCTCGAAGTACGCGGGGTTGGGCGCCTGGCGGTAGACGTGGCAGGCGACGTACGCCGAGGGCCTGCCGTACGCGGTGGACAGCCAGGCGTCCGAGGGCGGCGTGATCCGCACCTCGACCGGGAAGGTGATCGGCCAGCCCGACCGCTCCACGAGGTCCCGCGTCTCCCGCAGGGCCTGGGCGAGGTGGTGGCGCGGGACGGCGTACTCCATCTCCAGGAAGCGGACCTCGCGCACGGAGGTGAAGATCTTGTAAGAGGTGTCGACGCACTCCGACGAGCCGAGCATGCGCGCGGAGATCCCGTTGATCGCGGGCACCGCGCCGGGGAGGCGGGCCCCGAGAGCGCAGGCCGCGCCGAACAGCGTGTTCTCCAGGAAGACGTTGTCGAGCCAGCGCTTGAACGCGGCCGGCGGCCGGGCGGGGCCGGGGTGGCGGTTGTTGCGCTTGACCAGGCAGGTGTCGGTGTGCGGGAGCCAGAAGAAGTCGAGGTGGTCGTCGGCCTCCGTCAGGTCGTCCAGCGTGTCGAGGATCCGGCTGAACGCCATCGGCTCGCGGCGGTTGCGCAGCAGGAACGCGGGTTCGACCCGGAACGTGACGGCGGTCAGGACGCCGAGCGCGCCGAGGCCCACCCGGGCCGCGTCGAACAGGTCGCCCTCGCGCACGGTTGTCACGGAGCCGTCGGCGAGCACCAACTCCAGCTCGACGACCTGGTCGGCGAGGCCGCCGACGTGCCTGCCGGTGCCGTGGGTTCCGGTCTGGATCGCCCCGGCGGCGGTCTGGGCCGTGATGTCGCCCATGTTGGCCAGCGCCATCCCACGCCGGTGGAGTTCCTCGTTGAGCGCGTGGAGCGGGGTGCCCGCGGCGACCTTGACCCACCCGTCGCCCGCGTCGAGGACACCGGTCAGCGCGCCGGGGCGCAGCAGGATGCCGTCGGTGAGCGCGACCCCGGTGAACGAGTGCCCCGTGCCGGTCATGCGCACCCGCCGGCCCGTCTTCGCGGCGTCCCGTACGGCGTCGGCGACCTCGGCCGCCGACGCGGGGGCGCGGACCTCCGCGGGGGTGACCGACTGGTTGCGCGCCCAGTTGACGAAGGCGTCCATGCTCCTCCTCGCCCCGGCACCTGGCCCCGGGGTGAACATGAACACTACTCATGAATCGCCCCGCTGCCTACGGGGCCGGCCTCGGTCTCAGTTCGTGTGCTGGTGACGCACCCGGACCAGCGCCGAGCCGGCGAGGCCCACGACGGCCGCGAGCAGCGCGCAGGCGTAGGAGAAGCCGTACGCGTTGGACGCCCCGAACACGTCGGTCAGCCGTCCGCCGGCCCAGGAGCCCACCGCCACGCCGAGGTTGATCGAGGTGGTGATCCACGCCATGCCCTCGTTGAGCTGGGCCGCCGGGACCAGGCGCTCCACCAGCGAGAACCCGGTGATGATGGTGGGTGAGATGGACAGGCCGGCGACGAAGAGCGCCAGCGCCATGACCCGCACGTCGTGCATGAGCAGCACCGGGGTGAGCCCGGCGGCGAACAGCGACAGCCCGCGGACGAACCGGGCGCGCAGGCTGATCTTCCACTGCCGCGAGCCGTACCACAGGCCGGAGACCGCGCTGCCGCACGCGATCGACGCGAGCAGCAGACCGGCCGCGCCCTTGCTGCCGTGCTCCTCCGCGAAGGCCACGGTGGTGATGTCGACGGAACCGAACACCGCGCCCATGGCCAGGAACACCGCCGACAGCAGCGCCACGCCCGGGATCGCGATCGGGGACCCGGCCGCCCCCCGGTGGCGTACGGCAGGCGGTTCGGTGGCGCGGAGCGAGGCGAACGCCACCGTGCCCGACACGGTCAGCACGATCGCGGCGATCAGGCCCGCGTAGGGGTTGATCGCGATCGTGAGGGCGGTCACGAAGGCGGGGCCGCCGACGAAGATCACCTCGTCGGCCACGGACTCGAACGAGAACGCGGTGTGCAGCTTGGCGGGGTCGCCGAGCACGTGCGACCAGCGGGCCCGGACCATCGAGCCGAGTGAGATCCCGGTGGCCCCGGCCGCCGCGCCGGCGGCGTACAGGGTCCATTCGGGGGCCCCGGCGTGTGCGCACAGCATCAGGGTGGTGAGCGAGCAGCCGTGCAGCAGCACCAACGGGAGCAGCACCCGCGCCTGGCCGAACCGGTCCACCAGCCGCCCGGTGAGGGGCCCGGCCACGGCGACCGCGATCGAGAAGGTCGCCGCCACGGCCCCCGCCTTCGCGTACGAACCGGTGATGGCGGTGATCAGCAGGATGACGCCGATGCCGAGCATCGACATGGGCGCCCGCCCGACGAACCCCGCGATGACGAAGCCCTTGACTCCGGGCGTGCCGAACAGCCCGCGATACGGCCCGACCATGGTGTGTTCCCCTTCGGCACTGTGGTGCGTGTGCGTCCGGGCCTGCCGTTCGACAGCGGCGGCGGCCCCGGACGGTCCCGGGACACGCGGACGGCGTTTGTCTCCGTTTTGACCATCGCCTACCCGCATATCATGAGGCAAGTGATTTTTCCGCGTCGGGGGTGGAGGGGCTGAGGTGAGGTCGTCCACTCATTCCGCCTCCATGCGGCTCCGCCCGATCGTGACCGGTCTCGCGGTCGTGATCCTGAGCGTCATCGCCGCGGGCACCGCCTTCCTGGTCACCTGGCCCGGTGACGGCGCGCTGGCGGCCGGCGGCGGCCGGGCGGAGACGGACCGTACGCGGGCCGACAACCCCCTTCCGGCCGCGCGGGCGACGGCGGGAAGCCTCATGCCCGACCGTACGCTGCCGTCGAGCGCGCCCGTCGTCGGCGGGCCCGGCGTGCAGGTCACGCTGCCGCACCTCCTGGCGATCTCCCCGAAGCGGGTGCCGCAGAGCACTCTGTTGAAGATCGCCAAGCTGCGGCACGTGCAGAAGGTGACGGTCGCCGACGGCGGCGCGGTGCACGTGTCCGGCACGGCCCTGCGGCTGCTCGCGGTCGACCCGGCCACGTTCCGGTCGTGGACGCCGAAGAACGTGGCCGATCACCCGGAGGTGTGGAGCGCGCTCGCGCGGGGCGAGATGGTCGCCGACGCGGCCACGGTCAAACGTCTCGGCATGCTGCTCGGCGCGGAGTACCAGATCGACCGGGGTCCCCGGCTGCGCGTCGCCGCCTCGGCCTCGCTCGGGCTGCCCGGCGTCGACGGCCTGGTCAGCCAGGACCTGGGCCGCAGGCTCGGCTTCCCCGGCGGCGTCGTGGTGCTGGTCCACGGCGACCCTGGCAAGGTGAGCGACAAGGCGGTCGCGCGCCTGCTCGGCAAGGGCGCGCAGGTCGTGAGGGTCGGCGCGGCCGCCGTCCGGCCGCGGGCCACGGCCACCCCGGGGCAGGCCCTGGTGGGACGGCCCACGAGCTACCTGGACCTCTACCAGCGGTCCGCCACCGTCTGCCCCGGCCTCTCGTGGACCGTCCTCGCCGCCATCGGCCAGGTCGAGAGCAGCCACGGCCGCAACAACGGCCCCTCGTCCGCGGGGGCGCTCGGGCCGATGCAGTTCATGCCCGCGACCTGGAAGGCGTACGGCGTGGACGGCGACGGTGACGGTGAGGCGGACATCTGGAGTCCCTACGACGCGGTGCCGTCGGCCGCCAAATACCTGTGCGCCAACGGGGCCAGCGCAGGCGGCGACAAGCTCAGGAAGGCCGTGTGGTTCTACAACCACTCCTGGGACTACGTGAACAAGGTGCTGTCGCTCGCGGAGGCGTACGCCCGCACGTACGCCTCCTGACGTGCGGGAGGGACCCGCGACGGCGGGTTCTGCCGTCCCGCTCCGGCGCCGCTAACGGTCCGGCCGTTGGGCGGGCCGAACGGGCGCGGGGCAGCAGGTCGCCGCGCACGGCGTGGGCTCGGGCTCGGCGAGTAGTTCGCCCACCATCGACACGAACCGCGGGTGGGTGCCGGCGGTCGAGGCCCTGGTGAGGGCCATGCCGAGCTTCTCGGCCGTGGCCGCGGCCTCCACGTCGAGGTCGTAGACGACCTCCATGTGGTCGGAGACGAACCCGATGGGCACCAGGACGGCCGACCTGACGCCCTCGGCGTGCAGCGCCTCCAGATGGTCGCAGACGTCGGGCTCCAGCCAGGGCACCTGCGGCGGGCCGCTGCGGCTCTGCCAGACCAGGTCCCAGGCCCGCCCCTCGTCGACGTGCGCGGTCACCAGTTCGGCGGCCCGCCTGAGCTGGGCCTCGTACGCGCCCCCTGCGGGCCCGGCCGTGCGGGCCATGGAGACGGGGATGCTGTGCGCGGTGAACACGAGACGGGCCTGTTCACGGGTGTCGGCGGGCAGCCGGTCGAGGGCCTCGCGGGTGTGGTCGGCCATCGCCGCGATGAATCCGGGATGGTCGTAGTAGTGGCGGAGCTTGACGATCTCGGGGGCGCCGGGGACGGCGGCGCGGGCGCGGGCGATGTCGTCGAGGTACTGCCGGCAACTGGAGTAGGAGCTGTAGGCCGCGGTGACGAAGGCCGCCGCCTTGCGGACGCCGTCCTCCTTCATCCGCCGGACCGTGTCCTCGAGGAACGGGTGCCAGTTGCGATTGCCCCAGTAGACGGGCAGGTCCACGTCGAGCGCGGCGATCAGGTCGCGGCACTGCCGGTTGATCGGGCTGACCCCCCCGAACCTCTGGTAGTGCGCCTCGACCTCCAGCAGCCGCTCGCGCGGCACGCCCCGGCCGCGCACGACGTTCTCCAGGAACGGCATGACGTCCTCGGGTTTCTCCGGCCCTCCGAAGGAGACGACCAGCAGGGCGTCGTATCCGTTGGTGCTCCCCATGCGCCACACCTTACGCGGACGGTACGACGGTTCCGCCCGCGCCTGTATCGCTTGGGTGGTGCGTGCGTCAGCGAGTAGGTTCGAGCGGTGAGCCAATTTCCGGACATCCAGGAATACATGGCCCTGGCGCGCGTGAACGCCCTGCGGCTGTCGCCCGACGGGACCCGGCTCGTGTCCGTGGTCCAGTCGCTCAACCCCGACGGCAAGTCGTACGGCGCCGCGCTGTGGGAGATCCCCCAGGACCCCGGAGGCGAGCCCCGCCGGCTGACCCGGTCGGCGAAGGGAGAGGCGGGAGCCGAGTTCGCCCCCGACGGGACCCTGTTCTTCGTCTCACGGCGGCCCGACGAGACGGCGAAGGAGAGCGGCGGCGACACGGCCGCCCTGTGGCTGCTGCCCGAGCGCGGCGAGCCGGTGCGCGTCGCCACCCGCCCCGGCGGGATCGGCGGCGTGCGGGCGGCGGGCGGCGCGGTCGTCTACACCTCCGAGGTGCTGCCCGGCGACGCCGCCACCGAGGAGGAGCGGCGCAAGGCCCGCGAGGAGGCCGGGGTCAGCGCGATCCTGCACGAGGGCTACCCGGTGCGCTACTGGGACCACGACCTCGGCCCGGCCGAGACCCGGCTGTTCGCCGGCCGCGCCGTACGCGAGGGCCTGGAGGACGTGCGCGATCTCACCCCCGCACCCGGCGGCGCGCTGAACGAGCACCTGTCGTTCGACCTCACCCCGGACGGGCGGACCGTGGTCGCGACCTGGCGGGTGCCGCTCCCGAACGGCGACGTCCGCTGGGACCTGGTCGCGATCGACGTCGCGGACGGGTCGCGGCGCACGCTCGCGACGTCCGAGGGGCACGACTTCGCCGGGCCGGTCACGGTGTCGCCGGACGGGCGGCGGGTCGCCTGCGTGCGGGAGCGGCACGGCGCCGAGGAGACGCAGGTCGCGCTCGACCTGTGGGTGATCGACCTGGCCACCGGTGAAGGGCGCGCGGTCGCCCGGGAGATCTTCCCCGCGTCGGTCGCGTGGGCGCCCTCCTCGCGGGAGCTCTTCTTCGCCGCCGACCACCGGGGCCGCAGGCCGGTCTTCCGGGTTGGCGCAGAGGTCGGCACAGAGGGCGAGCCCACGCGGCTGACCTCGGACGACGGCGCCTACGCCGAGCTGTGCCCGGCGCCGGACGGCTCGGTCTACGCCCTGCGCGGCGCGATCGACTCGCCGCCGCGGCCGGTGCGGATCGCGGCCGACGGGTCCGTGACGACCCTGCCCTCGCCAGTGCCGCCGCTGGACCTGCCCGGCACGCTGACCGAGGTGACCGCGACGGCCGAGGACGGGACCGAGATCCGCGGCTGGCTGGTCGTCCCCGCGGAGGCGACCGCCGAGGACCCTGCGCCGTTCCTGCTGTGGATCCACGGCGGTCCGCTGTCGAGCTGGAACGACTGGAGCTGGCGCTGGAACCCCTGGCTCATGGCCAGGCACGGCTACGCCGTGCTGCTGCCCGACCCCTGCCTGTCCACCGGGTACGGCCAGGACATGATCAAGCGGGGCTGGGGCGACTGGGGGCCGGTGACCCACGCGGACCTCATGGCGATCACGGACGAGTGCCTCAAGCGGCCGGAGATCGACGAGCAGCGGACGGCGGCGATGGGCGGCTCGTTCGGCGGCTACATGGCCAACTGGGTCGCCGGGCACACCGACAGGTTCCGGGCGATCGTGACGCACGCCTCACTGTGGAACCTGGACCAGTTCGCGGGCACCACCGACGGCGCGAACTACTGGCAGCGGGAGTTCGGCGCCCTCGGGTCCGCCCGCTACGCCCGGTTGTCGCCCCACCGGTGGCTCGGCGAGATCAGGACGCCCATGCTGGTGATCCACGGCGACAAGGACTACCGCGTGCCGATCGGCGAGGGCCTGCGGCTGTGGTGGGACCTCCAGCGCTCGGGGGTCGAGTCGAAGTTCCTCTACTTCCCCGACGAGAACCACTGGGTGCTCAAGCCCGGCAACGCGATCGCCTGGTATGAGACCGTTCTGGCCTTCCTCGCGCAGCACGTCCTGGACGAGGGGTGGACCCGGCCGCCGTCCCTGAGCTGACCGTTGAATGGCGGTACACCCTGATTTGGGAGGATGTCATCCAGGCGGCCGACGCCCGAGCCGGGCGTCGGCCGCTTCGATGTGAGCACGTACGAGGAGGGGGCAGGCCAGGATGGACGAGCGGGAGTACCGGCATGACCGCGCGCGGGCGGAGGAGCTGCTGGAGCTGGCGACCGGCATAGCGGAGGAGGCCGGCCAGATGCTCCTCGCCAAGCGGCCCGCGCGGCCCGAGGTGCTCGCCACCAAGTCGAGCCCCACCGACGTCGTCACCGCGCTCGACCGGGCCGCGGAGGAACTGATCCGCGGCAGGGTCGCCGAGGCCAGGCCACGCGACGCGATCCTCGGCGAGGAGGGCGGCGACACCCCCGGTGAGGGAGGCGTCCGGTGGGTCGTCGACCCCATCGACGGCACGGTCAACTTCCTGTACGGCCTGCCGGACTGGGCGGTCAGCATCGGCGTCGAGGTGGACGGCGAGATCGTCGCCGGAGTGGTGCACAACGTGCCGCGCGGCGAGTTGTTCACCGCGTCGAAGGGGGGCGGCGCCTGGCTGAGGGGCGAGCGGCTGCGCTGCAATACCGGTGTCCCGCTGGCCAAGGCCCTCGTCGCCACCGGGTTCGGCTACGCGGCGGGGCGGCGCCGGGTGCAGGCCGAGGTGCTGGCGCAGGTGGTGCCTCAGGTCAGGGACATCCGGCGCGGCGGCTCGTGCGCGGTCGATCTCTGCTCGGTCGCCGCGGGCCGCGTCGACGCCTACTACGAGCGCGGCGCCAACTACTGGGACCACGCGGCGGCCGGCCTGATCGCCGTGGAGGCCGGAGCCCGCCTCGGCGGCCTGAACGGCAGGCCGGTCAGTCCCGAGATGGTGCTGTGCGCGGCCCCTGGGCTCTTCGAGGAACTGCACGACCTGCTCGTTCCCCTCGACCCCGAGCGCGACTGAGGACCCCGAGCGCGACTGAGGCCTCCGGGCACATGAGGGCACATGAGGACCCCGGGGCACGTGAGGACCCCGGACGCGACCGGGAATCCGGGAGATGAGAGCGTCCGCACGGTGCCGGCCGGGTTGACCGGCCGGCGCCATGGTCCGGTGCGCTTTCAATCGCGCCGCGCCCTGCTCATGAGTCGCGCCCGGTCACTGCGGCTGTCGACGGACCCGGGCGCGAGCGGCGGCCGATCACCCGCACGTCGGTCTCGGCGCCGCCGTGAATTCGCGCCGCGTTCGCGCTGACTTCGCGTTGACTTCACCCTGCGCACAGGCGAGGGGGCCCGCCGTACGGCGGGCCCCCTCGTCAGTGTCGGTTCGGGTCAGCGCTGGATGTCGATGCCGTGATCCTCGGCGAGGCGGTGAAGGTCCTCGATCTCGGCGGTGAGGGTGTCGGCGAGGAAGTCGTCCCCGCTCGTGGTGGCCTCTTCAAGACCCTTGTAGGCCTGGTCGAGCCTGGTTTCGATCGTGGTCGTGAACTCGCCCATCTCACCTTCTTTCTCAGGGGGCGAAACGTGTCACGGGGGCTACGGCACGAGTCCTGCGGAGAGGCGCGCCCTTCCCCGGCACACGACAATGGAGGGTGTCACGGGCCTACCCATGTCCGGGTCGGGCGTAAACCTGTGAATTTCTGTGCTCTACGTCACGTAGAGCGCCGGAACCGCTTACCGGCGGCTTACGTCGAATATGGCCACAATGAGGGGCGTCGTACCAGCTAGGAGGACTTGATGCGCGTGCTTGTGGTGGAGGACGAGCGGGTGCTCGCGGACGCGATCGCCACCGGCCTCCGCCGGGAGGCGATGGCCGTGGACGTCGCCTACGACGGCGCCGCCGCCTTGGAGAAGACCGGCTACATCGACTACGACGTGATCGTGCTCGACCGCGACCTGCCCAAGGTGCACGGCGACGAGGTGGCCCGCCGCCTGGTCGCCCAGCGGTCGGCCTCGCGGATCATCATGCTGACGGCCGCGGGCGACGTGGACGACAAGGTCGAGGGGCTGGAGCTGGGCGCCGACGACTATCTGGCCAAGCCGTTCGTGTTCATGGAGCTCGTGGCCCGGGTGCGCGCGCTCGGCCGCAGGTCCGCGCCGCCGCTGCCGCCCGTGCTCGAACGCGCCGGCATCCGGCTCGACCCCGGCAAACGCCAGGTGACGAGGGACGGGGTCGAGGTCAACCTCACCAAGAAGGAGTTCGCGGTGCTGGAGGAGCTGATGCGGGCCGAGGGCGCCGTCGTCAGCCAGGAGGACCTGCTCGACAAGGCGTGGGACGAGAACATCGACCCGTTCACCAACGTGGTCAGGGTGACCATGATGACGCTGCGCAAGAAGCTGGGCGATCCGCCGGTCATCGAGACCGTGCCCGGTGTCGGGTACCGGCTGTGACGACCCGCGCCACCACTATGTCCCGGGGGAGGGGGCCCTGTGAGCGAACCGCGTGACGCCTCCGAGGGGAGGACGCCCCGGATTCTCCCGCCGCCCGGAGAATCGGACGCCGCCACGACCTCGCCGGACGTGGTGGCTCCGGCCGGCGGGCAGGCCCCGGCCGGTCGCACCCGGCGGATGTCGAACCCGATGGGCACCGGTCCCTACCGCAGCCAGGTGCCGCCGCCGCCTAGCGGCCCGCCCGCCTGGGACGGCCCGCCGCCCCTGGTCGCCCACCCCGTGCACCGGGGGAACCTGCTCAACGAGATCAAGTCGCTGCAGAACCGCATCAGCATCCGCTGGCGCCTGACCCTCACGTACGCCGCGCTGGTCTTCGTGGCCGGTGCGCTGCTGGTGATGGTCATGTACGTGCTGATCGGCCAGGCGATCGACATCGGCTGGCAGAGTGTGCCACAGATCATATTCCCGCGGGGGAGCGTGCCGCAGGAGTGGATCGACGAGGCCAACCACCAGTTCGCCCAGTCGCAGGCGGAGGTCACCGCGGTGGCGCGGGCCGAGCTGTTGAAGCGGGCGCTGCTGGCGCTGCTGGGCGTGGGCATCCTGGCGCTGATGCTGGGATACCTCGTGGCGGACCGGGCGTTGCGGCCCGTCATCAAGATGACGGCGACCGCGCGGAAGCTGTCGGAGACCTCGCTCGCCCACGAGCGCATCGACCTCCAGGGCCCCGACGACGAGCTGAAGGAGCTGGCCGACACCTTCGACGCGATGCTCACCCGGCTCAACACGGCCTTCGACGCGCAGCGGAGGTTCGTGGACAACGCCTCGCACGAGCTGCGGACGCCGCTGGCGATCAACCGTACGGTGCTGGAGGTGGCCCTGTCCGACCCCGAGGCGTCGGACGACCTCAAGGTGCTGGGGCGCACGCTCCTCGGCACCACCGCACGCAACGAGCGGCTGATCGAGGGCCTGCTGCTGCTCGCCCGCAGCGAGCGCGAGCTGTCGGTGCGAAAGCCCGTGGACGTCCAGGAGGTCGCCAGGACGGCGGTGGAGCAACTGGCCCCCTTCGCCGGGGAAGAGGGCGTGACGGTCGAGCACGACCTCCACCCGGCGGCCACGACGGGCGACCCCGTTCTCATAGAACGTTGTGTCTCCAACCTCGTCGAGAACGGCATCAAGCACAATCTCGGCGAGTCCGGAAAAGTATGGGTCCGGTCGGGAATTGTCGACGGGGGTGCGGTTGTTCAGGTCGCGAACACGGGACCGCACGTTCCCGCGTACGAGGTGGAGAGCCTGTTCGAGCCGTTCCGGCGCTTGAATGCCGACCGGGTTCAGTCCGCCAAGGGCGCGGGTCTCGGCCTGTCCATCGTGCGCGCGATCGTTCGCGCGCACGGCGGAACGGTCGCCGCCGTCCCCCGCGACGGGGGTGGTCTCGTGGTGACGGTGCGTCTCTCCGGAGCCGGGGCATCTCCGGGGACGCCGCAGTCGGCGCGCTGATGGAGCGTGCACGCCGCACATGTGGTTGGATGTGCCGTCGAACGCGGTGGGGATACCGCCGATACTGTGGTTTTCGCCATATTTGGCTAACCGCAGCCCCCGGTGGGATGACCCTCGCGTGTCGGAAGGTTCAGTGTTCGTTCAAGCGGGTACCGAATGCACAATTTACCGGCCCCCGCGGGCACAACACCGGCCTTCCGAGCGTTATCCACGCGCGACATCAGGCGCAGGCAGATAGATGAGGGGGATGGAGTAGCAGATGGCTACCGACTACGACAGCCCGCGTAAGACCGACGACGATCTCAACGAGGACAGCCTCCAGGAACTCCAGGCGCGCAGGAGCGACAAGTCGTCGGGCAGCATCGACATCGACGAGACCGATCTGGCCGAGTCGTTGGAGCTGCCGGGGGCGGATCTGTCGAACGAGGAGCTCTCGCTGCGGGTGATTCCTCGGCAGGCCGATGAATTCACCTGCTCGCGGTGCTTCCTGGTGCACCACCGCAGCCAGCTGGCCTCGGAGAAGAACGGCCAGCAGGTCTGCCGCGAGTGCGCCGCCTAGGAGACCCTTGGGAGGGTCCGTGACTTCAGCAGCGGATGAACCAAACAACGAGGTGGCCGACCTGGTCGGCAAACTCGTCGCCCCTGAGGAGACGGACGGGGCCGAGCGGCGTCGGCTGCTCGGCCGCCTCAGCGGGGCCTTGGCAAGGTCCGCCAGGAAGGCACGTGAACGGGGAGTCGGCCGGGGGCGATGGCTGGCCGACGTATTCATGAACATCGCCCCGCGGTTACCGGTCAGGGACTACGAGACGCTGCGGGAACACCACTACGGGCTCACCGGCGAGCAGCTCGCCGACGATCTCGTCCGCACCGCCGCGAAGGCGACGACGGCGGTCGGCGCGGTCGGCGGAGCGCTCGCCGCGGCCGAGTTCGCCGCCCCGCCGCTCCTGCTTTCCGCACCCGCCCAGATCGTGGCCGAGACGCTGGTCGTCGCGGCCATCGAAGTGAAGCTCCTCGCCGAACTGCACGAGGTGTACGGCGTGAAGGTCCCCGGCAACGGCACCCAGAGGGCGGCCGCGTTCGCGCTCGCCTGGTCGAAGCAGCGGGGCGTCAACCCCCTCGCCCCCGGCTCGGCCACGCTCGCACTCGGAGCCGCCGCCAAGACCGCCCTGCGCAACCGCCTGATGCGCACGCTCGGCCGTCACCTCACCACGCTCGGCCCCTTCCTCACCGGCGCCGTGGCCGGCGGCGCGCTGAACCGGGTCGCCACCAGGAAACTCGCCGCCGCCGTGCGCGCGGATCTGCGCCGCCAGCGCGCCCTGCCGCCCGGCTGACGCCCTGCCGCCAGGCTGACGCACCGCCGCTCGGCTGACCCCCTCCCTCCGGGCCGATCTCCCCTCCCGTGCCGGTCCCCGTTCCGCGGTCCGGGCCCCTTCCCGTCCGGTCTCCGTCCCTCTGGTGACGCGCCGCGGCCCCGGTGCCCGTCCCAATCGGCACTCTCCGGCCGTCCTGATCTTCCAGATAGAGAAGTGTCACCGATTGGTCTAAACCTCTTGCCGACCCCATATGAGCTGCGTGAGATCATTCTCACAATCACAGGCGTGGATTGTGCACGTTCTTACGGGTATGGGGGTCACTGGTGACTTTCCGTATGGTGGTCACAGGCGACCACCTGGAGGGGATTCATGCGTGGCACCAGCTCATTTCTGATCGTCGCGAACCGGCTGCCGGTCGATCGCGTGGGCGAGAACGAGTGGCGGCGCAGCCCGGGCGGGCTCGTGACCGCCATCGCGCCCGTCATGCAACGCCGTGACGGGGCCTGGCTCGGCTGGACCGGGGCGGCGGGAGAGGAGCTGAAGCCTTTCGACCACGACGGGATGCACCTGATCCCCGTCCCGCTGTCGCAGCTCGAGGTCGAGCTGTACTACGAAGGCTTCTCCAACGCCACACTGTGGCCGCTCTACCACGACGTGGTCGCCACGCCCGTCTACTCGCGTGTGCTCTGGGACGCGTACCGGGCGGTCAACGACCGGTTCGCCCGCGCGGCCGCGGACGCCGCCGCGCCCGGCGCGGTCGTGTGGGTGCAGGACTACCAGCTCCAGCTCGTGCCCGCGATGCTGCGGAAGCTGCGGCCCGACCTGAAGATCGGTTTCTTCCTCCACATCCCGTTCCCGCCGGGCGAGCTGTTCTACCAGCTGCCCTGGCGCAACGAGATCCTCGAAGGACTGCTCGGGGCCGATCTCGTGGGCTTCCAGCGGCCGGGCGGCGCCGCCAACTTCCTGCGCCTGTGCCGCCGCCTGCTCGGGGTGCAGTACCTCCGCAACGAGATCCAGCTCGAGGACCGGACGGTGCGTGCCGAGTCGTTCCCGATCTCGGTCGACTTCGGCGAGCTGGACCAGCTCGTCCGGGAGCCGCGCATCCAGCAGCGGGCCAAGGAGATCCGCGCCGAGCTGGGTGATCCCGAGCACGTGCTGCTCGGTGTCGACCGGCTCGACTACACCAAGGGCATCGGCCAGCGGCTCAAGGCGTTCGGCGAGCTGCTCGACGACGGCTCGATCAAGCCGGACGAGGCGGTCTTCGTACAGGTCGCCACGCCCACCCGCGAGCGGGTCGCCGAGTACATCCGGCTGCGCAACGACATCGAGCTGAGGGTGGGCCGCATCAACGGCGAGCACGGCGTGCTCGGCCGCATGCCGATCTCCTACCTCCACCAGTCGTACAACAAGGAGGAGCTTGCGGCGCTCTACTGCGCGGCCGACGTCATGGTCGTCACGCCGCTGCGCGACGGCATGAACCTCGTCGCCAAGGAGTACGTCGCCTGCCGCCACGACCTGCGCGGGGCGCTCGTGCTGAGCGAGTTCGCCGGGGCGGCCGACGAGCTGCGCCAGGCCTACATGGTCAACCCGTACGACATCGCCGGCATGAAGCGGACGATGCTGGCGGCGATGCGGGCGACCCCGCACGAGCTGGCGCGCCGGATGCGCTCGCTCAGGCGCAGGGTCGCGACCTACAACGTGGACAGGTGGGCCAGCGACTTCCTCACGGCCCTGGAGTCCGGGGAGCCGGCCGCTCCTAGGGAGTGAGGTCCCGGGCGGCGTCCTTCCAGGAGCGCCACTTCTTCGCCGCCGACCGCGTGACGACGATCCGCGTGATCTCCATGCCCAGGCCCATCACCACGGCGTACGCGATCGCCTCGCCGAGCCCGATGTCGGGGGAGTCGGCGCTCGCCGGCGGCTTCTTGCCGGTCGCCTTCTCCCACGCGAACGACAGCACCTTGCGCGAGCAGAAGCCCACCGCCAGGCCGAGCAGGCCGCCGACGATCCGCCACTGCATGTCGGGCTTGTCCGTCGCGCCGAGTTCGCGCTTGGCCTCCCGAGCCATGTCCGCCATGATTCCTCCTCGATAACGACCTTAGTGTCTCCCCGCGGGGTGACGGTCCACGCCATACCATGTGGTGGCATGACCGAACAGCGACTCCCCGCAGCCATGCCCGAGAAACCAACACTCGACGGCTTGGAGGCGGTATGGGTAGCGCGCTGGGAGGCCGAGGGCACCTACCGGTTCGACCGGTCCCGGAGCAGGGACGAGGTCTACTCCATCGACACCCCGCCGCCCACCGTGTCCGGGTCCCTTCACGTGGGGCACGTCTTCTCCTACACGCACACGGACACGATCGCCCGCTACCAGCGGATGCGGGGGCGCGAGGTCTTCTACCCGATGGGGTGGGACGATAACGGCCTGCCCACCGAGCGCCGCGTGCAGAACCACTTCGGCGTGCGCTGCGATCCCTCCATGCCGTACGACCCGGACTTCACGCCGCCGGAGAAGCCGGACGCCAAGCGGCAGGTGCCGATCTCGCGCCGCAACTTCATCGAGCTGTGCGAGCGGCTGACCGCCGAGGACGAGAAGGCGTTCGAGGAGCTGTGGCGCCGTCTCGGCCTGTCGGTGGACTGGTCGATGACCTATGCGACCATCGACGCCGATGCCCGGGCGGCATCCCAGCGCGCGTTCCTGCGCAACCTCGCCCGCGGCGAGGCGTACGTTGCCGAGGCCCCGACTCTGTGGGACGTGACGTTCCGCACGGCGGTGGCCCAGGCCGAGCTGGAGGACCGGGAGTGGCCCGGCGCCTTCCACCGCATCGGGTTCGAGCGTCCGGACGGCGACGGCGCCGACGGCATGGTGTGGATCGAGACGACCCGGCCCGAGCTGATCCCGGCCTGCGTGGCGCTGGTCGCCCACCCCGACGACGAGCGCTACCGGCCGTTGTTCGGCACCACCGTCCGCACCCCGGTCTTCGGGGTCGAGGTGCCGGTCGTGGCCCACCACCTCGCCGAGCCCGACAAGGGCTCGGGCATCGCGATGATCTGCACGTTCGGCGACGTCACCGACGTGACCTGGTGGCGCGAGCTCGACCTGCCCACCCGGCCGGTCATCGGCTGGGACGGCCGCCTGCTCCCCGAGCCGCCGCAGGGCGTGCCGGCCGAGCCGTACGCCGAGCTGGCCGGCAAGACCGTGCACAGCGCGCGCGAGCGCATCGTGGAGATGCTGCGCGAGTCCGGCCACCTGGACGGCGAGCCGCGCAAGATCCAGCGGCCGGTGAAGTTCTACGAGAAGGGCGACCGGCCCCTCGAGATCGTCACCACCCGGCAGTGGTACATCCGCAACGGCGGCAGGGACGCCAAGCTGCGCGCCGAGCTCCTGGAGCGCGGCCGGGAGCTGGAGTGGCACCCGCCGCACATGCGGGTCAGGTACGACAACTGGGTGGAGGGCCTGGCGGGCGACTGGCTGATCTCCCGTCAGCGGTTCTTCGGCGTGCCGATCCCGGTCTGGTATCCGCTCGACGCCGACGGCGAGCCGATCTACGAGGCGCCGGTCGTCCCGCCGGAGTCGGCGCTGCCGGTGGACCCGTCCAGCGACGTCCCGCCCGGCTTCTCGGAGGACCAGCGGGGCAAGCCGCTCGGCTTCACCGCCGACCCCGACGTCATGGACACCTGGGCGACCTCCTCGCTGAGCCCGCAGATCGCGGCCGGGTGGGAGCGCGACGACGACCTGTTCCGCCGCGTGTTCCCGATGGACCTGCGGCCCCAGGCCCACGAGATCATCCGCACCTGGCTGTTCTCCACGATCGTGCGGTCGCACCTGGAGCACGGCGGGCTGCCCTGGCGGCACGCGGCGATCTCCGGGTGGATCCTCGACCCCGACCGCAAGAAGATGTCGAAGTCCAAGGGCAACGTGGTCACGCCCATGGGCCTGCTGGAGGAGTACGGCTCCGACGCGGTCCGCTATTGGGCGGCGAACGGGCGTCCCGGCACCGACACGGCGTTCGACACCGGGCAGATCAAGATCGGCCGCCGGCTGGCCATCAAGATCCTCAACGCGTCGAAGTTCGTGCTCGGCTTCCGGTCCGAGGGCGGCGGCGAGGTCACCGAGCCGGTCGACCTGTCCATGCTCGCCGCGCTGGGAGCGGCCGTCGCCGAGGCCACCGAGGCGTTCGAGTCGTACGACTACACCAGGGCGCTGGAACGGACCGAACGCTTCTTCTGGTCCTTCTGCGACGACTACGTGGAGCTGGTCAAGGCCCGCGCGTACGACGGGGACGCGTCGGCCGTCGCCGCCCTGCGGCGGGCGCTCGGCGTGCTGCTGCGGCTGTTCGCGCCGTTCCTGCCGTTCGTGACCGAGGAGGTCTGGTCGTGGTGGCGTGAGGGCTCGGTGCACCGCGTCGCCTGGCCGTCCCCGGACGAGCTGCCCGAGGCAAGGCACGGCGATCCCGCGGTGCTGGACGCCGTGGCGGAGGTGCTCCGCCGGGTGCGGCGGGCCAAGTCCGAGGCGCGGCTGTCGATGCGGGCCGAGGTCGCCCGGCTGACCGTGTCGGGGGACCAGGCGGACCTCGTCCGGGCGGCCCAGGACGACCTGTGCGCGGCCGGCAACGTCGAGGAGTTCGTCCTCGAACCCGGTGACGGCCCGCTCGACGCGGTCGCCGAGCTGACCGCGTGAGGCCACCGCCGGCCACCGCCGCGCCCGCGGGGTGACGGCGGTGGCCGGCGACGCTTAGGGGCGTTCCAGGACGTTCTCGGGCGTTTCGGCGCGCGGCCGGGGGTCCGCGGAGGGTTGGCGGCGAAACGACCGCCATACGCGGGTAAAACGACTGCGCGTCCCGCCCGCCGACATGCCAGGCTGGATCCGTGATCCCGTCTAACCGCAGTACCACGGAGAGGGTTCCGCCGACGCTGGCCACGATGGCCGCGTGGAGCTGGCGGCTGCTGCTGCTCGGCGGGATGGTCTACGTTCTGTGGCTGATCATCGAGAGAATCAGCTTCGTCGTCATGCCGGTGGTGGTCGCGCTGCTGCTCGCGGCCCTGCTTCAACCGCTGACCCGGCGGCTGCGCGCCACCGGGCTCCGGCCGATCTACGCGACGTGGATCACGATGCTGCTCGGCCTCGCGCTGATCGTCGGCATCGGGTTCCTGATCGGCGTGCGAGCGAACGAGGAGTTCCCCCGGCTGGTCCTGCAGATCCAGGTGACCGTGCGCAACGTGCAGGACTGGCTGCTGCATGGGCCCCTCCATCTGAAGGAGGCGCAGATCGCCGACTTCGTGGACCAGCTCAGCAGCCAGGTGACCCAATACCGCAGCCAGATCACCAGCACGCTGCTGAGCGGCGCCACCGCGGTCGTCGAGGTGCTCACCTCCATCGTGCTGATCCTGTTCGTGACCTTCTTCCTGCTGAAGGACGGCGACCGGATCTGGACCTGGTTCCTGCGCTCCTTCGGCCGCGCCGCCCCGCGCGTGGACCGGGCGGGCCGTGCCGCCTGGGCGACGATCTCCCACTACGTGCACGGCACGGTCGCGGTCGCGGCCATCCACGGACTCGTGATCGGAGTGGTGCTCGCGGGGATGCAGGTGCCACTTTGGGCGCCCCTCGCGGTGCTGGTCTTCGTGGCCAGCTTCATCCCGATCGTCGGCATCCTGTTCGCGGGCACCATCGCGACGCTGGTGACCTTCGGCTCCCGGGGCTGGTTCCTGGCGCTGATCTTCGTGGGCATCCTCGTGGTCGAGCAGCAGCTGGAGAACCACGTGCTCCAGCCGCTCATCGTGGGCCGGGCCCTGGAGTTCCATCCCCTGGCGATCATCCTCGTCCTCGCGGTGGGCGGCGTGCTCGGCGGCATCGCGGGCGCCGTGGTGGCCGTGCCGCTCACGGCGGTCATCTACCGCGCGCTGCCCGAACTGCGCCGCGGCCAGCCCGCCATCGAGCCACCGGCCGAAGGCGGCCCGCCCGGCGCCGCGGAGGCCGGAGCCGGGGACGCGCCCCCGCACCCGGAGGCCGGCGCCGAGGAGCTCGCGCACTCTCACGCGTCCCAGCCCGCCGCCTCCGGGCACAGCGAGCAGGGCGGAGAGGGCGAACAGGAGCCGGAGACGGCACGCCCGTCCTCCGGAGTGGGAGAGGCGGTGTCCCCCCAGCGCAACGGGTAGGGTCTTGCCTCATGAGCGACCGCATCAGGGAACACGTCGAGGCCGCCCGGTGAGCGTCGAGATCCTGATCCACCGGCTCGACCCGGACCTTCCGCTCCCGTCGTACGCGCATCCGGGCGACGCCGGGGCCGACCTGTACGCGGCGGAGGACGTCGAGTTGCTGCCCGGCGAGCGGGCGGTTGTGCGGACCGGCGTCGCCATCGCGCTGCCGGACGGGTACGCCGCCTTCGTCCATCCGCGTTCGGGCCTGGCGGCCCGGCACGGCGTCACGCTGGTCAACGCGCCGGGCACGATCGACGCCGGCTACCGGGGCGAGATCAGGGTGACGATGATCAACACCGACGCCAAGGACCCGGTACGGCTCCGGCGCGGTGACCGCGTCGCCCAGCTCGTCGTCCAGCGGGTGGAACGGGCGGCGTTCTACGAGGTCGACCGGTTGCCCGGCTCCGTACGGGGCACGAACGGGTTCGGCTCGACGGGGAGCTGACACCGCGGGGCCCGGGAACCGGGCCACGATGCGAGGAGAGTGAGAGAAGTGGTGCGACGCCGGCAACGCGCGGAGGAGGAGACCGCACAAGCCGTCGTGCGGGGGGAGAGCCCCGCCCCGGCGCGGACGACGGGCCCCTGGGACGCCGATGACGACTACCCGGAGGCCGAGCGCGTGGACCTGGGGGGCCTGCGCCTGCCCGTCGGCCCCGGATTCGAGATCCAGCTCAGCATGGCGGGCGACCAGGTCGACGGTGTGATCGTCCTGGTCGAGGAGAGCGCCCTGCAGGTGAACGCCTTCGCCGCGCCCAAGCGCAGCGGGATCTGGGACGAGGTGCGCGCCGAACTCGCCCGTGAGGTGGTGGCCGCCGGCGGCTCGGCCGAGGACCGGGACGGCCCGTTCGGCCCCGAGATCGCGGCCGAGGTGCCCGTGCAGGGTCAGGCACAGGGACGGCAGCCGGTGCGCTACGTCGGCGTCGACGGGCCGCGCTGGTTCCTCCGCGCCGTGATCAGCGGCAGGGCGGCGGTCGACCCGGAGGCGGCGCGGATCCTGGAGGACGTCGTGCGCGGCATCGTCGTCGTGCGCGGTGACGAGCCGATGCCGCCCAGGGAGGCGATCCAGCTCCGTCTGCCCGCCGAGGCCAGGCAGGCCATGGAGGAGCAGCAGGGATCCGGACGGGAGGAGTTCCGGCCCTTCGAGCGCGGTCCGGAGATCAGTGAGATCCGCTGACGCCCGTCCGGGATGCGCCGGTTGACCGAATCGGGGGGCAAGCCCATCCTGACCGTCCTTCTGGCCCGTAAGCGGCTCACGTATGCTGCGGTGGGAAACGACCGGCCTAGGCTGGAGCCAGGACGACGAATCCCTCCGAAGGGGATCGCGAACGAGGAAGCTGGGTGAGTGACCGATGGGCACGCCGGAGCCTGCCAGACGCGGCGGACTGCGGGGCTTCTTCCGAAGGCTGACCACCAGCCAGGCCGAACTGGAGGCCGCCGAGCTCCAGGAGGACCTGGAGCAGCAGGGGGCCACTCCCATCGCGCGGTGCGGTGAGCGCCAGCGGACGTGCGTGGCGGGTACGCTGCGCACCGTGACCCTCCGCCCGCGCGGCGGCGCGCCCGCCCTCGAGGCGGAGCTGTACGACGGTTCGGACGTGATCGACCTGGTCTGGCTCGGCCGCCGGAAGATCGCCGGCATCGAGCCGGGCCGGGTGGTGCGGGCCGAAGGGCTGGTCAGCGTCCAGGACGGCCGCAAGGTCATGTTCAACCCCCGCTACGAGCTACGCCCGGCCGGTGGCCCTTGATCTCTCAGGAGACCGTATGAGCACAGCGGACATGACGGCCCCCGCGGCGCACGCCACCGTCGAGGCGGCGGTTCGCGCCCAGATGAGCAAGGCGCTGGGCGGCAGGCGCGGGATCGTCGAGGCGGCGGTGCCCACAATCGCCTTCACCGGCACGTGGATGGGCACCAACGAGCTGAAGGCCTCGCTGATCGTCGGCGTCGCCTCGGCGGTGGTGCTCCTGCTGGTGCGGCTCGCACAGCGCACGACGCCGCAGTTCGTGCTCAACAGCCTCGTCGGCATCGGGATCGGCGCGTTCTTCGCGGCCCGCACCGGCGACGCCAAGGACGTGTTCCTGCCGGGGATCCTCTACAACGGGGCCTACGCCGCCGGCATGCTGCTGTCGATCGTGGTCCGCTGGCCGATCGTGGGCTTCCTGATCGGCTCGGTGACCGGCGACCCGACGGCCTGGCACAGCGACGCCGCGCTGGTCCGGCTGTGCTCGCGGCTCACGTGGCTGCTCATGCTGCCCTGCCTGCTGCGGGTGGTGGTCCAGCTGCCGCTCTACTGGGCGGACCAGGTGACCGCCCTCGGCGTGGCCAAGATCGCCCTGGGCTGGCCGCTGCAGGTCGCGGGGCTCGCCGCGATGGTGTGGGTGCTCGCCCGGGGCCGCACCCCGCTCGAGCCGCCGGCGCAGCCGTCCGTCTGACACTCAGGCAGAGACGACTCAGGCCCCGGGCACGCGCCCGGGGCCTGAGTCGTGTGCGGGTCAGGAACGCTCGTGGGCCGACAGCAGCTCGGTGAGCTCCTGCTCGACCTCCTGGCTGGCCACGAACAGCAGCTCGTCGCCGGCCTCCAGCGGGTCGTCGGCCGAGGGGACCAGCACCCGGCCCTCGCGCAGGATCGCCACGAGGGCGGCGTCCACCGGCCACGGCACCGACCCCGCCCGCTGGCCCACCACCGGGGCGTCCTCGGCCAGCGTGAGCTCCACCAGATTGGCCTGGCCCTGCCGGAAGGTCATCAGGCGCACCAGGTCGCCGACGCTGACCGCCTCCTCGACCAGGGCCGACAGCAGGCGCGGGGTGGAGACGGCGACGTCCACGCCCCACGACTCGTTGAACAGCCACTCGTTCTTGGGGTGGTTGACCCGGGCGACCACCCGCGGCACGCCGTACTCGGTCTTGGCGAGCAGCGAGACCACGAGGTTGACCTTGTCGTCGCCGGAGGCGGCGATCACGACCTGGCAGCTGTTCAGCCCGGCCTCGTCCAGCGAGGAGATCTCGCAGGCGTCGGCGAGCAGCCACTCGGCCCGCGGCACGCTGTCGATCTTGATGGCGCGGGGGTCGATGTCGATGAGCAGGACCTCGTGCCCGTTCTCCAGGAGCTCCGCCGCGATGGAGCGGCCGACGGCTCCGGCGCCGGCGATGGTGACGCGCATCAGTGCTCCTCGTCGGACGGCGGGGCGGACAGCACCTTGTTGATGCGGTCCATGTCGTTCTCGGCGGCGACCAGGTGGAGGAGATCGCCCTCCTGGAGGACGGTCGCGTCCTTCGGCACGAGCGCCTCGCCCATACGGTTGACGAAGGCCACGCGCGCGCCGGTGACGTCCTCGATCACCCTGGCCCGGGTGCCGATCCAGCCCTGGTGGAAGGCCACCTCGGAGAGGACGACCGTGCCGGTCGGGTCCCGCCAGAGGGGCTCGGCGCCCTCGGGCAGCACCCGGCGCAGGATCTGGTCGGCGGTCCAGCGGACCGTCGCCACGGTGGGGATGCCGAGCCGCTGGTAGACCTCGGCCCGGCGGGGGTCGTAGATGCGGGCGACCACGTTGTCCACGCCGAACATCTCCCGCGCGACCCGGGCGGAGATGATGTTGGAGTTGTCTCCGCTGCTCACGGCGACGAAGGCGGCGGCCGAGGCGATGCCGGCCTCTTCGAGCACGTCGCGGTCGAAGCCGATGCCGGTGACCCTGCGGCCCCGGAAGCCGGCCCGCAGCCGCCGGAAGGCCTGCGGGTCGCGGTCGATCACGGCGACCGAGTGCCCGTTGTCCTCAAGGATGTGCGCCAGAGTCGAGCCGACCCGTCCGCATCCCATGATCACAATATGCATGCTCCCCCGCCGTGGGTTGTGGCGGTCTCCTAATGCAGACAGTATGTCGCCCCTGCCGGACACCGCATGACCCGGGCACGGCGCCGGGGGACTAGGCTCAACAGACGTGTCGAAGGTGCCAGATCTTGTCAAGCGGCTCCTCGTGGGGCGGGCTCTGCGGAGCACCGCGCTCCACCATCAGCTGCTGCCCAAGCGCGTGGCACTGCCGGTCTTCGCCAGTGACGCGCTGTCCTCGGTGGCGTACGCGCCGCAGGAGATCCTGGTCATCCTGTCGATCGGCGGGGTCGGCCTCTACAGCGTCAGCCCATGGGTCGCGGCGGGCGTCGTCCTCGTCATGCTCACGGTGGTCGCCTCCTACCGGCAGAACGTGCACGCCTATCCCAGTGGCGGCGGCGACTACGAGGTGGCGACGACGAACCTGGGACCGACCGCGGGCCTGACCGTCGCGAGCGCCCTGCTCGTCGACTACGTGCTGACCGTGGCGGTGTCGGTCGCCAACGGAGCCGACTATGTGGGTGCGACGATCCCCTTCGTCGCCGAACACCGTCCACTGGTCGCGATAGCCATCGTCGCACTCTTGACGATCATGAATCTGCGCGGCCTCAGGGAATCGGGTGTCGCGTTCGCCGTGCCCACCTACGCCTTCATGATCGCGGTCATCGGCATGGTCGCGTGGGGCCTGTTCCGGCTGATCGTGCTCGGCGACGACCTGCGCGCCCCCACCGCCGACTACCGCATCATCGGGCAGCAGGCCGATCTCGCCGGATTCGCGATGGCGTTCCTGGTGCTGCGCGCCTTCTCGTCGGGGTGCGCCGCGCTCACCGGCGTCGAGGCGATCAGCAACGGCGTGCCGGCCTTCCGCAAGCCCAAGAGCAAGAACGCCGCGACGACGCTGCTCATGATGGGCCTGATCGCGGTCACGATGTTCAGCGGGATCATCTTCCTCGGCCTCCAGTCAGGCGTGAAGCTGACCGACCCGGCGTTCGTGGCCAGGAACATCATCATCGACGGCCACCCGGCCGGGCCCGGCTACTACCAGCAGCCGATCATCGCGCAGGTCGCCTCGGCCGTCTTCGGCCACGGCTCGTTCCTGTTCGTCGTGATCGCCGCGGTGACCGCCCTCATCCTGTTCCTGGCGGCCAACACCGCGTTCAACGGTTTCCCGGTGCTCGGCTCGATCCTCGCCCAGGACCGTTTCCTGCCGCGTCAGCTCCACACCCGGGGCGACCGCCTCGCGTTCAGCAACGGCATCGTCATCCTCGCGGCCGGGGCCTGCCTGCTGATCTGGGCGTTCGACGCGGACGTGAGCAAGCTGCTCAACCTCTACATCGTCGGCGTGTTCGTCTCGTTCACCCTCAGCCAGATCGGCATGGTCCGGCACTGGACCCGTCACCTGAGGACCGAGACCGACGCGAGGGCGCGCTTCCACATGATGCGCTCGCGGGTGATCAACGGCTTCGGCGCGGTCATGACCGGGCTCGTGCTCGTCGTCGTGCTCGCCACCAAGTTCACGCACGGCGCGTACATCGTCTGCATCGCGATGCCGGTGCTCTTCCTCATGATGAAGGGCATCAGGCGGCACTACGACCGGGTCGCCGAGGAGCTCGCCGCGCCGGAGGGGCACGAGGCCGACGAGTCGCTGCTGCCCGCCCGCAACCACGCGATCGTGCTCGTCTCGAAGATCCACAAGCCGACGCTCCGCGCGCTCGCGTACGCCAGGGCGACCCGCCCGTCGAGCCTGGAGGCCGTGACCGTCAGCGTGGACGCCGACGAGGCGAACCGGCTCAGGGAGGAGTGGGACCGGCGCGGCATCGAGGTGCCGCTCAAGATCCTCGACTCGCCGTACCGGGAGATCACCGGCCCGGTGCTCGAGTACGTGAAATCGCTGCGGCGGCGCTCGCCGCGCGACGTCGTGACGGTCTACATCCCCGAGTACGTGGTCGGCCGCTGGTGGGAGCACCTCCTGCACAACCAGAGCGCGCTGCGGCTCAAGGGGCGGCTGCTGTTCAAGCCCGGGGTCATGGTCACGAGCGTGCCGTTCCAGCTCGCCTCCTCCGACCGCCTCAAGGGCCGCAGGGAGCCGTCCGCTCCCGGCGCCTCCCGCCGCTCCTACCAGCCCCCACCGAAGGACACGCAGGTCAAGGCATGACCGACACGAAAGAGGCCGACATGGGCGGCGAACGGCTCGAACTGACGGTGGACGCCGTCGCCAACGGCGGCTGGTGCGTGGCCAGGCACGAGGGCCGGGTGGTCTTCGTCCGGCACGCCCTGCCAGGCGAGCGGGTGGTCGCCGAGGTCACCGAGGAGACCGCGCGGTTCCTGCGGGCAGACGCGGTCGAGATCCTGGAGCCCTCACCCGACCGGGTCACGCCGCCCTGTCCGTTCGCCGGCCCCGGCCGCTGCGGCGGCTGCGACTGGCAGCACGCGTCGCTGGAGGCGCAGCGCCGGCTCAAGGCCGACGTGGTCGCCGAGCAGTTCCGGCGCCTGGCGGGCCTCGACCTCAAGGTCGTGGTCGAGGAGGTGCCGGGGGCGGAGGACGGCCTCGGATGGCGCACCCGCGTGCGGTTCGCCGTGGAGCGGGACGGCACGGCGGGGCTGCGGCGCCACCGGTCGCACGAGATCGAGCACGTCACCGAGTGCCTCATCGCGCACCCCGCCGTCGAGGAGGTCGGCGCCGAACGCCTGGCCTGGCCGGGGGCCGCCTCGGTCGAGGTGGTGGCGGCCTCCGGCGGTGACCGCGCCGTGATCGTCGAACCCGTCCCGCGCCGC
Organism: Microbispora sp. NBRC 16548; assembly: GCF_030268985.1. Taxonomy (NCBI): domain Bacteria; kingdom Bacillati; phylum Actinomycetota; class Actinomycetes; order Streptosporangiales; family Streptosporangiaceae; genus Microbispora; species Microbispora sp. NBRC 16548. The sequence goes on from NZ_BSSF01000001.1 coordinate 478,475, forward strand.
CGGGCGGATATCCCGGACGTGGACGCCGCGGTCCTGCTCGACGAGGGCAGGCGGGGCACGCGGGCGCTGCGCGGCCGGGCCTCGCTGACCGAGCGGGTGGGCGAGCGGGACTTCCGGGTCACCGCGAGCGGATTCTGGCAGGTCCACCCGGGCGCGGCGGCCACGCTGCTCGGCGCGGTGCTCGACTTCGGCCGGCCCGAGCCGGGGGAGTGGGCGCTCGACCTCTACTGCGGCGCCGGCCTGTTCGCCGCCGGGCTCGCCGAGGCCGTCGGCCCCGAGGGCGCGGTGCTCGGCATCGAGTCCGAGCCGCAGGCGGCGCAGGACGCCCGGTTCAACCTGCGTGACCTGCCGCAGGCGCAGGTCGAGCGGGGCAGGGTCGAGGAGGCGCTCGACCGGCTGCGGATCGAACGGGCCGACCTGGTGGTGGCCGACCCGCCCCGCGCGGGTCTCGGCCGTCCGGTGGTCGAGCGCGTCGCCGGCCTGGAGGCCTCGCGCGTGGTGTACGTCTCGTGCGACCCGGCAACCCTGGCCAGGGACGTCGCCTGGTTCGCCGGGCACGGCTACCGGCTGGAGGACCTGCGGGCCTTCGACCAGTACCCGATGACCCACCACGTGGAGTGCGTCGCGCTGCTCGTCAGGGACTGAGCCCGGCGCCGCCTCACGGGTGGGGCCGGGCCATGCCGGCGACCAGGAGGTCGGCCAGCCTCCGGACCGCCGCCGCCGCGGTTTCGGGCGGACCGGCGCGGAAGGAGGCGATGGCCCTCAGGCCGATCCTCACGTCCTCGACCGACAGCTCGGGACGGACGCCGCCCGCGCTCCGGGCCCGCTCGACGAGCTGCTCGAGCCTTCGGGCCTGTGCGCGGCGCTGCCCGGCGAACGCGGCGCCCGCGGGGTGGGAGCCGAGCAGCGCTCCGTTCAACCCGCGGTGCCGCACCTGGCCCTCGGCGAATCGGTGGACGGTTCCGCGCAGCGCGCGCCAGGGGTCGGGGTCGTCCAGGGCGGCACGCATCTGCGCGCGGCACACGGCCACCTGCTCGGCGAGCACCGCGCCGACGAGGTCCTGTCGTGACGGGAAGTGCCGATAGACGGTCGCGACGCCCAGGCCGGCACGCCGGGCGATCTCGTGCACCGGCAGGTCGAGCCCGTCCGCGGCGAACGCGGCATGGGCGACCGCCACGACGTGCCGCCGGTTGTGCTCCGCGTCCATCCGGGGTTTCCGAGTCAATGTCGTCCGCGCCCCTCTCACTTGCGGCGATCCGAGGCAGCCGCTCCCGTTCGTCCGCCTACCGTGGTCGGCGGCCAGTCGGAACAGCCGGATGGGTGATTATGTTCCCGGATGTGGAAATGTTTGCGGTGCGGTTCGAGCGGTTCGGTCCCCCCGAGGTCCTCGCCGTCGGGGGATTCCCCGAGCCTCACGCGGGTCCCGGCGAGGTGCGCGTCAGAGTCAGGGCCGCCGGGGTCGCACCGGTCGACCTCGCGCTGCGCGCCGGCGCGTCGCCGTCGAGCGCACGACTCCCCCTGCCGCACATCCCCGGCGTCGACGCCGCCGGGGTGATCGACGAGGTCGGCGCGGACGTCACCGGGTTCGCCGCCGGGGACGAGGTCTTCGGCGCCGTCGACGTCTCGCGGCTGGGCGGCGCCGCCGCCGAGTTCGCCGTGCTGGCGTTCTGGGCCGCGAAGCCGCCCTCGATGTCGTGGGAGGAGGCCGGCGCCGCCGGCACGAGCGTCGAGACCGCCACCCGGGCGCTCGACAGGCTCGGCGTACGCACGGGAACGACGCTCCTGATCGACGGCGCCTCCGGCGGCGTCGGCAGCGTCGCCGTCCAACTGGCGGTCGCCCGCGGCGCCCGCGTGATCGGCACGGGCCGCCCGGAGAACCACGCCTTCATCGCCGGGCTCGGCGCGGTCCCGGTCGCCTACGGGCCCGGGCTCGCCGAGCGCGTCCACGCTCTCGCGCCCGAAGGGATCGACCTCGCGCTGGACGTCGCCGGCGCCGGCTCGCTTCGCGAACTCATCGCGATCACCGGTACGCCGGCATCGGTCCTCACCATCGCGGACTTCGCCGGCCCGGAACTCGGAGTCGGCCTCTCCCGCGGTGAGCTCGGCGGCGAGCCGGACGGGCGCCATGGTCTCGCCCTCGCGGCCGCACTGTCGGCGGAGGGGCGCTTCCGCGTTCCCGTGCGGGCGGTGTTCCCCATGGACCGGGCGGCCGAGGCGCACGCGGCCGCCGCGCGAGGGCCACGGCAGGGCAAGGTCGTCCTCGCGGCTCCCCCCGCTCACGGCGAGCACGATGGAGGCGTCTCGATGTGACGGCACGGCGGTGGCGTCCCGTCGGGTCGCTCGCGGGCCGAGCTTCCGGAACCGATGGCGGCTCCGCCCCGCACCCGCGCACACGGGTCGAGCCGCCCACAGGAAGAGCGCAGCGCCGGTGAGAAGCGGTTACCAGGGGCGGACGGGAGGGGCGCCGGGCGTGACCTCGGGGCGGGCGACGCCCGCGTCGGGGCGTGACGGCCGGGCCAGGATCCGTACGACGTCGTCGGCCGGTGCGGCGCCTCGCAAGGACAGCCAGCCCAGGCCGTTGCGGGCCCGGAACGCCGCCAGCCGCCCGGCCTCGCCGGGGCCGAGGTCGCCGGGGCCGGCGAGGACCGGCGCGAGGCCCATCCGCCGCCACGCCCGGTCGGGCGGCACGTCCAGCGCCGCGGCGATCTGGAGGCGCGCCGCCCGCGCGGCGACGGCCAGGTCGTGGAGGTTCGAGACGCCGGAGGCGATCGGCACGAGCAGGCCGACGGACTCGATCTCCGTCCCCTCCTCGCGAGCCGCCCGCAGCATCTCCTGGTCGGCGGGCTCCAGGCCGCGCCGGGAGGCGGGGAGCGTGAACGTGACCCGCAGCGGGCGGCCGCGCGCCCGCGCCTCGCGCTGCAACCGGGCGACGGCGGCGGCGCGGCGGCGGACGGCGGCGTGCCCGGCCGACCCACCGGCCTCGAAGTCGACGCCGGGAGGGTCGAGCGCCGTCACGACGTGGCGGTAGGCCGCGAGCAGCCGGGCCGGGTTCTCACAGGTGACCGCCAGCTCCTGCCCGTACGGCCCGCCGAACGCCGGCCACACCTCGCCGCCGTCGGCCCTCAGCCGCTCGATTCGCGCGGCGACGGAGTCCCCGCCCCGCGGTTGCGCCCCAGTCCAGTGAGGAGCGCAGCCGCCCGGGCCTGCGACGATGTGACCGATGGCGAACGAGCGCACCCCCACCCGCAGCAGTTCCGGGTGCGGCTCCCCGGCGGCGTCGAGGAACCCCCGATAACGGGCCGCGGGCTCGTCGGCGGGGGGAGCGGCGGCGGGCGGGGCCGGCGAGGCGACCGTCTGGCGCGCGGCGACCAGCGTCTCCGGCACCGGGGAGGCCGGACTCCGCGCACCGGTGGGCGTGGCCGTGGCACCCGGCCTGCTTTCGGGCCTGCCTCCGGGGCCCCCGGGCGTCGCGTCCCAGCCGCCGGGCGGGGTGGCGGGCAGCGCCCACAGCGCCGCGCCGGTGCCCGCGACGAGCGCGGCCGACGCCAGGAGGACGAGGGATCGCGGGGGGCGGCCCGCTTCGCGGGAATGACGTGCGGAGTCCACGCTCACCACCCTGAGTTGCGATACGACCACGTTGCGCACAGGCGGCTCGCACTCTAGCAAGTCGTGGACGCGGGGGCGGGGATAATGGACGGATGAAATTGAGGATCTTCACCGAACCCCAGCAGGGGGCGAGCTACGACGACCTGCTCAGGGTGGCGCAGGCGGCCGAGCGGCTCGGGTTCGACGCGTTCTTCCGGTCCGACCATTACCTGCGGATGGGCGACGGCGACCCCGCCCCGGGCCCGACCGACGCGTGGATCACCCTGGCCGGTCTCGCGCGGGAGACCTCGCGCATCAGGCTGGGCACGCTGGTGAGCGCCGCGACGTTCCGGTTGCCCGGGCCGCTGGCGATCAGCGTCGCCCAGGTCGACCAGATGAGCGGCGGCCGTGTGGAGCTGGGTCTCGGCACCGGCTGGTTCGAGGAGGAGCACACGGCGTACGGGATCCCGTTCCCCTCCCTGGGCGAGCGGTTCGAGCGCCTGGAGGAGCAGCTCGAGATCGTGACCGGGCTGTGGGCGGCGGCCAAGCCGTTCTCCTTCGAGGGCGCGCACTACCGGCTGGCCGACTCACCGGGGCTGCCCAAGCCGGCGCAGCGGCCCCGGCCGCCCGTCATCATCGGCGGCGGGGGCGCCAAGCGGACGCCGCGGCTGGTCGCGCGGTTCGCCGACGAGTACAACGTGCCGTTCCACCTCCCCGAGGACACCGCCGCGGCCTTCGACCGGGTCAGGCAGGCGTGCGACGCCGTGAGCCGGGAGACCGTCCTGCTGTCGGCGGCGCAGGTCGTCTGCGCCGGACGGGACGAGGCGGAGATCGCCCGGCGGGCCGCCAACATCGGCCGCGAGGTCGGCGAGCTGCGCGTCAACGGGCTGGCGGGCACGCCGCAGGAGATCGTGGACAAGATCGGCCGGTTCGCCGAGATGGGCGCCGAGCGTCTCTATCTGCAGGTCCTCGACCTGCACGACCTGGAGCATCTGGAGCTGATCGCGGCCGAGGTGCTGCCGCACGTGTGAAAAGGGTGCTGCCGTACGTGTGAAAGGCGCGCTGCCGCACATGTGATAGTGCCGCACGTCTGAAAAGCCATAGCCGGTCGAAGGGGGCATCCGGCACACTTTGCCGGGTGCTCCTCACGATCTCGACGACTCTCCGGCCCGCCACGGACCTCGGCTTCCTCCTGCACAAGCACCCCGACCGGGTGCAGGAGTTCGAGCAGTCGTTCGGCATGGCGCGGGTCTTCTACCCGGAGGCGGGCGAGGACCGGTGCACCGCGGCGCTGCTGCTGGAGGTCGACCCGGTGCGGCTGGCCCGTTCGCGGGGCTCGTCCTCGCCCGACTTCTCCCTGGGGCAGTACGTCAACGACCGGCCGTACGCCGCGTCCTCCCTGCTGGCGTCGGCGCTCGCCGACGTGTTCCGCACGGCGCGGACCGGCCGGTGCGCCTCCCGGCAGGACCTCGCGGACGGGCCGATCCCCCTGGAGATCGGCCTGCCGGCCCTGCCGTGCCGGGGAGGGGCCGATCTCGCGCACCGGCTGTTCGGGCCGCTGGGCTGGGAGGTCGGCGCCGAGGCCGTGCCGCTGGACCCCGGCTTCCCCGAGTGGGGCGAGTCCCGGTACGTACGGCTCGCGCTGCGCGGCAACGTGCGCCTGGCCGACGCGCTCAACCACCTGTACGTCCTGCTCCCGGTGCTGGACGACGCCAAGCACTACTGGCTGGCGGGCGACGAGGTCGACAAGCTCGTCCGCGCGGGAGAGGGCTGGCTGGCCGGTCATCCGGACAAGGGGCTGATCACCCGTCGCTATCTCGGCCGGCGGTGGGCGCTCACCCGCACCGCCTTCGCCCGTCTCGCCGAGCTGGGCGACGACGTGGAGGAGAGCCTGGACCCGCCGGTGGAGGAGGAGCCGGGCGCCGAGGCCCCCGGCTCCGCCGCACCGGTCAGCGGAGCCGGGCAGGCGGAGCCCGACATCGTCGACCCCGATATCGCCGACCCCCAGGTCGCCGAGCCCGGCCGCACGCCCGACGCCGCCCCTGAGGAGCGGGTGCCGCTGAACACGCTGCGCCGGGAGGCCGTCGTGGCGGTGCTGGAGGAGGTCGGCGCCCGCACCGTGCTCGACCTCGGCTGCGGCTCGGGGCAGCTGCTGTCGGCGCTGCTCGCCAAGCCGGCCTTCGCCAAGGTGGCCGGCATGGACGTGTCGGCCCGCGCGCTCGCGATGGCCAAGCGCCGCCTGCGCGCCGACCGGATGCCGGACGCCAAGCGGGCCAGGCTGGAGCTGTTCCAGGGCTCGCTGACCTATACCGACGCGCGCCTGGCCGGGTACGACGCCGCGGTGCTGATGGAGGTCGTCGAGCACGTGGACCCGCCACGCCTTCCCGCGCTCGAACGCGTGGTCTTCGGCACGGCGCGGCCCGCACACGTGATCGTCACCACGCCCAACGTGGAGCACAACGTCAGGTACGAGCTGCTCGAGGGGGCGCGCCGGCACCCCGACCACCGATTCGAGTGGAGCCGGGCGGAGTTCGCCCGGTGGGTGGCGGGCGTGTGCGAGACGTACGGCTACGCGGCCGAATCGCGGCCGGTCGGCGAGGACGACCCCGAGGTGGGCCCGCCCACCCAGATGGCGGTCTTCAGCAGGAGGGAGGAGCGGCCGTGACCGAGATCAGCGTGCCGGAGCTGTCGCTGGTGGTGCTCGTCGGCATCTCCGGGAGCGGCAAGTCGACGTTCGCGGCCCGGCACTTCGCGCCCACGCAGGTCGTCTCGTCCGACTTCTGCCGGGGCCTGGTCGCCGACGACGAGAACGACCAGACGGCCACGCCCGAGGCGTTCGACCTGCTCCACCACATCGTGGGCATCCGCCTGAGGCGGGGCCTCCTCACGGTGGTGGACGCGACCAACGTGCAGTGGGAAGCCCGCAAGAAGCTCATCGAGCTGGCCAGATCTCACGACGTGCTCGCCGACGCGATCGTGCTCGACGCGCCGGAGGAGGTGGCGCGCGCCCGCAACGCGGCCCGCCCCGACCGGGCCTTCGGCCCCCACGTGATCACCCGGCAGCGCAAGGAGCTGCGCCGGTCGCTCGGCAAGATCTCCAAGGACGGCTTCCGCCGGGTCCACGTGCTGCGCGGCGACGAGATCGACGACGTGACCGTCACGTACGAGAAGGCGTGGACCGACAAGACCCACCTCACAGGGCCGTTCGACATCATCGGCGACGTGCACGGCTGCCGGGCCGAGCTGGAGTCCCTGCTGGTGAAGCTCGGCTGGGAGGTCGGGCCGGACGGCGCCGTCCACCCCGAGGGGCGTACCGCGGTCTTCGTCGGCGACCTGGTCGACCGTGGCCGGACACGCCGGGCGTGCTGCGGCTGGTCATGAGCATGGTCGAGGCCGGGACCGCGCTGTGCGTGTCCGGCAACCACGAGCAGAAGCTGGTGCGGGCCCTCGACGGCCGCAAGGTGCGGGTCGCCCACGGCCTTGAGCGGTCGCTGGAGCAGCTCGCCGCCGAGCCGGAGGAGTTCCGCGCGGACGCCAGGACGTTCATGGACGGTCTCATCAGCCACTACCGCCTCGACGGCGGCAGGCTGGTGGTCGCGCACGCCGGGCTCAAGGAGGCCTACCACGGGCGGGCCTCCGGGCGGGTGCGGGCGTTCGCCCTGTACGGCGACACGACCGGGGAGACCGACGAGTACGGCCTGCCGGTGCGCTACCCCTGGGCGAACGACTACCGGGGGCGTGCCATGGTCGTCTACGGGCACACCCCGGTGCCCGAGCCGGAGTGGGTCAACAACACGATCTGCCTCGACACCGGCGTGGTCTTCGGCGGGCGGCTGACCGCCCTGCGCTACCCCGAGCGCGAGCTCGTCTCGGTTCCGGCCGAGAACGTCTGGTATGAGCCGGTGCGGCCGCTGGCCGCGGCCACCCCCGCCCGCGATCCCGGCGTGCTGGACATCGGCGACGTGGACGGCACCCGCTTCGTGGAGACGCGATTCGGCGGCCGGATCAGGATCGCGGAGGAGAACTCCCGCGCCGCGCTGGAGATCATGAGCCGGTTCGCCGTGGACCCCCGCTGGCTGGTCTACCTTCCGCCGACCATGGCCCCGCCGGAGACCTCCGCGCTGGAGGGCTACCTGGAGCACCCGGCCGAGGCGTTCGACGAGTTCGCCCGGGCGGGGGTGACCCGGGTGGTGTGCGAGGAGAAGCACATGGGCTCGCGGGCGATCGCCGTGCTGGCGCGGACGCCGGAGGCCGCGGCCCGCCGCTTCGGCGTCGCCGACGGCACGACGGGCAGCGTCTACACCCGCACCGGGCGGCCCTTCTTCGACGAGCGCGTGCCGGAACTGGTGGACCGGCTGCGTGAGGCGGCCGCGCCGCTGTGGGAGGCGCTGGAGACCGACTGGGTGGTGCTCGACTGCGAGCTGCTGCCGTGGTCGGCCAAGGCGGAGGGACTGATCCGCGACCAGTACGCCTCGGTGGGGGCGGCCGCCCGGGTGGCGCTGCCCGAGGCGGTCGCCGCGTTGGAGTCGGCGGCGGGACGTGGCCTGGATGTAGGCGCTCTGCTCGACCGCACCCGCCGCCGTGCCCACAACGCTGCCCGGTTCCGCGACGCCTATGCCCGCTACTGCTGGCCGGTCTCGGGCCTCGACGGCGTACGGCTCGCGCCGTTCCAGATCCTCGCCTGCGAGGGCAGGGCGACGGCGGTGGAGGAACCGCACGAGTGGCACCTGAAGACGCTCGGCCTGATGGACTCGCCGCTCCTCACTCCGACCCGCCATGTCTTCGTCTCCCTCGACTCGCTGGAGGAGCGGGAGGCGGCCGTCGCATGGTGGACGGCGCTGACCGAGGCCGGGGGTGAGGGCATGGTGGTCAAACCGGCCGCGCATCAGGAGGGACGGGTGCAGCCGGGCGTGAAGGTGCGGGGCCGTGAGTACCTGCGGATCATCTACGGCCCCGACTACACCGAGTCGCTCGACGTGCTGCGGCGCAGGTTCACCGGCAGGAAGCGGTCGCTGGCGCTGCGGGAGCACGCGCTCGGCCTGGAGGCGCTGACGCGCCTGGCCGGGGGTGAGCCGCTGTGGCGGATCCACGAGGCGGTCTTCGCCGTCCTCGCGCTGGAGTCCGAGCCGGTCGACCCCCGTCTTTGAGACCGGACGGCCCCCCGGTACGGCCCCCGGTACGGCCTCCCGCTCACGCGACGGGAGCCGTACCCGGGGGCCGTGGTCAGGGAGCCGGGTTCAGGGGACAGGGCTCAGCGGGGCAGGGCTCAGCGGGACTCGGCCGCGGCGGGCGCGTGCGCTCCGGCGGCGGCCGGCTCGGCCAGGTCCATGCTGTCGCGCAGCCGCACCTGCGGGAGGAACAGCACGGCGAGGATGCCGACGACCGCGATGCAGGCCGAGATCAGGAAGATGTGGCCGGTGGCGTCGCCGTAGGCGGCCCGCACGATGGTGCGGATCGGCTCGGGCATCGCCTTGATGTTGAGGGTGCCGCCGCCCTGCGACCCGGTCGGCCGGATGCCGGCCTTCGCGAGGCCCGCGACGATGTTCTCGGTGACCCGGTTCGCCAGCACGGCGCCGAGGATCGAGACGCCGATCGTGCCGCCCAGTGAGCGGAAGAACGTGACGGCGCCGCTTGCCGCGCCCAGTTCGCGCAGCGGGACGGTGTTCTGCACGGCCAGGACGAGGTTCTGCATGGACATGCCGACGCCGACGCCGACCACCAGCATCCCCGCGCCGACGAGGACCAGCGAGGTCTGGTGGTCGATCGTGGACAGGGCCAGGAAGCCGAGCGTGAGCACGATCGAGCCGACGAGGATGTACGGCTTGACCCGCCCGCTGCGGGACACCATCCGCCCCGAGATCGTGGACGACACGAGGACGCCGAACATCATCGGGATGGTGAGCAGGCCCGCCTCGGTGGGGCTGTAGCCGCGGCCGATCTGGAAGTACTGGCCCAGGAAGACCGCGCCGCCGAACATCGCCATGCCCACGGCCAGGCTGGCCAGGATGGCGAGGGCGGGCACGCGCCGCCGCACGACGTGCAGGGGGACGACGGGCTCCCGGACCACGGTCTCGACCCACACGGCCAGGACCAGCAGCACGATCGCGGCGCCGACCATGGCGAAGGTCTGCCAGGAGATCCAGTCGAAGGAGTTGTTGACGAACGTCACCCAGATCAGCAGGACGCTCACGCCGATCGCGATCAGGAGGGCGCCCACGTAGTCCACCGAGGTCTCCGGACGGCGGATGGACGCCACGTCGAGTGTGCGGTGCAGGACGACCAGGGCGATGAGGGCGAACGGGATCGGCAGGAAGAAGCACCACCGCCAGCCGAGCCAGGAGGTGTCGGTGATCAGACCGCCGAGCAGCGGGCCGCCGACCGTGGCCACGGCGATGACCGCGCCGAGGTAGCCGTTGTACTTGCCGCGCTCCTTCGGCGGGATCATCGCGGCGATGACGACCTGGACCAGGATCTGCAGGGCGCCCATGCCCAGGCCCTGGACCGCGCGGAAGGCGATCAGCATCGGGGTGTTCTGGGCGAAACCACAGGCGAACGAGGCGACCAGGAAGATGCCGATGGCGACCTCGATCAGCAGCTTCTTGCTGAACAGGTCGGCGAGCTTGCCCCAGATGGGGGTCGAGGCGGTCGTGGTGAGCAGCGCCGCGGTGACCACCCAGGTGTACTGCGACTGGGTGCCGTTCAGCGCACCGATGATCTGGGGGAGCGCGACCGACACGATCGTGCTGCTGATCATCGCGATGAACAGGACGAGGAGCAGGCCGCTCAGCGCTTCGAGTACCTGCCGGTGGCTTTTCGGGCCGGCCTCCGGCAGCGTGGGTGCGCTCACGCGCAGCCTCCAATCGGATGGGTGAGGACAACTGCCCTCAGATTACATGCCCACTGGGCAACTTTGCGCAGTGGGCAATGTTTGAGCGGCTAAGCTGAGCCCACCATGGAGACGACGGCGGGATTGCGCGAGCGTAAGAAGGCCGAGACGCGGCAGGCCATCCACAAGGCCGCCCTGCGGCTCGCCGTGGAACGCGGGCTGGACCACGTCACCGTCGACGACATCGTGGAGGCCGCCAACATCTCGCGCCGGACCTTCTCCAACTACTTCGGCAGCAAAGAGGACGCCCTCCTGTACGGCGAGGAGGAGCGGGTCCGGTCCCTGGTGCGGGCGGTCCGTGAACGGCCGGCGGGGGAGTCGGGCTGGCAGGCGCTGCGCGGGGCCGTGCGCGACGAGCTGGAGGACATGGGCGAGCTCGACCGCGAGTGGGCGGTGCGCACCTCGCTCACCAAGCGCCACCCGTCCCTGCTCGCCCGGCAGCTCGCCAACCACGCCGCACTGGAACGGGAGCTGGTCCAAGCGATCTCCGACCGCGACGGGGCGGGAGAGCCGGCCGCCGACCTGAAGTGCCGGATCATGGCCGCCGCCTTCCTCGTCGCGTTGCGCATCGCGACGCACGTCTGGATCGAGGAGCAGGAGGCCCGCCCGCTCTCCCAGATCATGGAGCAGGCCCTCGACGAGGTGGCGCGGCCTTTTCGCTGAGCCTCCGGCCCTTCCGCCGGCCCCGTCTGGGCCCCCGTGTGGGCGCCCGGTTTGGGCCTCCGGAGCTCGGTGGTGGGGCTCAGCCCGTGAAGCGGGCCAGGAGCAGCCCGAGCCTGAGCTCGTGGTGCTCGCGCGGGAGCCGGCCGCCGCGCATGAGGGTCACCAGGCCGTGCAGGGCGGCCCAGAAGGTCTCGGTCAGCGCGCCCAGGTTGTCGCCGCCCGCGTGGGGGCGGACGGCCTCGGCCAGCTCGCCGAAGGCCGCCTGCAGGGCGGGCGGGGCCTCGGGGGTGGCGAACGGCAGCGGGACGATCTGGCTGAACATCACGTCGTAGAGGGCCGGGTGCCGGTCGGCGAAGGCCACGTAGGCCGCGCTGACGCCGGCGATGGCGCGGCGGGCGTCCGGCGCCGCGGTCCTGGCCACGCGCAGCTCCACGGCCAGGTCGGCGCAGCCCTCTACGGCGACGGCCGCCATGATCGCGTCCTTGCCCTTGAAGTGGCTGTAGAGCACCGGCTGGCTGTACTCGACCCGCTCGGCCAGCCGCCGGGTCGTCACCGCCTCCCAGCCCTCGGCCTCGGCCAGCTCACGGGCCGCCGTGATGATCAGCTTCTCGCGCTCGGCGCGCTCGCGCTCCCTGCGTGACTGGATAGACATGCTTGGAACTCTAGCAGCGCTAGCCTTTATGGCAATGCTCTGCTAGCGTCATTCTCGTTCCTAGCGCTGCTAGTTCTCGGAGAGAGACATGCTCACCCCCATCGCGTACGGCCTCGCCGTCGTCCTCAACCTGTTCGTCCTGTTCATCGGAGCCCGTTTCCTGCTCGTGCCCCAGGCGGCGGCAGCCGGCTACGGCGTCCCGGCCAAGAAGGACGGCGACGTCGCCTACCTGACGATCAAGGGCCTGCGTGACGGGGGCTATGGTCTGCTGGGCCTGGCCCTGCTGGCCTTCGCCGGCGCCCGCGCCGAGGCCTGGTACATGCTGATCGTCGCCCTGCTGCCCCTGGGTGACACCCTGATCGTGCTGCGCAACGGCGGCACCCGGGCGGTCGCCTTCGGCATCCACTTCGCGACCGCCGTGATCGTGCTCATCAGTGCCGCCCTGCTCTTCGCCGTCTGACCCCCCGCACCCGTCGCACCACTTTGTGGAAGGACTCCCAAATGTCGCTGACCGTCCCCAATTTCGCCGAATCCGTGATCGTGCGCTCCGCCGACGCCGAGGTCATCGGCCGGGCCCCCATCACCATGCGGCTGCTGGCCGACAGCAGCGCCACGGGCGGCGCCCTGTCCGCCCAGCGCATCACCCTCAACGGCGGGGCGGACGGCGCCGATCCCCATCACCACGCCGGCTCCGCCGAGCTGTTCTACCTGCTCGACGGCTGCGCCCAGCTTCTGACCGGGGACGAGGTCGTCACCGCCGAACGCGGCGACCTCGTCATCGTCCCGCCCGGGCTCGCCCACGCGTTCGCCGCCGCCCCCGGCCACGACGCCGACATCCTCATCGTCGTCACACCGGGCGTGGAGCGCTTCGAATACTTCCGTCAGCTGGAGCGCATCGCCTACGGCAAGCAACCCCCGGAGTCCCTCCTGGAGGTTCAGGAGCTCTACGACAACCACCTGCGCACCAGCGCCGTCTGGAACGCGACCAGGAGCGGGCGGCACTAGCATCGCGGCATGGCCCCCACCAAGGCCGACCTCGAGGCGGCCAGGAACGCGACGATCGAGGACGTGCTCGGCCCCGGGCTCGACGTGCTGTTCTGCGGGATCAACCCCAGCCTCTACTCGGCCGCGACCGGTCACCACTTCGCGCGGCCGGGCAACCGGTTCTGGCCCGCCCTGCACCTTTCCGGTCTCGTGCCGCACAGGCTCGCGCCGTCCGAGCAGCACCTGCTCCCGGCGTACGGGCTGGGTATCACCAACATCGTGGCCCGGGCGACCGCCCGGGCCGACGAGCTGGCCCCGGAGGAGCTCCGCGTGGGCGGTGAGCGGCTCGCGCGGCTGGTGGCCGAGGTCCGTCCCCGCGTCCTGGCGATAGCGGGGGTGTCGGCCTATCGGGTCGCCTTCGCGCGCCCTGCGGCCCGGATCGGCCCGCAGGAGGACGCGATCGGCGGGACGGCGCTGTGGGTGCTGCCCAACCCCAGTGGGCTGAACGCCCACTGGAGGCTGGAGGACATCGCGGCCGAGATGGCCCGCCTGCGCCCGTCGCGTTCCTGACGGGATCGACCGCGGCGGTCAGGGGCGGCCCGCACTGGGCTCCTCAGGGTCCTCAGGGTCCAGGCGCCGGTCCGCCTGTGCCTCGTGCCCGGCGCGCGCCCGCGCGGACAGGAAGCGGGCGGCCTCGTCGAGCGCCTCGTCGGCCTCGTCGAGGTGGCCGAAGTGGTTCTGGAAGACGTGCGGCACCTGCGGCCAGACCCGCAGCGTGACCTCCACCTCGTCGGCGGCCGCGCGCCCGGCGAGCCGGACGGCGTCGTCCAGCAGGATCTCGTTCGAGCCGGCCTGCACCAGGAGCGGGGGCAGGCCCCGCAAGTCGGCGAACACGGGGCTCGCCAGCGGCTGGGCGGGATCCTGACCGGCCAGGTAGGGGGTGGCGAACGCCTGGATCGCCTCCCGGGTGAAGATCGGGTCGGCGTCCTTCTTCGTGCGCATGCTCTGCCCGCCGAGTGTCAGGTCGACCCACGGGGAGAAGACGACGGCGCCCGCCGGCTGCGGCAGGCCGGCGTCGCGGGCCGCGACCAGGGTGGCGACGACCAGCCCGCCGCCCGCGGAGTCCCCGGCGAGCACCAGTTCCTCCGGTCGCACACCCCCGTCGAGCAGTGCCCGGTAGGCGGCGAGGCCGTCGTCCACCGCGGCGGGGAAGGGATGCTCGGGGGCCAGTCGGTAGTCCACGGACGTCGCCCGAAGCCGGGCACGGCGCGCCAGCTGGGCGGTGACTCCCGCGTGCGTGCCGGGCGACCCCAGGACGTAGCCGCCGCCGTGGAAATGGAGCAGCCGCCCGCGGCCGGTGGCACCGGCCGGGGTCAGGTCGAGCGCGGGACGGCCGGCGAGCACCGTCTCGTGCGCCGCGACGTCGCCGGGCAGGGGCCGGGAGAGTGCCTGGGCGAATCCGGCGCGCCGCTCCGCAAGCGTCGGGTTCGGGTGGACGGGGGCGTTGCGGTGCAGGGCGTCGACGGCCTCGCGCTGCCGGCGGGTCATCTGGACCTCCATGATGTCGGGGGTGAGAGGATGCATTCCGTGGAATGCACATATGACCCTCAATCCGATTCCGCAGAAGATGATTCCCTGGAATCAACCGAATCGGTGGATGTGACGGACATCACTCGCCTGTTCACCGATCTCGTCCGCGTCGAGACCCGGCTGTACAACGCGGTGAGCGACCGGCTGCGCGCCGAGCACGGCATCGGCCTGGGTCAGTTCGAGTTCCTGGAGATCATCGACGGCCGCCCCGGGTGCCGGGTGCTCGACATCGTGCGCGAGGTGGGGATCACCGTCGGAGCCGTGAGCAAGGCCGTCGACCGGCTCGAGAGCGCGGGCCTGTGCGTGCGCGTGGCGCATCCGGAGGACCGGCGGTCCTCGGTGCTCAGCCTCACCCCGGAGGGTTCCCGGCTCCTGGCCGCGGCCCGCCCGACCTTCGAGGCCGAGCTGGCCGCCCGCACCGCCACCGTCCCGGCCGCCGACCTCACCCGCACCGCCGCGACGCTCGCCGCCCTGCGCGCGGTGCTGGAGGAGCACCGGCGGGACGGGGCCTGAGCCCTGTCCCGCCGGCTGGGCGCGGGCGCGTCTCAGGGGTGGCCGGGGCGGGACAGGATCCGCCGGGCGACCGGCGGCGGCAGGTGCGCCACCTCGCGGTCGTGGAAGGCCACCATGTCCTCGGCGTCGGCGTACAGTTCGGCGACGGCTCGGGCGCAGCCCTCGACGACCCGGGTGTCGGTGATCCGTCGTCCGCCCACGTGGGCGCCGATCTCGTCGTAGAGGACCTCGTACATCAGGTCCCGGTCGAGGATCAGCAGCTCGGGCAGCGGCGCGCGGCTCTCCAGGTGGCGTACGGACCGGGCGTGCAGCGCCCGTGCCCGCTCGCCCGCCCGCGTGCGCGCCGCGAGCAGGACGATCTCCCACTGCAGGTAGGGCGTCGGCGGCATCTCGACGATCCGCAGCCGGCGCAGCTCCGCCCGGGGCGGCAGGTCGTCGGCGAAGCGCATCTCGTCCATCAGCGCGAGCGACCGGTCCCAGTTTCCGCTCATCATGGCGACCCAGCTCGGGGTGTCGGGTTCGTGGAAGTGCTGGGCGCGTTCCAGCTTCCATACCACGCCCTCGATCCGGCGCAGGTGGTCGTAGAGCTCGGTCCGGTACTCCGCCGCGGGAAGAACCTGTCCCGCGGCCTTTCTGACGTGCTCGAACGCTTCTCCGGGCATGAAGTCTCCTTCGGCCGAAGCCGAATCGCTGGTCGGAGCGCGCCAGGTTCCGGCCCGGATCTGGAAACGTGGCGCGCGTGGGTCTTCCGCGGGCGTCCGGTGGATCAGTTCCCCGTCGAGTTGCTGCACACGGCCGTCTCCGTCGCGTCCAGCAGCCTGATCCTGATCTGCCTCGTCCCCGCCGTTCCTTCGGTCTCCTGCACCACCTCGGGTTCTGGCTCGGCCGGCTTCATCTCACCCTCCGTTCGTCGGCGTGGCCGCAAACTCTCCCCCGAGGGCGCCATGTCGATCGTTGGCCGCTCCCGATCCGGGGTCAAGGCCCAATCTGGGCGGGCTTGTCCGACAGGCCGGGCGGAGGCGGCAGCGGGGCCACCTCACGCTCGAAGAACGGCAGCAGGTCCTCGCCCTCGCCGTACAGGGAGACCAGGGCGGACAGGCAGGGTGAGACGACGCCGGGATCGGTGATCCGGCGGGCGCCGACGGCGGCCCCGATCTCGTCGTAGCGGACCTCGTACAGCAGGCCCGGGCCGAAGACCACCAGTTCGGGCAGCGGCGCCCGGGTCTCCAGCGGTGCGACCGCCGCAGCCCCGATCACCCTGATCTCCTCGCCCGCCGCCACCCGTACGGCGAAGATCTGCGCCTCCCACTGCAGGTATGGGGTCAGGGGCAGCTCGACGACGCGCAGCCGCCGGAACGGGGCCCGCTCGCGGTACATCGCGGTCAGCGGGGCCCGCATCTCCTCGATGAGCTCGACGGCCAGCGCCCAGTCGCCCGCGTCGGCGGCCCGCCAGCTCGGCACGGCCGGCTCGTGGAAGTGCTGGGCGCGCTCCAGCTTCCACACCACCCCCGCCGCGTCGCGGTAGACCTCGTCGAACTCGGCCTGGTAGGCGTCCAATCCCAGGAACTCGCCGTCGGCGGCCCTGACGTCATCGAACACATCGCTCGGGATCACGGTTCCTCCTCAGCAGTCCGGCGGCACGGCGCGCCTTCGGGCCGTGCCTGCGCCACCACGTTGTGGCCCAGAGGACGTGGAACCCGGTGACGACCAGCACCGTGACCACGCCGTCCGCCGCGGCGACCCAGCCGGGCGGGTCGAGCAGCGCGCGCACGGAACCGGCGAGCAGGCCCAGGGCCGCGGGAATCGTCACCGCGACGGCGAGGCAGAGGCACAGCGCGGTCCCGGCGAGGAGCAGCGCGGTGTACGCCCGGACCCAGCGGCCCTCGGTCCGCGGCAGCCGGGCGAGCGGATCGGCCGACCGGCGCAGCAAGGCCCGGCGGCACACGTGCGCGGCGTACGCGGCGGAGTCGCCGTACAGGTTCCGGCAGCCCGTCACGTCCTGCAGGACGAAGTAGAGATCGGTGCGCATGAACACCAGGAACTGGGTCGACAGCATGAGCAGCGCCGTCATCGCGACGACGGACAGGGCCGGTTGCGGACCGGCCGGCACGGTCAGCAGGAGGCAGACCGCGCACACGGCGGCGTCCAGCGCCATGCCGGCGAGGTAGACCGTCAGCCGGACCCGGCGCTCCGCCAGCCAGATGCCCGACACCTCGGTCTGCGCCGTGAGGAACTGCAGACGGGTGCCGAACCTGATGCGCCCCGGCACGCCGGCGGCGCGAGCCGTGCACAGATGGGCCAGCTCGTGCAGGAGGATCAGCAGCCATCCGGCCGCCGTCTGCGCGAGCAGGACCAGCGTCCCGCGGTCGCTCCAGAGCAGGTCCCGCCAGCCGGGTACGACGCCGGGCCGCAGCAGTGCCACCGCCGCCCCGGCGAGGATCACGGCCGCCAGGGCGGCGTGCAGGAACGGGTTGAGCGTCCACCGCACGTGGCGGGGCAGCAGCCGGGGAAAGGTGGGCGGCGGGGGAGCGGACGCGGGAACGGGGCATCCGTCGACCGCCGCCACCAATCCCGCACGGACCAGGCCGTCGACGAATCCGCCCACGTTCACCCGGGTGCCGGTCTCCGCGCCGAGCCGCCGCTCCACCTCGGGGACCGTCGCCCCCTCCTGGAACAGGCGGATGACCCGCATGCCCTGCGCGGGCACGGCGATGACGTCGCCCGTCTCCACCCGCCCGACGATCCACTCCTCGCGATCCCGGCGTACGCCGAGGTCGTGCAGGGTGACCCGGGTCGGTGTCATGACGAGTGGCCCGTGGGGCGCACCGGGGCGGGCGTACGGCCCGCCCCGGTCCCGGTGCCCGGCAGATCACGCCCCGCTGCGCGCGGCCAGGGCGGCGCCTCGCCGCGCATCACCCATGGGGAGCTTCTCGAAGGCACGGACTTTTCACGGGGCCCGAAATCGTCACCCCGCCCGTGGAAATTCCCCGCATGCTCGGAATTCCTGCGGGGCCCGAAACCCCACTCGCGAGAATTCCCCGTAGGCTCGGGCTTTCCGCGGAACCCGGGAAAGGCGCCCGCGGCTCCGCTACGGCCTCCTCCGCCTCGCGATGCGTCCACCTGGATCCCCGCTCCTGGCGGGCAGCATGTGTCAGGCACTCGCGGGCCGGCCTCAGGTGGAGTTCCCCTGGCTGAAGGCCGTCGTCTCGATCTTGTCCAGTCTGCGGATCGCGATCTCGGCCGCGGCAGGTTCGGCGGATTCCTCCGGCTGGGTCTGGTTTTGCTCTTGAGGGGTCATCGAGCACCTTCCGCTGTGGATTGTTGGTGCGGACCTCGCGCGAGAAAACATCTAAATGTTCGGATAGCGCACATGATCGGTCAAGTCCTATTTTGTGACTCGGTCGATTTCCGCTGACTTCCACAGACCGGGCAGTCCGGACGAGGCGGATGCCGCACCCAGACGTGCTGGTCCGGTGCGATGAGGTTCAATCCGACGACCGTTCCGGTGGCGGGCTCGGGCACTCCGGTGATCAGCGAGATCACCGAGTGGGCGACCAGGTGGCCCGAGACGCCGGCCGAGGCGGCGACCACGCCCGGTCCTCCGAGGTCCACCGGAAGACCCGGTCTGCGGCGGCGCGCCTCGCCCGCGGCCAGGCACTCGTAGCAGGCGCCCCGCCCGGGGGCGAAGGCGCCCACGGTCACGAGGGGACCGTTGTAGCCTCCGCCGGCCCACGGCACGCCGGCCCGCGCACAGATCCGGTTGGCCCAGATCCGGATGCCGGGCTCCCTCGGCTCGTCGGCGCACAGCGCGAGGACGTCGGCGCCCGCCACCACGGACAGCAGGTCCCCCTCGCTGCCGATCGCCCGCCGCTCGCCGGTGACCTCGATGTCGGAGTTGAGCCGGCGCAACCTGCCGACGGCCGCGTCCACCTTGGCGCGGCCGAGGTCGTCCTCCGTGTAGAGGACCTGCCGGTTCAGGTTCGACAGTTCCACCACGTCGGCGTCGACGCAGTGCAGGCGACCGACGCCGGAGGCGGCGAGCGCCCATGCGGCGTGGCTCCCCGTGCCGCCGAGGCCCAGCACCACGACCCGGGCGGCCCGCAGCCGCATCTGCGCGTCCCACCCTTGCCGTCCCGGCGCGAGGTCGACCTGATGGAAGAACGCCTGGCTCCTGTCGTACCGCTCGCGCTCCCGTTCGCTGAGCTCCCCCGGTATCGGGGCCGAGGCGTCCTCCACATGTCCCGACGCGATGAGGGCGGCGACGATCCGCGAGGCCTGGGGCGCGGAAACGCCGGGCAGCCGCCGGCACACGGCCTCCGCGACGTCGGCGGGAGACCGGGTGCCGTCCATCAGGGTGAGCGCGGCCCACGCGCCGCCCGTCGGATCGCTGATCTCGGTGGCCAGCCCGTAGATCTCGCCTCCGATGCGCACCGTTCCGTCATCGAAGCGGTGCGGCTCGTGCTTCCGCTTGACCCGTGGCAACAGCACGTGTCCCGGTTCCTCCTCGGCAGACGGCTGACGCGCTCCTACCGAGAAGTCATCACCTGGAGCTCCATTACGCAAGACCCGGAGGTCAGTGCCGGGTGTGGTACCGGTCGTGACGGCGGTGGTGGGCCAGGCCGAGCACCACCTTCACCAGCAGGGCGACGAACAGGAGCTTGAGCACCAGGAACGGCGGCCACATCGGACCGGCCGCCAGGACGACGATCGCGGCCACCGGGATGAGGAACATCGCCGGATGCCGATTGCGGCCGTGCCGCCGCGGGGCCATGCCGTGTCCCCAGTTGCCATATGCCCAGTTGCCATATGCCCAGTGCGGGCCGCCGGGCCGGGAGGGGCCGTACGGGCCGTACGGCCCGGGGCGCGCGCCCATGGGGGAACCGGGGAAACCTGGCAAGCCGGCGGGCGGGAAGCCCGGGTGCCACGGGCCCCCGGCCCGCGCGTCGCCGGCCCGGCGGCCGCCGCCCGGCGCGCCCCCCGTCCGGGCGTCGTCCGGCCACGCGCCGGGCAGGTCGGCGGTCACCCGCCGCAGGTCCTCGGCCGTGCGCGCCGAGAGCGTCGCGTCGAGGCGCTCGTCGAGTTCCTCGCGGGTGATGCGGCCCTGCGCGAACGCGTCGTGCAGGAGCCGCGTCACCTCGTCGCGCTCCCGGTCGCCGATCCGCAGCCCGCCGTGCGCCGAACCGCTCGGCGGGGCGTGGCCCGCTGACCCTGCGCTCGGCGCCTCGCCGCCGCGGGAGGCGTGTGCGCCGCCTGTGGCGGCGGGCTCGTCGGGGGAGACCATCGTCATTCCTCCACAGGGTCGCCGTCGGCGAGGATGCGGTACAGCTGCCGCCTGGTCTCGGTCAGGACCTGCCTCGCCTGCCTGACCTGCCCCTCGGTGCCCGAGTGGGCGATCTGGAACAGCGCGGACGCCGCCTGCCTGGACAGGTCGAACAGCTCGTGGACGTTGTCCCCGATGTCCGGCGTCATCTCCTCCCATGGCGCCCGGACCTCGTCCCCGTGCTCCTCGACGTAGGCGCGGCCGGCCTCGGTGAGCTGGAACGTCTTGCGCCCGTCGGTCTCCTCCGCGCGCACCAGGCCCTCGTCGGTGAGCTGCTGCAGCGCCGGGTAGACCGCGCCCGGGCTGGGCTTCCATCCGCCCTGGCTGCGCTCGGCGATCTCCTGGATGATCTGGTAGCCGTTGCGCGGCTCCTCGGAGAGCAGGGCGAGGATCGCCGCCCGTACGTCACCCCGCTTGGCCTTCCTGGGCCGCCCGAAGCCCCGGGGGCCGAACGGGAAGTTGCCGCCCGCCCACGGCGGCCCGAACGGGCCGGGCCCGAAGCCGCCCCAGGGGCCGCGCCCCCGCATGCCGCCCCTGTGCCGGTGCTCGTGAGGGCCCCCGCCCTCGTGATGTTCCTGGTGCCACATGACTGCCCCCTTCGTCAACGCCTCGCGCAGCGCGCGCCGCATCTCATGCCTGAACTCGTGTCGGAATCGGTGTCCGAACTCCGGGCGGGCCCAGGGCCCGCCGACCGCGTGTGCCGAACTCATCGCAGTGCCCCCTTCTGGTTCACGATTCGTCTGGTTCACGATCCGTTCTCGATGGCTCAACGATATATCGCGATCGTTCTCGCGACAATCCCCGGGTAAGAGTGACATAGCTCACGAGGAAGTTTTTCGAGTAGGGGGAACAGGCCCCGAGACCGTAGCGTTATCTCTCACGAAGACGGGATCGTTCTGCTCTGAGAGGGCTGGGGGGTGCTCTTGGAGCGGGACGATCCCGTCTTTGTGTTTTCGGCCGCCGTCACGTGGCACGTTCCTGCCGTCGCCGAGCCCCTGGGGTGCGACACGGGCCCGGCGGGTGGGCGCTTCGCGGAATTTGTCGGTGCTTTGCCGTACAGTCTCAAAGCGTGATCTTGTCATGATGGGGCACTCGCACGCCCTCAGCGGGGCGGCGGTGTGGCTGGCGGTCGCGCCGGCCCTGGTGGCGCTGCCGGACGCGCTGGGACATCCGGAGCTGGCGACGTTGACGGGGCCGATCCTGACCCCGCCCGAGCTCGTCGCAGGCGCCGTGGTGTGCGCGGGTGCGGCCATGCTGCCCGATCTCGACCACCCCAGTGCCACGATCGCCCAGACGTTCGGACCGGTGACCTGGCTGCTCAGCAGAGGTGTCAACTTCGTGAGCGGCGGGCACCGGCACGCCACCCACTCGCTGCTGTTCAGCGTCCTGGCGGGAGTGGGCGCGCACCTGCTCGGCGACCGCTACGCCATCGGCCGCGACATCCTGGTCGTGCTGATGATCGGCCTGGCGATCCGCGCCGTCGGCATCGGCGTGCCCGGCAAAACGCTCACCTCCGCGATCGTGAACGTGGGACTCACCGCGGGGCTGTTCCTGACCTTCATGACGCTCGGGGTCACCTACTCCTGGCTGGGGCTGGCCATCGGCGTCGGCTGCCTGGTGCACGTGATCGGCGACTGCCTGACCGAGCGCGGCTGTCCCGTCTTATGGCCGATCAAGGGGCGCTGGCTCCTGCCGTGGGACATCGGCATCAAGACCGGCAAGGCGTTCGAGAAGCAGTTCCTCGGCCCCGCCCTGTCGATCGTCGTGATCGCGCTGTTCTGCCTGCGGCTGATGCCCGCCTGAGCGGGGACGCGCCCGGCGCGTCCGCAGGAACTTCCCGAATGCTGAAAAATCCGGCTGTTTGCCGATGTCAGCGCTTTGGCCGACGGCCTACCTGCAAGTAACTTGATGTCGAGATATCTTGAGGGATATCTTGATGTCGAGACATCCGTCGACCCGCACAGGTTAGGGCAACCTAATTGTCAGGAGTGTCCCGTGCGTGCGGGAGGATGCACACGAAACCTGAGACAAGCCCGGAACCCTGGGGAGGCGAACTTCGTGTCCGCGAACAGCTTCGGCAGCCGTGACACGCTGCGCGTCGGTGACGCGTCATACGAGATCTACCGGCTGGACGCCGTCGAGGGGTCGGCGCGCCTCCCGTACAGTCTCAAGATCCTGCTGGAGAACCTGCTCCGCACCGAGGACGGCGCGAACATCACCGCCGACCACATTCGCGCCATCGCGGGCTGGGACCCGAACGCCCAGCCGAGCGTGGAGATCCAGTTCACCCCCGCCCGCGTGATCATGCAGGACTTCACCGGCGTGCCCTGCGTCGTCGACCTCGCCACGATGCGCGAGGCCGTACGCGACCTGGGCGGCGACCCGGCGAAGATCAACCCGCTCGCGCCGGCCGAGATGGTCATCGACCACTCGGTCATCGTCGACTTCTTCGGCCACCCCGACTCCTTCGTCCGCAACGTCGAGCGGGAGTACGAGCGCAACCGCGAGCGCTACCAGTTCCTGCGCTGGGGCCAGACGGCGTTCGACGAGTTCAAGGTCGTCCCGCCCGGCACCGGCATCGTCCACCAGGTCAACATCGAGCACCTGGCCCGCGTGGTCATGACCCGCGACGGCAAGGCGTACCCGGACACCTGTGTGGGCACCGACTCCCACACCACGATGGAGAACGGCATCGGCGTGCTCGGCTGGGGCGTCGGCGGCATCGAGGCCGAGGCGGCGATGCTCGGCCAGCCGATCTCGATGCTGATCCCGCGGGTGGTCGGCTTCAAGCTGACCGGCAAGCTGCCGGCCGGCGCCACCGCGACCGACCTCGTGCTCACGATCACCGAGATGCTGCGCAAGCACGGCGTGGTCGGCAAGTTCGTGGAGTTCTACGGTGAGGGCGTCTCCAGCGTGCCGCTGGCCAACCGCGCCACGATCGGCAACATGAGCCCCGAGTTCGGCTCCACCTGCGCCATCTTCCCGATCGACGGCCAGACCATCGACTACCTCAAGCTCACCGGCCGCTCGCCGGAGCAGGTCGCGCTGGTCGAGGCGTACGCCAAGGAGCAGGGCCTGTGGCTCGACCCCGCGGCGCCCGAGCCCGCCTTCAGCGAGTACATCGAGCTCGACCTGTCGACCGTCGTCCCGTCGATCGCCGGGCCCAAGCGCCCGCAGGACCGCATCCCGCTGGCGGACGCCAAGTCGGCCTGGCGCGCCGCGGTCCGCACGTACGTCACGGACGACAGCATCGAGGGCCCCGCCGACGAGGCGTCGGCCGAGTCGTTCCCGGCGTCGGACTCTCCGGCGATCTCCCACAGTGGGGCGGGCGATGTGCCGCACACCGTGCGGCGTAACGGCGAGCGGCCGCACCGGCCGACCCCGGTCACGCTGTCGGACGGCACCTCGTTCGAGATCGACCACGGTGTCGTCACGATCGCCGCGATCACGTCCTGCACGAACACCTCCAACCCGTACGTCATGCTCGGCGCGGCCCTGCTGGCGAAGAACGCGGTGGACAAGGGCCTGTCGCGCCAGCCGTGGGTGAAGACGTCGCTCGCCCCGGGCAGCCAGGTCGTCACCGGCTACTTCGAGCGGTCCGGCCTCCAGCCCTACCTGGACAAGCTGGGCTTCAACCTCGTCGGCTACGGCTGCACCACCTGCATCGGCAACTCCGGCCCGCTGGAGCCGGAGATCTCCACGGCGATCCAGGAGAACGACCTCGCGGTCACCGCCGTGCTGTCGGGCAACCGCAACTTCGAGGGCCGGATCAACCCCGACGTCAAGATGAACTACCTGGCCTCGCCGCCGCTCGTGGTGGCGTACGCGCTGGCCGGGACCATGGACATCGACCTGAACAACGAGCCGCTCGGCGTCGGCTCCGACGGGCAGCCGGTCTTCCTCAAGGACATCTGGCCCGCGCCCGAGGAGGTCGCGGCGGTGGTGTCGGAGTCGATCAGCCAGGACATGTTCCAGCGTGACTACGCGGACGTGTTCAAGGGTGACGAGCACTGGCAGTCGCTGCCGATCCCGACCGGCGACACCTTCGAGTGGGACCCGGAGTCGACGTACGTCCGCAAGGCGCCGTACTTCGACGGCATGCCCGCCAAGCCCGAGCCGGTCACGGACATCCGGGGCGCCCGGGTTCTCGCCAAGCTGGGCGACTCGGTCACCACCGACCACATCTCGCCCGCGGGCGCGATCAAGGCCGACACCCCGGCGGGCCGCTACCTGCGGGAGCACGGCGTCGAGGTCAGGGACTTCAACTCCTACGGCTCCCGCCGCGGCAACCACGAGGTGATGATCCGCGGCACGTTCGCCAACATCCGGCTGCGCAACCTGCTGCTCGACGGCGTCGAGGGCGGCTACACCCGCGACTACACCAAGGGCGGGGAGCAGGCGTTCATCTACGACGCGTCGCAGAACTACCAGGCCGACGGCATCCCGCTGGTCGTCCTGGCCGGCAAGGAGTACGGCTCGGGGTCGTCGCGTGACTGGGCGGCCAAGGGCACCGCGCTGCTCGGCGTGCGCGCCGTCATCGCGGAGTCGTACGAGCGCATCCACCGGTCGAACCTGATCGGCATGGGCGTGCTGCCGCTGCAGTTCCCCGAGGGCGAGAGCGCCGACTCGCTGGGCCTGACCGGCGAGGAGACCTTCGACATCGTGGGCGTCGAGGAGCTCAACACCGGCTCGACCCCCGCCACCGTCACCGTGCGGGCCGGGAACGTCGAGTTCCAGGCCGTGGTGCGGATCGACACGCCCGGCGAGGCGGACTACTACCGCCACGGCGGCATCATGCAGTACGTCCTGCGCTCCCTCCTCGCCAAGAGCTGACACGGCTCGCAACGCGCTGACATCGCGTCTGCCGCGAACCGGCGGCCCGGTCGACCACCGGGCCGCCGGCCCGGCCCTGCGCCGGGCCGGCGTCGCCCGTAGAAGGCCCGAGCCCTTGCCATGCGGCACGAGGACCTTGCGCTTCCGTCCTCCGAGGACGGAAGGCGCTCCAAGCGACTCGACTACGCCCTGATGAGATGGCTCAGGACGACGCGCATCTTCGCGAGCGCCGGCTCCTCCACCCAGCCGATCCTCCTGGTCAGCCGCTGCACGGAGACGGCGCGGAACTGCTCTACCATCGCCCAGCTCTGCTTCTCCAAACCCGTGCCGGGGGCGATCTCGACATGGCTGGGCCAGCCACGCTCAGTGGTGGTCAGCGGCACGGTGAACACCAGGCCCATCCGCACGTCGTTGACCGCGCGGCCGCTCATGACCACCATGGGCCTCGGCCCGCCCTGCTCTCGGCCCGTCGGTTGACCGTAGTCGGCCAGCCAGAGGTCACCGCGCGTTATCCGCATCATGCTCCTTCGGGGGCAGGTGGGAGGACCAGTCCTCCGGCTCGAGACCGTCTGGAGCGGCGCGGTCGAAGACGGCGGTCTCCGCCAGGTAGTCGGCCCAGCCCTCGGGGTCCTCTCGCCGGGTCCGCTCGACCGCTGCTCGCATCTCCTCCCAGAACTTCTTGTGTTCGTATTCGGCGACGGCGTCGTCGATCACTGCTGTCATGGGTCTGCCTTCCTGCTTGGCGATCGCCGCGAGTTTGTCGCGAGTGAGAGTGCTGACCCGGATCGTCGTGTGGCGTTGCTCGCTCCCCATACCGCGAGGCTACGATCCTGTCTACAAAAAGCGCTATGGCGATGTCGCCACGTGGGAGTCTACGAAGGTTCTGATTACTCTCGCAACATATTTCAATTACTGACGGTGATTGTCCGAGTTCCTGGGCCCGGATAACCGGTTGCCGTGCGGCGTGGGGGCACCGCTAGGGTCCGGCGCATGGATCACGACGTGACGTTGCTGCTCATCGCAGGCGTGGCCGTCTTCATCGGCGCCGTCGTGCAGGGCGGGGTGGGCTTCGGGCTGGGCCTGGTGGCCGCACCCCTGATCACGCTGCTCGATCCCTCGGTCATGCCGGGGGCGGTCCAGGTAGTCAACATGGCGATGCCGCTGCTCACCCTGGCCAGGGAGTGGCGCAGGGCTGAGTGGCGGGGAGCGGGGTGGGCCCTGCTGGGCCGGCTGCCGGGCAGCGCGATCGGCGCCCTCGTGGTCGTCTACGTGAGCGCGGCGACGCTCGGCGTGCTGGTCGGCGTCATGGTGCTGGTCGCGGTCGTGCTGACGGCCCGCGCCGTGTCCGTGGCGCGCAACGGCGCGACGCTGACGGCCGCCGGGTTCCTCTCGGGGATCACCGGCACGGCCACCGGGATCGGCGGCCCGCCGATCGCCCTCGTCTACCAGAGCGCCCGCGGCCCGCAGATCCGGGCGACGCTGGCGATGTACTTCTGCGTGAGCGCCGCCCAGTCGCTCGTCATCCTCGCCGTCCTCGGCAGGCTTCCGGGGCGCGCCCTGGCCGCGGGAGCGGCGCTGGTCCCCTTCGTCCTGCTCGGTTTCGCGGCCTCGGGGCCGCTGCGCCGCTACCTCGACGGCGGGCGGGTCCGTACGGCCGTCCTGGCGGTGGCCGCCGTCTCCGCCTGCGCGCTGCTCGGGCAGAGCCTCGCCCACTGAGCGCGCCTGTCGGAGATCCGAGGACTGGACAGTCCCTCTCAAGATCGGCAGTCTTGTTTCCTCACACGTAGGGGGAGCGATGATCAGCAGCGTCCTGGGGGTGCTCATCTCGCTCGCCGTTTCGGCGACGGTGATGTTCTTCGTCATCTACTGGGCCGTGCGGCTGGGGTTGCGGCACGAGCGGATCAGGGCGCAGCACGCTCAGGCGATTCAGCAGCCCGCATACGGTCCGCCGCAGCAGCCTTACGGGCCGCCTCCCGGTTACGGCATGGCGCAGCCAGGGCCGCCAGCGCAGCCGATCCAGCCGGTGCAGCCCGTTCAGTCGCCGCAGCGGCCTTACGGGCCGCCGCCGGGCCACGGCGGATAGCCGTACGGCGGCAGGCCGCGGAATCGGGTCAGGCGGACGACTCCCGCAGGCGCTCGACACGGACGCCGCGCAGGAGCAGTTCGGCGGTCGCCGCGGCGGCGAGCACGGCCGGGGCGTAAACGGAGGCGAAGCGGTCGTCCAGGCCGGGCAGCTTCCGGTCGCCCGGCGTCCACGGCCTTCAGATGGCCGTCCCGCCGCACGTCCAGCCTCATGACGCCCAGATCGCCCGGCGGATGCTCGAAGTCGGCGGTGCCGGTGGGTGTCGACTCGACGCGCAGCTCGCACGTCCCCGTACGGCGGGCCGGGGGCAGTCCCCACTCGTAGACCGTCCGCCCGAGCCCGAGGGGTCGGCGAGGGCGACGCGCTCGCCCGGCGCGATGTCCGATGACAGGTCGTGCACGACCTCACGGCCGCCGGCGCGGCAGCTCGGCGACTGGCAGGACAGGACGGGCTGGGGCATCACCGGCCTCCGCGTCGCCGGCCCCGCCGCCACGCACGGGGGGCGTCCCTGCCGACGGTAGGAGTCCCGGGGTCACGAACGTGTCACAATCACCCGTCGAACCAGGCGGGACGTAACGCCGTCCGATGTTGATCGGGCGTTTCTTCATTGTTACCGCGAACAACAAACGTTACCGTCCTGTGTCTTTCACCACCTGCGCTTTGGGCTTACGTTGTCTCAAACAACATTCCCTGGAGCGGTGAACGCCGTGACCCGGCCCCTGCCGTACCGGGTGGCCAAGGTGCCTACAGCCCACAAGATCTGCCCAGACGGCGGGAAGGGGCACCGGCTCGGCCGCACCCCCTCATAGACCCCCAGCCAAAGAAAGGACCCACGCATCATGCGCAAGGGGATCCTCAGCATCGGCGCCGCCGCCGCGGCGCTCACCCTCGGTCTCACCGCCTGCGGGGGCGAGAGCGGTGACACCTCCGCGCAGACCAGCGGCGCCCCCTCGGCCGCCGCCGGTGACGCCAAGCCCGGCAAGATCGGCGTCATCCTGCCGGACAGCAAGTCCTCCGCCCGGTGGGAGACCGCCGACCGCAAGTACCTGGAGGAGGCGTTCAAGACGGCGGGCGTCCAGTACGACATCCAGAACGCCCAGGGCGACAAGACCGCCTTCCAGACGATCGCGGACCAGATGATCACCAACGGCGCGACCGTCCTGATGATCGTCAACCTCGACAGCGGCACCGGCAAGGCCGTGCTGGACAAGGCCAAGTCGCAGGGCGTCGCGACGATCGACTACGACCGCCTCACGCTCGGCGGCAGCGCCTCCTACTACGTGTCGTTCGACAACACGGCGGTCGGCAAGCTGCAGGGCGAGGGCCTGGTCAAGTGCCTGACCGACAAGAAGGCCGACAAGCCGATCATCGCCGAGCTGAACGGCTCGCCGACCGACAACAACGCGACGCTGTTCAAGCAGGGCTACGACGGCGTGCTGCAGCCGAAGTACGACTCCGGCGACTACAAGAAGGGCCCGGACCAGTCGGTTCCCGACTGGGACAACACCCAGGCCGGCACGATCTTCGAGCAGATGCTGACCCAGGAGCCGAAGATCGCCGGTGTCCTCGCGGCCAACGACGGCCTCGGCAACGCCGCGATCTCCGTGCTGAAGAAGCAGAAGCTGAACGGCAAGGTCCCGGTCACCGGCCAGGACGCCACCGTGCAGGGCCTGCAGAACATCCTCGCCGGCGACCAGTGCATGACGGTCTACAAGGCCATCAAGAAGGAGGCCGACGCCGCCGCGCAGCTCGCCGTCTCGCTGGCCAAGGGCGAGCAGCCGCAGGCGAGCGGCACGGTCAAGGACACCGAGGGCAACCGTGACGTCCCCTCCGTGCTGCTGGAGCCCCAGGCCATCTTCTTCGACAACGTCAAGGACGTCGTGGCCGACGGCTTCGTGACCAAGGACGAGCTGTGCACCGGCGACTTCGCCGACAAGTGCACCGAGGCCGGCGTCAGCTAAGCACATCCATCCACCGGGTGCGTACGGCGACGCGGACCCCCTGAGCGGGTGACGTGCTGAGCCGCGACGAGCACCGTGCGGGGCGCCCCGTCCTGACCTGGCACCGTTCTGACCAGGCACAGGGCGCCCCGCACCGCCCGGAGCGACGAGAGGCGGCCCGGAGAACGGCGCCGTACCGGCCCCATCGATCTACGGAGTAGCCCATCGTGTCCCAGGGACCGATCCTGGAACTGCGCGGCATCAACAAGAGCTTCGGCCCCGTGCAGGTCCTTCACGACGTCGCCTTCTCGGCCTATCCGGGCGAGGTGACAGCACTCGTCGGCGACAACGGCGCCGGCAAGTCGACGCTGGTCAAGTGCATCGGCGGCATCCACCCGATCGACTCGGGCGAGTACTTCTTCGATGGCGAGCGGGTCCACGTGAGCGGGCCCAGGGACGCGGCGGCGCTGGGCGTCGAGATCGTCTACCAGGACCTCGCCCTCTGCGACAATCTCGACATCGTGCAGAACATGTTCCTCGGCCGCGAGCGCCGCAGCGGTCTGGTCCTGGACGAGGACACGATGGAGGAGATGGCGGCCAAGACCCTGGCCGGCCTGTCGGTCCGCACCGTCAAGTCGCTGCGCCAGCACGTCTCCAGCCTGTCCGGCGGTCAGCGGCAGACCGTGGCGATCGCCAAGGCCGTGCTGTGGAACAGCAAGGTCGTCATCCTCGACGAGCCGACCGCCGCCCTCGGCGTCGCGCAGACCGCCCAGGTGCTCGAGCTGGTCCGCCGCCTGGCCGACAGAGGTCTCGCGGTGGTGCTCATCTCCCACAACATGAACGACGTCTTCGCCGTGTCCGACCGGATCGCGGCGCTGTACCTGGGCCGGATGGCGGCCGAGGTCAAGGCATCCGAAGTGACTCACGCGCAGATCGTGGAACTGATCACCTCCGGGCGCAGCGGGGAGCTCGGCCTCAAGAACGGCAACGGAGCGGCATCATGACAACCGAAACGCTCCCCAAGCAGGAGAACGCCGAGTCCGCGCTCGGCGGGCACGTCAAGGGCTACCTCGAGCGGGTCAAGGGCGGTGAGCTGGGGGCGCTTCCCGCGGTCTTCGGCCTCGTCATCCTGTGCGTGGTCTTCTCGGTCCTGCGCCCGGCCTTCCTGTCGGCGGTCAACTTCGCCAACCTGTTCACCCAGGGCGCGGCGGTCGCCGTCATCGCCATGGGCCTGATCTTCGTGCTCCTCCTCGGCGAGATCGACCTGTCCGCCGGTTTCGCGAGCGGCGTCTGCGCGGCGGTGCTCGCCGTGCTGCTGACCCTGCAGGGCTGGCCCTGGTATCTCGCGGTCCTGGCCGCGATGGTCACCGGCGCGGTCATCGGCCTGGTGCTCGGGTCGCTGGTGGCCAAGCTCGGTATCCCGTCCTTCGTGGTCACGCTGGCGGCGTTCCTGGCCTTCCAGGGCGTCGTGCTGCTGCTGGTGAAGGACGGCACCAACATCTCGATCCGCGACGAGACGATCCTCGCGATCGCGAACAAGAACGTCCCGCCGGTCGCCGGCTGGGCGGCGCTGGTCGTGGGCGTCGCCGCGTACGCCGCCATCCAGTTCGTGCAGGCGCGCCGCCGCGCGTCCCGCGGCCTGGTCGCCACCCCCGTCGCGGTCATCGCCGCCCGGGTCGCGACGCTCGCCGTGGTCGCCGGTATCGCGGTGTACGTGCTCAACCTGGAGCGCAGCCGCAACGCGGCGCTCGTGTCGCTCAAGGGCGTGCCGATCGTCGTCCCGCTGATCGTGATCCTGCTGATCGTCTGGACCTTCGTGCTGCGGCGCACGGCGTACGGCCGGCACATCTACGCGGTCGGCGGCAACGCCGAGGCCGCCCGCCGGGCCGGCATCAACGTGGACCGCATCCGCATCTCCGCCTTCGTCATCTGCTCCTTCATGGCCTCGCTCGGCGGCATCATCGCGGCGTCGCGGGCCAACTCGGTCGACCCCAACACCGGCGGCAGCAACGTGCTGCTGTTCGCGGTGGGCGCGGCCGTCATCGGCGGCACCAGCCTCTTCGGCGGCAAGGGCCGGGCGCTCGACGCGCTGCTCGGCGGCGCGGTCGTCGCGGTCATCGAGAACGGCATGGGCCTCATGGGCTACAGCGCCGGCGTCAAGTTCGTCGTGACCGGCTCGGTGCTCCTGCTCGCCGCGGGCGTGGACGCGCTGTCGAGGAAGCGCGCGGCGGCGACCGGCAGAAGATGACGTGATCGGGCCCGATAAGGTGATCTCCGACCCCTGACCTGCTCAGGTTCCCCCCGACCCCACGGAATCCGAGGCTGCCCCGATGATGCGCGCCGGTCCCTCACAGGAGGAGATCCGCAAGCACAATCTCGGGACGCTGCTACGGCACGTCCACCTCGGAGGGCCGACCTCGCGGGCCGAGCTGACCTCGCTGATGGGGCTGAACCGGAGCACCATCATGGCGCTCACGGCGGACCTGACGGCGGCCGGCCTCGTCAGGGAGGAGCTGCCCAAGGACACCGGCCGGGCGGGACGGCCGTCGCTGGTCGTCCGCCCGGAGACGGCCCGCGTCTACGTGCTCGCCTTCGAGGTCGGGGTCGACCGGCTGGCGGCCGCGCGCATCGGCCTCGGCGGCGTGATCCTCGACCGCCGCGAGGCGGTGCGGGCGCGCGAGCCGTTCGACATGGCCCAGGTCGTGGGGACGCTGGCGGGCTTCGCCCGGCAGATGCGGCGCAAGACGCGCGAGGACACGATCTGCGTCGGCGCGGCGGCGGCGGTCTCCGGAGTGGTCCGCGCCTCCGACGGCGTGGTCAGGATCGGGCCGAACATCGGCGCGTTCGAGGTGCCGCTGGGGGAGGAGCTGACCAAGCGGCTCGCGCTCGGGCTGCCCGTGGCGATGGGCAACGAGGCCAACCTCGGCGCGCTCGCCGAGCACACCCGCGGGATCGGCGCCGGCTGCCGCGACCTGATCTACCTGCACGGCGACGTGGGCATCGGCGGCGGCATCATCGTGAACGGCCAGCTCCTCGGGGGGTACGGCGGGTACGGCGGAGAGGTGGGCCACATGATGGTCAACCCCGACGGCCGCCGGTGCGCCTGCGGCTCGCGCGGCTGCCTTGAAGCCGAGGTGGGGGAGCCGGCTCTGATGGAGCACGCCGGCCGGTACGGCGAGATGATCGGCAGGGACGCGGTCCGCGCCGTCGTCGACGCCGCCGACCGGGGCGACGTGATGGCCCAGGAGGCCCTCGCCCACGTGGGCAACTGGCTCGGGCTCGGCGTGGCCAGCCTGGTGAACATCTTCAACCCCGAGATGGTCGTCTTCGGCGGCATCCTGCGGGAGATCTACCTGGGCTCGGCCGCCCAGGTGCGCAGCCGGATCGCCACCGGCACCCTGCGCGCGACGCGGGAGCAGGTGCGGCTGCGCACCTCGGCCCTGGGCGACGACGCGACGCTGATGGGGGCGGCTGAACTGGCGTTCGCCCAGGTGCTCGCCGACCCCCTCGAAGCGCTGTCCCGGGTCGCTCCCTAAGAGGCGGCGCCGGGTGGCGCGGCGGGCGGCGCCAGAGCCCCGGCAGCACCTCCTGAACCCGCGAGAGACGCTTGACCGGCTCGGTGTGACATGCAGCGTCGAGACGTGAGTGAGATCACGAAAGCGAGTCCGAGACCCGGCTCCAGCCGCCCCTTGCGGGAAAACATGTTCTGCCGCCACCTCGCACGCCGCCGAAGACGCTACGCGGCAATGACGACCGCCCTGAACTGCCGCTCCAGCGTCTTGGCCGCACCGCCACGACAGCTCTCGGCGATGGTCTCGGCCACAATCCGGCGTCGCGCGGGAGACCGAGGGAGTGATCTGAGCCACAGCCGGATGCCTCCACTCGTACGAGGCGTCCGGCGCCGTCGGCGTCACCCCCGGGTGACCCGCCCGTGCGGCGCCGGCCCTCGCCGGGCAGCGTCACCGGCCGGTCCAGGTGCTTCAGCACCCATGCCCGGGTACGGGCCCTCCTCCTCGTCAGGCGGCTCGGGATGCGGGTACGTGGCCCGGTAGCGGCCGGGCGTGATGCCGTACTCGCGTTTGAACGCGGCGGCGAACGCGATGTCCGACGAGTAGCCCGTCCGCCGCGCCACCGTGCGCAGCGGCAGGTCGGACTCGCGTAGCAGCCGGGCCGCGATCGTCATGCGCCACCAGGTGAGGTACGTCAGGGGTGGCCGCCCGACCAGCGTGGTGAACCGGCCGGCGAAGGCCGCGCGGGACAGCCCCGCCCGCGCGCCCAGCTCGGCGACCGTCCACTGCCGGTCGGGAGCGGTGTGAACGGCGGTGAGTGCCGCCATGACGGCCGGGTCGGCCAGCGCCGCCGTCCAGCCGTCGGCCGCGGGGTCCCCGGCCCGCTCCTCGACCGGCAAGATCGTCCTCACGGTCCGGCGTCAGGCGGTCCTGGACGCGGGGGCGGAGAAGGTGTCGCACACCTTCGGGCCGCGACCCGACCAGCCGCGCGTGAGCCAGTAGCGGATGTTGCGCGTCTTGCCGTGCCACATGTCGCCTTCGACCTCCGCGAGCTGCTCGTCCCAGTCGTGCCGGTCGCGGCCGAGCGAGGGCCAGACGCTGCGGACGAAGGCTCCGGAGAAGCACTCGGCCTGCAGCTCGACGCGGCGGTTGAGGTCGTAGGCCCGCTTCCCGCTCAGCTTGTGGGACTGCCGCTCGAACTCGGCCAGGATGCCGGCGCGGTCCTGCGCGTAGTGGCCGTACTCGTGGGTGACGATCGTGAAGAGTTCGAACCCCATGGGGTCCGACAGCTCCTCCTTGGACAGCATGATCCACATCGTCTTGTTCCTGGGGCAGTACAGGGCCGCGGCGTAGCTCGCCACGTACTGGCCGCAGCCCGTGTACACGCTCTTCGTGATGTAACGCACCCTGGGCGGGGAGAACCGCAGTCCGGCCTGCCGGAACCTCTCGCTCCAGGTCCGGTCGAGGCAGCCGAGCAGGTCGTCCAGGTAGGCCCGGTAGGAGTCGAGGTCGTCGGCCCGTCGGCCCGGCTCGGCGCACTCCGAGGATTCGAACGCGCCCGTGGCGTAGAGCGGGTTCCTCGTCAGCGCTCCCGGGCCGGTGGGCATGGGCCGCGCCGAGGCGCCGGAGGCGCCCGCCGTGCCGGTGAGGGACAGGGCTCCCGCCACCGCCGTGACCGCGACGGCGGCCACGCGGAGGCTTATGCGAATCATCAGTGGGCATCCCAAGCGGACAGAGAGCTAGTCAGGAATGTGGCGAATCGCCCGAAGATCCGGTAATGCGGACTTTCTTTCCGGTGGATCATGAGGGTAGGGCAGGAGGCGGCGACGGGTAAAGCGGGATCGACGTCGGCACCGGGAAGGTCTCGTGGAGGTTCGGTGCAACCCCTGATACCCCCGCACCTTCCTCGAACTAGACTCGATCCGTTCGATGGCGAGCGGGAAGGATGAGCGGTGGGGATTCTGGAGACGATCAAGGACCCGCTCGACGTGAAGCGCCTGGAAGAGGGGGAGCTGACCGTGCTGGCGGCGGAGATCCGCGACCTGCTGGTCTCCTCCGTCGCGAAGACCGGCGGCCACCTCGGGCCCAATCTCGGCGTCGTCGAGCTGACCATCGCCCTCCACAGGGTCTTCGACTCGCCGCGCGACCCGATCTTGTTCGACACCGGCCACCAGGCGTACGTGCACAAGATGCTGACCGGGCGGGCCGGGCAGTTCGGCACGCTGCGCCAGGAGGGCGGCCTGTCGGGATATCCCAGCCAGGCCGAGTCCGAGCACGACGTCATCGAGAACTCGCACGCCTCCACCGCCCTGTCGTACGCCGACGGGCTGGCCAAGGCGATCACGCTGCGCGGGGAGGCCGGCCGCACGGTGGTGGCCGTGATCGGCGACGGCGCGCTGACCGGCGGCATGGCCTGGGAGGCGCTGAACAACATCGCCGGGCGCAAGGACCTGCCGCTGATCATCGTGGTCAACGACAACGGCCGCTCCTACTCGCCGACGATCGGCGGTCTCGCCTCCCACCTGTCGTCCCTGCGGATGACCCAGGGCTACGAGCACGTGCTCGAACTGGTGAAGAACAACCTCGGCCGGGTGCCCGTCGTCGGCGCGCCGCTGTACGACACGCTGCACGGCATCAAGAAGGGCCTGAAGGACATCCTGACCCCGCAGGTCATGTTCGAGGACCTCGGGCTGAAGTACGTCGGCCCGATCGACGGCCACGACGAGGGGGCGGTGGAGGCCGCGCTGCGCCGCGCCAGGGCCTTCCGCGGGCCCGTCATCGTCCACGTGCTCACCCGCAAGGGCAACGGCTACACGCACGCGGAGAACCACGACGAGGACTGCTTCCACGGTCCCGGCCCGTTCGACCCGCTGACGGGCGAGGAGCGGCCCAAGCCGCACAGCTGGACCAACGTGTTCAGCGAGGAGATCGTGAAGATCGGCGGCGAGAGGGACGACGTCGTCGCGATCACCGCGGCGATGCTCCACCCGGTCGGCCTGGCGGCGTTCGCCGAGGCGTACCCGGACCGGATCTACGACGTGGGCATCGCCGAGCAGCACGGCCTGACCAGCGCCGCCGGGCTCGCCATCGGCGGCCTCCACCCGGTCGTGGCCCTCTACGCGACATTCCTCAACCGCGCCTTCGACCAGCTCCTGATGGACGTGGCGCTGCACCGCCTGCCGGTCACCGTCGTGCTCGACCGCTCGGGTGTGACGGGGGACGACGGCCCCAGCCACAACGGCATGTGGGACCTGTCGATCCTGCA
Source organism: Microbispora sp. NBRC 16548 (assembly GCF_030268985.1). Classification (NCBI taxonomy): domain Bacteria; kingdom Bacillati; phylum Actinomycetota; class Actinomycetes; order Streptosporangiales; family Streptosporangiaceae; genus Microbispora; species Microbispora sp. NBRC 16548. Next base: position 514,298 of record NZ_BSSF01000001.1, read on the forward strand.
GGTGATCCCCGGGCTGTCGATCGCCGTCCCGCGCGACGGCGCGCGGCTGCGCGAGCTGCTGGCCGAGGCGGTTGGGATCGACGACGGCCCGTCGGTGGTCCGCTACCCCAAGGGCGCCCTGCCCAAGGACGTGGAGGCCGTCGGCAAGCTCGGCGAGATGGACGTGCTCCGCGCCGGCGACGCCGACGTGCTGCTGGTCGCGGTCGGCCCGATGGCCGAGATCTGCATGGAGGCCGCGAACCTCCTGGACGCACAGGGCATCTCGGCCACCGTGGTGGACCCCCGCTGGGTGAAGCCGCTGGACCGGGCCCTGGTGCTGGCCGCCGCCGCGCACAAGCTGGTCGTCGTGGTGGAGGACAGCGGCCGGGTCGGCGGCGTGGGCGACGCCGTGGCGCGCCTGCTGCGCGACGCCGACGTGGACGTGCCGGTGCGGACCTACGGCATCCCCCAGCGCTTCCTCGACCACGCCAAGCGGGCCAAGATCCTCTCCGAGATCGGCCTGACCGGGCAGGACCTCGCCCGTCAGATCACCGAGGCCGTGGCGCGCCGGTCGCAGGTGATGGAGAGCCATCCGGCGCGGCTTGTGCAGCCCACCGATTGATAACCAGGAGTAATACCGGTGTGACCGGGAAGTCTGCAGGTCATCGACGTGATGAGGAGCCTGCGGATGAGCCTTTTCCGGACGAAGCCGGTAGAACAGTCGATTGAGGATGCCGAGGGCGGCGAGCATCGGCTCAGGCGCAGCCTGAGCGCTCTCGACCTCACCGTCTTCGGCATCGGCGTCATCGTGGGCACCGGCATCTTCGTGCTGACCGGCGTGGCGGCGCGCAACACGGCCGGTCCGGCCGTCGCAATCTCCTTCGTGGTCGCCGGGATCGTGTGCGCGCTCGCGGCCCTGTGCTACGCCGAGTTCGCCGCCACGGTCCCGGTCGCCGGCTCGGCCTACACCTACGCGTACGCGACGATCGGCGAGTTCCCGGCCTGGGTCATCGGCTGGGATCTGATGCTGGAGCTGGCACTGGGTGCGGCGGTGGTCGCCTCGGGCTGGTCGGGCTACTTCGCCTCGCTGCTGAAGAACTTCGGGATCTACCTGCCGTCGTCCATCGCCGGCGACGACGCCGTCTTCAACATCCCGGCGGCGGTGATCGTGATCCTGCTGACCGGGGTGCTGGTGGCCGGGATCAAGATGTCGGCCCGGTTCAACGGCGCCATGGTGGCGGTCAAGCTGGCCGTCGTGCTGCTCGTGATCATCGCCGGGTTGTTCTTCATCAAGGGGGCCAACTACCAGCCGTTCATCCCGCCGGCCCACCACATGGCCGCCGGAGAGGGCATGAAGGCCCCGCTCATCCAGGTGCTGTTCGGCGTGCAGCCGGTCGCGTACGGCGTCTTCGGCGTCTTCACGGCCGCCGCCCTGGTGTTCTTCGCCTACATCGGTTTCGACGTCGTGGCGACCGCGGCCGAGGAGACCCGTCGCCCGCAGCGCGACCTGCCGATCGGGATCATCGCCTCGCTGGTCGTCTGCACGATCCTCTATGTGGCGGTCTCGCTCGTGGTCGTCGGCATGCAGCACTACTCGGAGCTCAGCGCGTCGGCCCCGCTCGCCGACGCGTTCCGGTCGGTGGGCCAGCCCTGGATGGCGACGCTGATCAGCGTCGGAGCCATCGCCGGGCTCACCACCGTCGTGATGATCCTCATGCTGGGCCAGAGCCGGGTGCTGTTCGCCATGTGCCGCGACAGTCTGCTGCCCCGGTCCCTCGCCAAGGTCCACCCGACGTTCCGCACGCCGTACCGGATCACGATCGTCATCGGCGCGGTCACCGCGCTGCTCGCGGCGCTGATCCCGCTGAGCGCCATCGCGGAGCTGGTGAACATCGGCACGCTGTTCGCGTTCGTCATCGTCGCGGTGGCGGTGGTGGTCCTGCGCAGGACCCGCCCCGACCTGCCCCGCTCCTTCCGCACGCCGTTCGTGCCGGTGGTGCCGATCCTGTCGGTGCTGGCCTCGGTCTACCTGATGCTCAACCTGCCCGTGGAGACCTGGATCCGGTTCTTCGCCTGGATGGTCGTGGGCACCGGCGTCTACTTCCTGTACGGCCGCCGCCGCAGCAGGGTGGCGGCTACCACCCCTGGGGAAGCAGTCCTCGAACGGTGAGCACGGCGCCGACGGCGGCGAGCAGCGCGCCGCTCGCGCCCAGCAGCAGGCGGTAGCCGCGGGGGGTCAGCCGGTGCCGGCCGGCCCCCACGGCTCCCGCAAGGGCAACCTTGGAACCCACCAGGACCAGGTAGAACCCGCCCACGAAGGCCAGCGCGTACGCGGGGGCCCGGTCCCAGGCCGAGACGAAGATCGGTGAGCCGACCGCGATCCAGAACAGCCAGGGGTGGGGGTTGAGCAGGTTCACCACCACACCGCGCAGGACCTCCCCTGCCGAGGAGGGCGCGTCCTCGCCGGGGCGGGGCGGCAGGGCCGTACGGGCCTCGCGCAGCGTCTCCACCCCCAGATACACGACGTAGAGCCCGCCTCCGACCGACAGCACGCGCAGGAGCACCTGCGGCAGCGCCCCGACGGCCGTCACGGCGAGCAGCACCACGGGCAGGTCGGACAGCAGCGGCACGCAGGCCAGGCGCACCCCCGAGCGGAACCCGCCGCGCAGGCTCGCCGTGATGACGAGCGTCAGCAGCGCACCGGGCGTGACCCCCGCGCCCAGGCCGAGGCTGAGCCCCATCAGCAGTTCCGTCACGCCGGTAACCTCCCGTTTCGTCCGCACGAGAGGCTATCGCCGGTCGATCAGCGCGAGTACGCGGCGGGCGAGATCACCCCGGGCGAACCACCGCGCCGGCGCGGTCGCGGCCCGTCGCCGCCCCGATTCGAGGCGTGGTCACCCCGCGGGCGACCACGGCCGGTTGCTGGGCCGGTTGTGCCGGTTGACCCCGGTTCACGCCGAATGAACCGGCGGTGGACCCGGTCCTGATCTCCTTGCGGCGAACCATCGCGGTTCTGTGCGTACCCCCCGCTTGTTGGAGACCCGATGCGCTTTCGCCCGCGCGGCATCGCCCTGGCCGCCGCCGTCCTGCTGACGGCCGGTGCCGTACACCTCGGACCCGCCCTGCCCGCGACGGCCGAGCGCACCTCCGGCCCGACGCCGGCTCCGGCCGTCGCCCCGACGGAGAGGGAGGCGGTCGAGCTCGCGCGGACGTCGCGGCAGCGGGTGGAGGCGCTGTCGCTGCGTACGGAGAACCGCCAGGTGTTCGCCAACGCCGACGGCAGCCTCACCTCGGAGACCTCGGCGCTGCCCGAGCGGGTACGGCGTGGCACCGGCTGGGCCGACGTCGACCCGACTCTGGTCTTCGGCGCGGACGGGACCGTGCACACGGTGGCGACCCCGCTGGAGCTGACCTTCTCCGGAGGCGGGACGGCCCCTCTGGCCGCGATCGGCGAGGGCGGGCGTTCGGTGGCGATGACCTGGCTGGAAAGTCTGCCCAAGCCGTCCCTTGAGGGGGACACCGCGACGTATGCCGAGGTGCTGCCGGGGGTGGACCTGAAGGTGACCGCGTCGGTGCTCGGCTTTTCCGAGGTGCTCGTGGTCAAGTCCAGGCAGGCCGCCGCCAACCCCGCGCTGAACCGGCTCACCTTGGGCCTGCGCGCGAACGGGCTGAGCGTGCGCAAGACGGCGACCGGCGGCCTGAGCGCGGTCACCGAGTCGGGGGCCGAGGTGTTCCACGCGCCCGCGCCGCGCATGTGGGACTCCTCGGGAGTGCCTGCCGCCGCCGCCACGCTGAAGGCGGGGCCGGCGGGCGCGGGCAGGCAGGCCGTCATGGGCGTGGACGTCGGCCCGGACCGTCTCGCGCTCACCCCGGACAAGAACCTGCTGACCGCAGCCGACACCACCTATCCGGTCTACATCGACCCCCAGTGGTCGGGGTCGAAGCTGGCCTGGACGTACGTGGACAAGGCCTACCCGTCGCAGGAGTACTGGAACTCCAGCCACATGCCGGAGGCGGGCTCCTATGGCGGCGGCGTCAAACGGTCGTTCTTCCGGATGGACTCCGACAACGTCAACGGCAAGCACATCCTGAAGGCGACGTTCCGCATCACGCAGGTCAAGTCGTGGGGCTGCACCTCCGATCCGCAGGCCGTGCAGCTCTGGCTGACCGGTGGCATATCGTCCTCGACGACCTGGAACCGTCAGCCGTCCTGGAGCAGCCATCTGGACAGCGTCGCCTCCGACGCGGGATACAGCTCCTCCTGCCCGGACAAGGGCATCGAGTTCGACGTGACCGGCGCGATCGTCAAGGCCGCCAAGTCGGGCTGGTCGAACACGACGTTCGGGCTGAAGGACTACAACGACACCAGCGGCAGCGAGTGGGGCTGGAAGGGCTTCAGCAGCTCGCCGAAGCTCGTCATCGACTACAACACCCCGCCGGCGGCCCCGTCGGGCATCGGCACCTACCCGGCGACCCCCTGCGTCACCGGAGCCTCCCGCCCGGCCGTGAACGCCGGTGACGCGGCCAACCCGCTCCAGCTCAAGGCCCGCATCTACGACCCGGACAAGGCCAACGACGGCGTACGGGCCGAGTTCGTCCTGCACCACTACAACGCGGCCACCGGCGTGTGGGACGACATCACCTCGACCATGCCAGGCGGCGGCAAGACCGCCTACAAGTACACCACCTCGGCCACCGACCACTCGGTCAAGCTGGCCGGGCTCGTCACCGGTCACAGCTATGGCTACAAGGTAAGGGCCTACGACGGCACCGACTCCAGCGCGTGGAGCAAGTGGTGCGAGTTCACCGTGGACACGATCGACCCGACCACCTTCCCCAAGGTGACCTCCGCCGACTATCCGGCAGACACCCCCGACGACTGGAAGGGCAGCGTGGGCTGGGCGGGCGGGTTCACGCTGGCCCCCGGCGACGGCGAGAGCGACGTGACGGCCTTCCGATGGGCGCTGGACGACCCCGCCCTGGCCACCGCCGCCACCCAGGTGCAGATCCCCGCCGGGCAGACGTCCGTCAACGTGCGCCTCGCCCCGCGCCATGACTGGCTGAACGCCCTGTTCGTCTTCCCGGTCGACCGGGCGGGCAACGTCGGCAAGACCCCCGCCGTCTACAGCTTCTACGTCAACGCCGGGTTCGGCCCGGAGGGGCACTGGCGGCTGGACGAGACCTCGGGCACCACGGCGGCCGACTCCGGGGCGACGACACATCCGGCGACGATCGCGGGCGGCGCCACCTGGTCCGGTGGCCGCGTGGCCGGGGGTCTGCGCCTGGACGGCGGCACCGGGTACGGCAGCACGGACGGCCCGGTGGTGCACACCGACAGGAGCATGAGCGTCTCGGCCTGGGCGCTGCTGAACGACAAGAGCAAGAACTCCACCGTGGTCAGCCAGGACGCCGTACGCGGCACGGGATTCCAGCTCTACTACTCCTCCGGCTCCAAGCGGTGGGTCTTCAGCAAGTTCGACGCCGACGTCGACGACAAGACCATCATCCGGGCGATCAGCGACGCCGAGCCGACGACCGGCATCTGGACCCACCTGACCGGCGTGTGGGACGCTCCCCACAGGCAACTGCGCCTGTACGTCAACGGCATTCTCCAGTCCACGACGGGTCCCTTCCCCTACGCGCCCTGGGACGCGACCGGCCCGCTGCAGATCGGCCGGGTGCGGTCGCACGGCGCGTACATCGAGAACTTCGCCGGCGACATCGACGACGTGAAGATCTGGAAGCGGGAGCTGTCGGACGACCCGCGCACCGTCAACGACCCGGCGCTCGGCAACGAGATCGCCGCCATGGCCAAACAGCCGCCCATCCAGCGCGGCTTGTGGACATTCGACGAAGGCACGGGCACCACCGCGGCCAACTCCACCGACAGCCGCTGGCCCGCGGCGCTCGGCGGCGGCGCCGGCTGGTCCGGCGACGGCTTCGACGGCGGCGGCGCGCTCAGCCTCAACGGCACCACCGGCTACGCGACCACCCCGTCGGCGCCGCTGCGCACCGACCACAGCTACGCGGTGACGGCCTGGGTGCGCCTGTCAGGCGACGACACCTGCGTGCTGCCGAGCCACGCGATCACCGTCCTGGCCCAGGACGGAGCCACCTACAGCTCCTTCTACCTCGGCTACCGGCTCATCGCCGAGAACGGCGTCGCGGTGCCGCACTGGTCGTTCTCGACGACGCCTGACGCCGCCAGCGGCACCCTGACGCACGCCATCTCGGCCGACCCCGTCGACTGCTCGGCGCTCAACACCTGGACCCACCTGGCGGGTGTGTACGACGAGCAGTCCAAGCAGATCCGCCTCTACGTCAACGGCCAGCTCAACGACCAGCGTCCCGTCACCGGCGGATGGGCGGCAGGGGCGCTGCAGATCGGCCGCGCCAAATACCGCAGCGCGGCCGTGGACTACTTCAGCGGTGACATCGACGACGTCCGCGCCTACACCGGCATCCTGACCGACCGCCAGGTCGTCAACATCGCGATGAACCTCCCCCTGGACGGCTGACCGCCGCCTCGTCCCCCCCTCTCATCCACGTTCAACCGGAGGTAGTCGTGCTCGCTTCATGGCGAGGCTGGGCCGGGGTCGCCGGAATGCTGGCGGTCGTGGTGCCGGCCGCTCTGGCCGTACCCGTCACGGAGGCGCGGGCGTCGGGCGACCCGGGCTGGCACGAGGCGCAGGACCAGCGTCCCGTGCCCGGCCACGAGAGCCGCACGCGGGCCGCCGTGCCGGACCCCGGGGCCCGGTTCGACCTCAGGGGCGCCCCCGCGGTGACCTGGCCGCAGGCCGGCGCCGCGGTGGTCTCCCTCGGCTCCCCGGCCGGGGACAAGGCGGCCGCCACGGCGCCCGCGGGCGCGGGGGCGGGCATGGCGCGGGCCGGCCTGCTGCCGGTGTGGATCGGCCCGGCGGGCGCGGCGAAACCCGGCACGGCGACGCCGTCCTCCGGCGCCTCGGCGGCGGCCGTACAGGTGCGGGTGCTCGACAGACCCACGGCTGAGCGGTCGCACGTCACCGGCCTGGGCCTGCAGCTGACCCCGCAGGCGGGAGGCGCGGCACGGCGGGTCGCGGTCGAGGTGGACTATTCCGGATTCCGGTACGCCTACGGCGGCGACTGGGCGTCCCGGCTGCGCCTGGTACGCCTGCCGGACTGCGCGGCCGCCACCCCCGATCGGCCCGGCTGCCAGACGCGTACGCCGCTGCCCACGCGTAACGATGTCACGACCGGCCGGCTGACCGCCGACGTGGATCTCGCCGCCGCGACGACGATGACGCTGGCGGCGGAGGCCGCGCCCTCGGGGTCGGCGGGCAGCTACGAGGCGACCTCGCTGTCGCCGTCCGCGACGTGGAGCGTGAGCAACCAGACCGGCGCGTTCTCCTGGGCGTATCCGCTCCGGCTGCCGCCGGTGCCCGGCGGTCCGACGCCGAACGTCGGGTTCGCCTACTCCTCCGGCAGCGTGGACGGCCGCACGGTCGCCACCAACAACCAGGCCTCCTGGATCGGCGAGGGCTTCGACTACTGGCCCGGGTTCATCGAGCGCAGATACAAGGCATGCGCCGACGACGGCGTCACGCCCAAGCGCAACGACCAGTGCTGGGGCAACTCGAACGCGACGCTGTCGCTGAACGGGCAGGCCACCGAGCTGGTGCTGGACGACGCGACCGGCACCTGGCAGCCGAAGGACGACGACGGCGCGAAGATCGAGAAGCTGTCCGGCGCCGGCAACGGCGACTTCGACGGCGACTACTGGCGCGTCACCAGCCCCGACGGCACCCAGTACTACTTCGGCCGCAACCACCTGCCCGGCTGGGCCGACGGCAGGGCGGAGACGAACTCCACCTGGACGGTGCCGGTCTTCGGCGACGACGAGGGGGAGCCATGCCACAAGAGCGCCTTCTCCGACTCCTGGTGCCGGCGTGCCTGGCGGTGGAACCTCGACTACGTCGTCGACCCGCACGGCACGGTCAGCACCTTCTGGTACGGCAAGGAGACCAACTACTACCGCCGTGACGTCACCACGCTGACCGACGGCGTCCCCAACGGCACCCCGACCTCGTACGACCGGGGCGGTTACCTCAAGCGCATCGACTACGGCCAGCGTTCGGACGCGATCTTCACCTCGTCCGCCCCGGCACGGGTCTCCTTCGACGTGAGGGAGCGGTGCATCCCGACGTCGAGTTTCGACTGCGCGGAGAGCAAGTTCACCAAGGACAACGCCAAGTACTGGCCCGACGTGCCGTACGACCAGAACTGCGACTCCGGTGAGAAGTGCATCGACAAGTACTCCCCGACGTTCTGGACCCGCAAGCGGCTGGCCGCCGTCACCACCCAGATGCTGTCGGGCGGTACATACAAGGACGTCGACACCTGGACTCTGGACCAGCAGATGCGCGCCCCCGGCGACGGCACGGCCGCCACGCTCTGGCTGGCGGGGATCACCCACACCGGCAAGGTCGGCGGCACGGCGTCGCTGCCGTCGGTGAGGTTCGCGGGCGTCCAGAAGGCCAACCGCGTCGACGCCCTCGAAGGACGCCCGCCGCTGACCAAGTGGCGGATCTCGGCGATCGACAACGAGACCGGCGGCTCCCTGTCCGTCGCGTACTCCGGCGAGGACTGCACGGCCGGCGACAAGCCGGACATCGGGACCAACACCCGGCGGTGCTACCCGCAGTACTGGTCGCCGGAGGGCGCGACCTCGCCCAAGCTCGACTGGTTCCACAAGTACGTCGTCACCCAGGTGCGGGAGATCGACCGTACGGGCGGCGCGCCCGACGAGGTGACGAGCTACGAGTACCTCGGCGGCGGCGCGTGGCACCACGATGACGACGACGGGCTGACCAAGGAGAAGTACAAGACCTGGTCGCAGTGGCGCGGCTACGGCAGGGTGCGGGTCACCCACGGCGAGGCGCCCGAGCAGCGCTCTCGGTCGGAGTACCTCTACTTCCGCGGCATGGATGGCGACGAGCTGCCCGGCGGGGGCACGCGGAACGTGAAGGTCACCGACTCGGCGGGCGCCGCGGTGGACGACGCCGACGCCCTGCAGGGACGGGTCCGCGAGGAGATCCACTTCGACGGTCCCGATGGCGCGGCGTTGACCGGCACCATCACCGGTTACTGGGTGAAGCGGACGGCCAAGCGAGTGCGGTCCTGGGGCACGACCACCGCGAGCATGGTGCGCGAGGACACCGAGCGCGCCCGCACCGCACTGGCCTCCGGGGGCTGGCGCCGCACCCTGACCGACACCGACTACAACGCCGACGGCCTGCCCACCCAGGTCGACGACCTCGGCGACGAGTCGACCGCGAGCGACGACCAGTGCATCCGCACGGAGTACGCGCGGGACGAATCCCGCTGGATGATCTCCTATGTCTCCCGAGTGGAGACCGTCACCAAGGCGTGCGACCTCACTCCGAAGCGGCCGGACGACGTGGCCTCCGACGTGCGCAAGTACTACGACGGAAAGGCGTTCGGCGCCGCGCCGTCCAAGGGCGACGTCACCAGGACCGAGAAGCTCGGCTCGTGGAACGGCGGCCCGCAGTACGTCACCGTCGGCACCACCGCGTTCGACGCGTACGGCCGGCCGCTGGTGGTGACCGACGCCTCGGGCGGCAAGACCACAACGGCCTACACCCCGGCGACCGGCCTGGTCACCGGCACCACGGTGACCAACGCGCTCGGGCATGTGGACAAGACCGAGGTCGAGCCGGCCTGGGGGCTCCCCACCGCCACGATCGACGTCAACGGCAAGCGCACCGACCTGTCGTACGACCCGCTGGGCCGGCTGGCCGGCGTGTGGCTGCCGGGGCGTGCCAAGGCGACGTACGCCTCGACGCCGAACATGAAGTTCGGATACGGGATCCGCACCGACGGGCCGACCACGGTGACCACCTCGACGCTCCGCAACGACGGGGCGACCTACACCACCGGCTACGCCCTCTACGACGGCCTCCTACGTCACCGGCAGACCCAGCAACCCGCCCCCGGCGGCGGCCGCGTGGTGAACGACACGCTGTACGACACGCGCGGCCTGGTCTACAAGACCAACCAGGACTACTACGTCGAGGGGGCCCCCGGCGCCACGCTGTGGACCCCCGCCAGCGACGACGACGTCCCCGGGCAGAGCGTCACCCTCTACAACGGCATGGAGTGGCCCACCGCGCAGATCTTCCGCAAACGCGGCAGCGAACAGTGGCGGACCACCGCCACGTACGGCGGCGATCGCATCAGCGTCGACCCGCCGGCCGGAGGCACTCCGACCACCAGCATCACCAACGCGCGGGGCGAGCTCGTCGAGTTCCGGGAGTACGGGAGCGACGGCCCGGCAGGGGACTACGACGCCACCACCTACACGTACACGCCCACCGGGCAGCCCGAGAGCATCAAGGACGCCGACGGCAACGCGTGGGCCTACCACTACGACCTGCGCGGCCGCATCGTCCAGCTCGACGACCCCGACAAGGGCACCGCGAAGCTGACCTACGACGACACGACCGACCGGCTGCTGACGACCACCGACGCCCGCGGCAGGAGCGTCTTCTTCACCTACGACGGGCTCGGCCGCAAGACCGCCGAGTACGAGGGCACCTCGGCGAGCGGCACCAAGCTCGCCGAATGGAAGTACGACACCCTGCTCGACGGCACAGTGGTCAAGGGCCAGCCGACCGCCTCCATCCGGTACGTCAGGAACGCCACGACCGGCGCCATGGACGCCTACACCACGGCCGTCACCGGCTTCGACGACGCCTACCGGACACTCGGCGCCCAGACCGTCATCCCGGCCTCCGAGGGCGCGCTGGCCGGCACCTACAAGATCAGCACCGACTACAACCTCGACGGCACCGTCCACCGCACGGTGCTGCCCGCGGCCGGTGGTCTGCTCGCCGAGACGATGCTGTACGGCTACGACGAGCTCGGCCACCCGACCACGACGCGCGGCCTGACCAACTACGTCACCTCCACCACCTACTCCAAGCTCGGCCAGGTGCTCGACATGACCATGAGCACCGGCCTGAAGCGGGTGAAGGAGACCAACTTCTACGAGGAGGGGACGGGCCGGCTCACCCGATCGCTCTTCGAACGGGAGACCTCCCCGATCTCGATCGCGGACACCAACTACTCGTACGACCCGTCGGGCAACATCACCAGGATCGCGGACACGCCATCCGGCCAGACGCCCGACGTGCAGTGCTTCCGGCAGGACCATCTGCAGCGCCTGACCGAGGCCTGGACCGCCACCGACGGCTGCGCTTCGGGGCCCTCGGCCGCCGTGATCGGCGGAGCCGCGCCCTACTGGCAGTCCTTCGGCTACGACAAGGTCGGCAACCGTACGAAGGAGGTCGACCACCAGGCGAGCGGCGACGTCACCAAGACCTACGCGTACGCCGGGGCCGGCAAGCCGCAGCCGCACACGCTGACCTCGGTCGCCTACCAGGGCGGCGACCGCGACGGGCAGATCGACGGCTACACCTACGACGCCGCCGGCAACACCACCGAGCGCGGCTCGGGCCGGGCGCTGGAGTGGGACGTCGAAGGGCACCTCGCCAAGTCCACCGATCCGTCCGGCGTCAGCACCTTCGTCTACGACGCCGGCGGCGAGCGCCTGATCCGCCGCGATCCCACCTCGACGACCCTCTACGTCGCGGGCATGGAGATCCGGCTGGACAAGACCACCGGGGCCAAGACCGCCACCCGCTACTACTCACACGGCGGCCAGGTCGTCGCCGCCCGCACCACAGGCAAGGCCCTCACCTGGCTCGCCGCCGACCATCACGGCACCACCGACGTCTCGGTGACCGACGACGACGCGCAGACACCCGTCCGCCGCCGCTTCACCCCGTTCGGGCAGCAGCGCGGCACGCCGCCGTCGTTCTGGCCGGGTCAACGGGGCTTCGTCGGCGGTGTCATAGACGAGGCCACCTCCCTCACCCACCTTGGCGCCCGCGAGTACGACGCCGAGACCGGCCGCTTCATCTCCGTCGACCCGGTGTTCGACGCATCGGACCCCCAGAGCTGGAACGGTTACGCCTACGCCGACAACAACCCGGTGAACGGGTCGGACCCGACGGGGCTGATGCTCGACGGCGGCGGCCAGTGCGGCGTCATCCCGTCGAATCCGTGCAATCCGCCTTCCGGTGGTCACGGCGGTGACCGTGACGGCGGTGGCGGCGGTCACCCGACGTACAACCCACCGCCTCCGCCGAGCAGCCCGCCGCACTGCGGGCGCTGGAACTTCGGCTGCAAGGCCAAGAACCTCTGGCACGAGCACAAGGCCACCATCGTCAACGTCGCCGTCTCGGTGACCGTGACCATCGGCTGCGAGGTGGCCACGGGAGGCGTCGGCAGCGTCGGCTGCGCCGCGGCGGGAGGAGCCGCCGGCAATCTCGCCGGATACCTCGTCTCGACGCCGCGTGACCAGTGGAGCATGGGCGGCGCGTTCAAGTCCGCGGCGGCCGGAGCCGTCGCCGGGGCGGCCGGCGGGGTGCTCGGCAAGGCGGCCGGGGCGGCGCTCGGCAAGCTGGCCACCACGGCGGCGGGCAAGGCCGTCGCCGGGGTCGTCGGCAAGGCCGCCAGCAGGGCGAGATCGGCACTGGGCAAGGTGGGCGGCGCCGCCGAGGACGCGGCCGCGGCGGGAGAAGGTGCGGCCGCGCGATCGGCCGGCAGGAGCGCGGCCCGCGGGAAGCCGCGCGCCTCGTCCGGAGCCCCTCGGGGCTGTAACAGCTTCGTCGCCGGCACTCTGGTCAAGCTCGCCGACGGCGCCACCAAGGCCATCGAGAAGGTCAAGCCCGGCGACAGGGTCCTCGCCACCGACCCGTCGACCGGCAGGACGGCGCCCAAGCTCGTCGTCGCGGCCTTCTCCGGCGTCGGCTATCTGGGCCTCGTCCAGATCACCGTCGACACCGACGGCGAGAAGGGCCACGACACCGGCGTCGTCATCGCCACCGAGCACCACCTGTTCTGGGACAGCCAGGACAAGGCGTGGGTCCGCGCCGACCGGCTGACGCCGGCCGACCGTCTCCGGACCCCGTCGGGCGCCACCGTCCAGGTCGTCGGCACCACCGCCGTCCCGGCCCACCCCACCGTCTACGACCTCACCGTCGCCGACACCCACACCTTCTACGTCCAGGCCGGCCCGGCTCCGGTCCTGGTCCACAACTGCCCCCCTGGCCTGCACACCGCCGGCGGACCTCGCGTACGCCCCCGCGACCCGGCCACGGGCAGGGGCGACATCACCGTCGACGATCAGGGCATGGTGCATCCGCCGAGCGCGGAGGACCTGGAGAACCTCAGCGTGGAGGGTCTGTCGACGTACGACACCGTGGAGAATCTCCGCGCTATCGGGTTGAGCGGTCAGGTGCGTCAGCCGACCAAGCCGCTGGCGGAAGGTCTGGGCGTCGTCTCGGACGGTGCCGGAGTGGGCGGGCCCATGCCAGAGGGGCATCACACCATCTATCCGACGGAGAGCATGCCCTTCGACGACTTCGTCGGACTCATCAAGAGCATGGACTGGCAGAACATCGGCGTTAAGCTCTAGGGCCCGTTCCGGTAGTCGGCAGCGTCCACTGACACGGCCCACGAGCCACACGCACAGCGGAGGATGAATGGGTCAGCAGGCCACCGATCGGCGTATGTGGGAGGCGATCATCGCAGCCGAGCAGCAGTCCGCCCGGCTGCGCGCCGACTTCTACCGCCACGCGGCGTCGAGGGCGGAGACGCTCTCGGCCGCGCTGAGGGGTTCCACCTGGGATCGCGGAGCGGCGCTCACATTCCTGCAGACGTTTCCCTCCGACGTCCCGGCTCTCCTGCGCCCGCTCGTGGAGTTGGCCCTGTCGCAGGCGTGGGCCCTGGACGCCAGGAGGGCGATCGCCCGGGGGAGGAGGGATCTCGTGCTGCCCAGACTGCGGGACATGGTGGTCGAACGACTTCCCACGGCGGATGCGGAGGACCTTCGCAGGATGGCCGAACTGCTCGGCAGCATCGAAGCCTGGCAGATCCTGCGGGTCCTGGTCCAGAACGCCGCCGGCAGCGATGATCCCGATGCCCGTGAAGTAGCCGAGGATTTCACCGGCCGCTACGGTCCGATGCTGGTGACAGGTGGTTGATCCGGGCGCGGTAGGTGACCCGGGAAGCCCGATCGAGTGAGGACCCACACCGTGATCTTGCTCTGAGTCAGGGCGATGCCTAGGATCTAGGCGTCCTGCGACTCAGGGTGGAGGCGGCGTGGATTACCGGCTCCTCGGTTCCGTCCGGGTCCGCGACGCGGACGGCCGGGAGATCCCGCTCGTCCGCCCCAAACATCGTCAGGCCGTCGTCGCCCTGCTCGTGAGCGCCAACAGGGCCGTCACGGCCGATCAGCTCGTGAGGCATCTGTGGGACGGCGCCGCGCCCCGTTCTGCCCGGGGCAACCTCAAGACCTACATCTCGGCCCTGCGCCGGCTGCTGTCGCCTGCGGATCCGGGGGCCGCACCGATCGAGACGGTGGGAGACGGCTACCGCCTCGACGTACGACCCGGCGAGCTCGACCTCCTCACGTTCAGGGACCTTGCTCGGCAGGGGCGTCGCACGCTGCAGGCAGGTGACGTACGGCGGGGGGAGGCCACGCTCCGGCGGGCCCTCCTGCTGTGGCGCGACGACCCCTTCCACGACGTGCCGCGCACCCTCGCGCTTGAAGAGATCGCGGCAGGGCTGCGGGAGGAGCGGCTGGGGGTCTTCGAAGACTGGGTCGACGCGCGGCTCGAACTCGGCCTGCACACGGAGGCGATCGGCCCGCTCCGGCAGTGCGTACGCGACAACCCCTTGCGTGAGCGCCCGTGGGGCCAGCTGATGCTGGCCCTGGCGCGTGACGGCCGGCGTGCGGAGGCGCTCGCGGCCTTCCACGAGCTCAGAACGCGCCTGGTCGGGGACCTCGGTGTGGAGCCGGGTCACCCCGTCCAGCGGCTCCACCAGCGAATCCTCGCCGGGAACGCTGAACTTCTCCTCGGCGCCCCCTCCCCGGATGCCGCGGGCGACGTCCCCAAGGCGTCCGACGGCGAGGCATCGGCGAGGCCTCCGGCGGTGCCGAGGCAGCTTCCCTCGGACGCGCCGCACTTCGTGGGCCGGGAGCGGGAGCTGAGCCGCCTCGAGACCTGGCTGAACCCGCCGGACGGGTCGCCGCCGACGCCGGTGGCGGCGATCTGCGGCCCGCCGGGTGCGGGCAAGTCCGCCCTGGCACTTCACGTGGCGCACCGGGCCGCGGCCCGCTTCCCCGACGGCCAGGTGTACGTCAACCTGCGCGGCGCGATGCCCGGGGTGCGGCGGCTGAACACGGGCGAGCTGATCGGCCGGCTCCTGCGGACGTTCGGCACGCCGGGGTCGGAGGTTCCCGCCGACGTCGACGAGGCCGCCTCGGCCCTGCGTACGATCCTCCACGACAGGCGAGTGCTCTTCCTTCTCGACGACGCCTCCTCGATCGAGCAGGTCGGTCCCCTCCTGCCGATGACGCCCGGCTCCACCGTCCTGCTCACGTCCCGCCAGAACCTGGCGCAGGCCGCTCCCGCCGCGCACGTCGACCTCGGCCCCATGACACGGGGCGAGGCCGTCGCCATGCTGGCCCGGCGGTTCCAGGCCGGCGGCATCGGGTTCTCGCAGCGAGCCGTCGAACGGCTGGCCGACCTCTGTGACGGGTTCCCCCTGGCTCTGCATGTCGCCGGCGCCCGGTTGGCGAGCCGCTCCGGCTGGTCGGCCGACATGCTCATCGAACGCCTGGAGGACGAGAGCAACAGGCTGGACGAGCTGCGCACCGGGGATGCCGGCGTGCGGAGCAGCATCGCGGTCAGCTACACGGCCCTGGCCGACTGCGGGCAGGCCCTCGACCGCGAGGCCGCCTGGGCCTTCCGCATGGTCGGGCTGCTGCGCGTGCCCGATCTCGGCCTGGAGGCGGTGGCCGTGCTGCTCGAACGGCCGCCGCGGGCCGCCGAGCAGGTCATCGAGAGGCTGTTCGACGCGCGGCTGGTGGAGAGCCCGACTCCGGGCCGCTACACGATGCACGACCTCATCAGGTTGTACGCGCAGGAGCGCGCACTGGACACCGAACCGCCGGACCGGCGGAAGGCCGCGCTCCGCCGCGTGCTCGGCTTCTTTCTCGCCACCACGAGCGCGGCCGTGCGCGTGATCGACCCGCACCGCCTGCATGCCGGCGTGCCGGAGGTGCCGCAGACGCCCAAGCCGCTGCACGATCGGGAAGAGGCGACCCGCTGGCTGGAACGGGAACGGCCCAACCTGATGACTATCGTCGGCCAGGCCTGGGACGCGGATGCCGCGACGGCCCGTCTCGCCGTCGGCCTGGCCCTCAGCCTGCAATGGCATCTCGCCGCGCAGGGATACCGTCACGAGATGCTCTGGCTCGGCACGAGGTCGCTGCAGACCGCGCGCCGGCTCGCGGACCGGGGGAGCGAGGCACAGGCGCTGGCGATGGTGGCGATGGCGCACCGCCTGCTCAACCACGACGCGGAAGAACTGAAGTGCCTCAACGAACTGCTGGATCTGTGCCGGGAGCTCGCAGACCCCCTCGGAGAACTGCGGGCGCTCGGCAACCTCGCCAGCGCCTGTCTCCTCCTGGAGCGTCCGGAGGAGGCGTTGCGGTACGCCGAGCGGCAGTTGACGATCAGTCGCCGGGTCGGGTCCTCTGTGGGCGAGCGCTATGCGCTGATGATGACGGGCGACGCGCGTCTGGTGCTCGGATCCCCCGCCGAGGCCGTCGCAACGCTGCGGCAGGCGCTGCGACGCGCCCGGGAGGCGGGTGACGCGATGCACGAGGCGATGACGCTCCGGCGTCTCGGGGAGGCGTACCTCGCGGCCGGGGACGCCGTCGCCGCCCGCGCGCATCTGCGGGACTCGCTGTCGAGCTTCGACGCCTGTGCGCAGGGGCCGCAGGAGCGTTCTCAGGCCCTTGTCGCGCTCGCCAGGTCGTCCCGGATGCTCGGCGACCTCGGCGAGGCGGCGAGGCACGTCGCGGAGTCGTTACGGATCGCCAGGGAGAGCGGCGACAGGCATGACGAGCGGCGCGCCCTCGCGGAGCAGGCCGAGATCCACGGCCACTGCTGACCGTTCCGGGGCCGTCCGAACTTTCCCGTCAGGAAGGGCGTTGATTTCCCCGAAGGAAGGCAGTCCGAATGGGAGGAAAGATGAACAGACACATGAAGCACCTCCTGGTCGCCGCGTTGATCGGAGCTGGGCTGGTTTCAGGGGTCCGCGTCGTTGCTCCGGCCCATCACGTCGAGGCGATCGTCCCGGCCCCCATCCCGGTGGGCAGCTGCTGCTGACCAGCCGGGGATCCGGAAAACAGCGGCCCCCGGCGATACGGCAGTAATGAGGACCGGTCAAGCACCGGCGACGGTTGCGCCGTAAACATTACGGGTTACGTTTCCGGTGGGGACAGGATTCACCGCCGGACGCGTCGCTCGCAGAAAACCGGCCGTCCGGCGCCAATCGCCGCCGGGCAGCGGACATTTACGGGGTCGCCCTTGCGTCCGGGGGGCCGGCGCCATATTCGCCGTGCTCCCCTGGACGTGACGTGCCCTCGAGCCGGCGCCGGCAGAGCCGCCCTGCCCTGGTCGGCATGCGCGATTCGGCGGCGTCCTTTCAGAGGCTTGTGTTTCCAAACTGTATCAATTACCTTGACTCGGTGGAATCGGGACTGATAGCGCTCGCGGCTAAAAGAGAGTGAATGCGCCCGTGACGGCGGAGGTCGGGACGCGGAATTCACGGCCGCATTCCACCGATGTGTCAGGTCGGTAGGTCGGACCGACCACTGTCGGCCATCAAGGGAGTTTCGGTATGACGTTGTTCCATCACGGCAGCCTGCGCCCCAAGGGCGTGCGCCGGCTCTCGGCGGTGATCGTCGCCGGAGTCATGGCGCTCGCGTCGGTTCTGGTCGCGCCGCGGCCGGCGGTGGCGGACACGCCGTGGCTGAGTGTCTCGGACGACGGCTACGTGTCGTTCACCGTCCCGGCGGCCTATATCGAGGCCAACATGGGCCAGGTGTCGCAGGTGATGGTCGAGGGCAACTTCGGCCCCTCCTCCGCCTGGGCGGAGTACGGCCTGACCCGCAGGGGCGACACCTGGTCGGGGGCCCTCGGCCCGCTCAAGCCGGGGCTGTACTCCTATCAGCTCACGGGCGACGACACCAAGAGTCTCAAGGATCCGACGAACGGCACCACCGTGGCGTCCAAGCCCCTGTGGAGCACCTTCCTCGTTTCGGGCGACTCGGCGCGTCTGCTGGCGGACGTGCCTGAGGGGCAGGGCGGCAAGGTCGAGACCCTGACCTACCGGACCAAGAAGGAGGAGCGGTCGGCTCTGGTCTGGACCCCGGCTGGGTATTCGGCCAGGGGCGGCAAGCCGTATCCGGTGCTGTTCCTGCAGTCAGGCACGGACAGGAGCGCCACCGACTGGTTCGACCTCGGCCGTGCCAGGCAGATCCTCGACAACCTGTCGGCTCAGGGCGCCATGGAGCCGATGGTGGTCGTGATCACCGACGGTCGCGGACCGGACGACGACAAGGACCTCAAGGACCTCCGTAAGGCGGTCGGGGACGCCTACCGCGTCCATCGCGACCGGGAGCATCAGGCGATCGCCGGTGTGTCCGAGGGTGGGTCGCAGGCGTTGCGCGCCGCGCTGACCGGCCCGGGCCAGTTCGCCTACGCCGGCTCGTTCTCGGGTCTTCTGACAAACGGCGTGGACCGGGTGAAGGCCAACGCGACCAACCGCAACCTCAAGCTGGTGCGTCTGTACACCGGGAACGTGACCGATCCCGCCTACAACGCGACCGTCCGCCTGACGAAGGCGCTGAAGCACGCCGGCGTCAGGTACGAGTTCGACGGGGTCAACCCCGACGCCGGGGCGAACTGGACCGCCTGGCAGGAGAACCTGATCGATTTCGTGCCCCGGCTGTTCCACAAGGTGGCGAATCACGGTCCGAGCGCCGGTCACGGGCAACTGAAGGGCGAGTTCACCCCGCCGCCGGCGGGTACCACCCCGACGCCGTTCGTGTCCGAGGGCGGCTTCGTCACCTTCGAGACCACGACGGACTTCAAGGACGCCAAGCACGTCACGGTGTGGGCGAACGACGCTCCCGGCGGGAGCTGGCTCCGCGTTCCGATGTCCCGTGACGGCGACCGGTGGCGGGTGACCGTGGGCCCGCTGGACCCGTGGTTCTACTACTACCAGTGGATCGTGGATCGGGTCTCGGTCAAGGACGCGTCGAACCCGACGAAGGTGACCTCCGAGCCGAACTGGAGCAGCTTCTTCATCCCGGGTGAGAGGTCGCGCCTGCTCTCGGACGTTCCCGCCGGCCAGGGGGGAAAGGTCGAGAGCCTGACCTACCGGAGCACCGTGGCGAATGCGGACCGGACCGCTTTGGTGTGGACCCCGCCCGGATACGACGCGAAGCGCGCGGAGCCGTATCCCGTCCTCTACCTCCAGCACGGGAGCGGTCAGAGCTACACGGACTGGGTCGAGATGGGCCGCGCCAAGCAGATCCTCGACCACGAGTCCCTGGACGGCAAGCTGGTGCCGATGGTGGTCGTGATGGGCAACGGCAACGTGTCCGACTTCAACAAGGAGCTGTTGGACAACATCGTTCCCGCGGCCCGCGCCCACTACAACGTCTCCAGCGACCCGTCGCGGCAGGCACTCGCGGGCCTCTCGATGGGCGGTGTGCAGACGCTCGGGGTGCTCAAGGCGTACCCGGGGGAGTTCGCCTACGTCGCGGCGTTCTCCGCCTGGTTCGGCGACGGTACCGGCGTCGACGTGGCGGCGATCAACAAGGGGACCACGATGTTGCGCCTGTACGTCGGCGACCAGACCGACTTCGTGCAGCCGTTCTTCATGTCGTCGCTGACCACGATGAAGGATCTCGGTATCCGCTACGAGTTCGACGGGGTCACCCCCGGCCCGCACGGCTGGGACGTGTGGCAGAAGAACCTCATCGACCTGGCGCCGCGTCTGTTCAAGCGCTGACCGGCGGCTTCCGCGGCGCGGTCGCCCGGCAGCACGGGCGACCGCGCCGTCGTCGTCATGTCCAGGGTCAGCGAGGCGTCAGCTGGGCGCGGTGGGCGCGGTTGACGTCGATGAGCAGGTCGAGGGCCTCGCGGGCCCGCAGGAGCTCGTCGATGTGCCGGCTGATCCGGTCCCGCTCCTGGATCAGCCGTTCGAACGCCTCGTCGGAGTTCCGCTCGCTCGGCGAGTCGACACACGGAAGCACTTCGACGATCGTCCGGCTGGAGAGCCCGGCGGCGTACAGGCACTGGATGAGCCGTACGCGCTCGACCTCGCCGTCGGTGTAGTGGCGCTGGCCACTGGGGCTGCGCGTGCTGGTGAGCAGGCCCTGCTCCTCGTAGTAGCGCAGCGAACGGACGCTCACCCCCGCCTGCGACGCCAACTCGCCGATCCGCATCGCGCCTCCTGTCGGAAAACCTTGGCCCAAACGCTTGCCTCTGACGTCAATGTCAGGTCTTAGCGTAGTCGCGTGTCCAGCCGGCGGACGCGTCCTTCCGCAGGAACCCCCTGAAAGGCACTCAGGAATGACGACCCTTTTCGACCGCTACGAGCTCGGCGCGCTGACCCTGCCCAACCGCGTGGTGATGGCCCCGATGACCCGGGTCCGCGCGGCCGCGGGCGGCCTCGCGACACCGTCGATGGCGACCTACTACGCCCAGCGCGCCACCGCCGGGCTCATCGTGACAGAAGGAGTGCAGCCGAGCCTCGTCGGGCAGTCCAACCCGGGCACTCCGGGGTTGTACACCGACGAGCAGGTCGCGTCGTGGCGGCCGGTCACCGACGCGGTCCACACCAACGGCGGCCGCGTCTTCGCCCAGATCATGCACGGGGGCCGCGTCTCCCACCCCGACACCACGGGGATGCGGCCGGTGGGCCCCTCGGCCGTCCCCGCTCCCGGCGAGGTGTTCACCCCGTCGGGGCCCAAGCCGGCGCCCGTGCCGAGGGCACTGGAGACCGCCGAGGTGCCCGAGCAGGCCCTGTCCTACGCGCAGGCCGCTGTCCGGGCGGTCGACGCCGGCTTCGACGGCGTGGAACTGCACGGCGCGAACGGATACCTCATCGCCCAGTTCCTGTCGAGCACCGCCAACCTGCGCACCGACGCGTACGGCGGGTCGATCGCCAACCGGATCCGTTTCGCCGTGGAGGCGGTGTCGGCGACCGCCGAGGCGGTGGGAGGCGACCGGACGGGCATCCGGCTCTCGCCCGGTGCGGGCTTTTGGGGCGCGGAGGAGACCGACGTCCCCGACCTGTACGGCGCGCTGCTCGCCGAACTCGCCCCCCTGAACCTGGCGTACGTCCACATCGAGGCCACCACCGACGAGGACGTGCTCGTCGAACTGCGCAAGGCCTGGCCCGGCACGCTCATCGTCAACCCGGTCTTCCCGATGGGCCCCCGGCAGACGGACAAGGCGGCCGCCGATCACTGGCTGGGGCTCGGCGCCGACCTCATCAGCTTCGGCCGCGCCTTCATCGCCAATCCCGACCTCGTGGAGCGGCTGCGCCAGGGGCTTCCCATCGCGCCGCAGGACGAGTCCACCTGGTATCAGGGCGGCGACTCCGGCTACTTCACCTACCCCGCCTACCGGCACGCGGCCTGACCGCGTGCGGAAGCGCGGCGAGCCGCCGCGCCGAGAACCGGCGCGGCGGCTCAGCCCTCGGGGCCCGGTGTTCCGGTCTGGTGATCCGTGGGGTGGGTAAGAGCAAGGATCTTCGCCGGGAGGGTCGGAGGCCGCCCCCGATGCTGCTTGACCGCGTGGGGATCACTGGGCATATTCGCCGACATGTCTGATGGGACCGAGCCGAGATCCTCCCGGTCACGACTGTTGTGGATCGCGGGTCCGCTTGTCGTCGCCACGCTGATCGCCGCCGCCTGGGGGGTGCCCCGCCTGCTGGCCGGCTCGGCCGGGCCGCCCCAGGGGCCTCTCCCGCCGCCACCGGGCCCCTGGCCCACGACCGGCACGTTCGAGGTGGGCTTCGGTTCGTCGGCGACCGAGGCCGAGAAGAAGGCGGTCCTCGCCGCGGTCGAGGACCGCTCCGACGTACGCGAGGTCAGGTACCGCTCGGCCGAGCAGGACTGGAAGGAGTACCAGGAGTCCGGCAAACTCACCTGGATCAGAGATGGCGGACACGAGTTCGGCCGCGAAGACATGAGCGACACCGTCGTCGGCGTCCTGCTCGACCGGTCGAAGTCCGAAGAATTCTCCCGCGTGATCGAAGCGCTGCCAGGCGTGGACGGCGTCTACTCCCAGGGCGACGGCTTCTGGTACGGCAAGGCGCACGTGACGCTGCGCCTGTGCCTGCGTAAGCCGATGGAGGGAGCCGGTTGCCGTAAGCCCCTGACCACGGCACAGCAGAACGCGGTCGTCGAAGCCATCCGCGGCACGCCGGAGGTCGAGGCGTTCTACTTCGAGGATCCCGAGCACGCCACCAAGGACCTGCGGGCCCGCACCGACAGCGACTTCACGGCCGGGGTGTCCTACTACCACCTGAAGCTCAGGGACCCCGACGACGTCCCCGCCGTCATCGGTCGCTTCCGGGGCATGGAAGGTCTCTGGCAGGCCCGGCCGGTCGAGCGTTGTCTGCTGTGCTGAAGCAGGGCGGTGCCGGGCACCGCGTTTCCTCGGGCAGCTCGGAGATCCGCCACCTATGCACGAAGGCATGAAACGCACCCAGGTCAAGGTCGACCCTGCCCTCGTCGCCGCTGGACCTCGCCAGGAGAACATCGAGGCTCGCTTGCCGGTGAGGCGGGGTGATCAGTTCGGTGGCGGATAGCTATGGCCATTCGAGGCGAACAAGGTAGCTCTCACGCTGCTCCTCCAGGACGACGTTAGTGGCTAGGCCTCGTTCACCGGAGGGGTGGGTGAGCAGTTCGATCTCGGCTTGGCCCGGTTGTACGGTTCCCCGCTCCACGGAACGGTCTCCAGAAGCGTGAACAACTCCGCGAGCGGGCGCAGCGCTTCCTCAGGGAGCGCGGCGATTCGCTCTTCGGCTATCGGATCGATGACGAGCTTGTACACCTACACATCGATCCCGCGGGCGGCGAGAATCTCGCGCCACGGCTTCCCCTCGGATCGGGGTCCGCCGGCCAGGACATGTTCGGCCCGCTCGTGCATCTGCCGGCGGCCTTCAGGATCGCGTAGCGAGTCGCAGGCGGAGATCCACCACCGGTGTACGAACGCGTTCAGTGCACCCAGGTCCAGGCTGACCCTGACCTCGTCGAGTGCTGCCTTCAGCCCCGCGTCGAACGCCTCACGGTCCTGGGGGATGGTCAACGCGGCGCGTATGGCCCGCAGGTTCTTCTCCGGCAACGGCGTCTCTCCGGGCACGAAGTCGTGCGGCTGCGCTGTCATGTCCTGCTCCCTTCCTGCTCATAGAGATACTGAGGAGGGGTGACATCCTCGGCGTTCCAGGGCTTCAGAGCCCACCCGGGTCGCAGCTTCGGTAATGGGGAGCCGCCGCGCCGGATCGGCGCGGCGGCTCGGGTCGGGGCCCCTGTGGTGCGGAGCCCTGCTGTTCCGCGCGGCCCTGTGGATGGAGGGCCTGGTGGGTCCGCGGTCTCGTGGTTCGCGGGTCCGTGGCGGAAGGATCGGGCGGGCCCGCCCGGCGTGGGCCGTGTCAGCTCGGGCCGGGCGGCTCGTGTAGGAGAACTCAGGCCGGTACGGAGGCGACGCCGGGCTCCAGGAAGCGGGAGCCGGTGACCTCCTCGGAGATGCCCGTCCGGTCGAGGTAGGGCGTGATGCCGCCGGTGTGGAACGGCCAGCCCGCACCGAGGATCATGCACAGGTCGATGTCCTGCGGGGCCGAGACCACGCCCTCGTCGAGCATGAGCCTGATCTCTCGGGCGAGGGCCCGGAGCGCGCGCAGCCGCACATCGTCCGCCGTCGAGGGAGACGAGCCGCCCTCGAACAGCGCCCGCACCTCCGGGTCGATCTGGAAGTCCGGGCCGTAGAGGCCCGGCTTGCCCGCCGCGACCAGCTTGGCGAGGTTCTCCGAGACGCCGAACCGGTCCGGGAACGCCGCGTGCATCGTCTCGGCGACGTGCAGCGCGACGGCCGGGCCGACGAGCTGGAGCAGCGCGAACGGCGTCATCGGCAGGCCGAGCGAGTCGAGCGCGTGGTCGGCGACCTCCAGCGGGGTGCCCTCGTCGGCCGCCGCCGTGACCTCGCCCATGAACCTCGTCAGCAGCCGGTTGACGACGAACGCGGGCGCGTCCTTGACCAGCACGCACGACTTCTTCAGCGTCTTGCCGACCGCGAAGGCCGTGGCCAGCGTCGCGTCGTCGGTGGCGGCGCCCCGGACGATCTCCAGCAGCGGCAGCACCGCGACCGGGTTGAAGAAGTGGAAGCCCACCACCCGCTCCGGGTGCCGCAGGCCGGCCGCCATGTCGGTGACCGACAGCGAGGAGGTGTTGGTGGCGAGCACGCAGGTCTCGGAGACGACCTCCTCCACCTCGGCGAAGACCTTCTGCTTCACGCCGAGGTCCTCGAACACCGCCTCGATCACGAAGTCGGCGTCGGCGAAGGCGTCCTTGGTCAGCGACCCCGTCACCAGGCCCTTCAGCCGGTTGGCCTGGTCGGCGGAGATCCGGCCCTTGCCCAGCAGCTTGTCGACCTCGGCGTGCACGTAGCCGACGCCCTTGTCGAGCCGGGTCTGGTCGAGGTCGGTCAGCACGACCGGGACCTCCAGGCGGCGGGCGAACAGCAGCGCGAGCTGTGAGGCCATCAGCCCGGCGCCCACGACGCCGACCTTGGTGACCGGGCGGGCGAGTGACCTGTCCGGCGCGCCGGCCGGTCGCTTGGCCCGGCGCTGCACCAGGTCGAAGGCGTACAGCCCGGCCCGCAGCTCGTCGCTCATGAGCAGGTCGGCCAGCGCCTCGTCCTCCGCGGCGAAGCCCTCGTCGCGCGACGCCGTACGGGCCAGCGCCATGAGATCGAGCGCCCGGTAGGGCGCGGGGGAGGCCCCGCGCAGCTTGAGGTCCACGAGGGTCCTGGCCTGGTCGATCACCGGCGCCCAGTCTGCGGCGGTGTGGTCGGCCCGCTCGACGGTCACCTCGCCGCGCAGCACCTGGGCCGCCCACCGCAGCGACTCCTCGACGAAGTCGGCCGGCTCGAACATCGCGTCGGCGATCCCGAGGGCGTACGCGTCGCGGCCCTTGATCATGCGGTTCTGCGACAGCGGGTTCTCGACGATCAGCTTCAGTGCCTTCTCCGGACCGATCAGGCGGGGGAGAAGCTGGGTGCCGCCCCATCCGGGCACCAGGCCGAGGAAGCACTCGGGCGTCGCGACGGCCGGGACGCCCGACGACACGGTGCGGTAGGTGCAGTGCAGGGCGATCTCCAGCCCGCCGCCCATCGCCGCGCCGTTGACGAACGCGAACGACGGCACGTCCAGCTCGCCGAGGCGGCGGAACACGTGGTGCCCGAGCTGTCCGATGGCCAGCGCCTCCTCGCGGGAGGACACCGCCGCCGCGCCCTTGAGGTCGGCCCCGACGGCGAAGATGAACGGCTTGCCGACTACGCCGACGGCCGCGAGGCCGGAGCGTGCGGCGATCGCGTCGAGCGCGTCGTTCAGCGCGAGCAGGCCGTGCGGGCCGAAGGTGTTGGGCTTGGTGTGGTCGAGGCCGTTGTCGAGCGTGATCAGGGCCATCGTGCCCGCGCCGTACGGAAGCTCGACGTCGCGCACGAGCGCCTTGGTGACGACCTCGTCGGCGTTCTTGCCCTCCAGGAGGGCCTTCCAGGTCTCGATCGTGCTCATGCCAGGTTCTCCCAGATGACCGTGCCGCCCATGCCCATGCCGACGCACATCGTGGTGATCCCGTAGCGGACGTCGGGACGCTCGGCGAACGCGCGCGAGAGCTGGATCATCAGCCGGACGCCCGACGACGCGAGCGGGTGGCCGAACGCGATCGCGCCGCCGTACGGGTTGACGCGCGGGTCGTCGTCGGCGATGCCGAAGTGCTCGAGGAAGGCCAGCACCTGTACGGCGAACGCCTCGTTGATCTCGAACAGGCCGATGTCGTCGATGGACAGCCCGGCCAGGCGCAGCGCGCGCTCGGTGGAGGGGATCGGGCCGATGCCCATCACCTCGGGGTCCACACCGGCGAAGGCATAGGACACCAGGCGCATGCGCGGGGTCAGGCCCAGTTCCCCGGCCACGTCCTCGGCGGCCACGATGCAGCCGGTCGCGCCGTCGTTGATGCCGGAGGCGTTGCCCGCCGTGACCCGCCCGTGCGCGCGGAACGGCGTCTTGAGCGTGCGCAGGCCCTCCAGCGTCGTGCCGGGGCGCGGCGCCTCGTCCACGGTGGCCAGGCCCCAGCCCTCGGCGGCCTTGCGGGCGGCCACCGGCACCAGGTCGCGCTGGATCCTGCCGTCGGCGTACGCCTTGGCGACCTTCTCCTGGGAGGCGACGGCGAAGGCGTCGGCGCGCTCCTTGGTGATGGACGGGTAGCGGTCGTGCAGGTTCTCCGCGGTCATGCCCATGACCAGCGCCGAGCCGTCCACGAGCTGCTCGGACAGGAACCGGGGGTTGGGGTCCACCCCCTCGCCCATGGGGTGGCGGCCCATGTGCTCGACGCCGCCGGCGATGGCCACGTCGTACGCGCCGAAGGAGATGCCGCCCGCCACCGTGGTGACGGCGGTCATCGCGCCGGCGCACATGCGGTCGACGGCGTAGCCGGGGACGGACTTCGGCAGGCCGGCGAGCACCGCCGCGGACCTGCCGATGGTCAGGCCCTGGTCGCCGATCTGGGTGGTGGCCGCGATGGCCACCTCGTCCACCCGCTCCGGGGGGAGGCCGGGGTTGCGCCGCATCAGCTCGCGGATGACGCGGACTACCAGGTCGTCGGCACGCGTCTCGGCGTACAGGCCCTTCGGGCCCGACTTGCCGAAAGGCGTCCGAACGCCGTCGACGAAGACGACTTCACGGGACGCAGGCACGGGTTCGCTCCTACTTGTCGGTAGCTTCCGGTCCCCTATGCTACTGGTCAGTAACCGGTCCCGGGATCGGCGGGTCCGCCGCGCCTGTGAGTGATCGTTAACCGGTCGGAAACCGGCAGGAATCAGCGCATGTTGCCAGTGGCGATCTCATTCGGGGTGCAACCCCTCAAACCTCAAGAATCCCTCCTGTAGCTCTCGTGGGCGGCTTTCTTGGGGCATTGCACTCGAAAAGGAACCAATGCGCTCTCCTGTGCGCGCCTGGGCCAAGGCGCTCGCCGCGGCCGTCACGGCCGCGACCCTGTCCACCTCCCTCCTCACGGGATCCGCGCACGCCGCGCCGCCCGGCTCGCCCGGCTCGCCCGGCGAGGACGGCACCTGGACTGTCGAACCCGTCGGCGGCGGCCACCGGGTCACCCTCCACCTGAACAAGCCGCTGCCGGTCCGCGACGCCGTCCCCGAACTCGCGGCGGACGGCCGGTCGCTCGGCCCGGCCGAGGAGTCGCCCGACGGCATGACGCTGACCGTCGTCACCCCCGACCCCGCCGTCGCCACGGCGTCGTCCGTCGACGTGGCCTGGAACGGCGAGGTGCCCGAGGCCACCGCGGCGGCCGCCGGCAAGGCCGCGCCCACGCCCGCCGACCCGCCCGCCAAGACGCACGGCAAGCCGGCTCCCGTGCCCGTCGACCCCGCCGCGCCCGGTCCGTACGCCGTGACCCACGACGAGTACGACCTCGGCGACACCGCCATCACCCTGGAGGGGCTCGGCGGCCGTCAGGCCGAGATCCGGGCGAAGGTCTACCTGCCGGAAGGCGCCCGCGGCAGGCGCCCGCTGGTCGTCTTCCTGCACGGCCGCCACTCGGCCTGCTACGACCCCACGGCCTGGACGACGTCCAACACCCAGTGGCCCTGCCCGGCGGGGCAGCGGCCCATCGCCAGCTACCAGGGCTACGACGGCCCCGCCGACGTGCTCGCCGGCCACGGATACGTCGTCGTCTCGGTCAGCGCCAACGGCGTCAACGCCGCCGACAACCCCTACAGCGAGGACCGGGGCGCGCTGGCCCGGGGCGAGGTCGTCATGCGGCACCTCGACCTGCTCGCCGACGCCGACGAGGGCGTGGGCGACGCGAAGCTGGTGAGCCTGTTCAAGGGCCGCCTCGACATGTCCGACGTCGGCCTGATGGGCCACTCGCGCGGAGGCGAGGGCGTCGTCAAGGCCGCGCTGATGAACGCGGGCAGGGCCAGGCCCTACGGCATCAGGGCGGTGCTCCCGCTCGCCCCGACGGACTTCGCGCGGGCGACCCTGCCCGGCACGCCGATGGCCGTCATCCTGCCGTACTGCGACGGGGACGTCTCCAACCAGCAGGGCCAGCACTTCTACGACGACTCCCGGTACGCCGTGGACGGCGACCCGGCCTTCCGCTCCTCGCTGATGGTCATGGGTGCCGACCACAACTTCTTCAACACCGAGTGGACACCGGGCGTGGCGCACGCGCCCGCGTCCGACGACTGGTCGAACCGCAACGACCCCGTCTGCGGCGGCACCGCGCCGTCGCGGCTGACCGCCGCCGAGCAGTACGCGGTCGGCACCGCGTACATCGCGGGGTTCTTCCGCCTGGTCCAGGGCGGCGAGCAGGGCCTGCTGCCGCTGTTCGACGGCAGCGGCGGCACCACCGCCTCCGCCGGGCGGGCCGTCGTGCACGCGGTCGCCCAGGCGCCCGCGGGCAAGCGCCTCGACGTGGCCTCCTTCGCGTCGCTCGCGCCGTCCGCGCGGGTCTCCGGCTCGGCCGCCGCGTTCGTCTGCGCCGGGATGCTCGACCGCTCGCCGCAGAGCGGCCTGCCGTCGTGCGCCTCCACGCTGACCACCGCGCAGGCGCCGTCCTGGACGCCCGCGACGTACGCGACCAACGTCGCCTCGACACCGGTGCTGCGGTTCTCCTGGAGCGACCCCACGGGCACGGTGACGGTGCCGCTGGACACGCCGGACCAGAACGTCTCCCGCTACGACGCGCTCACCTTCCGCGCGGCGAGGGACGAGACGGCGACCGGCGACGTGGACCTCGCGGTCGAGATCGTCGACAGGCACGGCGCGTCCCGGACGGTCAAGGTGTCCGAGGTCGGCGACGCGCTCACGGCGTTCCCCGGCACGTCCTCGCCGCTGCCCAAGACCTGGCTGCGCACGGTCCGCGTCCCGCTGAGCTCGCTCACCGGCGTCAAGCCGCAGCAGATCAGCGAGATCCGGATCTCGGGTGCGAGCCGGAAGGGCGCGGTCTACCTCGCGGATCTCGCGTTCACCGCGACGGCCGCGGGTGAGGCCCGCACCGACAGGCTGCCGCAGGTGTCGGTGGAGGGCGCCACGGTGGACGAGGGCGACGGGCCGGGCACGGCCACGATGACGGTGCGGCTGTCGGAGAAGAGCGCCACGCCGGTGACGGTCCAGATCCAGACGATCGCGACCGGGGCCGCCCCGGTGATCGCCTCGGCGGCGCAGGAGGTCGTCATCCCGGCCAGGTCCCTGGAGGCGTCCTTCCGGGTGCCCGTCAACGGCGACACCGCGGTGGCGTCCGCGCCGCAGTCCTACCAGGTGGTCGCCTCGGCGCCGGTCAACGCGACGATCGGCCGCGGCTTCGCCCGGCTCGTGGTCAACGACGACGACGCGCGCTGAGCGAACAGGCTCCCGGGGGCGCGCCGGCGACGGCCGCGCGTCCGGGAGCCGCCACGTGTTCACGCCGGTTCGAGGTACTCCAGGCGGTTGCCGACGTTGTCGTGGGCGTAGAAGCGGCGGTGGCCGGGCCCCCGCGCGCGGCGAGCACGGGGGGCTCGCCGATCGCGGTCATCCCGAGCACGCCCACGTAGAAGGCGCGGCAGTCGTCCTCCGCCCCGGGCGGAACGGCGAGCTGGACGTGGTGCAGGCGGTGGCCGAAGGAAGACTCCACGTCCGGGCCGCAGCCCCGCATGTCACACCTCTCCTTTGATCTCCAGCCGCTCCAGTGCCTTGGCCAGCGGGTGGACGGTCAGGCCGATCTGCCACTCCCGCGCGCCCAGTGAGCGCAGCCGCGCCGCCACGGTCTCCTCGTTGATCGGCGCGGGCGGCTCCCAGGTCAGCCTGCGTACGGCGTCGGGCTGGAGCAGGTTCTCGGTCGGCATGCGGTGTTCGTCGGCGAGCGCGGCGACGACGGCCCGCGCCGCCGCGAGCCGCTTGGCGGCGGCCGGGTCGCGGTCGGCCCACCGGTTGGCCGGGGGAGGGCCGTCCCCGGGCCCCACGGGCTGCGGCAGCGCCGCCTCCGGCATCGTGCGGGCCCGGTTCACCGCCGCCAGCCAGTCGTTGAGGTGGCGGCGGGCGCTGCGGCCGACGAACGGGGTGATCTCGGTGAGGGCCTTGGTCGTGCGCGGCTGGTCGAGGGCGGCCTGCACGATCGCCGAGTCGGGCAGCACACGGCCCGGCGCGAGGTCGGCCTCCCGCGCGATCTCGTCGCGCAGCGTCCACAACTCCCGCACCACGCCGAGCCCGCGCAGCGTGCGCACCCGGTGGATGCCCGAGGTGCGCCGCCACGGGTCGGTACGCGGGGGATGGGCGGGAGCGGCCAGGATCGACGCGAACTCCTCCAGCGCCCACTCCAGCTTGCCGGTGGCGGCCAGCTCGTCGTGCAGGACGTCGCGGAGCTCGACCAGCACCTCCACGTCGAGCGCCGCGTAGCGCAGCCAGTCCTCGGGCAGCGGGCGGGCCGACCAGTCGGCCGCGGAGTGCCCCTTCTCCAGCCGCAGGCCGAGGACGAGCTCGACCATGGTCCCCAGCCCGACCCGCTCGTAGCCGAGCAGCCGCCCGGCCAGCTCGGTGTCGAACAGCCGCCGCGGGCGGAAGCCCAGCTCGGCCAGGCACGGCAGATCCTGGTTCGCGGCGTGCAGGACGATCTCGGTGTCGCGCACGGCCTCGTCCAGGGCCGACAGGTCGGGACACTTGACGGGGTCGATCAGCGCGGTGCCCGCACCGGCCCGGCGCAGCTGCACCAGGTAGGCGCGGCCGCTGTAGCGGTATCCGGAGGCACGCTCGGCGTCGACGGCCACCGGCCCCGTCCCACGGGCGAAGGCGTCCACGGCGGCCGCGAGCGCGGCGGAGTCCTCGATGACGGGCGGGATTCCCTCGCGCGGCTCCAACAGAGGCTGGACTACGGGTTCTGTCACGGGCTAAGGAACTTTCGGATCATCTCGGCGGGCGGGGCGCCGATGCAGCGTGGCGACGTCGGGCGGCAGCGGGGGGATGCCGGCGGCCAGGCACATGAGGTCGCACCAGGCGGCCGCGTGCGACGACAGGTCCTCGTCGAGCGGCGACCACGAGGCCCGCAGCTCGATCTCGGTGGTGACGGGGTCGTCCGCCTTGCCGCCGAATCCCTCCGAGACGGCGCGGGTGACCGTGCCGCCCACCGCGGCGTACCTCGCGCCGTGGGCGTCGAGCGCCTCGGTCAGCCAGCTCCAGGCCACCGGCCCCAGCAGCGGGTCTGTGGTCATCTCCGGCTCCATGTCGGCGCGTACGTAGGCGACGAGGCGGAACGGCCCCTCCCAGCCGCGCTGGCCCTCGGGGTCGAACAGCATGATCAGGCGGCCGACGGCGAGTTCGTCGTCGTCACGGTACACGGAGGCCCCGACCGCACCGGAATACGGCGCGAGCCGCTGGGGTGCGGGGATGTCCTCCAGCTCGATCTCCGGCCGTACCTCGGCGGGGCGCAGCGTCTCCAGCGCGCGCCGGAAGGCGGCGGGAGGCGCGGGCGGTTCACCGAGGGTCATGACGGAAGAGTAGGTCGGATTCGGGAGAGCGCGAAGCAGGGGGGTGGCTGTGGGGGGCATCGGAAGTCGTCAAACCGTCGCCGCCAGTCGAGCCGTCACCCGGTCGGCCGTCCGTGCCGGGGCGCGTCCGCGCGTGCGGGCGGGGCGCGCGGCGTCGCTGCCGGCACAGTGCTCAGTGCGGCGTTCGGGGGAACTCCACATCGAAGTCATCGCTCCGGGGCCTCTCGTCGGATCCACGGTCGTGGCGGTCGCTCGGGACTGATCCGACGTTGGCACGTCCCGGCGACATTTCCCCGCATCGCACTCGGCGTGTCTCGAAAGTGGTATTGGAATCGATGCCGGATGGCCGATTGGCGAACACATTGCCGAGCTGTGAGATGACTCACAGGAGGGGATGGGGTTCACCTTACGCGATCAACGGCCATCCTCGCGTCGTTCTGGAGCCCCAGGTCGTGGGTCCGGGCACAGGGCGGCGTGGGGACATGGCAGGCTGGTGCCGTGAAACCCCAGCTCGCCGATTCCGTTTTCATTCGCGCCTGCCGGCGCGAGCCCGTTCCGTACACGCCCGTGTGGTACATGCGCCAGGCCGGGCGGTCACTGCCCGAGTACCGCAGGGTGCGCGCGGGCGTCGAGATGCTCACCGCCTGCGCCACGCCCGACCTCGTGGTCGAGATCACCATGCAGCCGGTCCGCAGGTACGGCACGGACGCGGCGATCTTCTTCAGCGACATCGTGGTCCCGCTCAAGGCCGTCGGCGTCGACCTTGACATCAAGCCGGGCGTCGGCCCGGTCGTCGGAACCCCCATCCGCGACAAGGCGGGCATGGAGGTCCTGCGGCCGCTGGAGCCGGACGACGTCCCCTATGTGACGGAGGCGGTCGGCGCGCTCACCGGCGAGCTGGGCGGCACCCCGCTGATCGGCTTCGCCGGAGGGCCCTTCACGCTCGCGTCGTACCTGATCGAGGGCGGCCCCTCCAAGAACCACGACCGCACCAAGGCCATGATGTACGGCGAGCCCGAGCTGTGGCACGAGCTGATGGAGCGGCTCGGCGCGATCACGCTCGCCTTCCTGCGCGTGCAGGTGGCGGCGGGGGCCTCGGCCGTCCAGCTCTTCGACTCGTGGGTGGGCGCGGTCGCGCCGCAGGACTACCGCACCTACGTGCTGCCGCACACCGGCAGGATCTTCGCCGGCCTGGCGGACCTCGGCGTGCCGCGCATCCATTTCGGCGTCGGCACCGGCGAGCTGCTCGGCCTCATGGGCGAGGCCGGCGCCGACGTGGTGGGCGTCGACTGGCGGGTGCCCCTCGACGAGGCCGCGCTGCGCGTGGGCGCCGGCAAGGCCCTGCAGGGCAACCTCGACCCGGCGATCCTGCTCGCGCCCTGGGAGGTCGTCGAGAGGCGGGCCAGGGACGTGCTCGAACGCGGCCGGGTGGCCGAGGGGCACGTGTTCAACCTCGGCCACGGCGTGCTTCCCTCGACCGACCCCGACCAGCTCGCCCGGCTCACCGACTTCGTCCACGAGTCGTCGGCCCGCTGAGGCGCTGGATCCCTACCCCGGCGTGCGCTCGGATTCCCGGCCCTGATCCTGGTTCTCGTCCCGGTCCTCGCGGTCCTCGCGGGGAGCCGGCTCGGGCGAGCCGAGGTGCGGCTGCCCGGCGGGGCCGCCCGTGGGCGCGGGACCCGCCGGGAAGCCGGGCCCGTGCCCGGGAGGAACGGGCCCGGGGGGTACGGCACCGGGGGGCACGGGACCGGCCGGCGGGGCGGCACGGCGGCGCATCCGGCGCATGATGACCCGGACGGCCAGCCACACCACCCCGGCCACGACGATCCAGGGCAGCAGCGCGCCCAGCACGGTCAGCGCCATCACGGTCGACGCGGTCAGGGTGTCCCACCCGGCGCGCAGGCCGGCGAGGAAGCCGGTCTCGTCCTCCTTCTTCTCGGGCCGGGCCCAGGGCTTGGGCGGGAGCACCAGGGTGAGCGTCACGGTGGCCATGCCGGTCTGCGCCTCCAGGGCCTTCTGCCTGGCCTGCAGCGACTCCAGATCGGCCTCGCGGCTGGAGATCTCCCGCTCGATCTCCAGGATCTCGCCGATCTTGTTCGCCTTCGACAGCAGCGTACGGAACTGCCCGAGGGCGGCCTCGGCCGACTTCACCCGGCTGGCGACGTCGGCGACCTCCTCGGTGACGTCCTGCGCGTTCTGCTGCACCGACGTGCGTGTGCCGAGGTCGCGTCCGAGCTGGGCCAGCACGTCGGCGTAGCGCGCCGGGGGCACCTTGAACGCGATCGTCGACCGGTCGCCGCCGGAGACGGACTCGCTGCGCTCCTCGGCGACGTACCCGCCCGCGCCCGTCACGATCGCCTTCGCGCGGTCGGCCGCCGCCGTGACGTCCTTGGCCTCGACGGTGAGCTCGGCCTGGTAGATGATCGCCCGGTCGGCCGGGTCGATCCTGGTCTTCTCCTGCCCGCCGCTCGCGTCACCCGTGGCGGGCGCCCGTCCCCCGCTCTGGTCCGTGGCCCCGGCCGTGGCGGCCTCCCCGGCCGGCGCCATGGGAGCGGCGGCGCTGCCGGCCGTGTCGCTGCTGGATTCGCCCGAGCCGCCGCACCCCGTCAACAGAAAGGCGACGGCCGCCAGGGCCGCCGCGCCGTACCGGATTCGCCTCATGTCCTTTACATCGGTTCGCCGATGTGGACAGTTCGACGCCGGCGATCACGATGGCATCACGATGCCGCCGTGGTCGCCGGCGCCTCTGTTTTCGGGGGGTGAGAAGGCTGTGGGGGGTGTAGGGCCCCGTGGGTCCGGCCGGGCCGGGCCGGACCCACGGGACGTCTGGCTAGCCGCGCAGCCGCTCGATGAGCGCCTTCGCGTCGCGGATGAGCGCGTCGCTCGCGGCCTTGTCGGTCACCCTCTTGGGGTCGCCGGCGAAGCCGGTGAACCGCTCCAGGGCCTTGATCGCGTTGTCCTTCTTGCCCATGCCGGCCTGGCCGGCCGCCTGGTCGAGCTGCGCGATCAGGACGTCGCCGTCCTCGGTCAGCGTGCCGGCGCTCCGGAAGGCGGTGAGGAGGGCCTTCACGTCCTCGAAGGAGGTCGTGACGGTGAAGGTCACGGACTTCTTCGTGGTCTGCCCGGCCTTGTCCTTGGCGGTCACGACCAGCTCGTTCTCGCCGAGCGGCAGCTTCCACAGGGGCAGCGCCTCGCCCGACTCGACCTGCAGGTCGCCGACGGCCGCCGTCACGCTCGCCACCCCGGACGCCGCGTCCGTGGCGGAGAAGACGGGCGTGATGGAGGTGGAGTCGCCGTGGTCGCCGGACTCGACGCCGCTCACGGTCAGCGCGGGCGCGGTCTTGTCGATCTTCACCGTGACGGTGCCGATCTGCGAGACGTTGCCGCCGCTGTCGGTCGCGCGGTAGCGGACCTCCGTGGCGCCCTCGGTGCTGAACGTCACCGGGTTGTTGGCGTTCGACCAGGTGGTGCCGCCGTTGATCGAGTACTGCCGGCTCGACACCGTGCCGTTGTCGGTCGCGGTGACCGTCATCGTCACGTTGCCGGTGTACCAGCCGTTCTCACCGTTCGGCTGGGCCGGGTTGAGCGTGGCCGTCACGGTCGGCGGGGTCTTGTCGGCGACGCCGTCGCCCGCGAAGGTGAACGCGTCCACGTCCACGCCGCCGGTCGAGGTGACGTACAGCTTGCCGCTGCCCGTGGGGGCGTTCTTCAGGTCGGTCGTCACCGTCTGCCAGCCGGCGCCGGCCGGGATTGCGACGGTCGCGAACGGGGCCGCGGTCGGCGAGTTCCAGCGCAGCGACAGGGTGCCCGCTCCGGTGGCAACGGTCTTCACCGAGGTGATGCCGGAGAAGTTCACCGGGTCGTAGCCGATGTAGTCGCCGGCGTCGAACGAGGTGACCTTGTTGAGGCCGGACGCCGTCTCGTCCTGGGTCTTGGTGACGCCCTTGCTGTCGTCCCCGTGCTCGGCCTGCATGAGCTTCGGGTTGAGGATCAGCGTCGCGTCGCTGCTCGCGCCGGGGATGCCGTTGGCGCCGTTGTCGCGGTAGCTGACCACGACGACGCCGAAGATGTTCTCGGTCTCGCCGTGCTCGGGCGCGTCGGCCGGGGTCGCCCAGGTGACGGTGCAGCCGGTGCCCGTGGTGATCGGGTGGGCGTGCGTGTCGTGGCCGAGGCCGAAGGTCCACGCGACCCTGCTGCAGGTCGGGTTGTCGCCGTCCTCCTGGTCGGTCACCTTGACCTTGAACGGAACCGCGTTGCCCCAGTCGATGAAGCCGCCGTCGCCGGGGGTCTCGATGCTGACCGTGGGCGCGGTGTTGCCGACGGTGATCTCGGTCGTGGCGAGGCCGAACCTGCCGCCCGCGTCGGTGACGCGGAGCCGGGCGGTGTACTGCCCGAGCTTGTCGTAGGTGTGGCTCGCGGTCACGCCCTTGGCGTCGAAGGTGCCGTTGCCGTCGAAGTCCCACTCGTAGGTGAGGTCGCCCGCCTCGGAGTCGGTGGACTTGGCGCCGCTGAACTGGACGGTGAGCGGCGCCTGGCTGCCCGACGTCTTGTCGACGGTGATCTTCGCCTGCGGCGCCTTGTTGCCGGGCGAGTAGTCGATGCGGTAGAGGCCCGAGTCGGGGTTGGCGCGGAAGAAGCCGTCGCCGTACTCGAGCACGTACAGCGCCCCGTCGGGGCCGAACTCGAGGTCCATCGGGTTGTCCGTGATGGGCATCGCCATCTTGGTCAGCTCGGCGTTCGGCAGGACCTGCTCGATCTTCGACACCGGGCCGTCCGGGCCGGACACGGTGAACGCTGCCAGGTAGTCCTGGGAGAACTCCCCGAAGAAGAACTTGTTGTCCCAGTACGCGGGGAACTTCGTCGTCGAGGGGTTGTCCGCGTCGTAGTGGTAGACCGGGCCGCCCATCGGGGCCTGGCCGTTCTGCACCGGGTCGAACTCGGTCAGCCCGGACCACTCGGCCGGCTGGTCGCTCGCGCGGTCGCCGTAGTACAGGTCGGCCGGGGTCGCCGGGGGCAGCTTCTCCAGGCCGGTGTTCCACACGGAGTTGTTGGTCGGACCGCCCGCGCAGTCGAAGAACTCACGCGGCTTGGAGTTCGCGTAGTCCCAGTGGTTGTAGTTGAAGTTGTCGCCGGTGCAGTACGGCCAGCCGCCGTTCATCGGCTTGTTCAGCGGGGTGACGTTCCACTCGACGTACCCCATCGGGCCGCGGTTGGGGTCGGCGGCGCCGGCGTCCGGTCCGTAGTCGCCCCACGACAGCGTGCCGGTCTTCCCGTCGACGTCCATGCGGAACGGGTTCCGCACGCCCATCACGAAGATCTCGGGCCTGGTCTTGGCGGTGCCCTTCGGGAACAGGTTGCCGTCCGGGACGGTGTAGGAGCCGTCCGCGCCCACCTTGATCCGCAGGATCTTGCCGCGCAGGTCGTTGGTGTTGCCCGCGCCGCGGCGGTCGTCGAAGCCGGGGTTCATGCCGGGGGCGTCGTTGTTGGGTGCCATGCCGTTGGCGCCGGGGGTGCTGGCCGGGGTGTTGTCACCGGTGGCCAGGTAGAGGTTGCCGTCATCGTCCCAGTCGAAGTCACCCGCGACGTGGCAGCACTGCCCGCGGTTGGTCCCGACCTTGATGATGACCTGCTCGGTGGACAGGTCGAGCTTGTCGCCGTCCCACTTGAACCGGGAGAGCTGGTTGTAGCCCTTCCACTGGTCCCAGTACGACTCGTCGGCGCCCGCGGGCAGGGAGTTGGGCGCGGAGCCGGTCGGAGTCGTCTCCGGGTACGGCCCGGTCATCTTCCTGGGGGCGTAGTAGACGTAGACCCACTTGTTGTTCGCGAAGTCGGGGTCGAGGCCGATCGTCTGCAGGCCGTCTTCGGAGTTGTTGTAGACGTCGATCGTGTTGACGACCTTGGTGACGCCGGTGGCGGGGTCGGTCATCCGGATGTCGCCGTTGCGGGCGGTGTGCAGCACCCGGCTGTCCGGCAGGATCGCCATGTCGATCGGCTCGCCGACGTCCTTGGTGAGGGTGACCTTCTCGTAGTTCTCCCAGTGCAGCGCGTCTTCGTGCGCCTGGGCCGGAGCGGCGGTGAGCGTCGCCGCGAACGGGAGCGTCAACGCGGCGGCGAGACCGCCGACCAGTATGCGAGTACGCTTCAAGTCTGCTGCGCCTCTTCTTTCAGGGGGGTGGCAGGAAAAGGCGGGCCGCCGCGTGCCGGTGGAACGGGTCGAACGCGTGGCGGTCCGCCATACTCAGGTGACCAGCCGAACTGCTCGGGCGGGCCTCAGCCGCGGAGCTTGGCGATGTTGTTGTAGCTCAGCTCCGCGTACTGCAGCGACTGCGCCGGGTTGGCGGTGCCGCCGGGGGCGTTGTCCTGCTCGTACATCGGGTTGTGGTAGCCCTTGGCGCCCATCTCGGAGAAGAAGCTCTTGTAGTCGATGTCGCCGGTGCCGAACGGAACCATGTCGTAGCCGTTGGAGGTACCGGTGTTGATCTTGCCGTCCTTGGCGTGGAACAGCGGGAACCGCATCGTCTGGGCCTGCACGACGCCGAGCGGGTTGAAGACCTGCGTCTGGGTGGAGCCGTCGGCCGCGGTGTAGGTCTTGTACTTGTACTGGGCCACGTGCGCCCAGAAGATGTCCATCTCCAGCCAGACCTTGCCGGGGTCGGTCTGCTGCAGGAAGTACTCGAGGCGCCGGATGCCGGAGGAACGGGTGGGCCGGCCCCGGTCGTCGAGCGGGCCGCTGTCGAGCAGGAAGCTGTAGGCCACGTCGTGGTTGTGGGTGTACAGCTTGAGGCCGGCCGCGGTGGCGATCTCGCCGAGCGCGTTCCACTTCTCGGCGGCCACGTCCCAGTCGGCCTTGTAGGCGCTGCCGGTCGGGTCGCTGCCGGTGCCCACCTGGCCCATGCCGAGGATGTTGGCGATCTCCAGGTGGAGCTTGAAGCGGTCGAGGTCGGCCTGGCTCAGCGGCCAGGAGCCGGGGATGAAGCCGTGGTTGCCCTCGGCCTCCAGACCGTTGTCGTCCAGCCAGGTGCGCAGCAGGCGGGCGCCCTCGACGCTCTCCAGGCTGGCGCCGCCCTCGGCGTTGGCGTGCTGGCCGTAGCCGGCGAACTCCACCTGCTTGTAGCCGATCCGGCTGAGCTCCTGCAGCACAGCGCGGAAGCCGGACGGGAGGGTGGTCGACCCCGGGTCACGCGAGATGGCGTCGCGGACGGTGTACAGGATGATTCCCCGCTTGCCGGGCGGCACGAGCACGCCGTTGCCCGCGGTCGCCGCACGCGCGGCCGACTTCATCGGGCCGGCCGCGGCCACGGCGGCGGCCGCCGCCATGCCGGTCGTGGCCGCGAGGAACTGGCGGCGGTTCAGCCCCAGCCTGCGTCCGAGGTTGCCGGCCGTCTCCATCTCTTCTTCGTACGCGCTCATCGTCTTGCCAACTCCATCTGCGTGAAGAACCTTGATCCCCCGATGACGCGGGCGTGCCGCGGGTGACTCCGCTCCTTCGCCTCACTCCGGCCCCTTGTGACTGTGCGGAGCACTTGGCGAGCAAGTTACGCGACTTTTACTTAACGGGGAAGAAGTTTTTCCATGATCTTTTGAACTTTCTCTTCCCAAAGGACAAAGTCCGAGGTTCGGTGAGGGCTCACACGTCGGCTGCCGCCGCGGTCCCCGCCGCGGCGCGGCCGTGAGGGTCGGCGCCCGGGGTCTCGTCGCGCTGGTGGGTGAACTTTCTGTACCCCCGCGAGAAACTTTTGCTTGTCAGTGACGAAAGATCCCTCTTACTATCCGAATGTTCCGGGGTCATCCTTCATACCCGAGTTGACGGGAGAGTTACAGTGCCCATCGGTGTCTGGCTGGTCGGCGCCCGGGGGTCCGTCGCGACCACGGCGGTGGTCGGGGCGGCAGCGGTTCGCGCGGGAGCGGCCCCGCCCACCGGCTGTGTCATCGAGGCCGCGGACTTCCCCGGGGACTTCACCCCCCTGGGCGACCTGGTGTTCGGCGGTCACGACGTGGTCGCCACACCGCTGCGCAAGAGGGCCGAGCTGCTCACCCAGGCGGGCGTGCTCCCTCCCGTCCTGGCGACCCTGCTCGCCGCCGACCTCGACGCCGCCGAGGCCGAGATCAGGCACGGCTACGTCCCCGGCGAGGAGAGCCAGGCGGAGGCCGCGCGGCGACTGGCCGGCGACATCGCGGACTTCCGGGAGCGGCACGGCCTGTCCCGCGTCGTCGTGGTGGACGTGTCGTCGACCGAGCCCCCCGCCGAGGTGCCGTACGCCACGCTCGCCGACCTGGAGGAGGCGCTCGCGTCCGGCCGGGACGCGCTGCCCGCCAGCTCCCTGTACGCCTACGCGGCCTTCACGGCCGGATGCGGCTACGTCGCGTTCACCCCCTCAGCGGGCCCGACGCCGCCCGCGCTGGACGAACTGGCCCGGCGGGGCGGCCTGCCGTACGCGGGACGTGACGGCAAGACCGGGGAGACGCTGGTCAAGAGCGCGCTCGCGCCGATGTTCGCCGGCCGCGCGCTGCGGGTCCGCTCGTGGTCGGGGCTCAACCTCCTCGGCGGCGGCGACGGTGCCACACTGGCCGACCCGGCGGCCCGGGAGAGCAAGTCGGCGAGCAAGGCGCGGGCCGTCCCCGCGATCGTGGGCGAGGACGTCGAGGGCCTGACGCACATCGACTACGTGGCCGACCTCGGCGAGTGGAAGACCGCCTGGGACCACATCACGTTCGAAGGATTCCTCGGCGTCCGGATGACCATGCAGTTCACCTGGCAGGGCTGCGACTCGGCGCTCGCCGCCCCGCTCGTCCTCGACCTCGTCCGGCTCGTCGCGCGGGCCCACGAGGCCGGGCACAGCGGCGTGCTCCCCGAGCTCGGCTACTTCTTCAAGGACCCGCTGGGCGGCGCGGGGCACGACCTGCCCACCCAGTACGCCCGCCTGGTGGCGTTCGCGCAGGCCCTGTCGGAGGGGCGGTCGTGAGGGCCTGGCTGGAGCTGGTCCGCGCGCCCGCCGCGCTGTCGGTTCCCGGGGACACGCTCGCCGGCGCGGCGGCGGCCGGGCGATCGGTCCGGCCCGGCCTCGCCGCCGCGTCGGTGCTGCTCTACTGGGCCGGAATGGCGCTCAACGACTGGTCCGACCGGGAGATCGACGCGAAGGAGCGGCCGGAACGGCCCATCCCCTCCGGCCGGATCAGCCCGGAAGGGGCGCTCGGCCTCGCCGCCGCGCTGACCGGCGCCGGGGTGGCCACCGCCGCGGTCTTCGGCGGACGGCGCGGGCTCGCGCTCGCGGGCCTGCTCGCCGGCGCCGCCTGGGCCTACGACCTGCGCCTCAAGCACACGGCCGCGGGCCCGGCCGCGATGGCGGCCTGCCGCGCGCTCGACGTCCTGCTCGGGGCGGGCCCGCACACGCGGGCGGCCGCCCCCATGGCGCTGGCCGTCGGCGCCCACACCTACGGGATCACCCTGCTCGGCCGCGCCGAGGTGGACGGCGCCACCCCCGCGACCGTCACCCAGGCGCTGGCCGCGACCGGCGCGTCCGCGGCGCTGGCCGCCGTCGCCTGCCGCGGCGGCGAGACCACGGGGCGGCTGGGTGCCGCAGTGATGATCGCCGGCTACCTCGCCACCGCCGGAAGGGCCCAGGCGGCGCTGCGCGCCGACCCCGACCCCGAGCAGGTGCGGCAGGCGGTGCGGATGAGCATCCTCGGCCTGATCCCGCTGCAGGCGGCCGCGGTGGCCGGGCGGGGCAGGCTCGCCCAGGCGGCGGCGCTGCTGGCCGCGCTGCCGGCCGGCCGGTGGCTGTCGGCGAAGGTGGCCACGTCGTGAGCGTGCCTATGAACTGGGCCTACTGCACCAACGGCTTCCGCGACCATCCGCTCGACCAGACGCTGGAGGTGCTCGCCGACCTCGGCTACACCGGCGCCGCGGTCACGCTCGACCACGGGCACCTCATGCCCGGCGCGTCCCCGGCGGAGGTCGGGCGCATCGCGGCGCTCGCCGGGCGGCTCGGCCTGGCCCTCGCCGTGGAGACGGGCGGCAGGTACACGCTCGACCCCCGGCGCAAGCACTTCCCGACGCTGCTGCACGACGAGGCCGAGGCGCGGGTGCGCTTCCTGTGCCGGGCCATGCGGATCGCGGCCGACCTCGGCGCCCCCGTGGTGCACCTGTGGAGCGGCATCCGCCCGCCCGAGGTGCCCGAGGCCGAGGCGTGGGACCGGCTCGTACGGCACTGCGAGCGCCTGCTCTCCGAAGCGGACGAGGCGGGCGTCACGCTCGGGTTCGAGCCCGAGCCGGGCATGCTCGTGGCGGACCTCGCCGGATACGAACGGCTGCGCGACCTGCTCGGCGGGCACCCGAGGTTCGGCCTCACCCTCGACATCGGGCACTGCCGCTGCCTGGAGCCGTACGACGTGCCCGAGTGCGTCGAGCGGGCGCTGTCGCACCTGGTGCACGTGCAGATCGAGGACATGCGGCGGGGCGTCCACGAGCATCTCGAGTTCGGCGAGGGCGAGATCGACTTCCCGCCCGCACTCGCCGCCCTCGACGGCTTCGGCGGGCTGGTCGCCGTCGAACTGGCCAGGCACAGCCACGCGGCGCCCGAGGTGGCGAGAAGGTCGATCGAATTCCTGAGGAGGGCACATGACCTGGCTGGCGCGGGCCGTAGCCGACGTTGAGCGCGACCCGGAGACCGTCTACGCGCTGTTCCCGCGGGCCGCGCGGGAGGGCGGCCCCGGCGCCCGTGCCGAGCTGCTCGGCGCGCTGGCGAAGGCCCTGCCCGACCCGGCGGCGGCCGTCATGAAGCTCTACTGGCAGGGCGACGCGGGGGAGCGGCTGGAGATCCTGGAGTCGCTTCCGCAGCTCGACCTCGGTCCGGCCGCTCTCCCGCTCGTCCACGACGCCCTGCGGACCAACGACACCCGGCTGGTCGCCGCCGCGCTCGGCCCGTACGGCTCGGCCTGGCTGGACGACCACGCCTTCCGGCAGGGCGTGCTCAAGTGCGTCTTCATGTCCGTCCCGCTCGCGTCGGTCGAGGGCCTCGGCCGCCGGTTCGACGAGGAGCTGCGGCGCATGCTCGCCGACTTCGCCGCCGAGCGCCGCGCTGCCGGGCGTCCCGTTCCCCCCGACGTTCTCGAGAGGCTCTGATTCCGATGAGGATCTTCGATCCCCACGTCCACATGACGTCCCGCACGACGGACGACTACGAGCGCATGTACGCCGCCGGGGTCCGTGCCGTCGTGGAGCCCGCCTTCTGGCTCGGCCAGCCGCGCACGAACGTCGGCAGCTTCCTCGACTACTTCGACGCGCTGCTGGGCTGGGAGCCCTACCGCGCCGCGCAGTACGGCATCCGCCACCACTGCACGCTCGCGCTCAACCCGAAGGAGGCCAACGACCCGCGCTGCGCGGGCGTGCTGGACGAGCTGCCCCGCTACCTGCTGAAGGACTCGGTGGTCGCGGTCGGCGAGGTGGGCTACGACTCGATGACGCCGGAGGAGGACCGCGTCTTCGAGGCCCAGCTCGCGCTCGCCGAGGAGCACGGCCTGCCGGTGCTCGTGCACACGCCGCACCGCGACAAGGCGGCCGGCACCCGGCGCACGCTCGACGTGGTCAAGGGCATGGACCCCGGCGCGGTGCTGGTCGACCACCTCAACGAGCTGACCGTCGGCATGGTCCACGAGGCCGGCTGCTGGATGGGCTTCTCGATCTACCCGGACACGAAGATGGACCCCCAGCGGATGGTGGCGATCCTCAAGGAGTACGGCACGGAGCGGATGATCGTGAACTCCGCCGCCGACTGGGGACGCAGCGACGTGCTCAAGACCCGCGAGGTCGGCGAGGCCATGCTGGCCGCCGGGTTCACCGACGACGACGTCGACCGGGTGCTGTGGCGCAACCCCGTCGCGTTCTACGGCCGGAGCGGCCGCCTGTCGCTGGACGACGTCGAGTCGGGCGGCGACTACGAGGGCAACACGATCCTGCGCGGGACGCGCTGACCATGCGCCTGCTCCATCCCTCCGGCTCCGTCGTCCACCTGGCCTACTGCACCAACGTCCACCCCGCCGAGGACCTCGCCGGGATCCACGGGCAGCTGTCCGGCGTCGCCGCCCGGGTGCGGGCGCTGACCGGCGCGCCGGTGCTCGGCCTCGGGCTGTGGCTGTCGTCCGCCGCGGCGCGGGCGCTGCGGGCCGACCCCGGCGAACTGGCGCGGCTGCGCGCCCGGCTGGACGAGCTGGGGCTGGAGGTCGTCACCCTCAACGGCTTCCCCTATCAGGGCTTCCACGACCAGGTCGTGAAACTCCGGGTGTACCGGCCCGACTGGGCGGAGCCGGAGCGGCTCGCCTACACCCTCGACCTGGCCGAGATCCTCACCGCGCTGCTGCCGGACGACGTGAGCGAGGGCTCGATCTCGACCCTGCCCCTCGCCTGGCGCACCGGCTGGACGCCGGACAAGGCCGCGGCCGTCGCCGCCAACCTGGACGCGCTCACCCGGGGCCTGCGGGCGCTGGCGGAGCGCACCGGCAAGACGATCCGCGT
Source organism: Microbispora sp. NBRC 16548 (assembly GCF_030268985.1). Classification (NCBI taxonomy): domain Bacteria; kingdom Bacillati; phylum Actinomycetota; class Actinomycetes; order Streptosporangiales; family Streptosporangiaceae; genus Microbispora; species Microbispora sp. NBRC 16548. The sequence continues at coordinate 558,542 of NZ_BSSF01000001.1, forward strand.
CGGGTTCGAGCCCGAGCCGGGCTGCATCGTGGAGACCACCCCCCAGGCGGTCGAGCTGCTCGCAGGCACGGATCCCGCGCACCTCGGCGTCTGCCTGGACGCCTGCCACCTCGCCGTCGGCTTCGAGGAGGCCGCCGACGCGGCCGGCCTGGGGCTGCCGATCGTCAAGCTCCAGGTCTCGTCCGCCGTCGAGGCGCCGCCGGGCGGCCAGCGGGCCCTGGCGGCGTACGAGGAGGAGCGGTATCTTCACCAGACGCGCTGCGCGGCCGGATACGCCGACGACCTGCCGGAGGCGCTGGCCGGCGGGCTCCCGGCCGACCTGCCGTGGCGCACGCACTTCCACATGCCGCTGCACGCCGCGCCCCCGCCCCCGCTCACCACGACCACTCCGTACCTGGAGGACCTGCTCGGGCGGCTCATGACCCCGCACGGGGACCTCGCCGCGCCCCTCACCCGGCACCTCGAGGTCGAGACCTACACCTGGAGCGTGCTGCCCGGCCCGGTGGACGTCGCCGAGGGCATCGCGGCCGAGCTGGACTGGACCCGGCGGCGGCTCGCCGCCCTCGGACTTAAGGAGATCTGATGGCGCCCGTCGTCGTCGTGAACGTCGTCGGCCTGACCCCGCGCCTGCTGGCGCACATGCCGAACGTGTCCAAGGTCGGCACCGCCGCGTCGCTGCGGCCCGTGCTGCCCGCCGTGACCTGTTCCGTCCAGGCCACGCTGCTGACCGGATCGATGCCGCGTGACCACGGCATCGTCGGCAACGGCTGGTACTTCCGGGACCTGGGCGAGATCTTCCTGTGGCGGCAGCACAACCGGCTGATCCAGGGCGAGCAGCTGTGGGACGCGGTGCCCGGGATCCGGACCGCCAACGTCTGCTGGTGGTACGCCATGGGCGGCTCCAGCGACTTCATCGTCACTCCGCGCCCGATCTACTACGCCGACGGGCGCAAGGAGCCCGACTGCTACACCAGGCCGCCGTCGCTGCACGACGACCTGGTCGGCGAGCTGGGCGAGTTCCCGCTGTTCACCTACTGGGGGCCGACGGCGAGCATCACCTCGTCCAAGTGGATCATCGCGGCAGCCCGCCGGATCCTCGCGAAGGAGCGGCCCGACCTGCTCATGGTCTACATCCCGCACCTCGACTACGACCTGCAGCGCTTCGGGCCCGACGCGCCCCAGGCCGTCGCGGCGGCCCGGGAGGTCGACGCCGCGCTCGCGCCGCTGCTGCGGGAGGACGCCACCGTGGTCGTGCTGTCCGAGTACGGCATCACCAACGCGTCCCGCCCCGTCGACGTCAACCGCGCGCTGCGCCGGGCCGGGCTGCTGGAGGTCTACACCCAGGACGGCATGGAGTATCTCGACCCCTGGGCCTCGCGGGCCTTCGCGGTCGCCGACCACCAGGTCGCCCACGTCTACGTGAACGACGCCGCCGACCTGCCCCGCGTACGGGACATCGTGGCCGAGCTGCCGGGCGTGGACGAGGTGCTGGGCCAGGAGGGCAAGGCGAAGTACGGCCTCGACCACGAGCGGGCCGGCGACCTCGTCGCCGTGGCGGAGCCTGACGCGTGGTTCACCTACTACTACTGGCTGTCCGACGACCGGGCGCCCGACTTCGCGAAGCTCGTGGAGATCCACCGCAAGCCCGGATACGACCCGGCGGAGCTGTTCATGGACCCGAACGACCCGCTCGTGAAACTGCGCGCCGGCACGGCGCTGGCCCGCAAGAAGCTGGGCATGCGCTACATGATGTCGGTGGTGCCGCTCGACCCGGAGCCGGTGCGCGGCAGCCACGGCCGCCTGCCCGACGCGGCGGCGGACGGGCCGGTGCTGCTCGGCCCCTTCGACAGGGACGCCTACGCCGCGACCGAGGTCAAGGGCCTGCTCACGCAGCTACTGAAGGGCTGAGCCTGTGAAGACGGCCGCCGTCCCCCCGGGGGGCGGCGGCCGTTCCGCGTCCGGAGGCCGCGGGCTCACTCGACGGAGAAGACGTGGTCGCTGATCAGCCGCGTCGCGCCGATGATCCCGGCCGTGTCGCCGAGCTCGGACAAGACGATGGGCAGGTTGCCGGTCGCCAGCGGCAGCGAGCGCTGGTAGACGACGCTGCGGATCTCCGCGAGCAGCGCGTGGCCCAGGCCGGCCACCCCGCCTCCGATGATCACCAGGCCGGGGTTGAAGAAGCTCACGAGCGAGGCCAGCACCATGCCCACGTGCCGGCCGCCCTCGCGGATCATCCGTACGGCGGCGGCGTCACCCGAGGCCGCCGCCGCGGCGACGTCCTCCGCCGTCAGCGTTTCCTCGTGTGCGAGCCGTTCCGCGAGAAAGGGGGACTCGCCCGCCTCCGCGGCGGCCTGGGCGTCGCGGGCCAGCGCCGCGCCGCCGAAGTACGCCTCAAGGCAGCCCGTGTTGCCGCACGTGCACAGCGGGCCGTCGTCGGACACCCGGATGTGGCCGATGTCACCGGCGCTGCCGGTGACCCCGCGGTAGATCTCGCCGTCGACGACGATGCCGCAGCCGACGCCGGTGCCGATCTTCACGAGCAGGAAGTCGCCGACGGCCCTGGCGAGGCCCGCGTGCAGCTCGCCGAGTGCCATGATGTTCACGTCGTTGTCCACGAGCACCGGGCAGCCGAACTCGCGGCTCAGCGTCTCCCGCACGGGGAAGCGGTCCCAGCCCGGCATGATCGGGGGCGAGACCGGTGTCCTGTCGAGGAAGCTCACCGGGCCGGGGACGCCGATCCCGACGCCGTGGATCGCGGTCGTCTCGCCGGTCCGCAGCTTGCCGACGAGCTCGAGGGCCTGCTCCAGCACGGCCTCGGGGCCGTCCCGCACGTCCGCGGGCTTCGACAGATGGCCGAGCACCTCCAGTTCGCCGTTGGTCACCCCGACGTCGATGGACGTGGCGCCGATGTCGATGCCGACGAAACGCAGGTGCGAGGCGATCCGTACGATGCCCGACCGCCGGCCGCCCCGCGAGGCCGCGAGCCCGCCGGATTCGAGGAGGTTCAGCTTGGTCAGCCGGTCGAGTTCGAGTGCGAGCTTCGACGGTGACAGACGGGCCACCTCGCCGAGTTCGGCGCGTGAACGCGCGCCGTCCTGACGCAGGAGGCGCAGGATCCGCGCCTGGTGCGGGTTCTCGGGGCGAGCCGTCATTCGCTTCACGCCGCTCTTCGGGTCGGGAATCGGGTGCGTGCCAGAAGTGACTGCACTTCTGCTCTGACTACAACAACTTTATTACAGCGAAGCCTTACTTTTTACCCTTCGGGTGAAAAGTTTCTGAGAATCTTGCGTTCCTGTCGGCTTTATCGGTCGGAGTTCCGATATGTGACTATCCGTGCTCTCTCGGTGGCAGCGAGGTTCCCCGGCTCGCGGCGGACACGCCCCGCGCCGGTGCGGGACCCGGGCGTACGGGCCGGTAGCTTTGCCCCATGGACGGGATTGCGGGTCGTCATGTGGTCGTCGTCGGCGGGGGCGTCGCGGGTCTGGCCGCGGCGCTGCACCTGAACCGGGCCGACGCCGGCCTGCGGGTCACGGTGCTGGAGGCGGCGCCGAGAGTCGGCGGCAAGCTGCACGCCTCGCAGGTGGCGGGGGTGGAGGTCGACGCGGGCGCCGAGTCGATGCTGGCGCGGCGGCCCGAGGGCAAGGAACTGGCCCGGCTGGCCGGCCTCGGCGACGACCTGGTGGACCCCGGCACGACCCGGGCCTCCGTCCTGTCGCGCGGGTCGCTGCGCCCGCTGCCCCGGCAGCAGGTGATGGGCGTCCCCTCGGACGTGGTCGCCCTCGCGCGCTCGGGCGTCCTGTCGCCGGCCGGACTCGCCCGGGTGCCCCTCGACCAGTTCCTGCCGCCCACGCTCGTGACCGGAGACGTCTCCGTGGCGGCGTACATCCGGGCCCGGATGGGGAGCGAGGTCGTCGACCGGCTGGTCGAGCCGCTGCTCGGCGGCGTCTACGCGGGCCGGGCCGACATGCTGTCGCTGGACGCGACCATGCCGCGGATCGCCGCCGTCGCCCGCACCGAGCGGTCGCTGCTGCAGGCGGCCAGGAGCATCACCGCGGAGGCCCCCGCGGACGCCGGGCCGGTCTTCACCACGCTCAGGAACGGCCTGGGCGCGCTGCCCGCCGCGGTGGCCAAGGAGTCGGGCGCGCAGATCCGCACCGGCGTCACCGTGCGCGACCTGATCCGCACGCCGGACGGCTGGCGGCTGGTCACCGGTCCCACCAGGGACGAGGAGGTGATCGACGCCGACGCCGTCGTCCTGGCGGTCCCCGCGCGGCCCGCCTCCCGCCTGCTCGGGCGCGAGGTGCCGAAGGCGGCGGCGGAACTGGCCGCGATCGAGTACGCCAGCATGGCGATCGTCACCCTCGCCTATCCCAGGACGGCCTTCCCCGAGCCGCCGGAGGGCAGCGGCTACCTCGTGCCGCCGGTCGAGGGCAGGCCGGTCAAGGCCGCGACGTTCAGCAGCGTCAAATGGCCCCATCTGGCCGAGGCCGACCGCAACGTCATGATCGTACGATGCTCGGTCGGCCGCTTGGGCGAGGAACTCGTGCTCCAGCGCGACGACGCCGAACTGACGGCCCTGGCGATGAACGAGATGGCCGAGGTCATGGGCGTGCGGGGCCTGCCGCTGGACACCCGGGTGACCCGCTGGGGCGGCGCGCTCCCGCAGTACGAGGTGGGCCACCTCGACCGGATCGCCCGCGTGCGCGCCGCGATCGCCGGGCAGCCCGGCCTCGCCGTCTGCGGCGCCGCGTACGAGGGAGTCGGCATCCCGGCCTGCGTCGCGACCGCCCGCACCGCCGCCAAGCTCGTCCTCGAGCATCTGCGGGACGCCCACGGCGCACCGTCATCCGAAGCCTGACCGGCCGCGTGGGCGCCGGCCGCCGACGCGCCTGATCGGCGGCACCCGGCGGCCGGACCACCACCCCCTACCGGCAGAATGGGAGGCATGACGGAGCCTGCCCCGCGGCCCAAGGCGCGCGATCTCAACCTGGTCATCCGCTACACGATGTGGTCGGTCTTCCGGCTGCGCGACCAGCTTCCCGCCGCCCGCGAGGGCGTGGCCGACGAGGTCGAGGAACTGCTCGCGCAGGCGGCGGGCAAGGACGTGACGACCCGAGGCTGCTACGACGTGGCCGGGTTCCGCGCCGACGCCGACTTCATGTTCTGGTGGCACGCCTCCTCGCCCGAGGACCTGCAGGAGACCTACACCCGCTTCCGCCGCACCGCCCTCGGACGCGCGAGCGAGCCGGTCTGGTCGGCCATGGCCCTGCACCGTCCCGCCGAGTTCAACAAGTCCCACATCCCGGCCTTCCTCGCCGAGGAGGAGCCCAGGGGCTTCGTCTGCGTCTATCCCTTCGTCCGGTCCCTGGAGTGGTACCTGCTGGAGGACTCCGAGCGGCGCAGGATGCTCGCCGAGCACGGCATGATGGCGCGCGAGTACCCCGACGTGCGGTCCAACACGGTCGCCTGCTTCGCGCTGAACGACTACGAGTGGATGCTGGCCTTCGAAGCCGACGAGCTGCACCGCATCGTCGACCTGATGCGCCACCTGCGCGGAGCCGAGGCGAGGCGGCACACCAGGATCGAGATCCCCTTCTACACGGGCACCCGCAAGCCGGTCAGCGAGCTCGTCGCCGCGCTGCCCTAGCCATCGACCAGCCCAGGACGGCCCAGGTCAGGGCCTCGACCAGGGGACCGGCCTGGCCGAGCGCCATCGTCAGCGGCAGCGTCGCCGGGAGGGCGACGGCGACGGCGCGGGGAACCAGCGCGGAGCGGAAGGCCGCGACCGCCAGCGGGACCAGGCCGGCCAGCCACAGCACGATCCCCGGGGCGTACAGCGCGCCGAGCGGGTCCGGCGGGTTCGTGGCGAGGACGAAGGTGGCGGTCACCGGGATCGCGACGACCGCATGGCCGAGGCCGTACAGCAGGGCCCCGGCGTCGCCGATCCGCCCCCAGCCCCGCGCCCGGCCGTGGACGCGGCGCAGGGCCAGGACGGCCGCGACCGCCGCCGTCAGATAGAGGGCGTAGGCGCCCTCGCAGACGTAGTCGCCCACCGAGGCGAACGGCACCGTCTGCATGTGCAGGATCTGCGTCACGCCGAGCGTCAGCGCCGCCGCCGCGGCGACGGCCGGCGCGGCGGTGACGGGATTCCGGCGACCCGGGGCGCGCGTGCCGGCCGGGTCGTCCGTGCCCCCGGCCCGATCGTCAGGGGTGGTGTGGCCGGCGGGAGCGCCGGGCGACGCGGTGGCGTCCATGAGTTTCTCCTCCGGAGGGTGCTGTCGTTGCCCGTCCAGATTCGTGCCGCGACGATCCCGGCCGGAGGAGCCGATGTTCCCGCCTGCCCGGGAACGCCTCCCGCACCCACGGGACGCCCGGACGCGCTCAGCCCGTGGCGAGTCCCGCGGCGCGGGCGGCGGCGACCGCCTCCGCCCGGTCGCGTACGCCGAGCTTGACCAGGACGCCGGAGACGGTGTTGGCCACGGTCTTCGCGCTGAGGCCCAGGCGCGCCGCGATCGCCTGGTTGCCCAGGCCCGACGCGACGAGTCCGAGGATCTCGTACTCCCGGTCGGTGAGCGCGGGGAACGGCCGGGGGGAGACGCGGGGCGGCGCGTGCAGCAGCTTGATCACGGACTCGGCCGCGCCGGTCCCGAAGACGGCCTGGCCCCGGGCCGCCGCGCGCACCGCGGCGACCACGTCCTCCTGGGCGGCGTTCTTGAGCAGGTAGCCCCTGGCCCCCGCGCGGACGGCCGCCAGCAGCGACAGGTCGTCGTCCGACATCGTGAGCATGACCACGCTCGGCGGCCGTGGCCCCGCCGCCAGCCGCCGGGTCGCCTCGATGCCGTCCATGTTCGGCATCGCGATGTCCATCAGCACGACGTCGGGGGAGTGCTCGCGGACGGCCGCGAGCGCCCGCAGGCCGTCCTCGGCCACCGCGACGACCTCGATGCCCTCCACGGTCGACATCAGCGCCCCGAGCCCGTCGCGGACCACCGGGTGATCGTCGACGACGAGCAGCCTGATCACAGGGGAATCCACGCGGTCACCACCGTTCCGCCGCCGCGGGCGGCTTCGATCGTCAGCCTTCCGTCCAGTTCCTCCACCCGCTCCCGCATCGAGGTCAGCCCGACTCCCGGGACGGCCTCCGGCCCGAGTCCCCGCCCGTCGTCGCTCACGCTCAGCTCGAACCCGTCCGCGACCCGGCCCAGCCGTACGGCGCAGCGGCGGGGCCCGCCGTGGCGCACCGCGTTGGTCAGCGCCTCGCGGGCCACCAGATAGGCCGTGACCTCCACGGCGGCAGGCAGGCCGCTCGCATCCGCGGCCGTTATCTCGATCTCCACCCCGCCGTCGCCCAGCGTGGCGGCGGTGTGCTCGACGGCCCCGGCCAGGCCGAGCTGGGCCAGCTCGGGCGGCCGCAGCCCCCGCACCAGGCGGCGTACCCCCGCCCCCGCCTCGGCCACCTGGGTCCTGATCTGGGTCAGCAGGCCGCGCGCCCGCTCCGGGTCGGCCTTCACCGCGTTGCCCGCGGCGTCCACCGTGAAGCCGATGCCCGCGAGGAAGGCGCCCAGCCCGTCGTGCAGGTCCCTGCTGATCCGCCGCCGCTCCTCCTCCCTGGCCGTGACCAGCAGCGTCCGCGAGCGTTGCAGCGCCGCGGCGCGGTGGGCGGCGGCGAGCGCGGCACCGGCGTGCGACGCGAGCGGGGCGAGCACCCGTGCGTCGCCTCCCGACGATCCGAGAGTGCCGAGGACCTCGTCCTGGAAGCGCAGCGGCACCGACACGCCGAGCGGGGCGGGCGTTCCCCGCTCGACGACCTTCAGCGGCTCGCCGGGCGCGCCCAGCTCGGCCCGCACGTAGGGGGCCCGGGTCGCCTCGGCCACGGCGTCGGCGACGGCGGCGAGGATCTCCCCGGGCTCCGAGGTCGCGGCCAGGCGGGCACCCAGCCGGGCGTGCACGGCCTCGGGGTCTGCCCCGCCGCCGTACATGATGCGGCCGGAGGCCCTGCGCAGCCAGCGGTGCAGCGGCTCGACGACGACCGCCACGGCCGCCGCGGCGGCGACGTGCGCCCCGGTGAGCCCGGTCACCGTGAAGTACAGCAGGGCCAGCGCCCCGGTCAGCAGCCCCAGGGTCAGCACGCGGCGCAGCCACGGCCCGGTCCCGTACAGGTCGTGGCGGAGCATCGCCACGCCGACACAGGCCGGCAGGGCCAGGATGAACGGCACGCCGGCGGCGGGCAGCCGGGTGACGGCCGGCAGGAAGACCCCCGCCACGAACGCGGTAGCGCCGAGGCAGATCCACAGCAGCTGGGTGCGCTGCTCGCCCTGCGCCCTGGCCGTGCGGACGACGAGCCCGGCCGCGCAGGCGAGCGAGGTCGCGGCGAGGATGACGACGACCACCGGCAGCGCGTCCCGCACGGGAGCCAGGGCCTCGACCGCGAACGGCCGGTCAGCGCCCTCCGGCACCAGTGCGGCCACGACCGTGAACGCCGCGGTGGCGGCCACTCCTGCCGCCGCCACCGGCCGCCAGGCCCGCCCGGGCAGGCGGCCGTCCGGCACGAGCGGCAGCAGGACGCCGCACACGGTCAGCAGCGCGGGGGCCCAGGTCCACGTGCCTGCCCAGGCGGCCCACCGGGCGCCGGGAAGGCCGGGCCGGAGGGAGTAGGAGTCGGCGAAGTAGGCGACCGCGCCGAGGACGGTCACGAGGCAGCAGGGACCGACGGCACCGCCCCTGCGATGGGCCACCAGATAGGCGCCGAGCGGGGTGAAACCGAGCGCGACCGCCGCGTCCACCGGGTCGGCGCCGCCCAGCGCACCGCCGGCCGCGACCAGGACGCAGGCCAGCCCGAACACGAGCCAGGACATGACGGCCGGCACGCACCCTCCCTGTGAACGGCGGGGAAACAGGACCCGTTCAGAAAGGACATTGTGGCGGATCTTGCGCGAAGCGTCGGAAACGGTCTTGGCGGCTCGAAGTCTTTGCCATACTGTGACGAAGAATCGACGTCCATGTGAGGCAGAGTGGCAAGCGGGCTGGCACGTTCCAGGGGGCGCCGTCGCAAGAGGCGGGCCCGTTCGCACGTCGTCGAGGTGTCCCTGGGGGTGGCCGCCTTCGCCGTCGGAGCCGTCGCGATCGCCTGGCCGCTGTCGCGTTCCGACGCGGCGCCCGGGCATGTGGTCGCCGCGCCCACGCCGCAGGCCTCCCCGGCCGGCGAGCTGACCGTCGCCAGCGTCGACACCGGGAAGAAGGCGACCACCAAGCGGGACAAGAAGGCGGCCGAGGAGAAGGCGTCGGGACCGTCGAGGTACACCGACACCAAGGCGGAGGCCTACTTCCGCAGCAGGTGGAAGGACAAGACCGCCAAGCGGGTCAAGGACATCCGCACCGAGGGCGGCTACCTGCGCATCTACACGAACCTCCCGGAGAACGCCGACAACTCCAAGGCCGCGATCACCCTGTGCAAGCGCGGCCTGGAGTACCTGGCCGAGCGGGGGGAGGCGAACCCCGTGGTGTTCGTCCAGTCCAGGTTCGGCGAGAACGGCAACCCCGTCCTCGCCAACGTCCTCGGCCCGAGCGACGACGACTGCCGGGTCACCTACCCCAAGCCGAAGTAGGCCTCACCCGCCCGGCTGCAGGGTCAGGCAGACGGAGTTGATGCAGTACCGGTCGTCGGTCGGCGTGGGGTAGCCCTCGCCGTGGAACACGTGCCCGAGGTGCGAGTCGCAGCGGGCGCAGCGGACCTCCACCCGGCGCATGCCGAGCGAGTCGTCCTCGCGCAGGGTCACGGTGTCCGACTCGGACGGCTCGTAGAACGACGGCCAGCCGCAGTGCGACTCGAACTTGGCCTCCGACCGGAACAGCTCCGCCCCGCAGGCGCGGCAGGAGTAGACGCCGACGGTCTTGGTGTCGACGTACTCGCCGCTGAACGGGCGCTCGGTCCCTGCCTGCCGGAGGACCCGGTACTCCTCGGGGGAAAGCTGCGCGCGCCACTCGGCGTCGCTCTTGATGACCTTCTCCATGCTCACCACCCTGCCTTCGGCGGCCCCTCGCGGGGATTACGAACTGAGGAACTCCGGAGAGGCCCGGGATCTTCCCCGCACGTGTTCGCGGGTCGAGGCATCCTTTCCCGGGTCTTCCGGCGTCTTCACAGACGAGGGGGTTGATCGCCGTCACCCGCGCGGGGGCGGTCACCCGCACCGCCGTCAGGGCGGCGAAGCACCCGACCCGTGCTGGACGCCGCCGGACGGTGAGAGGAGGCCGCCCGCGGGCGGCCGCCGTGGTCCGTCCCGTCGCGTGCGGCGCCGTCCGAACGCGAGCGCGCCGTACGCGACCACGAGCCTGCGCCGGGAGGGCGCGGCCGTGGGAGCGCCCGGTCCGGCCGCCGTCGGCAGCCCGGGACGGACCCCCTCATCCGGGTAGGGTCACCTCCATGGCTTCGCCGTACATCGAGATAGAGGTGGGTGACCGCACGGTCAAGGTCACCAATCCTGACAAGGTCTACTTCCCGGAGATCGGCGCCACCAAGCGCGACCTGGTGGAGTACTACGTGACCGTGGGGGACGGCGTGCTGCGCGCTCTGCGGGAGCGGCCGACCTACCTCAAGCGGCACCCCGACGGCGTCGGCACCGAGGCGATCTACCAGAAGCGGATGCCCCGGCATCCCGACTGGATCGAGACCGTCACCGTGCGCTTCCCGAGCGGGCGCACGGCCGACGCGTTCTGCCCGACCGAGGTGGCGGCCATCGCCTGGTGCGCCAACCTCGGCACGATCGACTTCCACCCGTGGCACGCCCGCCGCGCCGACCTCGACCACCCCGACGAACTGCGCATCGACATCGACCCGCAGCCCGGCACCTCGTTCGAGCAGGCCCGTACGGTGGCCTTCACGGTCAAGGAGATCCTCGACGAGCTGGGCATGACGGGCTTCCCCAAGACCTCGGGCAGTCGCGGCATCCACGTGAACGTGCGCATCGAGCCCCGCTGGACCTTCACCGAGGTGCGGTACGCCGCGATCGCTCTCGCCCGCGAGGTCGAGCGGCGCTCGGACCTCGCGACGAGCGCCTGGTGGAAGGAGGAGCGGGGGGAGAAGGTCTTCATCGACTACAACCAGAACGCCCGCGACCGCACGGTGGTGGCCGCCTACTCGGTCCGCGCCCGGCCGGACGCCCGGGTCTCCGCTCCCGTGACCTGGGAGGAACTGGCCGGCTGCGACCCGCGCGACTTCGACATCACGACGATGCCGGAGCGGTTCGCCAGGCTGGGCGACGTGCAGCGGGCGATCGACGACCGGGCCCACGACATCGGCACGCTGCTGGAGTGGTACGACGCCGACGACCGGGGCGACATGCCGTACCCGCCGAACTACCCGAAGATGCCCGGCGAGCCGAGGCGCGTCCAGCCCAGCAAGGCGAGGCCGTCCAGCTGATCGTGACTGGCCGGGTGACGATTTTGTCCGCCTGTCTCTGCTCTTGATCGGCTCTTGCATTCCCGCCCGGTGTCCCTGGAGACGGGTGCGGGGATGGTCCTGGCGAGCGCTCGCCGACGGGGGAGCGGGCGCTCGTCCCCGGGCAAGACCGCGCACGGACGAACCTGGAACACCCGAAGAGCCTCGCCCTCATACCGCTGCAGAGGGCGGGGCCGTTGTGCACAAGACCGAGCGGGGGGAGACATCCGGATGTGCCTGAGCTGCGGCTGCGGCGAGCCTGACGACGACCACGGGAATCCCGACCACATCACCTGGACGGATCTGCGGAAGGCCTCCAGGGCTGCGGACATCAGCCCGGCGCAGGCCGCCGACAACATCAGGTCCGGGATGGAAGCCCTCGGCACGCCGCCTTCCTGACGCCGCGCCGTTCTCCCCTGGCTGGAACAGCTGGAAGCCGCCGCTAGACCGATATGTATGGAGAGTGACCAAGTGACGACACCGGTCAAGAGGATCACGATGTCCAAGCCGTTCTGCGCCCTCGCGGGCGTCGGCCCGTACGCCCTCGCCAAGGCCGGCGAGGTGTACGAGGACATGGCCGTCCGCGGCCGCAGGATCGTGAGCAGGATGAGCCGGGAGGCCGCGCAGGAGTTCGAGGAGACCGCGCACGAGCTGGAGGACCTCTCCAGGTCCGCTCGCCAGCAGGAGAGGCAGGAGCGGGAGAGGGAGACCGTCGGTACGGCGACGGGCCGGAGCCGCACCACGACTACCAGGGCGTAATGTGCGTCCTGCGGCGGTCCCGCCCTCTTTTCTGGAGGGTGGGACCGCACTTGCGGGAAGGCGCGCGGTCGCCTGGTGAAGCGTCCGTCGCAGGGATGGATGTCGCCGCACCGGCCTGGCGCTTCTCTATCCCCGCCGGCCGGGCTCTCAGCCGTGAGGCTCGAAGACGGGGGTCATCGGGAAGGTGATGCGGTGGGTGTCACCGCCCTTCGAACCGCCTGCCTCGACCACTTCGAGCACCGGTTCGCCGTCCTCGCTGTTACGGGTGATCTGAACCAGGATCTCCACCTCGACCGTGCCGACGCTGAACCGCATCTCCTCGCCCAGGACCTCAGCCCTGATGCGCGCCTTGCCGATCTCACCTCGGATCACGTCTATCGCGTCAGCCAGCGAGAGTGCCTCGTGTGCCATCTGTCCCTCCCCGCGTCGCCCTTGTGAACGGCCGACCTCGGTGTCATTCCCGCTCAAAAGCCAGGGGTGCCGGAACCTCGGTGTGCATCGCTCCAAGCTTCTGGGTGTCCGCCGGCTCCGTGTCGGGCGGACGCCGAGGGGGAATGGAGCCAGTGTGGAGCACAGGGACTTCTTCGGCAGGGTGGCCGAGCGCAGCGGCCTGTCGCGTGAGGAGGCGGCGGATCTGAGCCGCGCGACACTGGAGATCCTGGGAGACCGGCTCAGCGCCACGGAGGCTCAGCATCTCGCGCTCGAACTTCCGGAGCCTCTCCGGGAGTCGATCCACGTCGGTGATCCGATCCAGCGGTTCGGTTTCCGCGAGTTCGTCTCGCGGATCAGCAAACGCACAGGGCTGACCGCGGAGGAGACGAGGGCAGGGATCCGGGCCGTCCTGCTGACGCTGCGGGACGCTGTTCCGGACGAGACCTTCGACCATGCCATATCGCAGCTGCCCGCCGAGTTCCAGCAGGCCGCGGAGTAAGCCGTACGGCCGGGGCTGGTGCGTCAATGGTGGAAGCTCGTCCCCTCCTCTGGGCCGAACATGGGCCCTGGCTGCTTGCGCAGCCACGGCAACAGGTCCCGGAGGTCGTCGACCAGCCGGTCGGCCAGGTCCAGCGAGAACCCGTTGCGGCACACCACCCGCAGCACCTGCAGATCCTGCCGGTTGGGCGGGAAGGTGTAGGCCGGCACCAGCCAGCCCCACTCCCGGAGCCGTCGCGAGACGTCGTAGACGTTGAACCGGGTGACGTCGTCGGTGGTGGTGAAGGCGAACACCGGCAGCTGGTCGCCACATGTGAGGAGCCGGAAGCAGCCGAGCCCCTCGATCTGCCGGGCGAGGTGCGTCGCCACCTCCCGCAGGGCGCCCTGCACCTGGCGGAAGCCCTCGTGACCGAGCCGCAGGAAGTTGTAGTACTGGGCGACGACCTGCGATCCGGGCCGGGAGAAGTTGAGCGTGAACGTCGCCACGTCACCGCCGAGATAGTTCACGTGCTCCACCAGATCCTCGGGGAGCGCCTCCCGGTCCCGCCAGAGGACCCATCCGAGTCCCGGGTAGACCATCCCGTACTTGTGACCCGAGACGTTGATGGAGGCGACCCTTGGAAGGCGGAAGTCCCACACCAGGTCCGGCTCGAGGAAGGGGGCGATCATCCCTCCCGACGCGGCGTCCACGTGCACGGGCACGGACCATCCCGTACGTTCCTCGAGAGCGTCGAGTGCCGCGCAGATGTCGGCGACCGGCTCGTAGCTTCCGTCCATCGTGGAGCCCAGGACGGTGACGACGCCGATGGTGTTCTCGTCGCAGTGCCCAGCGGCCTCTTCTGCACCCAGGTGGAACCGGTCGCCCTCCATCGGGACCAGGCGGGGCTCCACTTCCCAGTAATTGCAGAACTTCTTCCAGCACACCTGGATGTTGACGCCCATCACCAGGTTGGGACGCGCCCCGGATGCGTAGCGGTCGGCGTTGCGGTGCACCCAGCGGCGTTTGAGCGCCATCCCGCCGAGCATGCACGCCTCGCTGGATCCGACGGTGGAGGTCCCGAGTGACGCGTCGGGGTCGGGGGCGTTCCACAGGTGGCGGAGCATCGGGATGCAGCGCTGCTCCAGCTCGGCCGTCGCGGGATACTCGTCCCTGTCGACGAGGTTCCTGTCGGCGGTGTCGCCCATCAGCGCGTGCGCCTCCGGCTCCATCCAGGTGCTGACGAAGGTGGCCAGGTTCAGCCGCGGGTTCCCGTCCAGCATCAGCTCGTCACGGATGAGCCGTGACACGGCGGAGGGCGCTATGGGCCCCTCGGGAAGCCGGTGCCGCGGCGGCACCGCCGTGATTCCGGAGGCGGGGTCGGTCACCCCGAACAGCGGATTGACCCATACGGGCCGTTGCCTGGCCCGCCTGTTCTCCTGTGACGTCACCCCGTCCATACTCCCCTCCGGCCGGTCCTCTGAGTGAGTCTGGCAGGCGGCGGCTACAGGCCGGGCAGAAGGCGACTAAAGACGCAGTATGGGCACTTCTGTTATTTAGGCGGCTTTGGGGTGAAAGGGTGCATTTCGAACATGCCGGGTTTGACGACGGTGTACGTCGACTCCGGCACCTCCACCCACAGTCCGGGCAGGTCGCGCAAGGGTTCGGACACGACGACCCGTGCCTCGTCGGAGATCTCGAGGGGTTCGAACACCTCCGGATGCAGCTTCCGGAGGCTCTGCGTGTTGGTGCTGTGAAAGAGCGACCGCGAGTGGCGCTCGGTGGAGTATCGGAAGGACCACAGCCGGTCGCCGTTGGATGACGCCAGGGACATCTGGACCGGGTGTTCCACATCGTGTCTCCAGCCCGTCCGCTCCACGAGACCCGCCATCCGCTCCACCGCTCCCGGCGGGTCCTCCTGCAGCCCCAGCGTGAGCGCCAGGAAGAACATCACCTCCGAGTCGGTGGACCCCTCGATCGACGGGTACAGCTCCGGGGCGATGGCCATGACGAGGTCCCGTTTGAGGCGGCTGAACTCGGAGATCACGCCGTTATGCATCCACATCCAGGCGCCGTAGCGGAACGGGTGGCAGTTCGTCTGCTGTATCGCCGTCCCAGAAGACGCGCGCACATGCGCCATGAACAGCGGTGACCGGACATGGCGGGCGAGTTCGCGAAGGTTGCGGTCGCCCCAGGCGGGCTTGGTGTCCTTGAACACCGCGGGCAACACGCCGTCGTCACCGTAGTAGCCGACGCCGAACCCGTCGCCGTTCACCGTCTCAGCGCCGTACCTGGCGTGGAGGCTCTGGTCGATCAGTGAGTGCTCCGGCTCGTAGATCAGCTTCTCCATGGCGATCGGAGAACCGGTATAGGCCAGCCAGCGGCACATATGTCCTGTCTACCCATGACCCGGCGGACGGAACTCTCGGATGAACGCCAGGCAGGATCGCGTCCTTGACGGGAACGCCGCCGACCAGTTCGAGCGTGCAGACGCCGCACCTCGGCGCGTCCGAGGGCGTCAACCCCGGGCGACTCGGCGGCCGTCACATCAGCTCGTCCAGCATCCCGTGCAGGTGGGCCGCGCATCCGCCAGGTTTCCCTGGCCGAGGACCGGGACCTCCTCGCCGGACGGAAGCTTGGTTGTACGCACGGCGACCTCCCAGGTCGACTACCAGCCGGCCTACGCACCCGGGCCGGGAGACGGCGTGCAGAGGATTGAGCGTGCTGCGCGGGGACCTCGGCCCCGATCCCTTGGATCTCCTCGACGCCGCGCTCGGCCGTGTGATCGGCGTTCACGCGCACAGCCGGCCGACCGGCTGGTTCCGCCCAGCCGCCCGGACGAGGTCAGCGCGCCGCGGCGGCCACGGCGGAGGTGATGGTCCGGAGGTTCGCCGGCACCGGGACGTCCTCGACGAGGACGGTCGGCGTGCCGCTGACCCCCCGCTCCATCGCCATTGCCGTGACGTACGCGGCCCAGTCGAGGTAGGTGTGGGCGTGCACGCACCTGCCGAAGGCGGGGCCGTCGAGCCCCACCAGCCGGCCGATCTCGGCGAGCTCGTCGTCCGTCAAGCCCGGCCCGCCCTCCGGCGGCTGGTTGGCGAACAACGCCTCGGCGTACTCCACGAACGCCCCTCCGTCCGAGGCGCAGCCGGACGAAGCGGACGCGCGCGAGGAGTAGGCGTTGGCCGACAGTTCGTCGAGGAAGGCCATCGGATGGTAGACGACGGTGGCGAGCCCGTCGTCCACCATGGCGTGCAGCGTCGGTCCCGCGGTCTCCTCGAACCGCCGGCAGAACGGGCACAGGAAATCGACGTAGACGTCGATCGTCACCGGGCCCGCGCCCACGACGATGCCGTCTCCGCTCGTGGAGGCCCCGGCAGGTATGTGCCGCGGCACCGATGCTCTGCGTGCGTGCATGGTCATGAGGTCCTCCCGCAACCGGCTCGGCCGACTGCGGTTCCTACCCCCGCGGAGCAGTCCACGGCTACGGAAGGCCCATTTTTGGGAAAACCCCCTGTCGGTGGTTGGCCGGGCGCCCGCTGCGCAGGGCCAGGAGCCGCCGCCGGCGACGGATGGCTGGCCCGGTTGACGGGTAGCTGACCACGAGAGGCGAAAGCATGCGGTGTCGACGCGAGGGCGCGCCCGTGGAATACGAAGAGTTCCTCGAAATCGTGAGCCGGCAGACGGGCCTGGACGCCGAGGGCGCCCAGCGCGCCATCCGGGCGACGCTGGAGACGCTCGCTCGACGGTTGTCGAAGGGCGAGAGCCGGGATCTCCTCCGGCAGTTGCCCGCTGAGCTGAAGCCGTGGATCTACACGGAGGCGGGCTCCGAGGCCTTCGACGTCGACGAGTTCCTTCGGCACGTGGCCGAGCGGGAACAGGTGGAGGACATCGAGGAGGCGGAACGGCACGCACGAGCCGTCTTCTGGGCCCTGGGCGCCGCCCTGGACGCCAAGGAGGTGGCAAACCTCGCGGCCGACCTGCCGGAGGACTTCGATCCTCTGGTGGCGGAGGCGCAGCGGCGGCAGGTGCGGGTCATGCCGGCTTCGGAGTTCCTGACCAGGGTCGCGCGGCGGACCGGGCTCGACGCCGGGGGCGCCGAACGCGCCACCGCGGCCGTGCTGGAGACGCTGGCGGAGCGCATCGCCGCAGGCGAGGTGCGAGACCTCATCCGCGAACTGCCGGTCCGGCTGCACCCGCCACTGAGGCGGGGTACGGCCGACCGTACCGGTACGGCCAAGCGGATGCCGCTGGAGGAGTTCCTGCGCCGGGTGGCGGAGCGTGAGGGCGTCCCCGTCGACCGGGCGAGGGAGCACGCCGCCGCCGTGTTCGCCACGCTGCGCGAGGCCGTCACGACCAAGGAGTTCTTCGATGTGACCGTCCAGCTGCCCGACGAGTACTGGACCCTCATCCCCGGCCCGTAGGCCACGGGCCCGGTGTCAGCGCGTACGCGGCCACACGCCGTCGTAGCGGTAGCCCAGCTTCTCGACGTCCAGGACGTTCGCGACCGGGTCGCCGTATCGGGGCAGGCGGCTCTCCTCGGTGACGTCTCCGTACGCCGACCGGACCGGAGCCTCGGGATGACGTGAGCGCCACATGTGCCACAGCAGGTCGCCGAAGCAGGCGACGACCCAGTACAGGGGGTCGTTCGGGGCGGCGGACTGGGCCAGGTCCCCTCCGATGCCCATCTGCACCGCGCCGATGTGGATCTCCAGCTGCATGTTGAACACCTGGAAGTCCGGATTTTTCAGCATGTTCGCGATGAGATCGGGCGAGGCCCATGGGGGAATCTTCCCGCCGTCGGCGTACGAACGCCGGAGCGGATGAACCCGCGGGACTTTGGCGGTCCACCCGGCGAACGCGCCGTCGAGCACGGCCTGATCGTGCTTCGTGCTGCCGTTTCCCCCGAAATACGCCTTCGACAGCACCGCCGAGCGCTCCGGCGCCCGGCCGTCGCGGGGCCAGTCCCAGTACGGCACGGACACGGCCGGATCGATGCGCTGGAGCTCCCGCTCGAAGTGCAGGAGATATCTGCGCTGCCACGGCAGGAAGAAGCCGTTGGCGTGGGTGGCCGCGAAGCCGTCCGCGTAGGTCTTGACCAGCGCGTCGTAGGTCCCCCGCGCCTTCAGCGCGCGCACCGCCCGGACGAACGCCTCCCACTGCTCCTTGGTCATGTCGCGGACCCGCCTGCGGGCCGGTGGCAGGGCCGGGTCCGCGTGCGCCGCCGTCCCGCGCACCCCGAACGCGATCGCCGCCGTGCCCCACACCGCCGATGCCAGCAGCTCCCGCCTGCTCGGCCCGCCCATATATCCGCCCCCCGAATATCACCGGATTCCGTGGCCTGTTCCGATCGGCGGAAAGATTAGAACGGCGAAGCCGCCGGAGTGCTGGATTTGGCGCCGTGTCGGCCATGAGACGGGCCGGCCGTGGCCGTGGCGGCAGGGAACGGTGACGGCAGAGAACGGTGGCGGCAGAGAACGGTGACGGCAGGGAACGGTGCGGTGGTGGGGCCGCGGCGGCGGGCGAGGCGGGCGGCGTCGCGGCGGAGAAGGCGGCACGGGGGCGTCGCGGGGGCGTCGCGGCGGTGTTGTCGGTGCGGTGTGCCACTGTAGGAAGCGTGCGCCGCATCCACCCCTACGCCGAGGACGAGCCGGACATCCCCGCCGCCTACGCCTACCCGCGAAACCACTGGTTGCGCCTCAACATGGTGGCCAGCGCCGACGGCGCGGCCTGGGTCGAGGGCCACTCGGAGGGCCTGTCCGGCCCGGCCGACAAGCGGATCTTCGGACTGCTGCGCGGCCTGGCCGACGTGGTGCTGGCCGGGGCCGCCACCGTCCGCACCGAGGGATACCGCCCGGCCCGCCCGCGCGAGTCGTGGCGGGCCCTGCGGGAGGGCAGGCCCCCGGCGCCGCCCATCGCCGTCGTCACCCGCCGCCTCGACCTCGACCTCGGCAGCTCGCTGTTCACCGAGGCGGAGCCGTACGCCCGGACGATCGTGATCACGACGGAGTCGGCGCCGAAGGACCGCCGCGAGGAGGCGGCCGCGAGGGCCGATCTGATCGTCGCGGGCGATGAGCGGGTCGATCTCGCGACGGCCGTGAGCGAGCTGCGCGACCGGGGCCTCGGCCGCGTCCTGTGCGAGGGCGGCCCCCGGGTGAACGCGCAGCTGGCCGCCGCCGGCCTCGTCGACGAGCTGGCGCTGACCGTGAGCCCGCTGCTGGCCGGCGGCGACGCGGCGCGCATACTGGACGGCGTCGCATCGCGCACGCCGCTGACCCTCGCCCAGGTGCTCGAAGAGGACGGCTTCCTCTTCTGCCGATACATCAGGGAGGCGCAGGATGAAGCTTCCGGTTGAGCCGCAGATCCCCGACCTGGACCTGCCGGTCGTGCCGCCGGTCGCGCCGATGCTCGCCAAGGCCGTCAAGGGGCTGCCGAAGCAGGACGGCTCGCTCTACTACGAGCCGAAGTGGGACGGCTTCCGCTGCATCGTCTTCCGCGACGGCGACGAGGTCTTCCTGGGCAGCAGGAACGAGCGGCCCTTCACGCGCTACTTCCCCGAGCTGGTCGAGGCCGTCAGGCGGGAGCTGCCGCCCAAGTGCGTCGTGGACGGCGAGATCGTGCTGATCAGGGGACAGTCGCTCGACTTCGACGCGTTGCAGCAGCGCATCCATCCCGCGCAGTCCCGGGTGCGGCTGCTGGCCGAGAACACGCCCGCGTCCTTCGTCGCCTTCGACCTGCTCGCCACCGGGACGGAGGACCTCATGGAGGCGCCGTTCTCGGAGCGGAGGGCCCGGCTGGAGGAGGTGCTGGCGGGCGCGGGCCGGTCCGTACGGCTCACGCCGGTCACGCAGGACGAGAGCCGGGCCGCCGAGTGGTTCGACGCGTTCGAGGGCGCCGGTCTGGACGGCATCGTCGTCAAGCCGGGCGACCAGCCGTACACGCCGGACAAGCGGGTGATGTTCAAGGTCAAGCACGAGCGGACGGCCGACTGCGTGGTGGCGGGCTACCGCGAGCACAAGTCGGGGCCGGTCGTCGGCTCTCTGCTGCTCGGGCTCTACTCGCCGGACGGCCGCCTGCACCACGTGGGCGTCGCCGCGTCGTTCCCGATGAAGCGGCGTGAGGAACTCGTCGAGGAGCTCGCGCCCTACCGGGTGGAGGACCTGAGCGAGCATCCGTGGGGACACTGGGCCGAGGTCGCGGCGGGCGGCGCCGAGGGCCAGCGCCTGCCCGGCGCCGTGTCGCGGTGGAACGCCAAGAAGGATCTGTCGTTCATCCCGCTGCGGCCGGAGCAGGTGGTCGAGGTGGCCTACGACCACATGGAGGGCGACCGGTTCCGTCACACGGCCCAGTTCCGCCGCTGGCGCCCGGACCGGACCCCGGCGTCCTGCACCTACGAACAGCTCGAACGTCCGGTGAGCTACGACCTCGACAAGATCCTCGCCCGCTGACCGGCCGGGCCGCCAGCCTGCCTGACCGTCAGCCGGCCAGCGCGCGGACGGCGGCGGTGACGACGACGGCGACCGCGACGATCACCAGGAACGGCGCGCGCAGCAGCAACGCGACGGCCGCCGCGGCGAGCCCGGCGGCCCTGGCGTCGACGACGAGCGTGCGGCCGTCGGCGAAGGTCTGCAGGGCGATCAGCGCGGCCAGCGCCGCGATCGGCACCAGGGCGGCCAGCTTGCGGACGAGCGGCCGCTCCAGCACCGCCGCCGGCACCGAAAGACCGAGCAGCTTCACGGCGTAGCATCCGGCCGCCGTGACGACGATCGCGACCCAGATCATCGGCGTCCTCCTCGGGGCGAGCGGCGGGCGAGCAGCCGTGACGCGGCCAGCACCGCGGGCGCGGCGAGCACGGCCACCAGCACCGGCACGCCCGCGGGCACGAGCGGCACGCAGGCGAGGGCGAGCACGACGGCCAGCACCGCCACCGCCGCCTCCTCGCGCCGGACGAGCGCCCGGACGAGCGTCCGGACGAGCGGGGCCCGGGCCGGCGGTGTGCCGGGCGGCGCCGCCTGCGGGCGGGCCGCGTCATCGGCCGGTTCCGGAGAAGTCGCAGGAGCGGCAGGGGGAGCGGTGGCGGGCGCGGAGGAGGAACGGGCCCGGAGCATGGGGAGGAGCAGGGCGAGGAAGACGGCCGGGCCGGCGGCGTCGAGCCCCCAGGCCGCCGGATCGCCGAGCGCGGAGGCGCCCAGCGCGCCCAGGAACGTGGTGATGTTCCATCCGGCGTACAGGCTGACCCCGGTGATCGTGAACCCGAGCCGGGCGAGGCGCCGGCCGGGCTGGGCCAGGGCCACGGCGGAGGTCTCGTCGATCACCCACTGCGCGGCGAGCGGGCGGACCGATTTGGGGAGCCCGAGCAACTGCGACAGCCGCAGCCCGTAGAAGGCGTTCCGGGCGCCGAGCAGCAGCGCCCCGGCCGCGGCGGCGAGCGGGTTCCCGCCGGTGCCGAGCGTGCCCACCAGCGCGAACTGGGACGCTCCGGTGAACACGAACAGCGACAGCACGCAGGTCTGGACGACGGTCATCCCCGCACCCGCCGAGGTGACGCCGAACGCGAAGCCCGACAGGCCCACGGCCGTGCCGACCCCGAGAGCGTCCCGCACGACCGCCGCCCGGGGCTTCGGCGGCAGGCCGGCCTGCACTGGTGTCGTGGTCACCCGCCCGAGAGTAACGAAGTGTGCAGGAATGTCCCCTATGGGGGTAAGCGGCCGAGTTTGCGACACCGACCCCTACGGCACGCAGGCCCGCCGGGGTCGTGCCCGGCCGCGACCCGGCCTCCCGGCGGGCCCGGGGCGGCGGCGGGGACGGCTCAGCCGCCGGCGCAGACCAGGACCCGCATGGACCGGTCGGCGAGGCAGACCTTGGCCCCGGCGGGCAGGGTCTCCTCGGCGTACGGGTCGTCGCGGACGTCCTCGTCGGCGGTGTCGAGGACGGGACGCCAGGCGGCCCCCAACTCCGGGCCGGGGAGGGCGAACGTCAGGTTCTCGTGGTGCGCGTTGATCAGCAGCAGGAAGGTCTCGTCGCTGATCCGCTCGCCGCGCGGGCCGGGCTCGCTGATCGCGTCGCCGTTGACGTACACCGCCAGCGACTTCGCGTAGCCCGTGTGCCAGTCGCCGTCGGTCATCTCCGCGCCGGACGGCGTGAGCCAGATGACGTCCCTGCTGCCGTCACCGACCGCGCGGCCCTGGAAGAACCGGCGCCGCCGGAAGACGGGATGCGCCCGCCGTAACGCGGCCAGGCGGCGGACGAAGTCGAGCAGGTCGCCCTCCTGCCGGATCAGCGACCAGTCGATCCAGGAGGTGTCGTTGTCCTGGCAGTAGGCGTTGTTGTTGCCGTGCTGGGTGCGGCCGAACTCGTCGCCCGCCAGCAGCATCGGCACGCCCTGGGACACGAACAGCGTGGTGAGGAGGTTGCGCCGCTGCCGGCGGCGCAGCCGTACGATGCCGGGATCCTCCACCGGGCCCTCGGCGCCGCAGTTCCAGGAGCGGTTGTCGTCCGTGCCGTCGCGGTTGCCCTCGCCGTTGGCCTCGTTGTGCTTGTGGTCGTACGACACGAGATCGGTGAGGGTGAACCCGTCGTGGGCGGTCACGAAGTTGATCGAGGCGACCGGGCGGCGGCCGCTGCTGGCGTACAGGTCGCTCGACCCGGCCAGGCGCGAGGCGAACTCGGGCAGCGCCTGGGAGGCCCCGCGCCAGAAGTCCCGCACGGAGTCGCGGTACTTTCCGTTCCATTCGGTCCACAGCGGCGGGAAGTTCCCGACCTGGTAGCCGCCGGGGCCGACGTCCCACGGTTCGGCGATCAGCTTGACCTGCGAGATCACCGGGTCCTGCTGGATGAGGTCGAAGAACGCGCTCAGCCGGTCGACGTCGTGGAGCTCCCGGGCCAGCGCGGCGGCGAGGTCGAAGCGGAAGCCGTCCACGTGCATGTCGAGCACCCAGTAGCGCAGCGAGTCCATGATCAGCTGAAGCGCGTGGGGCGAGCGGACGTTCAGCGAGTTGCCGCACCCGGTGTAGTCGAGGTAGTAGCGGCGGTCCTCCTCGTGCAGGCGGTAGTAGGCGACGTTGTCGATGCCCCGGAAGCCCAGCGTGGGGCCCATGTGGTCACCCTCGGCGGTGTGGTTGTAGACGACGTCGAGGATCACCTCGATGCCCGCCTCGTGCAGGGCGCGCACCATCGCCTTGAACTCCTGGACCTGCTCGCCGCGCTGCCCTGAGCTGGCGTACGTGTTGTGCGGCGCCATGTAGGCGATCGTGTTGTAGCCCCAGTAGTTGGTCAGCCCTCGGGCGACCAGGAAGTGCTCCGGCACGAACTGGTGGACGGGCATGAGCTCGACCGCCGTCACGCCGATCGACTGGAGGTGGTCGAGCACCGCCGGGTGCGAGAGCCCCGCGTAGGTGCCCCGCTGCCGCTCGGGGACGGCGGGATGGCGCATGGTCAGGCCGCGCACGTGCGCCTCGTAGATCACCGTCTCGTGATAGGGCGTGCGGGGCGACCGGTCGTTGCCCCACTCGAAGAACGGGTTCACGACCACGTTCTTCGGCATGTACGGCGCGGAGTCCTCGGTGTTGAGCCGCGCGGGGTCGGCGAAGTGGTAGGAGAACAGCGACTCGTTCCACCGCACCGAGCCCTCGATCGCCTTGGCGTAGGGGTCGAGCAGCAGCTTGGACGGATTGCACCGGTGCCCGTGGTCGGGCCGGTAGGGCCCGTGCACGCGGAAGCCGTACCGCTGGCCGGGCATGATCCCCGGCACGTAGCCATGCCAGACGAACCCGTCGACCTCGGGCAGGTCGACGCGGGTCTCTCCGCCTCTGTCGTCGTACAGGCACAGCTCGACCCGCTCGGCCGCCTCCGAGAACACCGAGAAGTTGGTGCCCACACCATCCCAGGTGGCGCCGAGCGGGTAGGGCTCTCCAGGCCAAACCTCGCGCATGTAACCTCATTCTCCACTGCCGGGGCGAATCGTGCACCCGCGACGACCCCTGCTCTCGCCCGGGAACGCGGGAGCCCCCACCGGATCGAGTCCGGCGGGGGCTCCCGCTGGTGCTCAGCCGACGAGTTCGGCGTTCAGGGTGATCGTCGTGCCGGCGAGCGCCTTGCTCACCGGGCAGTTCGCCTTGGCCGTCTCGGCGGCCTGCTGGAAGTCCTCGGCCGAGATGCCGGGCACCTGCCCGCGGACGGAGATCACGATGCCGGTGATGCCCTCACCCGGCTGGAAGGTCACATCCGCCCGGGTCTCCAGCGACTGCGGCGGCGTGCCCGCCTTGGCCAGGCCGTTGGACAGGGCCATCGAGAAGCACGAGGAGTGGGCGGCGGCGATCAGCTCCTCCGGGCTCGTCTTGCCGTTGGCCTCCTCCGCCCGCGAGGGCCAGGAGACGTCGAAGGTGCCGACCCCGGAGGAGTCGAGCGAAACGGTGCCCGAACCGTCGAGCAGCGCGCCCTTCCACTGCGTCGTCGCGGTACGAGTGGTCGCCATGGCGACTTCCCTTCACTTAGCGAGTCTTAATCCGTCAGCAGCGACCTTAACGCCGTCGCCGACGCGATGGGCTCACCGGCATGGCCGGTCGGCTCACGCCGGCGCCGCGCGGTCGAGGATCGCCTCCAGGTCGAGGCCGGAGGGCAGCGTGCCGAAGGCGCGCCCCCAGTCGCCGGACAGGCGCGACGCGCAGAACGCGTCGGCCACCGCGGCGGGGGCGTACCGCACGAGCAGGGACGCCTGCAGGACCAGCGTCATCTCCTCGGCCACCCGGCGCGCGTCGGCCTCTCCCGCCGAGGCGAGCCTCTTCAGCACCCGCTCGGCCGCGTCGGCGACCCTCCTGTCCTGGGCCAGCGCCACCTCGGCGAAGAACGCCTCGACCGCCTCCGGCTCCCTGGCCATCACGCGCATCAGGTCGAGGGCGGCCACGTTGCCCGAGCCCTCCCAGATGCCGTTCAGCGGCGACTCCCGGAACAGCCGGGGCATCTGCGACTCCTCGACGTACCCGTTGCCGCCGAGGCACTCCAGCGCCTCGGCCGCGTGGACCGGCGCCCGCTTGCACACCCAGTATTTGCCGGCGGCGAGGGCGGCCCGGCGGAACAGGCCCTCGGCCGCGTCACCCCCGATCGCCCGGTCGGTCGCCCCGGCCAGGCGCGTCATGAGCGTGGTCGCCGCCTCCGACTCCAGCGCCAGGTCGGCGAGCACCGAGCGCATCAGCGGCTGCTCGGCGAGCGCCCGGCCGAACGCCCTGCGGTGGCGGGTGTGGTGGAGCGCCTGCGTCAGGCCGTACCGCATGCCGGAGGCCGAGCCGATCACGCAGTCGAGCCTGGTCATGTTCACCATCTCGATGATCGTCCGGACGCCCCGGCCCTCCTCGCCGACCAGGTAGGCCACGGCGCCCTCGTACTCGACCTCGGCCGAGGCGTTCGACCGGTTGCCGAGCTTGTCCTTCAGCCGCATCAGGCGTATCGCGTTGCGGGTGCCGTCGGGCAGCACGCGGGGGAGCAGGAAGCACGACAGCCCGCCCGGGGCCTGGGCGAGCACCAGGAACACATCGCACATCGGGGCGGAGTTGAACCACTTGTGGCCGGTCAGCGCGAAGCTCCCGTCGCCCAGCGGCTCGGCCCTGGTGCTGTTGGCCCGCACGTCGGAGCCGCCCTGCTTCTCGGTCATGGCCATCCCGGCCAGCACGCCGCGCTTGTCCCGCGGCGGGCGCAGCCCGAAGTCGTACGTACGGGAGGCCAGCAGCGGTTCCCACTCCGCCCGCAGCGACGGCGAGTGCCGCAGCGCGGCCACGGCGGCGTACGTCATGGAGATCGGGCAGCCGTGCCCGGCCTCGACCTGCGACCAGGTGAAGAACTTGGCGGCCCTGGCGACGTGCGCACCCGGCCGGGCCGACGTCCAGGGCGCGGCGTGCGCGCCGCTCTCGACCGCGACCGTCATGAGCTCGTGCCAGGCCGGGTGGAACTCGACTTCGTCGATCCTGTTGCCGTACCGGTCGTGGGTGCGCAGCACGGGCGGGTGCTCGTTGGCCAGCCGCCCCCACTCCTGCGCCTTCGCAGAACCGGCCAGCAGGCCGAGCTGGCGCAGTTCCCCGGTCGCCCAGTCCGCCCCCTCCCTGGCGAGCCCCTCCAGCAGCGCCGGGTCGGCCGAGACGTCGTGGCCGGTCAGCGGGGGCACCTGGTTGGTCACGTCGTGGGTCACTGGGTCCTCCTGTGGTCGATGCCGGGAATCGTCCATACCGGGACGTCCAACATGCCGGGACTCCATCTCAACATCTCGAAGGGCCGGGACAAACACCGGGCGGCAAACGGTCAGGCCCCCGAAATCTCCAGGCCGAGCTCCTGGGCCGCCTCCAGGGCGAGGTCGCGGGCGTAGTCCTGGTCGGCGCCCGCCTCGCACAGCACCCGGTGGACGCCCTCGATCGCGCGCCGGTCCCCACGCCCGGCCAGGCCCCGCGCGGCCTCGGCCACCGTCGTCAGATCGCGGTCGGCCAGCCGGGTGACGAGGGCGTCCCTGATGGAGGCGGTGTCGGCGGGCAGCCCCGCGATGCCCATCGTGGCCCAGTCGCGCACCTCGTCGTCGGCGCACCGGCTCAGCCGGATCAGCGTGGTCAGCCCGTCCTCGTCGTCCGGAGGCAGGACCGCGGCGAGCGCGATGGGGTCGTGGACCGTGGGCTCCCGGCCCGGGCTGTTGACGATCTCCAGCACCTCGGGGAGCGCCCGTTCGTCGGCCTGGTGGCCGAACGCGTGGAGCAGCGCCTCGACGACCGCGGGCTCGGTCTCCTGCCGGGCCAGTTCGCGCAGGATCTCCAGGGTGCGGTCCCGGTAGGGGTCGTGCCCCGCGCCGCGGCCGAGCCCCGGCTCGCCGAGCCCCGTCTGCTTGCCGAAGCCTGACTCCTGGCCGAATTCGGCGAGCACGTCGACGCCGAACTCCCGCTCCACCGGGTCGTCGCTCTCGCACAGCCGGGCCAGCGCCAGGAACGTCTCCTCGTCGTGGCGGGACTGGAGCGCGTGGACGGCCGCCCACCACGTCTCGTCGTCCTCGTCCAGGTCGCGGTAGGGCAGCGCGCGACCGAGCAGCACGTCCGCGCGCGGCCGCAGGCCGAGAGCCGCCTCCAGGACCGTCGCGACGGCGGCGTGCCCGTGCTGGCGGGTGATCGCGTAGCCGCCGTCGGCGCCGCGCGCCTCGACCGTGACCCGCCGGGTGCCGTCCGGAGCGGAGGCGTGGGCCACCAGCACCGTGTAGTCGCCCTCCACCCTCGCGGAGACCTCCTCGCGCAACACGGCTTCGAGATCCACCGCCGCCAGCCGCGCGGCGATCTCCAGCGGGGTCGCGCCGTCCCAGCCGGGCGCGGACGGGTCGGCGCCGTGCTCCAGCAGGGACCAGACGATCCCGTACGCCCCGAAGATCGCGGCCAGCGTCAGCGGGGTGTCGCCGTCGTCGTCGGCCCGGCCGGGATCGGCCCCGGCATCGAGCAGGATGTCGGCCGACTCCAGGTTGCCGTTGGCCGCGGCCCACAGCAGGGCCGTCCAGCCGCCCTCCTCCGCCGCGTCGGGGTCGGCGCCGCCGTCGAGCAGCGCCTGCACGGTCTCGGCGTGGTCCCAGCACGCCGCCGCACAGAGCGGAAGGCCCTCCTCGTGCCCCCCGCTCGGCTGGTCCGGGTCAGCGCCGTACTCCAGGAGCAGCCTGACGATGTCGTGGTGACCGCCCACGGCCGCCCGATAGAGCGGCGTCGTCCCCTGAGCGGGGTTCACGGCGGTGTCCGGGTGCAGCATCGCCGCCACCCGCGCGACGTCCCCTCCCGCTATCGCCTCCAGCAACCTGCTGCGGGTCACGATTCCATGCTCACACAGTCCCTTCCGGGCCTCGTCCGCAGGGATCGTCTCCGCGGATCGCTCGCAGGATCGTTCCCAGGGAGGAGGGAGAGCGGGACCGGGCGGGATACGGTGAAGGGCGTGAACGATCCGGGTGGCATGCGGGCGTCCGACGCCGAACGCGAGTCCGTGGTGGAACAACTGCGCGTGGCGTCCGCGGAGGGGCGGCTGACCCTCGCGGAGCTGACCGAGCGGACCGAGGCCGCCTATCTGGCGCAGACCCACGGCGAGCTCGCGCAGATCACCGCCGACCTGCCGGGCGGGGCTCCGGCTCCCGCTCCCGCGCCTGCCGTACCGGCCACCCCGCAGGGCAGGATGCGCAAGTGGATCGTGGCGGTGATGGGCGACGCCAAGAGGACCGGCACCTGGCGGATCGACAACGGCATCGGCGCGGTCTGCGTGATGGGCGACGTGGTCCTCGACCTGCGCCAGGCCGAGGTGCGCGGGCGTGAGGTGGACATCGTCGCCACGTGCGTGATGGGCGACGTGAAGATCATCGTGCCGGACGGCGTCGACGTCGAGCTCTCCGGCGTCACGATCATGGGGGACAAGAAGGTCCAGGTGGTCGAGGCGCCCCGCGGCCAGTCCGCCCCCGTCGTCAAGGTCACGGCGTACGTGCTGATGGGCGACGTGAAGATCATCGGCGACTCCCGGGCCGAGCCGATCAAGCGCGGCTGGTTCGCCTGGAGCGAATGGTGGCAGGAGCGCCGTCAGCGCCCGGGCCACGGGGGATACGAGATCCCCGACCGCCGCCACCACGGCCTGCACTGATCTGTGCCGCCCTGATCCGGGCCGCACTGATCCGCCGCCGGCCGGATGGCCGTACGAGGCAACGGCGGGACGCTCCCAGGGCGTAGTCATCGGTGACCGTTCAAGGGATCACCGAGAACCTGGGGGCCGCACATGCGCGACCGGGCCGACTTCGAGCGCTACGTGCAGCAGCGCTCGGACCGACTGCTGCGGACGGCCTACCTGCTCTGCCGCGACTGGGCCACCGCCGAGGACCTGCTCCAGACGGCGCTGGCCAAGGCGTGGCTCGCCTGGCGCAGGGTCGGCGAGAACCCCGACCCGTACGTCTACCGCATCCTGGCCAACACCCACGCCTCCTGGTGGCGCAGGCGCTGGCGGGGCGAGCAGCCGACCGACGTGCTGCCGGAACCGCGCGTCGGCGACTCCGCCGACCTGCTCGGCTCCCGCGAGGCCGTACGGCAGGCCCTCACCTGCCTGCCGCCGAAACAGCGTGCCGTGATCGTGCTGCGTTACTTCGCCGACCTGGCTGACGCCCAGATCGCGGAGATCCTCGGCTGCTCGGTCGCCACCGTGCGGAGCCAGGCGAGCAGGGCCCTGGCCAGGCTGCGCGTCGATTCCGCCGCCCGCTCCGCGATGAGCCTGGAGGGCTGACATGACGATGACCGACAACGATCTGCGTGACCTGCTCGCCCGGGACGCCTCCGTCGTGAAGGGCGCGGGCGTCACCCTGGCCGACGTCGACCGGCGGGTGCGGCGTATCCGGCGCCGTCGCGGCGCCGCCGGGGCGGTGCTGGCCGCCGGCCTGGCCGTCGCGGTGCTGGTGACGACGGCGCCGCGTGCGGTCACGATCGCGCCCGGCGACCGCCCGGCCGCCGCTGCCGCCGCCATGCCCGGCCCTTCGCTGACTCCGGGGGTGTCGTACCTCGCGGGGCAACGGGTGTTCCTCGAAAAGGAGACCGAGACGGGCGGACGCGTCCTGCGGTTCCCCTACACGGGCATCAGCGAGTCGGTGAACGTGCGGGTCGACTGCCGTGAGCCGTCGTACGGGTTCGTCTGGCTGAACGGCCGGCTGGAGGCCCAGGGCGTCTGCGGCGTCCAGAGCGACCATGTCGACCACCCGATCTCGTGGATCGACGAGTCCGGCAGGGATCTCGCCGGACGCAACGAGGTGGCTGTGGCGCTGGTGCCGGTCCAGCGGGTGGCGGCGGACGGCGAACCCGAGGCGCCGATTCCCGCGCTCGGCGAGCAGGAGGCCGAGCGCGTCATCGCGGAGACCGGTGAGTACCGCACCGGCGCCAGGGTGACGATCCGGGAGGCGTGGCTGCTGCGCTCGGCGCCGACGCCGATCAACTGTGACAGGGACATCGTGATCCGCAAGCCGAACGGGCAGGAGATCCTGTCCTCGGCCTGCGACCGGCCCACCGGCTTCCCGCTGCCCGTGGACTAGGTGATCGCGTCCGTAAATCCTGTGACCGGCCGTTCGGTTGCTGCTCAACCCCCGAGGCGTGGCTCGCCGGCGACCGCTCCGCCCGGGCTGCGGCGACCCTGGACCAGCTGCCGTGGTTCCCGGCGGCCCGCCTAACCGGGCTTACGGGCGTAGACGTACATGACCGGCAGATCGAAGGCGTCCGGCTCGTTCAGCAACTCGGCGACCCGAGCAAGGTAGCGCGCCTCGAAGGCGGCCGTTTCCTCCGAGGAGAGCGACGCGACTTCGAAGTAGTTCGGGTTCACCACATGGCCCCGCCACAGGTCCGCCGCGCTTCTGGGCGGGAGCGCGATCACATCCGGCACGGCCCGTTCGTGGACGAAGCCGGCCTTGTTCACCGCCGCACGGCTGCTCTCCTCCGTGCCCACCTCAGCCATCGGATCGGTGAGGACGAGAGGACTGCCGCCTTCGTCCTCAGGCGGCGCGGGCTCCGTTCACGATGGCCGTGAACGCCCGTACATCCGTGTTCCGGTCGTCGGTGGGCCAGACCAGCGCGACCTCGACCGGGGGCAGGTCGGGAATCGGCACGAAGACGACGCCGGGGTGCCGGTGGAACTTCAGCAGCGAGACGGCCAGTGGATGCACGCCCTCGCGTCGCGCGACCAGTTCGAGCATCTCGGAGTAGCTGGAGAACGCGCCGCGGCGCGGGATCAGCCTGCCGCCCGGCGTGTAGAGCGGGACGAACGGGCAGGACAGACCTTCTGGCGACGATCTGAGCGCGAACACACCCAGGTCGGCCAGGTCCTCCACGCTCGCTGAGCCCCGTTCGGCCAGTGGATGACCGGCGGGCACCGCGAGCAGCCTCTCCTCCCGGGCGATGGCCGGACCAACGGTCAGCTCCGGCCGCTCCTCGACCGGCAGCCGGGCGACCAGCAGGTCGGCCTCACCCCGCAGAAGCGGACCGTACGGGTCGACCAGCGGGTTTTCCGCCAGCACCACCCGGCACCCGGGACGGCCGGCCCGGAAGGACTCGATGGCGTCGGTGAGCCAGTCGCCCCCGGCCGCCCCGGCGCAGCCGATGCGCAGCAACCGGGTGCGCCGCTCCGCCTCCCGGCGGGCGTCCTCGACGACGGCGTTGAGCTGGGCGTACGTAGGGCCGAGCCCGTCGCGCAGCCGGGCGCCGATCGGGGTCAGCGTCACTGTGCGGCTCGTCCGGTCGAACAGCGAGGCGCCGATCCGGCGCTCTAAGGCACGAATGAGCTGGCTCACCCTGGACTGCGAGAGGTTCAGCCGTCGCGCCGTACGGCCGAAGTGCAGTTCGTCGGCGAGGACCAGGAACGTCTCGATCTCCCTGAGTTCCATGTCGGGGCCTTCCTTCGATCAGCCAGACTGATCGATCGTTGCGTGGATCACTGTTGATCCACGCGATCTTCGGCAGCAGCATGAAGTATCCCCGCGATACGCCACGGCGAGGGTCCGTGGCGAGCGGGGGTCCCTACGGCACGGGGTCCACAGGGGGCGAGGTGCCCGGCGAGGACGAGGCACAAAGGTGAAGATGCCCGAGGATCTACCGACGCGACACCGGCCCCAAGCCGCGGGCCCAAGCCGCGGCGACGGCGGCAGTCCGAGGCGCCGGGGGCTCGTTCTGGCGCTGATGGTGACGGCCCAGTTCATGGTCATCCTGGACTCGTCCATCGTCAACGTCGCCCTGCCGACCATCCAGCACGCGCTCCGGTTCTCCCCGGTCGGCGTCGAGGGAGTGATCACCGCCTACGCGACGGCCTTCGGGGGCGTGCTCGTCCTCGGCGGCCGGCTGGCCGATCTGCTCGGATATCGCCGGATCTTCGTCGCCGGCCTGCTCGCGTTCGCGCTGACCTCGCTGGCCTGCGGGCTGGCGAACGCGCCCGTGGTGCTCGTCGCCGCCCGGGTCGCGCAGGGCCTCAGCGCGGCGGTCCTCGCCCCGGCCGCGCTGGCGCTGCTGACCACCACGTTCACCGAGGGCGCCGAACGCAACCGCGCGCTGGGGATCTTCGGCGCGGCCACCTCCCTGGGGTTCGTCTCGGGGCAGATTCTCGGCGGCGTGCTGGCCGACACCATCGGGTGGCGCAGCATCTTCATCATCAACGTACCGGTCTCCGCGCTGGCCGCGGTGCTGGCGGCGCGGGTGATCGCCGCGACCACGCCGAAGGGCGAGCGCCGGGTGCCGGACGTCACCGGGGCGGTCCTCGTCACCGCCGCCGTCGCCCTGGCGGTCTGGGCGCCCGCCTACGGGTCCGAGCATGGCTGGACGTCGGTGGGCGTCCCGGCCGCGGTGGTGGCGGCGCTCGTCCTGCTCGGTGTGTTCGTCGTCGTCGAGACCCGGCGCCGTGATCCGCTGATCCGGTTGTCGATGCTGCGGTCCCGGTGGTTCGCCGGCACCGGTGTCGCGACCATGGTCACCGGCGCGCTCAACGGCGCCGTCGTCCTGCTGTGCACCCTGTTTCTGCAGCAGACGCGCCACTACAGCCCGCTGCAGGCGGGGTTCGCCTTCGTCCCCACCGGCCTCGCCGGCCTGCTCATCGGCGTGAAGGTGGCAGGACCGCTGATCACTCGCCTGGGAGTGCGAGCCGTGCTCACCGGGACGTCGCTGTTGTCCGCAGTGGCGATCGCCTTCCTGAGCACGTTCCCCGGCGGGGGAGGCTACCTGTTCCTGCTCCCCTGGCTCGTCGTGGTCGGCGCGTCCTTCACCGGCGCCGCGGTCGCCACCACCGTCGCGGTCTCGTCCGGTGTCGCGCCGGACGAACAGGGCATGGCCGCCGCCCTGCGGCAGACCGCCTACCAGCTCGGCGTCGCCCTCGGCGTCGCCGTGTTCCTGTCCGTGGCGGCCGCGCACACCGGGGCCCTGCTCGCCCGCCCGGTCCCAGTGGACAGGTCCGAGGCGCTCGCGGCCGGGTACGGCCTGTCGCTGATGATCCTCAGTGTGCTCTCGGCGCTGGGCGGCCTGGCCGCCTTCACGACACTCAGGACCGCCCGGCGGACGACCGCGGCCGAGTGATGCGGCACGACCACTGCGAGCACCGGCTGCCGCACTCGACGTCGCCGCGTAACCCCCGAAGGGTTCACGGACGCGACCACTAAGCCGCTTCGCGGGCCTCGCGTACGGCCTGGGCGTGGCGTTCGAGCAGGAGCGCGACCAGTTCGGGGGCGGGGCCGAGGACGCCCGCCACGGCGTGCGCCCCGGCCTCCAGGGTGTCGCGCTCCACCACGTCGGCGAAGTAGCCGGGGGCCAGCAGATAGGGCGCCACCACGACCTTCGGGGCGCCCGCGCGCGTCAGCCGTACGACCTCGTCCCGGGGTGTGGGCGCGGCGGCCGAGGCGTAGGCGGCGGTGACCGACCACCAGGGCCGGGTGCGCGCCCATTCGCGGGCGACGGCGGCGATCGTGGCGTTGGCCCGGCGGTCGCTGGAGCCGGCCGAGACGAGCACAACGGCGGTGTCCGGGTCGCCGATCTCCACACCGGCCTCGGCGAGGCGGCGTTCGAGGGCCCGGACGAGCAGCGGGTGCGGTCCGAGCGTGGGGCCGCAGACGGCCCGCAGCCGCGGCGTGCGGCCGGCCGCCTCCCGCAGCGCCGCCGGGATGTCCACCCGGCTGTGGTAGGCGGCGGTGAGCAGCAGGGGGAGCACGACGGCCTCGTCCAGCCCCGACAGCGCCTGCGGCAGCGACGGCGGGGCGTGGTCGAGATAGGCGGCGCGGACGTCCAGGCCGGGCCGCGCCCGCCGTACGCCGTCGAGCAGCGCCTCCACGGTCGCGGTGGCGCGCGGGTCGCGGGACCCGTGCGCCACCGCGATCAGCGGCGCGCCTGAGTGCGGGACGGTCGTCACAGATGGATGCCGCACTCGATCTTGCCGAGGCCGGCCCAGCGGCCACTGCGCGGGTCCTCGCCCGGCGCCACCCGGCGGGTGCAGGGGGCGCAGCCGATCGAGGGGTAGTCGTCGTAGTGCAGCGGGTTGATCAGGACGCCGTTGTCGGCGATGTAGTTGTCCACGTCCTCCTGCGTCCACCGGGCGATGGGGTTGACCTTCACCATCTGCCGCTTGGCGTCCCACTCCACGACCTTGGTGTTCGCCCTGGTGGGCGACTCGTCGCGGCGGATGCCCGACACCCAGGCGAGGTAGGGCTCCAGTGCCCGGTTGAGCGGCTCGACCTTGCGCAGGTAGCAGCACAGGTCGGGGTTGCGCCCGTACAGGCGCGGCCCCAGGTCGCGGTCCTGCTCCTCGACGGTCCTGGACGGCTTCACGTTGATCACGTTGACCTGGTAGACCGCCTCGACCGCGTCCCGCGTGCCGATGGTCTCGGCGAAGTGGTAGCCGGTGTCGATGAACAGCACGTCGACGCCGGGCTTGACCCTGCTGACCAGGTCGATCAGCAGGGCGTCGCTCATCGACGAGGTGAGACAGAGGCGGTCGCCGAAGGTGGCCGCGGCCCACCGGATGATCTCCCGGGCGGGCGCGTCCTCAAGGAAGCGCGCCGCGGACTCCACGATGCCCTGGAGGTCCAGCGTCACACGCTGCCGCTCTAGCCCTGCCTCTATCTCCGCCACCGACATCGCTACTCCTCACACGTCGTTCATTGGTTCATCGGATGATTGGATGAAAGCCCTCGGGATCACGAACGCACGCCGAGGCCGAGGAATTTCACCCGGAAGGCACGGGCGCAGGACCTGCAGTACCATCCGTGGCTCTCCTCCTCGGTCACGTAGGGCTCCAGGTCCTCCTCGCCGCAGTACGGGCAGTAGAACGGCGCGGCCCTCTCGGTGCTCATCTGCTCGCTCCGCTCGCCGGCCTCACTTGAGGTCGGCCTCGTCGGCGCGCTGGACCCATTCGGCGAAGGTCTCGCCGTCGTTCTTCTGCTTCTCGTAGTTGCGCACGACCCGCTCGACGTAGTCGGGCAGGTCCTCGGCAGTGGTCTTGAGGCCGCGGACCTTCCGGCCGAAGCTCGGGTTCAGCCCGAACGAGCCGCCCAGGTGGACCTGGTAGCCCCCGACCTGCTCACCCTTGTCGTTGACGACGAGCTGGCCCTTCAGCCCGATGTCCGCCGTCTGGATACGGGCGCAGGAGTTCGGGCAGCCGTTGAGGTTGATCGTCAGCGGCTCGTTGAAGTCGGGCAGGCGCCGCTCCAGCTCGTCGATCAGCTCCGACGCGGCGTTCTTGGTCTCGACGATCGCGAGCTTGCAGTACTCGATGCCGGTGCAGGCCATCGTCTGGCGGCGGAAGGTGGACGGGTTGACCCGCAGGTCGGCCGCCTCCAGCTCGGCCACGATCGACTCCACCTGGTCGGGGGCGACGTCGAGGATGACCATCTTCTGCTCGATCGTGGTCGCCACCCGGGTGGACCCGTGGCGCTCGGCGATGTCGGCGATCCGGTGCAGCAGGTCGCCGCTGAGACGGCCCACGCGGGGCGCGAAGCCCACGTAGTAGTTGCCGTCCCGCTGGAGGTGGACGCCGACATGGTCGCGCCGGTCCCCTCGCGGCGCCGCGGGGGCCGGGCCGTCGGGCAGCTCGTACTTGAGGTACTCGGTCTGCAGCACGTCGCGGAACTTCTCCGCGCCCCAGTCGCTGACCAGGAACTTCAGCCGCGCCCTGCCGCGCAGCCGCCGGTAGCCGTAGTCGCGGAAGATGCCGGTGACCCCGGCCCACACCTCGTGGGCCTGCTCGGGCCGGACGAACACGCCGAGCCGCTTGGCGAACATCGGGTTGGTCGACAGGCCGCCGCCCACCCACAGGTCGAAGCCGGCCTCGCCCTGCTCGTTCACCACGCCGACGAACGCGATGTCGTTGATCTCGTGGACCGTGCAGTGGGCGGCGCAGCCGCTGATCGCGGTCTTGAACTTGCGCGGCAGGTTCGAGAACGCCGGGTCGCCGATGTACCGCTCGCGGATCTCCTGGAGCTGCGGCCGTCCGTCGATCACCTCGTCGGCGTCGATCCCGGCCAGAGGGCAACCGAGCATGCCACGCGGCGTGTCACCGCACGCCTCGGTGGTGGACAGGCCCACGGCCTCCAGTCGGGTCCACATGTCCGGCACCGACTCGATCTCCACCCAGTGGAGCTGGATGTTCTGCCGGTCGGTGACGTCGGCGGTGCCCCTGGCGTAGTCGTTGGAGACGTCGGCGATCACCCGGAGCTGCTCGAGGCTGAGCTGGCCGCCGTCGGTCCGGATGCGGATCATGAAGTAGCGGTCGTCGAGCTCCTCGGGCTCCAGGACGGCCGTCTTGCCGCCGTCGATGCCCGGCTTGCGCTGCGTGTACAGGCCGTACCAGCGGAAGCGGCCGCGCAGGTCGGCGGGGTCGATGGAGTCGAAGCCGCGCTTGGAGTAGATGTCGATGATCCGCTGGCGGACGTTCAGCCCGTCATCGGCCTTCTTGTTCTCCTCGTTCTTGTTCAGCGGCTCACGGTAACCGAGAGCCCACTGACCTTCGCCGCGCGGGCGCTTGTGGTGGCGGTTCGCCGGGCGGGCCGGGGTGCTCATGGGCACACGTCCTTCTCCGAGGCTCGGTCTGAGATCGGGTTTCGGCGGACACCGGCGCAGGCGGCCTCTCACCTCGCCGTCGAGTGTGAGGGCATACGAAAACGACGCCTGGCCGAGCGCCCGGGATGGATCAGCGGAGGGCGACGGTCAGCCGGCGTCGATACAGATCGCGCTACGGACACGCAGGAGATCGACGTGGCGTCGCACGACGAGCAACGGGTCCGCTGGCATGTCCCAAACGATACCTCTGAGATCCTCGATGTCCAAGTTCGTGTCCAGGATGCGGGATTGTGACGGCAATGTGACGCGCGT
Source organism: Microbispora sp. NBRC 16548 (assembly GCF_030268985.1). Taxonomy (NCBI): domain Bacteria; kingdom Bacillati; phylum Actinomycetota; class Actinomycetes; order Streptosporangiales; family Streptosporangiaceae; genus Microbispora; species Microbispora sp. NBRC 16548. The sequence continues at coordinate 595,485 of NZ_BSSF01000001.1, forward strand.
CAGCCCTTGCGGACCCAGTTCTCCGGCGGCTCGGCCTCGTGCTGACTCTCGGACGGCTCCTGATGCTGGCAGTCGCACCAGGACCCGCCGCGGCACTCCTCGTGCCGGTGCTCCCTGCACGCTTGGCAGATCATGTCTCCATTGTGAACGCCATGCTGCGAACCTAGCGAACCGGAGAGGCGCTCCGAAGGCACGACCGGCGGATATGACCGCCCCGATGGTGAAGTGGGGAACACGGTTCTCGCGAGCAGGGGGCGCAGGCCCCTATTCTTGGCGGCGACAATCCGCCCGCAGGTCACGTACTAACCGCCGCGGCAGCGGGTAGAGCCCATATCTCATGACCGGTTGGGTGCCATGACCTCCACGGACGCGCCGTCGCGCAGGCCGCGGCACATCACGCGCAAGGGCATGGCGCTCGCCCGGGCGCGTCTCACCTGGCTGCGCGAGAGGAACATCTGGGCCCTGGTGAAGGCGACCACGATGGCGGGCGTCAATTACCGGGTGACCGGCCTCGCGGGCGAGGCGGCGTTCTTCGCGCTGCTGTCGCTGCCGCCGTTCGTGCTCGGGCTGCTCGGCGTCATGGGCCACCTGAGCGGGCTGCTCGGCCCGGCCGCCATCGCCGAGATCAGACGCTGGGTCGTGGACCAGTCCGAGCTGCTGTTCACCGACAACACCGTCCAGCGGGTCGTCAAGCCGCTGCTCGCCGACGTGCTGAGCGGCGGTCAGGTCTCGCTGATCTCCGTCGGCTTCCTGCTGTCGCTGTGGTCGGGCTCGCGGGCCCTGTTCGTCTATGTGGACCTGATATCCATCGCGTACGGCCTGGGGGAGACCCGGGGGATCATCCGCACCCGGGTCCTGTCGTTCGTCCTGTATCTCGCCGCGCTGCTGATCGGGCTGGTCGTCATGCCGGTCCTGGTCATCGGGCCCACCCTGATGTCCACCGCCCTGCCCAGGTACGCCGCGCTCGTGACCGTTCTCTACTGGCCCGTGGTCGTGATCGGCTCGGTGCTGATGCTCACGCTGCTCTACCACGTGAGCGTGCCGCACCGGACGCGCTGGTGGCGCGAGACCCCGGGGGCCGTGCTGGCGCTGGTGATCTGGATCGTGTGCGCCGCGTTCCTCCGCGAGGTGCTGGCGGCCTGGTTCACCCCGCTGTCGATCTACGGTTCGCTCGCGGCGCCGATCGCCGTGCTGCTGTGGCTCTACATCACCGCGCTCGCCGTGCTCATCGGGGCGACGCTGAACGCGGAGGTGGACCGGTTGTGGCCGTTGGGCGGCGCCACCAGACACGAGCACCATCACCGCAAGTCCGATAAAGGCTGATCTAGCCCGGTAGCGGTGGAAGGATGGCGTCGATGGACGCACAGCCTTCCACCGGTGACCCCACCGCCACCCACCGGCGCACGATCGGCCCCTACGTCCCCGTACGCCGCCTGGGGGAGGGCGGCATGGGCATCGTCTATCTCGCCCGCGACCCGGGGGGCCGCCAGGTGGCGCTCAAGGTCATGCGGCCGGAGCTGGCCGCCCAGGAGGAGTTCCGCGTCCGGTTCCGCAAGGAGGCGGAGGCCGCCAAGCGGGTCGCCAGGTTCTGCACCGCGCCGCTCCTCGACGCCGGGCGGGACGGCGACCGGCACTATCTCGTCACCGAGTACGTCGACGGTCCCGACCTGTCGTCGGTGATCGACGCGCAGGGGCCGTTGTCCGGCTCGAACCTCGACGCGCTCGCCGTCGGCGTCGCGACGGCCCTCGCCGCCATCCACGGGGCGGGGATCGTGCACCGCGACCTCAAGCCGTCCAACATCCTGCTCTCGCCCCTCGGCCCCCGGGTGATCGACTTCGGTGTCGCCCACCTCGCCGACACGCTGGCCGAGCGGACCGGCACCGTGATCGGGACGCCCAGTTACATGTCACCCGAGCAGGCGCGGGGGGAGCCGGTGACCTCCGCGGCCGACGTCTTCGCCTGGGGCTGCGTGGTCGCGTACGCCGCCACCGGCAGGCCGCCGTTCGGCTCGGGCCCCATGCCGGAGGTGCTCTACCGGGTCGCGCACCACGTCCCCTACCTGACGGGGATGGACGAGCGCCTGCGGAACCTGGTCGAGCAGGCGCTGGACAAGGACCCGGCCCGGCGGCCGAGCGCCCAGCGGCTTCTCGACCGGCTGCTCGGCCGGGAGGAGGTGGCGGTCGAGGCCGCCACGAGGATCGTCAGCGACATCTGGGCCGCCCCCGCCGAGACGACCCGCCGCGCGGGCGCGGCGCCGGACGGCGCGGACGGGCCCGACAGGACGGGACTGGGCGGCACAGAACGGAGCGACGCGGGGGCGGCCGGCGTGGGCAGGCGGCGCGGCCGCCGCTGGGTGCCGGTCGCGGTGGCCGGCGGGGCGCTCGCGGTGGCCGCCGCGATCCTGATCTTCGCACTCCATCCTTTCGGTGGCGGGACGACGCCGCCGAAGGGCCCGCTGGCGTCCAGGGACATCAAGGTCAACGGGCATCCGCTCCACGTCACGGTGGACGCCGTGAAGCGGCGCGGGACCTCGGTGACCGTCCAGTGGACGATCACGATGACCGGCAGCGAAGGATCGTGGTGGCCGAGGGACCTGTTCGGCGACGAACTGTCCGGCGCGGGCCTCGTGGACCCGCCCAGCGGGTCGAAGTTCCTGCCCGCGCGCAAGGACGACCGCTGCGTGTGCAGCGCCCTTCCGACCCAGTGGCTTCATCCGGGTGACGTGCTCCCTCTCTACGCCACGTACACCGGCGTACCGCAGGACCTGGAGACGATCGGGGTCGACGTCCCCGGGTTCGGGCTTTTCGCCGACGTTCCCGTCTATGACGGCTGACCGGACCACGTCTTCGGTACAGTCCGGGAATCCGTCGCGAAAGACTGATCTATCCGCCACCATGGGGCGGGTGACGACGCCGATTCCTCCCACTGACGATGCGTCGACGTCCCCGGCGCCGCCTCGGCCCTCGATCGGGGGTTACACACTGCTGCGGCGGCTCGGGGAGGGCGGGATGGGGATCGTCCACCTCGCGCGTGATCCGTCGGGCCGGCCGGTGGCCGTCAAGATCATGCGCCCGGAGCTGGCGGCCGGGCCGGAGTTCCGGCGCAGGTTCGCCCAGGAGGCGCAGGCCGCCCAACGGGTCGCCCCGTTCTGCACCGCGGCCGTGCTCGACTCCGGACTGGACGGTGACCAGGCATATCTGGTCACCGAGTACGTCGAAGGGCCCGACCTCGGCTCGCTGATCAGGGATCAGGGCCCGCTCGCCGGCGGAAGCCTGCAGGCCCTGGCCGTCGCGACGGCCGCCGCCCTGGTCGCCATCCACGGGGCCGGCGTCGTGCACCGGGATCTGAAGCCGTCGAACATCCTGCTCGGCGTGCTCGGGCCCAAAGTGATCGATTTCGGCATCGCCCGGCTGGCCGACGCCGACGCCACCCGGACGGGTTCCGTCGTGGGCACCCCCGCGTACATGGCCCCGGAGCAGGCGAACGGCGAACCGATCACCGCGGCGGCCGACGTCTTCGCCTGGGGGTGCGTGATCGCCTACGCCGGCACCGGCGGCCCGCCCTTCGGCGGCGGCACTCCCGCGGAGGTGCTCTACCGCGTGGTGTCCCGGCCGCCGCGGCTCGACGGCCTCGACGAGCGCCTGCGGCCGCTGGTGGAGCGGGCGCTGGACAAGGACCCGGCCCGCCGCCCCACAGCCCAGGGGCTCCTCGACGCGCTGCTCGGCCGGGAGAGCGCCGGGATCGAGACGGCCACCCGGGTGGTCGGGGACACCTGGACCCCGGTCGTCGCCCCGGCCGCCACGCCCGAGGCTCCCGTTCCGCCCACCCCGCGCCGGCGGCGCCGGTGGCCGTACCTCGCGGCGGCGGTGCTCGCCCTGGCCGCCGCGGCGACGGCGCTGGTGATCGTCCGGCCGTGGGCGCCGAAGGGCAACCTTCCCGGAACGCCCGCGACCACCCGTGACGTGGAGATCGATAAGAACCCGATGCGGGTCCAGATCACCGAAGTGGTCCGGCTGCGCGACGGCGACGTCCGGCTGAGCTGGGCGCTCACGAACCGGGGACCGAACGCCTGGATCTTCATGGACGACTTCGGCAGGGGCGCGCTCGACTACTCGGTGTCCCGGGTCGGCCTGACGACGCCGGGGGCCAAGGAGCCCGTCTATCCCGTCTGGAAGGACGGCACGTGCATGTGCAGCTCCGGGGTCACAGGGGTGGGCTCCGGTGAGGAGGAGCGGTTCTACGGGGTCTACACGTCCGTGTCCGAGGAGGCGGAGTCGGTGGACGTCGACATCCCCCGTGTGGGCGTTTTCCGGGATGTGGCGATTTCCGACGGCTGAGCCGCACTCGGCTCTCCGGCGAGGCGCGCTCGGATAGGGTTGGAGGCATCGCGACTGGCGCTGACGTGCTGCTGTGGCGCGTCGCTAGGTGGGGCACCACCGGGGAGCGAATTCGCGGAGGCCGTGCGCCTGGGTCGCCGCCGAAGAGTCGACGTGGAGAAGGAAGGCGCCATGGCTGGGAACTCGCTGAACGTCGTCGATCCCGAGATCGCCGAACTGATCAGGGCGGAGGAGCGGCGGCAGGCCGACACCGTCAAGCTGATCGCGTCCGAGAACTACGTGTCCAGGGCCGTCCTGGAGGCGACCGGGACCGTTCTCACCAACAAGTACTCCGAGGGCTACCCGGGCAAGCGTTACTACGAGGGCCAGCAGGTCATCGACAAGATCGAGACGCTGGCGATCGAGCGGGCCAAGTCGGTCTTCGGCGTGAGCCACGCCAACGTCCAGCCCTACTCGGGCTCGCCCGCCAACCTCGCCGTCTACCTGGCGTTCCTGAACCCGGGCGACACCGTGCTCGGCATGGGCCTGCCGTTCGGCGGCCACCTCACCCACGGCTGGTCGGTGTCCGCCACCGGCAAGTGGTTCAACTCGGTCAAGTACGGCGTGCGCCGCGACACCGGCCGGATCGACATGGACGAGGTGCGCGCGCTGGCGCTCGAGCACCGGCCCAAGCTGATCTTCTGCGGCGGCACCGCGATCCCGCGCACGATCGACTTCCCGGCCTTCGCCGAGATCGCCAAGGAGGTCGGCGCGGTGCTCGCGGCCGACATCGCCCACATCGCGGGCCTCGTCGCCGGCGGCGCCCACCCCTCGCCGGTCGGGCACGCGGACGTGATCTCCACGACCACCCACAAGACCCTGCGCGGCCCGCGCGGCGCGATGCTCATGGCGAACACCGACGAGGTCGCCAAGGCGCTCGACAAGGCCGTGTTCCCCGGCCTGCAGGGCGGCCCGCACAACCACACCACCGCCGCCATCGCCGTCGCCCTGCACGAGGCCGCCCAGCCGGACTTCAAGGCGTACGCCGCGCAGATTGTGAAGAACGCCCAGGCGCTCGCCGACGAGCTGCTCGCCCGCGGGTTCGACCTGGTCTCCGGCGGCACCGACAACCACCTGATCCTGATGGACCTCACGTCCAAGGGCGTCGGGGGCAAGCCGGCCGCGCAGGCTCTCGACCGGGCGGGCCTGGAGACGAACTACAACACCGTGCCCTTCGACCCGCGCAAGCCGTTCGACCCGTCCGGCATCCGCATCGGCACGCCGTCGGTCACCTCGCGTGGGATGGGCGAGGCCGAGATGCGCCAGATCGGCGCGTGGATGGACGAGGTCGTCACCGCCGTGGCCAAGGGCGACGCGGAGGACGTGATCGCACGGGTGCACGGCGAGGTCACCGAGCTGACGAGCCGGTTCCCCGCGCCCGGCCTGTCCTGATCACCCCAGATCGACGAGCAACGGCTCCCCGCGACCTGGCGAGGTCGCGGGGAGCCGTTCTCGTGCCGCCCGTCGGCATCGCCCCTGAGTGGATTTAATCGGTTGCGCGGGGCCGTCCGGGTGCTGCTAGTGTTCCCCCGTCGCCGCCGTCGAGCGGCCAGGACCAGGGAGGTGAGGACTATGCGGGTCTTTCTGACGACCATGCCGTCCGTCAACTCCCGGGTGTCCGCCTAGTCTCTTCTCGCTGGGACACCCGGTTTCCGAAGGGTGTTCACCAGCAGTGTTCAACGATCTTTCTCTTCTCGGCTGGCACGACGGGCTCGCGGAGCAGCTGCCCGACCTGCCCGGCGGCGCCGTTCCCGCGCGTGTGGCGCGGGTCGACCGGGGCGCGGCCGAGGTCATCGCCGCCGACGGAAACCATCAGGCGCGGTTCGGCGCCCGCGTACGCAGGGCCGCGGCGGCCGATCCGCTCGAGCTCCCGTGCGTGGGGGACTGGGTCGCGCTCGCCCGGCTCGATGAGGGCCGCTACGAACTGGCCGAGGTGCTGCCCCGCCGTACGGCCTTCGTCCGGGGCGGCGTGAGCCGCGACTCGCGCGGAGGGCTGTCGGGCGACGGCCAGGGCCAGGTCCTGGCCGCCAACGTCGACGTGGTCTTCGTGGCCGAGCCGTCCATGCACGCCACGGACTTCGCGGATCTCGGCAGGATCGAGCGCCTCGTGGCGCTCGCCTGGGAGAGCGGCGCCCGGCCGGTCGTGCTCGTCACCAAGGCCGACCTCTTCGATCAGGGGCTGGACGATCTCCTCGCCGACGTCGAGGCGGCGGCGCCGGGCGTCGACGTCCACCCGGTCTGCTCGCTCACCGGCGACGGCGTGGACCTGGTGCGCGCCCACCTCGGCCCCTCGGGGACCGCGGTGATCCTCGGCCCGTCGGGCGCGGGCAAGTCCACTCTCGTCAACGCCCTCGCCGGCGCGGAGGTCATGGAGACCCAGCAGGTCAGGGCCGCCGACGGGCGGGGCAGGCACACCACCGTCCACCGGCAGCTCATCCCGCTGCCCGGCGGCGGGCTCGTCATCGACACCCCCGGCATCCGCCGCGTCGGGCTGTACGAGATGAGCGAGGGCGTCGACCTGGTCTTCTCCGACATCGAGGAGCTGGCCGAGGGCTGCCGGTTCTCCGACTGCCGGCATCGGGAGGAACCGGGCTGCGCGGTGCTGGCGGCGGTCGAGTCGGGCGAGCTGCCCGAGCGGCGGTTGGAGAGCTGGAACAGGCTCCAGCGCGAGGCCGCCTGGATGGCCCGCCGCACCGACGCCCGGCTGCGCGCCGAGGAGACCCGCAAGTGGAAGACCATCCACAAGCAGATGCGGGGCATGAGCCGCCCGTAGGCTCGGATGCCTCCCGTTCTGGGCGGGTATGACCGGGGCGTGAGGACGATGCGGGTGCGGCTGCCGTACGCCGACCGCGCCGAGGCGGGTGCGCTGCTCGCCGAGATCCTGTGGAACGTGAACCCACGGGATCCGGTGGTGCTCGCCCTGCCGCGCGGCGGCGTGGCGGTGGCCGCGCCGATCGCGGAGCGGCTACGCGCCCCGCTCGACGTGCTGGTGACCCGGAAGATCGGGCATCCGGCCCGGCCCGAGCTCGGGGTCGGCGCGATCGCGGAGGGCGGGCGGCCCGTGTTCGACTCCGAGATGCTCGACCGGCTCGGCCTGGAACCGGAGGACGTGGCGGAGGTGGCCGGACGGGAACGGCGTGAGCTCGCCAGGCGGGTGCGGGTCTACCGGGGAGACCGGCCGCTGCCGGAACTGCGCGGCCGTGACGTGATCGTGGTGGACGACGGCCTGGCGACCGGAGGCACGGCGCGCGCGGCGCTGCGGGCCGTACGGGCGATCCAGGCGGGGCGGGGCCGGGTGACGCTGGCGGTGCCGGTCGCCGCTCCGGAGACGGTGGAGGCGATGCGGAGCGAGGCCGACGAGGTCGTCGTGCCGGCCACGCCGGAGAACTTCCGCGCGGTGGGCCAGTGGTACCGGCGGTTCGACCAGCTCACCGATGACGACGTGCTGGGCCTGCTCGCCTCGGCGGGAAGCGGAGGGACGGATGAGACCTGAAGGGCGCCTCGCGTGCGCCGTCGCCCACATCGGGGGACGGGACGCGAAGCGCCCAGCGGTGACGCGTGTCGGGGAAGGGGGAAACGCTCAGGCGACGGCGCTGATTCCGGCGCTGGCGGCGCGACGCATACGACGGCGACGCTCGGACGCGCGCTCGTCCTCGTTGAGGCCGCCCCAGGTGCCGTACTTCTCCGGACGGGAGAGCGCGTAGTCGAGGCACTCCGCTCGCACAGGACACTGAGCGCAGATGGCCTTGGCCTTGCGCTCCCGGATGTCGCGCTCGGGCTGACGCTCGCCGTCAGGACCGAAGAACAGCACCAGGTCCTCTCCCCGGCACGCGGCATCATCCTGCCAACCCCAGCTGGGGCGCGGGCGGGCGAGCTGCCGACGTACCTGAGACATGAGAAACCACCTTTGGTGAGAGGTATTTCAGTGTTTGTGCCGCATTGGACGCTTGTGGCGTCCCTTGTGCCAACGCCGGGATAGGCCGTGGTGTTCCCGGCTCCGGGGCGGAGCCCTCAGGTCAATACCGGCGTGAGCTCGCTCAGTTCGGCCAACCTGTAGGTCGGGATTCCGTCGGCGCAGTTCAACCCGCACGGTGCGGTGAACACCGTGGGCTCGACCACGACCCGGAATCGCGACGTCCCACGCTCCGTCGTGCGCCGCACGACGCAGATCGTGGTGTCGTCAACCGACCGGGAGGATTCCACGGCCACCCCGCCGACCGAGATCTCGCCGGTATGCGCCCGGACGAAGTGCTCGGCGGCCTGCAGTGGCTCAGGGATACCCGCGCGTCCCCGGAAACGGTCGAGGACGACCTCGCCGTGCCGGTACGCGTTTGCCGCCGCGATCGCAGCAGCCTGAGACATGCTGCCGTAGTAAAGCCCGTGTGGCAAGCATACGAGGTTGGCGGCGTATCGATCGCCGCCGACATGTGTGGTTTCCCACACTTCGCCGGGCAGGTTCTCGTCGAGGAACCGCGCCAGCGGGAGTCCCAGACGCGCACAGCACGCGTTGTGCCTGCCGTGCGTGCAGACCAGGTACATCGGCTCGTTCACCAGTATGCAGGACTCCGGAACCACTCCGTGCACGAGAGCGCCCAGGTCAAGATCGTCGGGGTGCTCCACGAAGCCCTCGGCGAGCCACGGATCGTCCACCGCGGACGCGGCGACGTAGACGTGCAGGGGGCCCGTGAGGGCCTCGCGGCGGCCGGGCCGGCGGATCAGTTGCGGCCGGATGTCAAGAGCCCTGGCGCGGGAGATCAGCCGGTGGACGTCATCCGGCAGCCGGCACTCCTCCAACTCCGCGGCCCAGGGCCCCGCATGCTCGATGAGCAGCCAGAACCGGCCCTTCTTGGTCGCGCTCGCGAGGATCGGCGCCTCCCCCGTGTGGCAGGCGGCGGGGTGCTCGCACCCGTTGGCCATCCGGTCCCGTCCTTCACTCGTGTTTCTTAGGTAAGACTAACCTTAACCAACGGCGTCAGGGGTTGCGGGCGCGGGGTCGTAAATCCACGTTAAATCCACAAATATCCGGATACTGCCGGTGCGTACGGTGGCGATCGAGAACAGGTAGGGGCGGCGCCGAGGGGGGTGGGCGTCGATCAGGAGTAGGCCAGGGCGGCCTCGGCGGCGGGGAGGGCCGCCGCGCGGTCCTCGGGCACCAGCCCGATCCTGGTCCGCCGGTCCAGCAGGTCGCCGGCGTCCAGGGCGCCCTCGTGGCGCACGGCCCACACCAGTTCGGCCCGGGTGATCCCCAGTGCCACCGGCTCGGCCAGGGCCGGGTCCCCGCGCATCAGGTCGCGCACCGCCCAGGCCTCCGAGCCGTACCTGCGGGCCAGCCGCCCGGGCGCGCCAGGACGCACCGGCCCGGCCCCGACGAGGGGCAGCCGCGCCGTACGGCTCGCGCGGGCGTGGGGGCAGGCGGCGTCGACGGCGTCCTCGGCCATCCGCCGATACGTCGTGAGCTTCCCGCCCACGACCGTCACGACGCCGTCCGGCGAGCGCAGCACGGCGTGGCGGCGGGACAGGTCGGCCGTCCGGCCGTCGGCGGAGTCCGGTGCGCCCGCGGTGTCTGCCGCGTCGACCAGGGGCCGCAGCCCGGCGAATGCGCCGGCGACGTCCGCGCGGGACAGCGGCCGGTCCAGCGCTGTCCCGATGACCTCCAGCAGGAACGCGACGTCGCTCTCGGGAGCCTCGGGGACGTCCGGGACCGGGCCGTCGAGCGGCTCGTCGGTCAGCCCGGCGTAGACCCGCCCGTCGGCCTGGGGGAGCACCAGCGCGAAGCGGGCGCGCTCGCCGGGGATCGGCACGTGCAGCCCCGCGCGCAGCGCGCCGAGGGCCCCGGGGCGCAGGACGAGGTGCGTGCCCCGCGAGGGACGCAGCGCCACCGACGGCGTCAGCTCTCCGGCCCACACGCCGGTCGCGTTGATCACCGCACGGGCCCGGATGTCGAACTCGTCGCCGGTCAGCTCGTCGCGCACCCGGGCGCCGTCCCCGGCGAGCGCCAGCGCCCGGCACCGGGTGAGGATCCGCGCGCCGTGGGCGGCGGCCGTACGCGCCAGCGCGACGACCAGGCGGGCGTCGTCCACCACCCGGCCGTCCCAGGACAGCAGCGCCCCGCGCAGGCCGTCCGCGCGCAGCGACGGGGCGAGCGCGAGCGCCCGGCCGGACGCGAGCCGTGAGGGGCCGGGCAGCAGCCGCCGCGGCGTGCCCGCGGCGGCCCGCAGCGCGTCGCCCAGGCGGTAGCCGGCCATGAGGGCCGCGGCCTGGGCACGGGGGACCGCCGGCGTCAGCGGCAGCAGGTACGGGTGGGCGGCGACCAGATGGGGCGCCGTGAAGCGCAGCAGGGCGTCGCGCTCCACCGCGCTCTCCCACGCCACGCCGACCTGCCCGCTCGCGAGGTAGCGCAGCCCGCCGTGGATCAGCTTGGAGCTCCACCGAGAGGTGCCGAACGCCAGGTCGTGGGCGTCCACGGCGGCCACCGACAGCCCGCGGGAGGCGGCGTCGAGCGCGGCTCCCGCCCCCGTCGCCCCCAGGCCGACCACGAGCACGTCCACGACGTCCGTGCCCGCCTCGTCGAGCTCCCACCGGCGCCTGGCCGCGTTCAGTGAGGAGTTCATATCCCCTCCACTACTTCCGCATTACTCTTTAGTAACCTACCTGGAGGCGCGACGGCTATGGAAACCCCTCTCACCGCGGCGGAACCCATGCTCTGGTCGGGCTGGGGCGATCCCGCCAAGGCCGCCGAGCTGCCCGCGCCGGTGCGCGACCTGCTGGCGGAACTCCTCGGCGTCCGGGCGCCCGCCACACCGGCGGCGACGTTCGGCGAGGTGCGGCTGCCGCCGGTGGCGCTGCCGCCGCCCGTCCTGGCCGCGCTGGCCGCGATCGTGGGGGACGAGCACGTGCGGGCCGACGACGACGCCCGCATCCGGCACACCCGGGGCAAGTCCACCCCCGACCTGCTGCTCATGCGCGCGGGGGACGCCTCGGACGCGCCCGACGCCGTCGTGCTTCCCGGCTCGCACGACGAGGTGGCCGCCGTGCTGCGCCTGTGCGCGGAGCAGCGGGTGGCCGTGGTGCCGTTCGGCGGGGGCACCTCGGTGGTCGGGGGCCTCGTGGCGGCGCGGTGTGGCTCCGAGGGGGGCTTCACGGGCGTGGTCGCGCTCGACCTGACCCGGCTCAACCGGCTCGTCTCCGTCGACCCCGTCTCCATGATCGCCGAGCTGGAGCCGGGCCTGCGCGCGCCGCAGGCCGAGCAGCTCCTCGCCGCGCACGGGCTGACGCTCGGGCACTTCCCCCAGTCGTACGAGTACGCGACGCTGGGCGGGTTCGCGGCGGCCAGGTCCAGCGGGCAGGCCTCGGCCGGGTACGGCAGGTTCGACGACATGGTCGCCGGCATGACCGTCGCGACGCCCCGGGGCACGCTGGAGATCGGCAGAGCGCCCAGGTCGGCCGCCGGGCCGGACCTGCGCCAGGTGTTCCTGGGCTCCGAGGGCGCCTTCGGGGTGATCACCTCGCTTCGGCTGCGCGTCCGCCGGGCCCCGGACGTCAGGACGTACGAGGGCTGGCGCTTCGCCACCTTCGCCGAGGGCGCGGCCGCCATGCGGCGGCTCGCGCAGCAGGAGGGCCCGCCGCCCACGGTGCTGAGGCTGTCGGACGAGACCGAGACCATGGTCGGGCTGGCGAAGCCCACCGACCTCGGCGCGGCCGGGCGCGACTCCGGCTGCCTGCTGGTGGCGGGCTTCGAGGGCTCCCCGGGCGACGTGGCCCACCGGCGGGACAGCGCCTCCGCCGTGCTGGTCGAGGCGGGCGGGGTGCACCTCGGGCCTGAGCCGGGGGACAAGTGGGCGCAGGGCCGGTTCTCCGCCCCCTACCTGCGCGACTCCCTGCTGGCCGCGGGGGCGACGGTGGAGACGCTGGAGACCGCCTGCTTCTGGTCGAACCTGCCACGCCTGTACGACGCCGTACGGCTGGCCCTGCTCGGCGCGCTCGGTTCCCCGCTGGTCATGTGCCACATCTCCCACGTCTACGCCACGGGGGCCTCGCTGTACTTCACCGTGGTGACCGCGCAGACCGGCGACCCGCTCGGGCAGTGGGCGGCCGCCAAGCGCGCGGCGAACGAGGCGATCGTGCAGGCGGGCGGCACGATCTCGCACCACCACGGCGTCGGCCGCGACCACCGCGAGGCGTACGCCGCGGAGATCGGCGACCTGGGCGGCGAGATCCTGAGGGGGATCAAAGAACGGCTCGATCCCGCCGGGATCCTCAACCCGGGTGTGCTGATCCCGTGAAATTGCCAAGATTGTTCCCATGGTCGATGTTGGCGCGGCCGCCGCGCGGGGGAAACAGGTCTCGTCACGGGTGTCGCAGGCCGGAGCGGGCTGGGACTGCTCGCAGATCGGCACGTTCGACGCGCTGCGGCCCAACCGGAACTCGTTCACCTGGCTGAACCCCGCGACCCTGTGGCGGTCCCGCAACGAGATCCTCGCCCAGCTGTTCGGCGACCCCTCGCCGCAGGTGCGCCGCCGCTGGGTGGCGGCCCAGCACGACCGCGGCGTGGACGAGGACTTCCGTATCAGGCTCGACCTGGGGGAGGAGTTCTCGTTCCTGGTGCTCGGCGACACCGGCGAGGGCGACGCCTCGCAGTACGCGGTGGTGCCCGGGCTGCTCAAGCTCGGCGCGGACACCGCGTTCGCCGTCGTCGCCAGCGACGTGATCTACCCGACCGGCTCGGGCAACGAGTACTGCGACAAGTTCTTCCGGCCCTACAAGGACTACCCGGCCCCGATCTTCGCCGTGCCCGGCAACCACGACTGGTACGACGGGCTCGGCGGCTTCATGCGGGTCTTCTGCGACGCCCACCCCCTGTCCGCCGAGCAGAGAGGGTTCCGGCTGTCGCCCGACGGGCTGCGCGGACTGCTGTGGAAGAAGCCGGAGACGATCGACGAGGACGCCCTCGCCGAGGCCAGGAAGATGCGGCCCAACCCCGGCCCGGCGCTGCCGGGGCCCTACTGGGTGATCGACACCGGCCGCCTGCTGCTCGTCGGCATCGACACCGGGATCAAGGGCACCCTCGACCGCGAGCAGGGCGAGTGGCTGCGCCGGGTCTCCGCCGACCCCCGGCCCAAGATCCTGATCACCGGCAAGCCGATCTACGTCAACAACGCCTACCACCCCTGCGAGATCGAGGGCGGCGGCACGGTGGACGACGTGGTCCGCGACCCGGCGCACAACTACGTCGCGGCCATCGGCGGCGACGTGCACAACTACCAGCGCTACCCGGTGCGGGCGGAGGGGCGGCTCATCCAGTACGTCGTGTCCGGGGGCGGCGGGGCGTTCATGCACGCCACCCACACGATTCCCCGGGTGGACGCGGGCGGCGTCCACGAGGACGACTTCAAGTGCTATCCGCTGCGCGGCGACTCGCTGTCCTTCTACAGCCTGCTCTACAGCAGGAGGCTGCGGCTGCGCGGGCTCTACATCACGCCGGAGGAGGGGCTGGGCCTGATGTCCCGGCAGATCGGCAACACCCCGCCCCGGCCGACGCCGGGGGCGCCGATCGGCGCGCGGGTGAAGTGGGCGGCCCGGCTGCTCGGCGGCTGGCCGATGCCGTTCCGCCTGCCGGTGGGGCGGGTTTTCCACCGGTACATCTCCGAACTGTCCGACTGGGACACCCCGCCCTTCTTCAAGAGCTTCCTCCACATGTCGGTCACGGGGGACACGCTCCGGCTGCGCTGCTTCGCGGCGACGGGCTGCCTGCCGCAGGAGGAGGAGCCGCCGCTGGAGGACGAGGTCGAGATCCCGCTCTGACCGGCCGGGCGCGGCCGGGGAAATGTCGGCGCCGCCTGGCAGGCTGGTGGGGTGCACGTTGTGGTGGCGGCCGACGCCGAGGGGGGCGGCACCGTGAAGCCCCTCGGCGGGCCGGCGAGCCGGGTCTCCGATCTCGCGGCGGCCGTGCGCTCGCTGGAGGCCGCCGAGCGGCCCCGCTGGGTGTGGGCCGACGCGCGCCGCGTCTACCCGGCGCTCCTGTCCGCCGGCGTACGGCTGTCGCGCTGCCACGACGTCGCGCTGACCGAGAACCTCCTGCTGGCGGCAGACGGGCGCTACGGAGAGCCCAGACAGGCCCAGGCGGCCTACGCGCGCCTGCGCGGCCTCCCGGTGCCCGACGACCCGCACGAGGCGTCTGACGCGCATCAGGCGGGCGGCACGCAGGCGAGCCTGTTCGACCCGGCGCCGCCGGGGCACGGCGTGCCCGAGGCCGACATGGTCGCGGAGGTGTTCGAGGATCAGCGCCGCCGCGTCGCGCGCACGCCCGATCCCGGGCGGTTCCGCCTGCTCGTCGCCGCCGAGTCGGCCGGTGCGCTCATCGCGGCGGAGATGGGCCACGACGGCATGCCCTGGCGCGAGGACGTCCACGACGCGCTGCTGACCGACCTGCTCGGGCCCCGCCCCGCCCACGGCATGCGGCCCGCGAAGCTCCAGGCCCTGGCCGACGAGGTGTCGGCCGCCTTCGGCCACCTGATCAACCCCGACTCCCCGCAGCAGATCGTCCGGGCGTTCAAGACCGCGGGGATCGAGATCCCGTCCACCCGCTCCCGCGTGCTGAAGACGATCGACCACCCCGCCGTCGAGCCGCTGCTGGCGTACAAGGAGCTGGCCCGTCTGTACAGCTTCCACGGCTGGACCTGGGCCGACCAATGGGTCGGCGGCGACCGCTTCAGGCCCGAGTACGTCGTGGGCGGGGTGGTGAGCGGCCGGTGGGCCACCAGCGGCGGCGGCGCGCTGCAGATCCCCAAGGTCATGCGCAGGGTCGTGGTGGCCGACGACGGCTGGACGCTCGTGGTCGCAGACGCCGCGCAGCTCGAACCCCGGGTGCTGGCCGCGCTGTCCGGAGACCGCGGGCTCGCGCGGGCGGCCGGGGAGATCGACCTGTACGCCGCGCTGGCCCAGGCGTTCGGCGGGGTCCGCGAGTCGGCCAAGATCGCCATGCTGTCCGCGATGTACGGCGGGACCAGCGGCGACGCATCCAAGCTGCTGGCCGTCATGCGGCAGCGGTTTCCGAAGGCGTACGCGTTCGTGGAGGACGCGGCACGCGCGGGGGAGGAGGGGCGGCTGGTCCGCTCGTGGCTGGGCCGCACCTGCCCGCCCCCGTCGGACCGGTGGCGGCGCCTGGTGGCCGGTCCTGAGGGCGCCAGGGCGGCCAGGGACAGGGGGAGGTTCACCCGCAACTTCGTCGTGCAGGCCACGGCGGCCGAGTGGGCGCTGACGCTGCTCGCCGTGCTGCGCGGACTGCTGCCGGACCCGGCACGGCTGGTGTTCTTCCAGCACGACGAGGTGATGGTGCACTGCCCGCTCGACGTGGCGGGCGAGGTCCGCGAGGCCGTCGGCCGCGCGGCGCACGAGGCGACCCGGCTGCTGTTCGGCGACACCACGGTCCGCTTCCCGATGGAGGCGGTGGCCGTCACCTGCTACGCCGACGCCAAGTGACCGCGGGCACACCTCCGGCTCAGGGGGCCGGGCGTGACTTCCGGGTGACGAGGGCGGCCAGCAGCAGGGCCGGCACTCCGAAGGCGGCAAGGAGCACCAGGAGCGCCACGGCGGCGCCGGCCACGCTCCGTACGTCGGCCGAGGGCGCCGCTCCGACGCCGAACACGGTGTCGTCGCCGGAGCACGTCACCTTGTAGGTGTCCGTCTTCGGCGCGCGGATCTCGTAGAGCAGCCGCCACTTGGCGTCGCCCATGGCGAACGGCCGGTAGTTCGCCGCCGGCCGGGCGAGCCTGGCGTTCCGCCCACGGCCGGTCTCGATCTTGCAGCGCGGATCGGGTGACGCGCCGGAGACGTAGATCGCCGGCTTCAGCGCGGGGTTCAGCGCCACGGTCAACGGAGAACCGTCGCGGGAAACGCTCCTCGGCGTGGCGGAGATGCCCATGCCGACCTCGCACACGGCTGCGACGGCCGTGAGGAGCCCGCAGAGGACCGCCCAGGCGCGCGTGGTCCGCCGCAGCCAGGCGGGGTACCGCCTGGGCCGTCGCCCGGCCGTGGGACGCACCGGCGGCGCGTACGGCCTCGCAAGGAGGTGCGCGGGCCCCGCCGAGTAGGGAGCGGGAGGAACGTACGGAGGGTTCGGCGCGGGGAAGGCCGGCCGCGGACCGGGTGTGATCACCTGCGGGCCTGGTCCGCCGCCCGCCCGGGGGCGCCCCGGCGCACCGGACATGTACGGATACGGCGCCCCCGGCGGCTCCGGAGACGCGGTTGAGGCGCGGGTCGGGGCGACGCGCGTACGCACCGCCTGCGCCACGGTCGGGGGAAGCCACCTGCCCTGCTGGGTGGGCGAGGCGAAGTCACGGCCGCCGCCGGCCAGTTCGTTCAGCACGGCCGACAGGGCCGGCCGTGCTTCGGGTTCCTTGGCCAGGCACCGCGCGACCAGCGTCCGCACGGTGGGCGGCAGCGCGTCGAGGGCGGGCTCCTCGTGGACGATGCGATACCACAGCCCCTGCCACGACCCCTGTCCGAACGGCCCGGTGCCCGTCGCGGCGAACGCCAGCACGAGCCCCAGGCAGAACACGTCGCTCGCCGGTCCGACCCGGGTGCCCTTGAGCTGCTCCGGGGACATGAACCCTGGGGTGCCCATGGTGATGCCGGTCTTCGTCAGCGAGCCGCCCTCGGCGGCCAGGGAGATGCCGAAGTCGATGACGCGGGGGCCGTCCCCGGCCAGCAGCACGTTCGACGGCTTGAGGTCCCGGTGGACGACCCCGGCCGCGTGGATCGATTCCAGCGCCTCGGCCAGCCCGGCGGCCAGGGCCAGGACGGACTCCTCCGGCCACGGCCCGTGCTCGTCCACGGCGTCTTCCAACGACACGCCGGGCACGTACGCCGTCGCGAGCCACGGCGGAGACCCCTGTGGGTCGGCGTCGACCACTCCGGCGGTGAAGAAGCCGTTGACCTTGCGGGCCGTGGCGACCTCGCGGTCGAACCTGAGGCGGAAATCGGCGTCGCCGGCCAACTCGGGCCGCACCACCTTCACCGCGACGGCCCGCCCGCTCCGGGAACGCCCGAGATACACGCGGCCCATCCCGCCCTCGCCGAGGCGTGCCTCGATCCGGAAGGGGCCCACCTGCCGGGGATCGTCCTCCCGCAGCGCCTCGAAGGTCCGCACCGGCACTCCTTGGAATCCGGGATTCACGCGTGATCGATCAGGACATTCTCTCCAAAGAGCGCGGGAACAGGTCGCCGCGCGACGGCGCCGGGGTGAGGCGCGCGCCGCTGCGTCGCCGACGCCGGCCGGGCGTCAGGCGGGGCGGAAGGTGCTCCAGAGGGCCTGCCGAACCGGTGCGGCGGACTCGTTCCAGTCGAAGTCGGGCGAGGCGAACATGATGGCGTAGGCGCGTTCGCCCGCCTCCAGATAGCGGATGACCGCGTGGACGGTGACCTCGCTGGCGTTGGTGTAGGTGTACTCCCATTCGGCCGCGGGGTAGCGGTAGTCCACCTGGCGCAGCTGGACCTGCGTGTAGTCGGTGAAGTCCTTGATGTCCAGGTTCTGCTCGGCGGACCGCAGCGCCGCCAGGCTGCCGTCGGGGATCCTCTTGATCGTGACGCTCTGCCCGCTGTCCTTCGGGCCCGTGAGCCTGACGACGTCGTCGTCGACCGTGGAGGTCCACTCCTTCGGCACCGCCAGCGCCACCCCGCCCTCGGTCACCAGGTGGTAGCCCTCGGGCACGCGTACGGCCGACAGCGGGCGAGCGGTCGGCGTGGCGGCGTCGGTGGGCGCGAGGGTGGCGCCCGACCTGCCGTCCTGCTGCGAGACCACGGCCTCGTCCGGGCCGCTCGGCAGCAGCACGAACACGATCGCGACGATCACCGCGACCACGGCCGCGGCGGCGACGACGAGCAGCAGCTTCGACCGGCCCTCGCCGCCGGCGACCTCGTCGGCCCGCTCCTTGCGCCTGCGTCCCACCCGGGGCCCGTGCGGGCCCGCGGCGTCCGCGACCGGCCCGGAGTCGCCGGCCTGCGCCGAGACGGCCTGCGCGGCGGCCTGTTGCGGTGCCGCGTGTTGCGGCGCCATGTGTTGCGGCGCCATGTGCTGCGGTCCCGTCTGCTGGGGCGCCGCGTGCTGCCCGGGCCGGTGCGGCGCCCGCGGCGTGCCGCCCAGGTCGCCGGGCATGTCGCCCGGCGTGGGCGTCGGCCACATGGCCTCCTTCGCCCGCTCCGGCGCGTGCGTCGACCCCGAGGGGGACGACAGCGGGTCGAAGCCGGTGTCGAAGCCCGTGTCGAAGGCAGGGTCGAAGGAGGGGGTCTGCCCGAAGGCGTTCACGGGCCCGAACGCGCCAGGAGGCTCGTACGCGGGGTCGGCCGGCCGGGGCTCCCCGGCATGGGGCTCCATGGGACGGGGCGCGGCGCCGGGCGGGGTGGCCGCGCCCGGCGCCAGGTTCTCCGCCGTGAGCGGCACGCGGACCGGACCCGAGGGCGTCTCGATGATGCGCGAGGGCAGCGGCCCCGAGGGGATGTCGAGCGGCGGCAGCAACCCCGCGGGCGTGGAGTCCTGCGGGGTGGGCACCGACGTCGGCGTGCCGGCGCGGCCCGGCAGCCCGGCGCCGTGGCTGTGCAGCACCCGCTCCAGCATCTCCGCGACCTGCGCGGCCGGAAGGCGGTCGGCCGGGTTCTTGCGGAGCAGGCCCTCGATGACCGGCAGCAGCGCGCCCGCCCGGCGCGGCCGGTTGGGCTCCTGCGTGAGCACCGCGCCGAGCACGGCGACCGCGTCCGGCCCCTCGTACGGCGGGCGGCCCTCCACGGCGGCGTACAGCGTCGCGCCGAAGGACCACAGGTCGGCGGCGTGGGTGATCGGGCGGCCCTGGAGGCGCTCCGGCGGGATGTAGGCGGGCGAGCCCATGAGCAGCCCGGTCTGGGTGATCGTGACGTCGCCCTCGATGGCGGCGATGCCGAAGTCGGTGAGCACCACGCGGTCGGCGGTGAGCAGCACGTTGCCGGGCTTCACGTCCCGGTGGAGGATGCCGGCGGCGTGGGCGTGGCGCAGCGCGTCGAGCACCCGGATGCCGATCTCGGCGGCCTGCACGACCGGCAGCGGGCCGCTCTGCCGCACGGCCTGCTCGAGGGACCAGGCGCGGACGAGCTCCATGACGATCCACGGCCGCCCGTCCTCCTCGACGACGTCGTGGACGGTGACGATGCCGGGATGGCTGAGCCGGGCGGCCGAGCGCGCCTCGCGCAGCATGCGCCGGTGGGCGGTCTGCGCGCCGGCGTTGTCGAGCCCGAACGGCAGGAGCAGTTCCTTGACCGCGACGTCCCGGTCCAGCAGCACGTCGTGGGCGTGCCACACCATCCCCATGCCGCCGCGGCCCACCGGGGACAGCAGCCGGTAGCGCCGGCCGACGAGACGGCCCTGCCCTTCGGGGGCGCCCCCCGCGGGGACGCGGCCCACAGGTCCCTGACCCTCTGGCATAGGGGGGACCATACCGAGCAGGCGATCTGTCGTCATAGATAAGGTCCCCAATTCACGCTCGATCCGCAAGATCCCCCGAACGGACCGTGCGAATTGCATCGGATATCTGAGGTTGACGACGATATTACGGTCTGATGACGGTCAAAGGGAATTCATGCCTCGCCCAGCGCGTCGAGGGCGGCCGTGAAGGCCTCGGCCGGCGGGCTGACCAGACCCGCTCCCACCTGCCCGGTTCCGGCGATCCTGCCCGCGATGCCGGTGTTCACGACGGGCAGCAGACCGGTCCTGGCCACGAGCGCGACGTCGATGCCGGCCGGCGTGCCGCGGAAGCCCAGCCCCGGGATCTGGTACGCCGGGTGCTCGGCCATGGTGATCTCGTACATCGAGGTCGTGGCCGCCACGGCGTCGGACACCTCGCCGCCGACGAACCGGACGATCGCGGGGGCCGCCGCCATGGCGAAGCCGCCCAGGCCCGCCGTCTCGGTGATGGTGGAGTCGCCGATGTCGGGGTTGGCGTCGTCCGGGCCGTAGCCGCCGAGGTACAGGCCGTCGGGCACGCCGGCCGGGCCGGTGAACCACCGGTCGCCGAGGCCCGACACCTGTATTCCGAAATCGGTTCCATTGCGCGCCATCGCCACGACCAGGCTCGACCCGGGCACGCCGCGCGCTGCGTCGGCGCTGACTTTCGCCGCCGCCATTCCCGCGTTCAGGAAGAAATGATCATTTCCATTGATGAATCGCAGCACCTCGACCGCGTGGTCCGGGGCCGCCTCCACGACCGCGGGCGCGATCTCGCGCACCAGCAGGGACGTCGCCGCGCGGTTCCGGTTGTGCAGCTCGTCGCCCATCTGCAGCGCCTGCGCGATGAGCGTGCGCAGGTCGAGAGGGCCGCACCGCTCCAGCGCCGCCGCGAGCACCGGCCCGAGCACCTCGCCCATCCAGCGCAGCCGCTCGATCACCTCGGGCCCGTACGCGCCGTAGCGCAGGACCTTGCCCAGCCCCTCGTTCAGGGAGCAGTAGGCCGTGCCGCCGTGCTCGGCGTCGGCGACCTCCAGCATCCACATGGACGGGCTGACCACCCCCGCCATCGGCCCGACCGTGCGGTGGTGGTGGCAGGAGTCGAGGGTGATCCCCGCGCCGGAGGCCAGGCGGTCCTCCGCCTCCTCCGGGGTGGCCGCCAGGCCCTCGAACAGCATCGCCCCGGCGAGCGCCCCCCGCATCGGGCCGGAGGCCCGTTCCCAGGTGATCGGCGGACCGGCGTGGAAGAACTCCCCGGCCCCCAGGCCGAGAACCTCACGCGCCGGGCGTACGCCGGTCAGCATGGGGCGCGCCGACAGCATCCGCCCGACGGCGGTGGCGTTGGCGCTCTCGCGCCGGGGGTCGGCCAGCACCCGTGCGAGGGCCGCGGAGGCGCCCCGCAGCGGCGGCCGCCAGTCGACCTCCCACCGCGGCACGGCCTGCCGGTCCAGCGCCTCGCCCAGCACCTGCGCGCCCACCGTGATGACGCGCGGCTCGCCGTACAGCATGGAGAGGGTCATCAAGCTCCGATCGGGGTCGGCGCGGCCACGCCCGTCACCCGCCCGCGAGGAGGCGGGCGTGCCGGGCGGCCGCGGCGTTGGAGGTGAAGACCGCCGCCCCGGCCTCGCTCAGCCGGGCGGCCTGGGCACGCAGCCCCTGAGGGTCGCCGTCGGTGCCGACGACGGCCACGACCACGTCCACGCCCCCGGCCACCGCGTCGCGGATCGCGGGCGCCAGCCAGGAGGACGGGTCGGGGTCGGCGCCGTGCCCGAGCACGACGTCCATCAGCACGACGCCGGAGGCGACGCCGCGAAGCGCCTCCAGGCGCAGTGCCGGGTCGATCATGGGATGGGCCCGGCCCCGCGTGTAGGCGTCGTCGCCGAAGTCGGTGAACTCGCCTGTGCCCGCGACGAGCGCCGCCTCCGCGCACAGCGTGCCGCCGGCGTAGAGCCCCCGCAGGACCGCCGCGTCCCGGCGCCCGGCCGAGGTCGGCGGCGCGGGCCAGGAGGGCCACTCGGGGACGTCGCGGCCGAGGGCCCGCAGCACCTTCTCCGCGGCGGTGGTCAGGTCGTCCTGCCCCGGCCCGAGCAGCGCGGCGACGACCGGCGTCGCCAGGTCGAGGTCCCGTACGGCACGGGCCACCTCGGGGGCGGGGGGCTTGGAGACCAGCACGATCAGCTCGGTCGCCGGGTCCTCGTCGAGCGCGCGCAGCGCCTGCACGGCCGAGCGCCCGCCCACCTCCGCGGACAGGTCCCTGCCGCCCACGCCGAGCACGTGGGACACGCCGACGCCGGCGAGGTCGAGCAGGCTCGTCACCTGCTGGGCGCCGGTCCCCGAGGCGGCCACGACGCCGACGGGCCCGGGGCGCAGGACGTTGGCGAAGCCCAGGCCGGCCCCGCCCACGACCGCGGTGCCGCAGTCGGGCCCCATCACGAGCACGCCCCTGGCCCGTGCCCGGTCCTTGAGCAGGATCTCCTGCTCCACCGGCATGTTGTCACTGAAGATCATCACCGAGAGCCCGGCCTCCACGGCGTCGAGCGCCTCGGCGAAGGCGTGCTCGCCCGGCACGCTCACCAGCGCCAGGCTCGCCTCGAAGGCCCGCGCCGCCGACCGGGTCGTACGCGGCGGCGCCTCGCCCCGCGTCTCGCTCGCCGGCGCCCGTGCGGCGAGCTGTCGCTCCAGTTCGGCGGCGGCGTCCTCCAGCTCCGCGGGCGAGTCCGCCCGGACCGCCACCAGCAGGTCGCCGGGCGTCGCGGGCGGCACCGCGAAGCCGAGATCGCGGGCGAGGCCCAGGTTGAGCTCGGTCGCCATCGCGACGACGGCGACGGCCACTCCGGGCATTCCGGTGAGCGCCCGGCTCACCCGCATCAGCGTCACGGAGTCGCGGTAGACCCCGGGGCGCACCTCGACCAGGTCGTTCACTGGCCCTCCCGATGGGCGAGGACGGCGGACAGGCCGATCTGCACGCCCCACGCCAGGTCGGCGCCCGAGGTGTGGCCGAGGCGGAGCAGGCGGTGCACGGCCGGCTCCAGCGGCTGGTGCCCGGCCACGCCGCGCAGCACCCCGGTGACCTCCGGGCTCGCCTCGCCCCTGGCGGCGCAGTGCAACAGAGTGGCCGAGATGGGCGTGGTCCGGGTGCGGGCGTCGTAGGTGACTGCCGCGGCGAGCCAGTCGGCCAGCCAGACGGCGCGCGGCACTCCCGCCGCCGCGCCGAGGTGCCGCAGCGCGACCAGCAGGCCGGCGAGCATGTCGTCGCCGCTCGGCGTCAGCCCCGGGCCGAGACCGATCAGCCGCTCGGCCGCGGTGATGCTCTCCACCAGCGAACCGGCCCGGCAGCCGCGCTCGAGCAGCGCCGGGGCGCCGTCCGGGTCCAGCCCCGGTCGCCGGGGCGAGGCCGCGCGGGCACGGCCGAGCAGGCCGAGGGCGGGTGCGAGCCGTGCGGGGTCGGCGGGGCCGAGCGGGGGAGCGGGGTCCCACCAGCGGCGCACGCAGATCGACACGCCGCCGACCTCGACGGAGCCCTCGCCGACCCAGGCGTCGTCGCCCGCAGACACCCCGTCGAGGCGCTCCGCGAGCACCACGGCGTTGGGCAGGCGGACGGCCTCGCCCGTCACCACGGCGACGACGTGCGGCTCGGCCTCGCTCCTGATCTCCAGGTAGAGCGCGAGGGGAAAGGCCGCGAGCACCCTGGCCGGGCGGCGGGGCGCCTCGATCGCGGGCCGTACGGCCACGCTCGCGGCGCCGCTCACGTAGGCCGAGGGCGCCGGGGGGCGGGACGCGGGCGTCGTCGCCCGCCGCCCTTTCGGGCGCGTGCCAACACTCACCGGACCTCCCGAAGCCAGTCGTTGCCGACGCTAAGGCCCGATCTCCCCCCTCCGTACGGAGAAAGATGCCAACAGTCGGCCGAATGCTTGGCTCTTCCTGACAGGACCGAGGTCGGGCACAATCGGCCTGAGACGTCCCGGAGCGAGCCCGACGCAGTGAGCGGAGTGGTCCGCGAGGTACGAGCGGCCCGCGTAGCGAACGAGGAGGGTGAGCGACCGATGACCAGAGGACGTCGCGACCCCCGGTGACGGCATTCTCGGAGACGGCATTGCAGAACGACCCGGCCCCGCCCGCCATGCGCCTGGCGAGCACTGGAACGATCCTCCACGGCGTGTCGGTGGGCGAGGTGCTCGGGGTCTCGACGCTGGCGGACGCCCGCCTGATCGCCGGGCGGGCCGGCCTCGACCGCATCGTGCAGCGCCTCAACGTGATGGAGGTGCCCGACATCCTCGCCTGGGTGAAGCCGCACGAGCTGCTGCTCACCACGGGCTACCCGCTGCGCAACACGCCGCAGTCGCTCGACCGGCTCGTGGCCGACCTGGACGAGCGGGGCCTCGCCGCCCTGGCGATCAAGCTGGGCCGCTACCTGGACGAGCTCCCCGGGGAGATGGTCGAGCAGGCCGACCGGCTGGGCTTCCCGCTGATCCTGCTGCCCAACGACGTGGGCTTCGACGACATCCTCAACCAGGTGCTCACCGACATCCTGAACCGCCAGGCGGCGATCCTCGCCCGTACGGAGGAGGCGCACCGGGCGCTCGTGCAGATCGTGCTGGCCGGGGGCGGGATGCGGGAGGTCACGGCGGAGGTGGCCGGGCTGCTTCAGGTGGCCGTGGGGGCGACCGACGCCGCCGGTCATCTCCTCGCAGCCGCCGGGGAGTCCGCGCAGGTGGCGCGGCTGCGGGAGATCAACGCGGCCCTCGCGCGGACGCCGGCGGCGCCGCCCGCGGGCGGCGACGGGCACTACGCGGCGGTGCCCGTCGTCGCGGGCGGGCACCACCACGGGAGGATCGCGGCCTACAGCGCCCACGGCACGCTGACCTCAAGCGACATCGGCATCCTGGAGCGCGCCGCGACCGTCGCGGCGCTGGTGATCACGAAGCAGGAGGCGGTCACCGCCGTCGAGAGCAAGTACCGCGCCGACTTCCTGCGCGATGTGCTCACCGGCAGGGGCGGGCTGCGGGTGGCCGAGCGCGCCCAGGCGTTCGGCTGGGACCTGGAGCGCCCGGTGAGCGTGCTGGTCGCCGAGATCGACCCCGACGCCGAGGAACGGCCGGTCCAGGACCGCATGCTGGCGGCGTGGCAGGCGTCGGTGCGCAAGCACGACCCGCGCGGCGCGGTCGCCGGCTTCTCCCACGAGGTCGTGGCGATCGTCGGGGCGGCGGCCGATCCGGCGAAGGTGGCCAGGGACGCGCTCGCCGCCGTCTCGGACGGCACGTTCTCCACCGGCCTCAGCCGGGTCGCCTCCGGCGTGGACGCCCTGCCCGGCGCGTACGGCCAGGCGCTGAAGGCCGCCAGGGTGGGCCGGCAGCTCCACGGGGCGGGCGCGGTCGCCCACTTCGACGAGCTGGGCGTCTATCGGCTGCTGTCGCTGGTGAACGACACCGACGAGCTGCACGCCTTCGTCCGCGAGACCCTGGGCCCGCTCGCGGGGGACGCCGACGCGGAGAACGCCGACCTGCGCCGCACCCTGCAGGCGCTGCTGGAGACCAACCTCAACGTCGCCGAGACCGCGCGCCGGCTGCACTTCCACTACAACACCCTGCGCTACCGGATCGGCAAGCTGGAGCGCATGCTGGGCAACTTCACCGAGGACGCGCACCTGCGGCTCAACCTCACCCTCGCCCTCCACGTCCTGCGCATGCGGGGTATCTAGGTCGTGCCCCTTAGATCTCTTGCCTACTCCGATCGCCCAGGCGGCGCCCTCCGCTATGGGCTCCTCCTCCGCCTTGCGATGCATCCACCTGGCCGATCCTCGCTACGGCGAGATCTGCGGGACACTCCCTGACTATCTAAGCTGGCGGCGTGAACGACGCGAAGGCCCCAGCGATCACCTTCGAGCTGGACGGCGACTACATCCCGCTCTGCGATCTCCTCAAGTTCTGCCAGATCACCGACAGCGGCGGCGCGGCCAAGCACCTCGTCGCGGAGGGCCGGGTGCGCGTCGACGGACGCGTGGAGTTGCGCAAGGCCTGCAAAATCCGGGCAGGCCAGGTCGTCACCGGCGAGGGGTACACGATCCGCGTGGTGTGACGCTCCGGAGCTCGCCGGTTTGGCAGATCATGCCCATGTCTGTCGCGCACGCCAGTCCTAAAGTGCCCCAAACGGTCTAGAACGCCGCGGAGGGACGCCTGCGGGGTGGCCGACCGGCCCACGGCCCAGTACCAAGAGGGGCGTAAATGGCTTTCAGATGGACAGTGCACGGCGACGGGAGAGGGCTGGCCCCCGGGGAGGTCGTCAAACCTAACGAGAGGCTGAGCTGGCCGCGCATGGTCGGTATCGGCGCCCAGCACGTGATCGCCATGTTCGGCGCGACCTTCGTGTTCCCCCTCGTCATGGGGCTGGACCCGAACACGGCCGTGATGATGTCGGGCGTCGCGACGATCCTGTTCCTGCTCTTCACCCAGGGGCGGATCCCCAGCTACCTGGGCACGTCGGCGTCGTTCGTCGGCGGCGTCGTGGCGGTGCGGGCGGCGTTCGGCGGCGACACCCCGGCGGCCGACCAGGTCGTGACCGGCGCGATCCTCGTCGCCGGCCTGGTGCTCGCCCTGTGCGGCGTGGCGATCCACGTGCTCGGCGTGCAGATCATCCACCGCGTCTTCCCCCCGGTCGTGACCGGCGCGGTGGTCATGCTGATCGGCTTCGGCCTGGCGTACGTCGTGGCCGACGTGTACTGGCCGCAGGACCCGTGGATCGCGCTGATCACGATGACCGCGACGTTCGTGTTCATCGTGCTGTTCCGCGGCTTCCTCGGCCGGATCGGCGTGCTGCTCGGGCTGGTCTTCGGGTTCGTCCTGTCCTGGCTCGCCGACAAGGTCTTCGGGAACATCACCGCCTACAACGCGGGCACCGGGAAGGTCGACACCCACCCCCGGGTGAGCTTCCAGGCGGTCGCCGACGCCGACTGGATCGGGCTGCCGCACTTCCACGCCCCGTCGTTCCAGGCGTCGGCCGTGCTGGTGGTACTGCCCGCGGTGATCGCCCTGATCGCGGAGAACGTCGGCCACGTCAAGGCCGTGGGCCAGATGACCGGCGCCGACGTCGACCCCCAGATGGGCAAGGCGATCACCGCCGACGGCGTCGGCACCGTGGTCGCCACCGCCGTCGGCGGCTCGCCCACCACGACGTACGCCGAGAACATCGGCGTCATGGCGGCCACGCGGGTCTACTCGACGGCCGCCTACTACATCGCCGCGGTCATCGCGATCCTGTTCGGCCTGTGCCCCAAGTTCGGTGCGCTGGTCGCCGCCACGCCCGGCGGCGTGCTCGGCGGCGTCACGGTCATCCTGTACGGCATGATCGGGTTGCTCGGCGCCAAGATCTGGGTGGAGAACCGGGTGGACTTCGCCGACCCGGTCAACATGGTGCCGATCGGCGCGGGGATCATCCTCGCGATCGGGCCGGTCACCCACCAGATCACCGGCGACTTCTCGCTCGCCGGGATCGCGCTCGGCACGATCGTGGTGCTCGCCGGCTATCACCTGCTCCGCGCCATCGCGGGCAGACGAGCGAAGGAGGTCACGCGTGGGGAGATCGGGCTCGAACGCGACCCGGCCGTCTGAACGGCCCGCGCCGCGGGTGCGAACGCGATGAAGCCGCCTCCGTTCGGCTACCACGGCCCGGCCACCCTCGGCGAGGCGCTCGACGTCCTCGCCGAGGCCGGGCCTGACGGGAAGGTGCTGGCGGGCGGCCAGAGCCTGATCCCGCTGCTCAACATGCGGCTGGCCGCGCCCGCCCACATCGTCGACGTGAACCGCGTGCCCGGCCTGGACGGGATCGAGGCCGGGCCGTCCGGCGTACACGTCGGGGCCCTGGCCCGCCACGCCGCCGTGGAGCGCTCGCCGGAGGCCGCCGCCGCGCAGCCGCTGCTGCGGCAGGCGCTGCGGCTGGTCGCCCACCCCGTGATCCGCAACCGCGGCACCGTGGTGGGCAGCCTCGTGCACGCCGACCCCGCCGCCGAGATGCCCGCCGTGCTCGCCCTGCTCGGCGGGTCCGTACGGCTGGCGAGCCGGGGCGGGGAGCGGGAGGTGCCGGCCGCGGAGTTCTTCACCGGCCCGATGGAGTCGGCGCTGCGGCCCGGCGAACTGGCCGTGTCGGCGTTCTTCCCCGCGCTGCCCCGGCGGTCGGGCACGGCCTTCCACGAGGTGGCCCGGCGGCACGGCGACTACGCGGTGGCCGGGGTGGCCGCCGCTGTCACGCTGGACGAGGACCTCCGGATCGCCGCCGCCCGCGTCGCCTGTGTGAGCGTGGGACCGGTCCCGGTGGTGGTGGACGTGACCGCGGCGTGCGGCCCGCGCCCGGCCGCCTCGGCCGGCTGGGAGGCCGTGGCGGAAGCCGTACGGGACCGGATCGATCCGGAGGGCGACATCCACGCGACGGCGGACTACCGGCGGCACCTCACCGGGGTGCTCGCCGCACGGGCGCTGCGGGACGCCGCCTCCGCGGCCCGCGGGGAGGAATCGTGAACGAGACACGCCATCACGTGAGGCTGACGGTCAACGGGGTCGTGCGGGAGGCGACGGTGCCCGGACGGCGGCTGCTGTCGGACTGCCTGCGCCACGACCTCGGCCTCACCGGCACCCACGTGGGCTGCGAGCACGGCGTCTGCGGCGCCTGCACGGTGCTGCTGGACGGCGAGCCGGTGCGGTCGTGCCTGACGTTCGCCGTCACGGTGGACGGCCACGAGATCACGACGGTGGAGGGGCTGGCGCGCGACGGCGAGCTGTCGCCGGTCCAGCGGGCCTTCACCGAGTGCCACGCCCTGCAGTGCGGGTTCTGCACGCCGGGGTTCCTGTGCACGGTCACCGCGTTCCTGCGGGACAACCCCGCACCGACCGAGGAGGAGGCGCTGGAGGCCGTGGCGGGCAACCTGTGCCGGTGCACCGGCTACCAGAACATCCTCAAGGCGGTCCACCGAGCAGCGGAGATCCAGGCGGAGGAGGACCGGTGACGACCAAGTTGTTCGGCGAGCCGGTCCGGCGGCGCGAGGATGCCCGGCTGATCACCGGTCAGGGGCGCTACCTCGACGACCTGGGCGGAGGCGCGCTGGCCGCCGCCTTCGTCAGGTCGCCGCACGCCCACGCGCGGATCCTCGACATCGACGTGTCGGCCGCCCTCGACGTCGAGGGCCTCGTCGCGATCTACACGTGGGAGGACCTGCCGGGCGCGCCGGCCGAGCCGCTGCCGCTGCTGATCCCGCACCCCGCGCTCACCCACGGCCGCACGGCGTACCCGCTGGCCAGGGAGATCGTCCGGCACGTCGGCGAGCCGGTCGTGATGGTCGTCGCCCGCGACCGCTACCTCGCTGAGGACGCCTGCGCCCTGATCCGGGTCGACTACGAGATCCTCAAGCCCGTCGTGGGCATCGAGGAGGCCGTGCGCGGCGTTCATCTCGTGCACGAGGACGTGCCGGGCAACGTCGGCGCGCACCTCGTCCAGGAGGTGCCGGGACCGGGCGGCGTGACCGCGCGGGAGGCGATCGACGCCGCTCCGCACACGCTGGAGTTCCGCCTCGACGTCGAGCGCAGCGCGTGCACGCCCCTGGAGGGGAAGGGCGTGTACGCCCGCTGGGACGCCGACGACGGGTCGCTGCGCGTCTACTCCTCCACGCAGACGTCCACGAGCGTGCGGATGGCGATCGCGGCCAAGCTCGGGCTGCCGCTGCCCAAGGTGGAGGTCATCGCGCCCGACGTCGGCGGCGGGTTCGGCGTCAAGATCGTGCATCCGTGGCCCGAGGAGGTCCTCGTCCCGTGGGCGGCCCGGCTGCTGAACCGCGAGGTGAAGTGGACCGAGGACCGGCGCGAGCACTTCGTCTCGTCGTCACACGAGCGCGGCCAGGTCCAGCACGTGCGGGTCGGGTTCGACGACGACGGGCGCGTGCTCGGCCTCGAGGTCGAGATCCTGCACGACCACGGCGCCTACACGCCGTACGGGATCATCGTGCCGATCATCACCTCGACGCAGCTGCTCGGGCCGTACAAGGTGGGGGCCTACCGGGTCGAGTTCTCCTCGATCTACACCAACACGGTGCAGGTCACGCCCTACCGGGGCGCGGGCCGCCCGCAGGGCGTGTTCTGCATGGAGCGGACGATGGACCGCATCGCCGCCCATCTCGGCAGGGACCGTACGGAGGTCCGCGCGGCCAACTTCATCCAGCCGCACGAGTTCCCCTACGACCAGGGCATGACGTTCCAGGACGGGCGTCCGCTGATCTACGACAGCGGCGACTACCCCGAGGCGCTGCGCATGCTCAAGGAGCTGATCGGCTGGGACTCCTTCCCGGAGGCGAAGGCCCGCGCGGCGGCCGAGGGACGCAGGATCGGCATCGGCGTCGGCTGCTACGTCGAGGGCACCGGCGTCGGCCCCTACGAGGGCGGGCACGTGCAGGTCACCTCCGACGGCCGGGTGCACGTCTCGACCGGCCTGACCTCCCAGGGGCAGGGGCACGAGACCGTGTTCGCCCAGATCGCGGCCACCGAGCTCGGCGTGCCGATCGAGAAGGTGTCGGTCGTCACCGGCGACACCCGGCGCTTCGGGTACGCCGTGGGCACCTTCGCCTCACGGGCGGCCGTGATGAGCGGCAACGCGATCGCGCTCGCCTGCCGGAAGGTCAGGGAGAAGGCGCTGCGGATCGCGGCGGAGGCGCTGGAGGCCGACCCGCGCGACCTGGAGATCACCGACGGGATGGTCCACGTCGCCGGCGTGCCGTCGGCGTCGATCCCGCTGGCGACCGTCGCCGTGCTGTCCAACCCGCTGCGGTACGCCTTCGACGAGGAGGCCAAACGGGCCACCCAGTTCGCCGGGCCCGCCTCCGACGACCGGCCGCCGGTGGCGGAGGGGGAGGAGCCGGGTCTGGAGGGCCGGGACTACTACTCGCCGGTCAGGTCCACCTTCGCCGCCGGCATGCACGCTGCGATCGTGGAGACCGACCCCGACACCGCGGAGATCAGGATCCTGCGTTACGCCGTCGTCCACGACTGCGGCAAGCTGATCAATCCGATGATCGTCGAAGGGCAGATCCACGGCGGGGTCGCCCAGGGCGTCGGCGGGGCGCTGTACGAGAAGATGGTCTACGACGAGCACGGCCAGTTGCTGAACGCCTCGTTCATGGACTTCCTGATGCCGTACGCCACGGAGGTGCCGCGCATCGAGACGGCCCACCTGGAGACGCCCTCACCGCTGAACCCGCTGGGGATCAAGGGCGCGGGGGAGGCCGGGGTCATCCCCGTCTCGGCCGTCATCGCCTCCGCGGTCGAGGACGCCGAGGGCATCACGATCGCCCGGATGCCCGTCTCCCCCTCCGACCTCCACCACCTGCGCCTGGAACGGTGACCACCGTCAGAGCGCCGGAGTACACGTCCCGTTCCTGAGTCAGGACACCTCGGCGGTGAGGCGCTTGCGGAAGACCCAGTAGGTCCAGGCCTGGTAGGCGATGACGCCGGGCAGGGCGATCAGGCCGATCCAGGTGAGGACGGTCAGCGTGTACGGCGCCGAGGCCGCCTCGGCCAGCGTGAGCCCGGGCAGGGGAGCGTTCCACAGCACGCCGAAGACGGTGGCGGTCGTCGCGGCGATCGCGGTCGCGGTCGCGGTGAAGGCCCAGCCCTCCCGGCGGCCCCACACCAGCGTCACCCCGGCCGCCAGCGCCGCGGCGGCGAGCAGGGCCGTGCCCAGCGTCCACATCGGCCCCTTGCCGGGCACGGACGGCAGCGTGGCGATCGCCACCGGCACCGCCCCGACGGCCGCGAGAAGCGCGGCGCGGCGGGCGCGGGCCCGGACCCCGCCGGTCGTCTTGAGCGCCACGAACACCGCGCCGTGCAGCACGGCCACCGACAGCGACAGGGCCCCGCCGAGCACGGTCGCCAGCGCCGTGCCGAACAGCAGGTTGCCGAAGATCGCGCCCCACAGGAACGCCGGGAGCACGCTGCCGGTGACGATCCCGGCGTCGCACAGCGCGACCTCGCGCCGGGAGTGGACCTTGCCCCGCCACTCCAGGCCCACGCCGCGTACGACCAGGCCGGCGATGACGAGGAAGACCGCCAGGTAGAAGCCGCTGAGCAGGCCGGAGTACCAGGCAGGGAAGGCGGCGAACATAGCTCCGATCGCGGTGATCAGCCACACCTCGTTGCCGTCCCAGACCGGCCCGATGGTGGCCAGCACCTGCCTGCGGTCGGCCTCCGAGCGCGACAGCAGCGGCAGCAGCGCGCCCACGCCGAAGTCGAATCCCTCCAGGACGAAGTAACCCGTCCAGAGGAACGCGATCACGATGAACCAGAAGGTCGTCATCTCGTGGCTCCTCAGTACATGAGCGTCGGCGTGAGCCGCGCCTCGTCGGGGCGGGCGGGAACGGCGCCGGCGGGCACGTTCTCGACCGGCGGCAGCTCCGGGCCCGCCTTGACGTGCCGCACCAGCAGCACGCCCTCGGCCACCGCCAGCACGCCGTACAGGACCGTGAAGATCGCCAGGGTGATCGCGACCTCGCCGAGCGAGACGCCGGGCGACACGCTGGCGGCCGTCATGAGCTCGCCCTGGACGGTCCACGGCTGGCGGCCGATCTCGCTGAGCAGCCACCCCGAGATGATCGCGACGGCGGGCAGCGGGAGCGCCAGCACGCACAGGCGGGCGAACCAGCCGGGCACCGGCTTCGCCGTGCCGCCGTGCCGCCGCCGGGGCCGCCGGGTCAGCCACAGGCCGAGCGCGGACAGGCCGACCGTGGCCATGCCGAAGCCGATCATCACGCGGAACGACCAGAAGACGACCGGCAGGTTCGGGGTGTAGTCGGCCGGTCCGAAGGTCTTCTCGTACCGCGCCTGGATGTCGTCGACGCCCTGGACCGTCGCGCCGGGGTCGTGCGCGGCGAGCAGGCTGAGCAGGCCGGGCACCTCGACGCCGGGCACGATCGAGAACGGCGCTCCGGCGGTGTCGTGGCGCAGGCCTTCCGCCGCGGCGAGCTTCATCGGCTGCTGCTCGCGCAGCAACTGGCCGGACAGGTCGCCGCTGCCGGCGACGACGGCCCCAGCGATCGCCGTCATGACGAGCGCGGCGCGCAGGCTGGTCCGCCACATGTCCGGGAGGCGGCGCATCGGCGTGGTGGCGTCCCCGGCGGCCGTACGGGCCGGGCGGCCGTTCTTCCGAGACCACTCGGGCCGCAGGCCGAGCCCGCGCTCACGCAGGATGCGGTAGCCTGCGACGGCGATGACGAACCCGCCCGCCACGACGAACGAGGCGGCGACGACGTGCGGCACCTGGGCGAGGGCCGTCGAGTTGGTCAGCACCGCCCACAGGTCGGTCATCCTGGCCCTGCCGTCCACGACCTCGTAGCCGACCGGGTGCTTCATCCACGCGTTGGCCGCGAGGATGAAGTACGCCGACAGGTTGGAGCCGATGACGGCCGCCCACAGACAGGCGAGATGGATCCGCTTGGGCAGCCGGTCCCAGCCGAAGATCCACAGGCCGAGGAACGTCGACTCCAGGAAGAACGCGAGCAGCGCCTCCAGCGCCAGCGGCGCGCCGAACACGTCGCCGACGAAGGTCGAGTACTCGCTCCAGTTCATCCCGAACTGGAACTCCTGGACGATGCCGGTGACCACGCCCATCGCGAAGTTGATCAGAAAGAGCTTGCCGAAGAACTTCGTGAGCCTGAGGTAGTGCTCCTTGCCCGTCAGGTGCCAGGCGGTCTGGAGCCCGGCGACGTAGACGCCCAGCCCGATCGTCAGGGGTACGAAGAGAAAGTGGTACACGGTGGTCACCCCGAACTGCCACCGTGCCAGGTCAAGCGCGTCCATGTCTCCCTCACGCCGGAGCTCTACAGCTCGTAGTTCTATAACCAGTAGTACTACAAGCTGTAGAGCATTAGGGCTCCGCGAGGTGCGATCTTCGTCACAGCCGGGCGGCGCGCCGCCCGGACCCCGGTTCGCGGTGCCGGATCCCCGTTGCTTGCAGTACCGACGATTGCGGTCGGACCGTCCCGGTCACCAGGGACAGGGGTCCCGTCCCGCCGGGAGCGCCTCCTGGGGAGGCACGGGATCAAGAATGGACGAACGATGACAAGTGCCGCGTCCGCCGCGCGGCTGATTCACCCGTACGCCGCGCGGTTGACGGCGCGAAGGCCGGGTCGGCGGATGGGTGTACGGGGCTCCCGATCGGGTGGATGGGAGCCGAAGGCCTGCTTGCACCGCTGGGCTCGGTCACCAAGACCTACACGGCGAGCGCGCTGGTGCGCCTGGCGGAGGAGGGGCGGGTCGAGCTGGACGCGCCGGTGCGCGGGTACGTCCCCGAGCTCCGGCTCGCCGACGAGCGCGCCGCGGCCGAGGTCACCGTGATGGACCTGCTCAACCACACCGCGGGGCCGGGCTGGGGACTGATCACGAGCCGCTGGGACTGTCGCACACGTTCTTCGCGCGCGACGACTTCATGCCCCGCCGGTTCGCCGTGGGGCACAGCCCCGGCGAGGACGGAAGGCCGGCCGTCGCGCGACTGTGGCGGCGCTCGCGGGGCGACAACCCCGAGGGAGGAATCGCGTCCTCGGTGACCGACCGGCTTTGCTGGGCGCACAGGTGACCGGCCGGGACGCCGAGCCGCTCAGGGCGGTCTGCGCGGCCGGTGCGGCTTCTTCACCAGGGACGACAGCGGCGCGGTCGTGGGGGTCGACCTCGGGGGCCGGCTGTTCGCCCGCGTCCGCGCCTGAGGCACACCTACGCGGCGGCCGGGTGGAGTGCCAGCGTGGGGTAGTCGGTGTAGCCGCGGTGGTCGCCGCCGAACGCGGTGCTCATGTCGGCCTCGTTCAGCGGCGCGCCGACGCGCAGGCGCAGGGGCAGGTCGGGGTTGGCCAGGAAGGCCCTGCCCAGCGCGACCAGGTCGGCGCCCCAGTCCAGCAGTCTCTCCGTGGCGGACGCGGGGTCGATCGTCTCGGGATCGTTGACGATCAGGGCGTTCGGCCACAGGCCGCGGATCCGCGCGTTGAGCTCGTCGCCACCGGTCGCCACGAGGTGCAGGTAGACCAGGTCGAGCTCGGCGAGCGCGGACACAAGCGCGGGATAGAGCTCGTGCGCGTCCTCCTCGACCAGTCCCTGGGCGCCGTTCAGAGGGGACAGCCGGATGCCCACCCGGTCGGGGCCGATCTCCTCCGCGACGGCTCTGGCGGTCTCCACGGCGAACCGGATCCGGTTGGCCGCCGACCCGCCGTACCGGTCGTCGCGCAGGTTGGCGTTCTGGGACAGGAACTGGTGGATGAGGTAGCCGTTCGCCCCGTGCAGCTCGACCCCGTCGAACCCGGCCTCCATGGCGCGGCGCCCGGCGGTGGCGAAGTCGCGGACCGTGGCCTCCACCTCAGCGGTGGACAGCTCCACGGCGACCGGCGTGTCCTGGAGGCCCGCCGGCGTGAAGATCTGCTCGCCGACCCGTACGGCGGAGGGGGCGACCGGCGGCCTGCCGGTGTTGCCGGGATGGCCGACCCCTCCCGCGTGCATGATCTGTGCAACGATCCTGCCGCCCGCCGCGTGGACGGCGCCGGTCACCTCACGCCACCCCGCCACCTGTTCATCCGTGTGCAGCCCCGGCGTGTTCATGTAGCCCTGTCCCGCGGGGCTGGGCTGCACGCCCTCGGTGACGATCAGGCCCGCCGAGGCGCGCTGGGCGTAGTAGAGCGCGGTCAGCGGAGAGGGGACTCCGGCCAGGTACGCGCGTGACCGCGTCATGGGCGCCATGACGAGACGGTTCGGCAGCCGGAGGGAACCCAGCTCGAAGGGCGTGAACGGCATGGTCGTGTCCTTTCCTCAACGGATGGCCCGCCAACTTGGTCAGCAAAATTGGTCGGCCAATGTCCCAGTGATACAACTTGGCCGACCAATTTGCAAGCGGCGGGCATCGGTGAGGGCTGGAGCGCGGCGGCCCGGCGAGGCGCTGTCGTCACGGCTCCGGTAGCCGGCCGTGCCTCCGGGGCATGTGAACTCTGCACGACCGCGGCGCCGTGCCGGGGCAGATCTTGCCGTTCTCGCCGTACGGGTGATTCTCTAGGGTGCTCGGCATCGGAGGTGGCCCATGAAGGTCTCAGGCAGCGCGCTGGTCGCGGCGGAGCGCAAGCGGGTCTGGGACGCCCTCCAGGACCCCGGCGTCCTGGTTCGGACGATCCCCGGCTGCGAGCGCCTGGAGACGATCGGCGAGAACGTGTACGCGATGACGGTGACCGCGGGGGTCGCCTCGATCAAGGGCGTCTACCAGGGCGAGGTGGCGCTGCGCGACCAGGAGGAGCCGGACCGGTTCACGCTCGGCGCACGCGGCCAGGGCGCCCCCGGCACGGTCGAGGCGACCGTGGCCGTACGGCTCAGCGACGCCGGAGGCGGCACCCGGATCGACTACGACGCCGAGGCCGTCGTCGGCGGCATGATCGGCGGCGTGGGGCAGCGGATGCTCGCCTCGGTCGCCAAGAAGACCGCGGGGGAGTTCTTCTCCGCCGTCGAGCGGCACCTGCTGTCCGTCCCCGCCGGATCCGTGGAACCCGCCGTCGCCGAGGTCGTGCCGGTGGCGGCGGCCGGCGACGGGCGTGCGGCGGTGGCGGCGGCCG
Source organism: Microbispora sp. NBRC 16548 (assembly GCF_030268985.1). Taxonomy (NCBI): domain Bacteria; kingdom Bacillati; phylum Actinomycetota; class Actinomycetes; order Streptosporangiales; family Streptosporangiaceae; genus Microbispora; species Microbispora sp. NBRC 16548. The sequence continues at coordinate 631,928 of NZ_BSSF01000001.1, forward strand.
TGACCGGGGAGGCCGCGCCGCGGGTGTTCACGCGAGAGGTCCCGGCCGCGCCCCGCCAGGGTGTGCCGGCCTGGACGATGCTCGCGGCGTTCGGCGCCGGCGCCGGGGTGGCGCTCGGCAGCGCCGTCATCGGCTGGCTCCTCGGCCGCCAAGGCCGCCGCAGGTAGGACGCGCGCCGCCCCAGGCAGGACACGCCCGCGCAGGTGGGACACGCGCCGCCGCGGGTACGGCAGGCGTCGCGACCACCGACGTCCCGTGACTCCACGGACAGGCCGGTTCCGCCGCGGCGGAACCGGCCCGTCCGTGGTCCGGCTTCCGGCTGCGGGTTCTAGGAGAGGGCGCCGACGGGTGTGTCCCAGTCGATGCGGTAGCGCTGCTCCGGGCCCACGGTCTTGTCCGGATTCAGGAACGTCTTCAACATCAGCGGCATGAGAAGCGGCATCAGCTTCTGCATGACCGGACCCGGCGTCTTAGCGCTGTTGATCTTGTAGGTGCGTGCCGCCACCTTCTCCACCCGGGTGCGGCGGAGCCGCTCGTACGTGGCGAACGCCCGCGGTACGTCCTCGATGTCCCGCAGGCAGCGGGCGAGCTCGACGGCGCTCTCGATGGAGAGCGACGCGCCCTGCCCCGAGCTGTTCGACGGCGCGTGGACGGCGTCGCCGACCAGGACCATCCGATCCCGATACCAGTGCGGGACGCTGGGCATGATGTAGAGGGCCCCCGTCACCTGCATCGATGTCACCGGGGTGTGACGGAGCAGATCACCGCCGGGCACGTCCTCGCCGTACTTCTCACACAGGATGCGCATCCACTCCTCGCGCGGCACCTCGCGGGCCTGGGTGAGGGACAGGGGGCGGTGGTAGGGCAGGTTGACGCCCCAGGTGCTGCCGCCTGCCGCGTTGAGCCAGTAGAGGTAGTAGCCGCGCCTGCCGAAGGCGAAGACCGTCGTCTCCGGGTCTTCGGGCACCTCGTAGGAGGACACGCCTTCCAGGCCGAGCATCCCGGTCCACTTCGGGCCGGGCGCGTCCGGATCGATGAGCCGGCGAACGGTGGAGTGGACGCCGTCGGCGCCGACCAGGACGTCGAACCGGGCCCGGCTGCCGTCGTCGAAGACCGCCGTGGTGCCCTCGACCCCGGTGAGCCGTCTGCCGTACTCGACGTTGACGCCCTGCTTCACGGCCTCGTCGTGCAGCGCCCGGTAGAGGTCGGCGCGCCGGACCATGTGCAGCGGTCCGACCTGGGACAGCCTGGGCAGCTCCAGGCGTGTGCGGCTGCCGAGCGTCATCACCGAGCGGGTGCCGGGCTGCCCGGCCGCCCGCACCGCGTCGGCCGCACCGACGATTTCCAGCGCCGCCATGCCGTTGGGGGCGAGGACGAGCGATCCGCCGACGCCGTCGGCGCTGGTCGGGTACGCCTCGTAGATGGTGGCGTCGATGCCCGCCCTGCGCAGCGCCAGCGCGGTGACCGGGCCGGCGATGCCGCCGCCGATTATCGCGACGTTCTTCATTTCTCCTCCTGTCGATTGACGTGCTCGCCGAACCGTCATGGGAGGAGACCCGTTATTCTCGATTCGTTGCATCTTCGGGCCACCACATGCCGGTTCGAAGGTTCTCCTGGTGGCGGTGTTGCAGCACCGCCACCAGGGCTAAATGTCGGTGATGTTCTTTTCCGCGAGTTCCTTCATCTCGGCCGGCAGTCCGCCGGCCTCGTGGAAGGCCCGCCACTCCGGCAGGCCGGGGAAGGTGCCCGCGGTCAGCTCGTCGAGCAGGGCGCCGATCCAGCCCTCTTCCGCCTTGAGTATCGCCAGGTCGTACTCCGTCTCGATGAGGAAAAGACGCGGCACCTGCGCGCTGTCACGTTCATAGAGCTCCTCCAGCCCGGCGATCCCCTTCCTGATCGCCGCGAGCCGATCGGTGAGCAGCCCGGCCACGTCGTCCGGGGGGAGCACCGCCATGACCGACAGGCCGGCGCGAAACCACGGGAACTCCGTGTGGGGGACGCGGAGCAGCTCCCGGGTCCAGTCGACCAGCTCCTCCCGGCCCGCCTCGGTGATCCGGTAGACGGTCCGCTCCGGGCGGCGCCCCTGGCGACCGCTCTCCAGTTCCTGGATCAGCCCATGCTTGGCCAGGTTGCCGACGACCGTGTAGAGAGACCCCCACTTGATCCCCATGTCGTGCTCTTTGTTCCAGCCGCGCAGGGCCGCCGCCATCTCGTAGGGGTGCATCGGCCGATGCGCGAGCGCGGAGAGCACCGCCAACGCCAGCAGGTTCGCCACCTTGCGCCGCTTCGCCATCGACGATCACCCTCCTGCTCGCTTATTCGTCTACGAATATACGGCTGCGAGTTCGTGGCCGCAAGACCGGGGCCCGGCGTACGCCGCGGGCGGGCCGCGCGGATCAGGCGGCGGCGCGGTAGACGGTCGCTCTGTGAACCCCGCCGGCCTTGCAGGAGGAACGGGTCCCGACCGCCCGCAGCCCCGGCGTCCCGGGCCGGGAGACCAGGGCCGTGACGTCACCCCCCTCGCACTTGCCGTCCTCCAGGCGCTGGCGAAGGGTGATGCGGCCGTGCCGGTCCATGTGGAGGAGCCGGGTGCCCCACTGCGCCTCGATCCACGCGCCGTGCCTCCCGTCGTCCACGATCTCGGTGAGACCGGTCCCGTCGAGCTCGTCGTCGCGGATGACGTCCATGGACCACTCGCGGCCGTCCCAGTGGCCGATCAGCCATTGTGCGGGCTGCTCCTCGCCGGTGTCGTTGAAGACGCCCCCGACCGCCCACACGTCCCTCGTGTCGCGTGCGAGGACGTCCCAGAAGAGGGCGCTCAACCCCTCCACCAACGGCAGGTGGGGAAGGGCCACCCTGGTCCAGGCGCGGCCGTTCCACCTCGCCGCGGCGGGCTGACGGGTGGCCGTGTCCCGGCCCACCGCCCACACGTCCGAGGGGGTGCGCCCGTCGATCGACTCGGCCCGGATCGGCATGTGCGTGTCCGTCCAGCGGCCATCGGGCCGCCGGCGCTCGACGACGGTGGCGTCAGTCTGGCCCACGTCGGCCTTCCGCGCCAGGAACCACACCTCCGGGCCGATCGCCCGTGCCCGGGTGATGCCGAGGCCGCCGCCGAGATCGGTGATCCGCCAGGATCGGCCGTCCCACCGCGCGGCGGAGGATCGGGACATGTCCGGCGCGTAATCGGGGGCGCCGGTGAAGACCCACAGGTGATCCTCCTGGTCCACCACCACGGCGCGCCCAGCGCCCTCCACACCGGTCAGGGGCACCCGCTTCCAGCCGCGTACGGTGAACCGTCCCACCCAGGCCTCGTTGTCGACGCCCGCGCCGACGGCCCAGGCGCTCCCGTCCGCTCGCATCGCCACGCCGCTGAACGTCCGAGGTTCCGCCGCCGGCAGGACGCGCACCGGCCGCCACGGTCCCGCCATGGTGGGGGCGGGCAGGAGCGGGGACGCCGGCCGGGCGGCCGGCTGTCCGGGCGTGGGCGTACGCCGGGCCGGCGACTGCGGCCGAGGGGTGTCCGACGACGCGTGCACCGTACGGCGCCCCTCTCCGGGTCCGGCGCACGACGCGACCAGGACGGCCGAGAGCAGAGCGACAACGAGTTTCCCGCGGGGTGACATGCGCCACAGCGAACTAGACGCACCGGCCCCGCCGCAACCGGCCGGCGCGGGCCTGCTCCCGGTCCTGGTGCGGGCCGGGAAATGCCGCGCCCAGCCGGTTGACGTGAGGCTGTGGCCGCCCCTGCCAGTCCCGGTAAACGCCGCCGGCGGGGAATCGGCCGCCGGAGGCGCTGGTTGGGACATGTCGTGAAAGTCGAGATCTTCTCCGATGTCGTGTGTCCCTGGTGCTACATCGGTCACCACCGTCTCCGGGAGGCCGTGCGCCTCTACGAGGGGGACGTCGAGGTCGCCCACCGTCCGTTCCAGCTCGACCCGGACGGGGTCTCCGGGGGTGAGCCGCTGCTGCGCGCGCTGGAGCGCAAGTTCGGCGGTGCCGCCCGGGTGGCGCAGATGACCGGCCACGTCACGGGCGTGGCGGCGCAGGACGGGCTGGAGCTCCATTTCGACCGGGCGGTCGCCGCCAACACGTTCGAGGCGCACCGGCTGATCCGGCTGGCCGGCCGCGCGGGGCGCGACGCGGACATGGCCGACCGGCTCTTCCGGGCGCACTTCACCGACGGCCTCGACGTCGGCGACCCCGCCACGCTGGCCGCCCTGGCCGCCGAGGCGGGAGTCGAGGACACGGGCGAGGGGGCGGACGAGGTGCGCGCTGAGCTGGCCCGCGCCCGTGCGCTCGGCGTCCGCGCCGTCCCGCTGTTCCTGTTCGAGGAGAAGTTCGCCGTCTCGGGCGCGCAGCCCGTCGAGACGCTCGTGGCCGCCCTGCGGGAGGTCGAGGCGCGTACGGCCGAGGAGAGGGCCGTACGCGTGCCGGCCGGCGAGGACTGCGACGACGGCACCTGCGCGGTGTAAGTCACCCGTCCGGGCAGGGTCTGACGACAGGACGGCGATTCTTCGGCAGAGTGCGCCGGTTCTTCCGATCGGCGGCGATCGGTAGACACGGAGCATGTCCAGCGTCCGCATCGGGGTCGACACAGGCGGCACCTTCACCGACGTCGTGCTCGTCGACGAGGAGTCCGGCCAGATCGTCACGACCAAGACTCCCTCGACTCCTGCCAACCCGGCCGACGGGTTCATGGCAGGCGTTCACAAGGTGCTCGAGGCCCACGCGGGGTCCCGCGCCCTCGATGCCGTGTCCGCCCTCGTCCACGGCACCACCGTCGCCACCAACCAGTTGCTGGAGGACCGCCCGGACGGCACCTCTCATCTGGGCTTCGTCACCACGGAGGGCTTCGAGTCCGTCCTGGAGATCGCCCGGCAGAGCGTGCCGGACGGGTACGGCAACTCCTACTTCTGGGTCAAGCCGCCGCGGATCGTGCCCGTCCACCGGGTGCGGACCGTCGGGGGACGGCTCGACCACCTCGGCCGTGAGGTCCGGCCGTTCGACGAGGAGCAGGCCGCGGACGTCGCGCGGTGGTTCAGGGAGCGGGGCGTCACCGCGATCGGGGTGTGCTTCCTGCACTCCTACGCCGACCCCGGGCACGAACGGCGGATGCGCGAGGTGCTGGAGCGCGAGCACCCCGAGGCGGTCGTGTCGCTGTCGAGCGACGTGCTGCGGGAGTACCGGGAGTACGAGCGGTCGGTGACCACCCTGGTGGACGCGGCGGTCAAGCCGATCATGCGGCGGTACATCGAGAACCTGTCGGAGCGGCTCGGCCGGCCGTTTTCCGTCATGAAGAGCAACGGCGGCGTGCTGTCGGCGGCCGAGGTGGTGCACCAGCCGATCACGACCGTGCTGTCCGGCCCGGCTGCGGGGGCGCTCGGCGCGGCGCTGATCGCGGGGACCGCCGGGCACCCGAGCGCCATCACCCTCGACGGCGGCGGCACCTCGACCGACGTGGCCGTCGTGGTGGACGGAGAGCCGTCGCTGACGACCGAGGGCAGCATCGGCCGCTACCCGTGCAAGATCCCGATGATCGACATCGTCACGGTCGGGGCGGGCGGCGGATCCATCGCCTGGATCTCCCCCGAGGGGACGCTGAAGGTCGGCCCGAGGTCGGCGGGCGCGGACCCCGGGCCGATCTGCTACGGCAGGGGCGGCACCGAGGTGACGGTGACCGACGCGCACGTCTTCCTCGGGCGGGTGCCCCCGCATCTGCTCGGCGGCGAGATCCCCCTCGACGTCGCCGCCGCGCGGGCGGGCGTCGAGGCGCTGGCGGGCCGTCTGGGGCTGACCCCGGAACGCTGCGCCACCGGGATCCTGGAGATCAGCGCGTTCAACCAGTCGAACGCGATCAGGCAGATCACGGTCCAGCGCGGCCTCGACGTGCGGGACTTCCCGATGGTCGCCTTCGGCGGCTCCGGGCCGCTGCTGGCCTGCCGCCTCATCGACATCCTCGGGCTGCGGGCCGCGATCGTCCCGCCCGACCCCGGGAACGTGTCCGCGTTCGGCCTGCTCACGGTCGACGTGAAGAACGACTACGTGCGCACGCACGTCGCCCGCGACCCCTCCCCGGATGCGCTCGGCGAGATCCTCGCCGACCTGGAGGCCCAGGCGGCGGCCGCGCTCGACCGCGAGGGATTCGCCCAGCACGTGTACGCGCGCAGCGCCGACCTGCGTTACTACGGCCAGGCGTACGAGGTGCGGGTGCCGGCCCCCGACGGCCCGGTGGACGAGGCGTGGCTCGCCGTGATCGCCGAGCGCTTCCACGCCGAGCACGAGAGGCTCTACGGGTACGGCTACCGCGACGACCCCCGCCACGCCGTCGAGTGGGTCAACCTCCGGGTGTCCGGCATCGGCCCGATCAACCGGCCGAAGATCGCGCGCAGGCCCCATCAGGAGGACGAGCCGAGCCCGGTCGCGACCCGCGACGTGTACTACGACCAGTGGGGCCGGACCGTGATCTACCGCCGGGCCGACCTCGGCGCGGGAGCCGCCGTGCGCGGCCCGGCCGTGATCGAGGAGTACGGCTCGACCCTGCCGGTGCACCCCGGCTTCACGGCGACCATGGACGACTACGGCAACCTCGTGGTGGTGAGCGATGACCGATAGGAACGTCGACCCCGTGCTCGTGGAGATCGTGGAGGGCACGCTCGCCTCCGTGGAGATGGAGGTGGAGACCGCGATCGCCCGCACCGCCCGCTCGCCGATGATCCGCGACGCCCACGACTTCCGCGCGGGCATCCACGACGCGCGGCTGCGCAAGCTGACCGGCCGCTCCTATTCGGCGCTGGTGCAGCCGATCGTCCGCGACTTCCCCATCGGCACCATGCGGCCCGGCGACGTCTTCTTCCACAACGACGTCTACCTCTCGGAGGGCGGCATCGGCCACCTGCCCGACCTGTGCGTGACGGTGCCGGTCTTCCACGGGGGCGACGTCGTCGCGTTCGTCCAGGCGTTCGGCCACCACGACGACATCGGCGGCGCGGTGCCGGGATCGATGCCGTCGCACGCGCGCAGCGCGTTCGAGGAGGGCCTGATGGTCCCGCCCATCAAGCTCTGGGACCAGGGCGTGCCCAACCGCGCCGCGCTCACCATCATGACGCGCAACTCCCGGATGCCCGATTCGCTGGCGGGGGACCTCGACGCGGAGTGCTCGGCCTGCCTCATGGGCGCCCGGCGGCTCGGCGAGCTGTTCGACCGGTACGGCCGGGAGGCGATCGAGGCGTGCTTCGACGCGATCATCGACAAGACGACCGAGACGTTCCGCCGCGAGCTGCTCGCGAAGATCCCCGAGGGTGTGCACATCTGGGAGGACTACGCCGAGCACGACGGCGTGGACGAGCCGCGCCTGCACATCCAGCGGATCACTCTCACCGTCGACCACGCGGCGGACACCCCGCTGACCATCGACTTCACCGGCACCTCGCCTCAGGCCAAGGGACCGATCAACCACGCCGGCGACTACGCCGACGGCGTCTTCCTGAAGAAGTGGCTGGCGCCGATCCTGCGCAACCTCGCCGACACGCCTGAGCGGATGGCCGAGCTCGACGTCAACGAGGGCGTCGTGCCGCTGATCAGGATGGTCTTCCCGGAGAAGGGCACCCTGCTGACGCCGATCTTCCCCGCGCCCACCAACGCCCGTACGTTCGTGATCCTGCGCCTGCTCGGCGTGCTGGCGGGCGTGCTCGCCAAGGCGACCGGCGGCCGCATGCCCGCCGACCAGGAGACCATCCGCTACACCGGCGTGTACGGCGAGTCGGACGACGGGCCCTACCTCATGCGCGAGGTGCTCGGCGGCGGCTCGGGCGGGCGCTGGTACGCCGACGGGGAGGACACCATCCACGTGGTGCCCGACAGCCGCAACATCCCGGTGGAGTTCGCCGAGGCACGCTGGCCGTTCCGGGTCGAGCGGCTGGGCCTGGCCGTGGACAGCGGCGGGCCGGGGGAGTTCCGCGGCGGCCTCGGCTACGACAAGCACATCCGCATGCTGCGGGACGCCTCCTTCATGTCGATCGCCGACCGCTCGATCCTGTCGTGCTGGGGGGTCAACGGCGGCCGTGCGGGCCGTCCCTTCCAGGTCACAGTGGACGGCGTGGAGATGGAGGGCCTGGTCGACGACTTCCCCGTACGCGCCGGGCAGGTCATCCGCATCCGCACGACCGGCGGAGGCGGCTGGGGCTCGCCCTACGACCGGCCGGCGGAGAGGGTGGCCGCCGACGTCCGCGACGGGAAGGTGTCGCCCGAGGGCGCGCGCGAGGACTACGGCGTCGTGCTGTCCGTGTTACACGAGGCCGGAGCCGTCGACGAGGTCGTCGTGGACGCGGAGGCGACCGAGCGCCTGCGGGAGCGGCTGCGCGAGACGCGTCCCGCCGCCTTCTTCGACCGCGGCCCGGGGTACCCCGAACTCTCCGGCGGCCTTCCGCACGCGGAGGTGGACACCGTCTGACGTGCCGCCGGCCTCAGCCGCTCATCGCGGCGGAACGGGAGACCCTGGCGGGTGTGGCGCGCAGCTCCGCCTCGAGCTCGGCGATCACGTGCTGAACGGCGCTCCTCATCCGCGCCCGGCGGCCGTTGAGTTCTTCGGCGAAGGCGCGAGCCGCCGGGCCCACCCATACCGGTTCACCGCCGAACTGGGCGCAGGCCCGGTCCAGGGCCGTCTCCAGGACGTGAACGTGCTCCCGAACCGTCTCGAGCGCGGCCCGCAGGTCGTCGTACTTCGGATTCGGCACCAGGTCGTCGTCCGTGGGCACGTTTCGGGCTCCCGTTTACAGCGGCAGAAAAGACAGGTGGTCGTAGCGTGCTACTCCCTGAGATTATGTGGCCGGATATGGTTCCGGCGAGACACGGAGGCGGACTCGATGCCCGGCGCGCCCTTTTCCGTACGGCTACGCCCCATCGCTGCCGCGCTCCTGCTGGCGCTTCTCACCTCAACCGCCTGCACATCAGAAGATTCCCCCACAGCAGCGCAAGCAGGCCAAACCCTAAAAAAGCACGTCCTTCAACTACTGAAGGAGCGTAACGCCCAGAACGTGACCATCACCGACCCCGGCGGCAAGAACATCCCCTGCGGCGACGGCAAAGCCAAGCAAACCTTCGCGGCGACAGGGGAAGATATCGCACCCAGAACGAGCCCCGAGAACATCCGAGCCGCGCTGCTCGGCGCTGTGGAACGAGTAGCCACCTACAAGGTGGTTGACGCCGGTTCTCTGTCCAAACCGGTTCATGTCGTGAATGACTCGACGCGAACCCAACTGGTGCTTGACGCGCCTGGCAATGGCATTTACGCAGTCAGTGGAGAGACCAGGTGTCTTCCTGCCGCGTGAGATCAGCCAAGTGTTGCCGCGCGAGATCTGCCGTTGTTCTTTCGTCCCTCGAAGATATCGCTCAACTTCTTCGACTCTTCGCCCAGTGAAAGATCGTCTCTGCCGCCGAGGCCGTTGGCGATGAACCATTGGTCGAGGGCTCGCAGGCCCTGGTTGCCTGACTGAGCTATGGCGGCGAAGGGGCGGAGGTTGCCCTCGCCGTCCGCGATGGCGACACCGGGCGGGCAGGTGGCCTGGTAGTCCTTGGGCGATACGGCCGCGGGGAACCCGGCGCCGAGGAGAAGCCCGGCCACGGTGTGCTGTCGGCCCAGGGTTTCGGCGTCGTCGCTGTCGCGCAGTCGCTCGACGTTCGTCTCCTCACTGGGGCTGATGTTGTTCAGCAGGCCACGGCTCTGGTCGAGCATCAGCCACAACAGTTCCCCCTGCGGCAGGGCCTTGCCGAGCACCAGCTGGCTGACGTCCCAGGCCATGTCGTCCGCGATGTCGTTCCGTTCCGCGACGTCGTCGAGAGCCTTGAGGTGTTTTTCCGCGGCGGCGAGTTCGAAGCCGCGGACGTTGCCCAGCGCGGCGAAGAGGTCGTCCAGGCGAGAGGGGTCTGCCGCCTTGAGCATCGGCGGCACGTTCACGCCGACGAGGCGCTTGGCGAGATCCCCCATGCCCTGATCGAAGGGCCTGCGGTCGGACTCGCTGCCGGCGAAGGTGAGCAGGAACCGGTAGGTGTCCTCCGGGCTCAGCCGGAACGCCGGTGACAGTCCCGGCACGCGCGACTCGACCGGGCCGAACGCGCTGGGCAGCAGCTGGTTGGAGTCGCCGAGGTTCGCGCCCTCGGTCATCTCGGTGGCGTACGCGCCCGCGATCTCGGCGAGGTGGACGCGCGTGGGCGGGGCGAAGCGGAACCCCGAGGTCCCGGTGACGACGGCGAAGGCGAACCGCGCCGCGACGTCACTGTGGGCTCCGTCCTTCTCGTCGTACGCGCCGGACGCGGCGGCGAGCATCCGCCCGAACGCGTCGGCGGACGTGGCGTCCACGGCCGCGCGCTCGTTCAGATCCCGCAGGAACGTCACCAGGTCGGGCCGCCGGTCACGCGAGCCGAGACCCGGGCGCGTGAGCAGGCGGGCGGCGGCGTCCCTCGGCAGCGGACTGTTCCTGGTCGCCAGCGCGATCGCGAGCCGCGCCGCCGCGGGATCGGCGGCCAGCGCCTCGAGGTACGGCGTCAGCGTCTCGCCGCGTGTCGTCTCCCCGGGGAGGAACACCTGTGTGGCCACCACCTCGGCCAGCCACTCGGTGGGCAGTCGCCCCGCCGACAGCAGGTCGCCGATGTCCCTTCGGTCCTCCTCGTCGTCCGCCCTGGTGCGCACGGCGGCGGCGACGGCCGCGAAGCCGGGGACCGCGGACCTTCCGCTCACCGCCGAGCCGAACGCCCGGCTCGCGGTCCGCACGGCCTCGTCCACGTTTTCCTGCAGCACCTGGCGCAGCCGCCGGGGCAGTTCGACGGTCCGGCGTACGCCGATGCCGGCGAAGAAGGCGGCGGCGAACTCGGAGTCGTCGGCGTGCGCGGCCAGGTCCTCGACGAGCTTGCGGTACTTGTCCACGAGGTGGAAGTCGAACGGGGCGTCCGGATCGACGTCCTTGTACGCCGCGGCGAGTGCGCCGCCCAGCCGCCGGGCCTCGGCCGACCCGAGGAGGTTCTTCTCGTCGTACGGCACCAGCGAGCCCGGCGACCAGCTGGGCGCGTGGGAGAGGCTCACGGCCATCCGGTGGCGGCGGCGCAGGTCGGGCAGCCGTTCGTCGATCCACCGTTCGACCTCGCCGATGGGGCTCAGGGACGCGGCGGGCAGTCCCCTCGCGGCGAACACCCGCCGGACGGCCTCGGCGCGTTCCCCGATTACCCCGCGGGCGTGCTCCAGTTCCTTGACGAAACGATCCATGGGCCCTGGGGATATGCCGCTGAAGTCCGGAGACAACGGCCCCGTGCCCGGTGCATCCGATCCCACGTCTCGCCCCCAGGTCGCGTACCGACACCGCACGTCGTCCCCGGTCTTCACCGTACCGTCCCGCGCGCCCCCGGCACCGGTGATTGGCGGCGGTGTCCGTGGGTAGCCGTCCAGTAACGGCACAAACGGGATGGTGAGTTATAAATGGCATCTATCGTCCAGCGCATCAGGGACTACCTGCAGAGCCCCAAGGGCCGGGAGAACGTCGAGAAGGCCAAGACCGCGGCGCGTGATCCGCAGAACCAGCAGCGGCTGCGCCGGCTGATGGACCAGTGGCGCGGCCATCGCACGCATCGCTGACGCAGCCCGGGGTGGGGGGCGGCCCGGGGGCGCCGGGCCGTACGGGCGGCCGGGAGCACAGACCGGGCTGTCGCGTCTGCGGGGTGACCTGGCAGGCTTTCCGGTGGAGACCGAAGGACGTTCTCCTTAGCGACCCCCGTGGAGGCTGGCCGTGCAGGGACCTCTCAGCGGCATCGTCGTCCTCGATCTGTCCCGGGCCCTCGCCGGGCCGCACTGTGCGCAGATGCTCGGCGACCTGGGCGCCGACGTGATCAAGGTGGAGCACCCGTCGGGGGACGAGTCGCGCGGATGGGGCCCGCCCTTCGTAGGCCCGGATCACGACATATCCACGTACTTTCTCGCGGCCAACCGCAACAAGCGGTCGCTCACGGTGGACATGAAGTCCGAGGAGGGCCGCGACCTGATCGAGCGGCTCGTACGGCAGAGCGACGTGCTGGTGGAGAACTTCCGCACCGGCGTGCTCGACCGCCTCGGGTTCTCCGCCGAGCGCCTGCACGTGCTCAATCCCCGGCTGGTGATCCTGTCCATCACCGGATTCGGCCACGACGGTCCCGAGGGCGGCCGGCCGGGCTACGACCAGATCGCCCAGGGGGAGGCCGGGCTGATGTCGCTGACCGGTCCTTCGCCGGACGAGCCGTACCGGGTCGGAGCCTCGATCGCCGACCTGCTCGCGGGCATCCACGGCGCTTACGGCGTGGTCGCGGCACTGTACGAGCGCGAGCGCACCGGTCGCGGGACGGTCGTCAGGACGTCCCTGCTGGCGTCGGTCGTGGGTGTGCACTCCTACCACGGCACCGCCTGGACCGTCGGTGGCGCGGTGCCGAAGGCGGGCGGCAACCACCACGCCTCCATCGCCCCGTACGGCGCCTTCCGCTGCGCCGACGGCATGATCCAGATCGCGGTGGCCAACGACGGGCAGTGGCGCAAGGTCGCCCAGCTACTGGACATCGATCCCGAAATGCCGAAATATGCGACGAACAGGGATAGGTTCGCCCATCGGGAAGAGCTGATCGCCGAGATGGAGAAGGCGCTGGCGGCGCACGACCGCGAGCACTGGCTCGCGGCGCTGGGGGAGATCGGCGTGCCCGCGGGCGCGATCCGGTCGATCGACGAGGTGTACGCCTGGGACCAGGTGCGGTCACAGGGCCTGCTCGTCACCGTCGACCATCCCGTGCTCGGCCCGATCGAGCTGCCCGGCCCGCCGCTGCGGTTCGACGGCCGAGCCTCGGATGACGGGCATGCCGCGCCTCCGGGCCTGGGCCAGGACAACGACGCCGTGCTCGACTGGCTGGCCGAACGGGAGCGGCGCTCGCCATGAGCGAAGGCGACGTGGGCAGGCCGGACGCGCGGACGCTGATCGCGCGAGTGCTCGACGCGCACTCGTGGAAGTCGTGGGACGAGCCTCCGCGGGACCGGGCCGCGCCCGGGTCGGAGTACGCCGCCGAACTCGCCCGCGTCCGGGCCGGGACGGGGTACGACGAGTCGGTCGTCACCGGTGAGGGCACGCTCGACGGACGCCGGGTGGTCGTCGTCGCCTGCGAGTTCTCCTTCCTGGCCGGCTCGATCGGGGTGGCGGCGGCCGAGCGGCTCGTCCGGGCCGTCGAACGGGCCACCGCCGAGCGCCTGCCGCTGCTCGCCGCCCCCGCCAGCGGCGGCACCCGCATGCAGGAGGGCGCGCTGGCCTTCACCCAGATGGTGAAGATCACCGCGGCGGTCGCCGCCCACCGCGCCGCCGGCCTGCCGTACGTCGTCTATCTGCGCCATCCCACGACGGGCGGGGTGTTCGCTTCGTGGGGCTCGCTCGGGCATGTGACGGCCGCTGAGCCGGGCGCGCTCATCGGCTTCCTCGGGCCTCGGGTGTTCGAGTCGCTGCACGGCTACCCGTTCCCTCAGGGAGTCCAGGTCGCGGAGAACCTCTACGCCCATGGGCTGGTCGACGCCGTGGTCTCGGCCGAGGACGCGCGGGAGATCGCCATCCGGGCGCTGGCCGTGCTCTGCGCCCCGCGCGCGGGCCTGAACCCCGGCCAGGAACCCGAGGAGGCGGCCGAACCGGCACCGGCGTGGGAGGCCATCACCCGCTCGCGCCGCGACGACCGCCCCGGCGTGCGCGACCTGCTCAGATACGGCGCGCGGGACGTGACCCCGCTGCACGGCACCGGCACGGGGGAGCGCGACCCCGGCCTCCTGCTGGCGCTGGCCAGATTCGGCGCCGCGCCCGCCGTCGTCCTCGGCCAGGACCGGCGGCGGCAGCGGGCGGGCAGCACGCTCGGCCCGGCCGGGCTGCGGGTGGCCAGGCGCGGCATGCGCCTGGCCGGCGAACTGCGCCTGCCGCTGGTGACGGTCGTCGACACCGGCGGGGCGGAGCTGTCGAAGGCGGCAGAGGAGGGCGGCCTGGCCGCCGAGATCGCCCGCTGCCTGGCCGACCTCGTCATGCTCGACGCGCCGACCGTGTGCCTGCTGCTGGGGGAGGGCGCGGGCGGCGCCGCGCTGGCCCTGCTCCCGGCCGACCGGGTCGTCTGCGCGCAGCACGCCTGGCTGTCGCCGCTCCCGCCGGAGGGCGCGTCGGCGTTGCTGTACCGGACCGTCGACTTCGCCCCGGAGATCGCCGCCGCACAGGGCGTACGCGCCGCCGACCTGCGGCGGGACGGCATCGTGGACAGGATCGTGCCGGAACGGCCGGACGCGGCGTACGAGCCGGAGGAGTTCTGCCGCAGGGTCGGCCGCACGCTCGAACACGAGATCGCGGGCCTGCTGGACCGCCCCGCGGGGGAGCGGACGGCGGCCCGCTTCGCCCGCTACCGGTCGCTCGGCTCCTGAACCGGCCGCCTCGTCACACCCGCCCACCGGCCCCGACGCCGGTCGCCGGGCTCCCGAGAATCCGGGTCCTCAAGGACTCTCGTGACCGTCCGCCCGGTCAGGAGTGAGCGGCACGGGCACGCGCTCCACCCGGATCGCGTGGACCTCGTCGCGGGGCACGACCACCTCGTAGGCGCCATGGTCCACCAGCCAGTAGCCGAGCGCCTCGGCCTTCAGTCCGTTGTGGCCGGTGTAGGCGATGTGCAGGCCGCCCTCCCCGCCGTCGCCGCCGTCGTCCTCGTCAAGCACGAGGCACGGCTCACCGCCGAACGCCCCGACCGTGCGCAGCAGGGTCAGCCGCTCCAGCGCGCCGCGGCTCACCCGCAGCCGCCAGTAGCCGCCCGCGGAGGTGAACCCCTCCTGCGGCGTCTCGCTGAACAGCACGACGTCGTCGCCGCCGGGCCCGACCGCGGCGGCGTAGTCCCGGTCGCGGTAGCGGGCGACGAATCCCAGGCCGACCGGCTCGATCTCGCTCATCGCGCCGGCCGCCAGGTCAGGCCGTCGTACCCGGCGTAGGGACGCTCACCGGCCGCGGTGAGGTGGACGATCTCCGCGCCCGCGGGGATCGGCATGGGCATCGTGTGGAACTGCGGCACCACCTGCTCGCGCGAGGCGGTGAAGCCGTTCCCGGTGAAGGGCGGTGCATCGCTCCAATCACCGCCCATGTGCGGGCCGTACGGGACGACGTAGGTGTCGATGTCCCGCGCGTCCCAGCGCATGATGTACAGCTCGGGCACGTCCGGCGTCAGCTCCGATCCGTCGAAGCACAGGTCGAGGGCCTCGACGAGCGCGGCGGGGGTGGTGAGGCGGTCGCAGTCCTGCACGCGGTACACGTAGCCGGAGATGATCGTGCGACGGCCCGACAGGTACGGCACGAGCAGCCGCGGCGGAACCACCTTCTGCATCCGCGTCCTGCGTCCCGGCTCGCTCATGGGGCCAAGTTTACGATCTGTGGACTCCGAGCCGGCGGTGTTCGAGCGAGGGGAGGGTGGCGCGCGCGGTCTCCGTCCACGCCGCGTCGATCTCCGCGATCAGCACGCCGGGGCCGGTGCCCAGGTCATGCCGGGCGACGCCCATCGGATCGACGAGCATGCTGCGGCCCACACCGAACCCGTCCGGTATGGCGGGATTGGGCGCTTGACCGACCGCGATGGTCAAGGTGGTGTTCTCGATCGCCCTGGCCCTGACGAGGGTCGTCCAGTGGTCCTCCTTCAGCGGCCCCGAGCCCCAGGCGGCGATCACCGCGAACGTGTCCGCGCCCTGGTCGACCAGCGCGCGGGCCAGTTCGGGGAAGCGGACGTCGTAGCAGGTGATCAGGCCGATCCTGAGCCCGGCCAGCTCCACGACCGCCGGCGCGTCCCCCGGCGCGACCAGCTTCGATTCCTTCGCGCCGAAGGAGTCGAACAGGTGGATCTTCCGGTAGGCCGCGGCGAGCGAGCCGTCCTCCCGCAGGGCGACGGCCGTGTTCCAGACCCTGCCGTCCGCGGCGGGCTCGAAGACGCCGGCGATGACGGCCGTACCGTGCTCGCGCGCGGCCTCGGCCAGGCCGGTGACGAACGGGCCGTCCAGCGGCTGGGCGGTCTCGAGGATCCCCGGGCCGAACCGGGCGAGCGTCGCCTCGGGGAACACGGCGAGGTCCGCCCCCCGCGCCCGTGCGAGGGCGTCACGCACGGTCGAGAGGTTGGTCTCCGGGTCGTGGTCGACGGGGATCTGGCACAGCGCTACGCGGGTCACGGATCACAGTCTGCCCGGTCGCCGCCACACCCCACCAGGTGCCCCGCGAGGTGCCCCACCAGGTAAGCGTGCGCCACACCCACTCCAGCGGGCCGTACCGGTGCCGGGCGAGCCACCACCTGCAGAAGACCGCCTGCGCGGCGACGGTGACGACGGCGAGCACCACGACGGCGGCTCCCGTGCCGTCGGCCTTCAGAAGCGGCATCGCCACCACGATCACCGTCGTGCCCGTCACGTAGTTGGTCAGCGTCATCCGGCCCAGCGCCTCGAACACCGCCGTATGACGGGCGAGCAGCAGGAACGCCGTCGCGTACGCCACCGCGGCGCACAGCGCCGCCGCCTGGTAGACCCCGCCGCCGGGCGGCGCGTGGTTCCACCACCAGGCCAGCCCGGCCGCGAGCAGGGCCGCCGCCCCGCACACGACGCCCAGGAAGGGCCCGCCGCCCAATCCGTCAGCCCCTCCAAGGCGCCCGGCCCCCCTCCTCGGCTCCGCCTCCGGGGCGGCGGCCAGGCCGAGCAGGAACAGCGCGGTGATCAGCACGTACGGATGGGGGTCGAGCACGGCGGCGACCAGGACGCCGCAGCCCACCAGCAGCACGGCCGCCCGGGGAAGGAAGCTCGCCGGCAGCAGGACGACCACCCCCAGCAGCGCGTACGGCAACAGCACCTCGCCGGGGTCGATCAGGATGTGCGCCGCGCCCAGCGCCGCGAGCACGGCCAGGCGCCGCAGCATGACGACGCGCGGGCGCCGCGTGCGCAGCCGTGCGGAGCGCAGGAACAGCGCGAAGGACAAACCGAACAGGAACGCGAACATCGGGTAGAAGCGGCTCTGGAACAGGTTCTCCATCACCCAGTCCAGCGAGGTCGGCCCCTGCTGCACCCTCTGCTGCCAGGCGTTGACCAGCATGATCCCGCACACGGCGAACCCACGCAGCGCGTCGACCCGCCGGATCCTGCCTGCCGCCACGCTCACCCGCCAGTCCCTTCGTCAGCGCGCGTCGAGGCGCGGGTCCACCCGTCGGCGGCCACGCCCCGCAGCGCCCGCTCGTGCCCCATCATGGCAAGTCGTTCGATCGCGGTTCCAGCGCCTCTGGCCCAGGGCGGACGGACGGAGACCCGGCAGCGCGTCACTTCCGCCGGGAATTCCGGGCAGGGGAAGGCGGGCGGCGGCCTCGGCGAGCCCCGCGCCCTCCGTGGCCCCGGATAGGGTGAGGGCCGTGAGCGAGCCGCTGGTGCGGCGGATGCGGGAGTTCGGCACGACCGTGTTCGCCACGATGACGAAGCTGGCCGTGGAGACGGGCTCGATCAACCTGGGCCAGGGCTTCCCGGACACCGATGGGCCGGAGCGCATGCTGGAGCGGGCGGTCGAGGCCGTGCGGAGCGGTCTCAACCAGTACCCGCCCGGGCCGGGCCTCCCCGAGCTGAGGCAGGCGGTCGCCGAGCACCGCAAGCAGTGGTACGGCCTCGCCTACGACCCAGACGGGGAGGTCCTCGTCACCGTCGGCGCCACCGAGGCCATCGCCGCGGCGATCCTCGCGCTCTGCGAACCGGGCGACGAGGTGGTCGTCTTCGAGCCCTACTACGACTCCTACGCCGCGGCCGTCGCGCTCGCGGGAGCCGTGCGCAGGGCGGTCACGCTGCGTGTCGACGCGGGGCGGTTCACCTTCGATCCGGCCGAGCTGGAGGCGGCGATCACGCCCCGCACCCGGGCGATCCTGGTGAACTCGCCGCACAACCCGACCGGGACCGTGTTCACCCGCGAGGAGCTGGAGTGCGTCGCCCGGGTCTGCCTGGAGCACGACCTGATCGCGGTGACCGACGAGGTGTACGAGCACCTCGCCTTCGACGGCGTCGAGCACGTTCCGCTCGCCACGCTGCCCGGCATGCGCGAGCGCACGGTCATGATCTCCTCAGCGGGCAAGACCTTCAGCGTGACCGGCTGGAAGACCGGCTGGGTGTGCGCTCCGGCGCCGCTCGCGGGCGCCGTGCAGGCGGTCAAGCAGTTCCTCACCTTCACCGCGAACGCCCCCTGGCAGGCCGCGGTCGCGTACGCCCTGCGGGAGGAGATGGAGTGGGTCGCGGCCCAGCGGGCGGCCCTGCAGGCCAAGCGGGACCGCCTCGTGACGGGCCTGGCGAAGGCCGGCTTCGACGTGCTCCGGCCGGCCGGCACCTATTTCGTGCAGACCGACATACGGCCGCTCGGCTTCGACGACGGTCTGGAGCTGGCCCGGCGGCTGCCCGAGCTGGCGGGGGTGGTGGCCATCCCGACCCAGGTCTTCTACGACCACCCCGCACGGGGTCGTCACTTCCTGCGGTTCGCCTTCTGCAAGCGGGACGAGGTCATCGACGAGGCGGTGGCCCGCCTGCGCCGCCTCGGCGGCGATCAGGTTTGATTACCAAGCGTTACCACTCCTATGCTATCGGTTGATGGTATCAGCGTGATACCGCGCCGTAGGATGGAGGCATGGCCATGACGCTTCGCCTGACCGACGAGCAGACCGAGGCCCTCCGGCGGCGTGCCGAGAAGGAAGGCCGGAGCATGCAGCAGATCGCCCTGCGCGCGATCGACGACTACCTTGCTCGCGTCGCCGACGACGAGTACACCGACATGTTGGCCGAGAAGGGGGCCCAGCGTTTCGCGGACCTCCTGCGCAGGCTGGGAGAGTGACCCGCTACATCAGCCTTGAGCAGGCGCTGCGCATCGCCCGGCATGCGACGGGAGCGACGGTCGAGGTTCGTGACATCGGGCTTCTCGAGGCAGCGCTGCTGCGTCCGCGGACGTCGTTGTTCGGGCGGGACGCCTACCCGGACCTGCTGACCAAGGCCGCGGCCATCCTGCACTCGATCGTCTCCAACCACCCGTTCGTGGACGGTAACAAGCGAGCGGCATGGCTCACGACGTATGTCTTCTGTGCGAAGAACGGAGTGGAGATCGAACCGCGGGACGACGACGTCGCCTACGACTTCGTGATCGCGGTCGCGTCGGGGAAGCTCACCGAGGTCGACGAGATCGCAGACGTGTTGCGCGGCTTCACCGTCTCATCCTGAGCACACGGACCGTGCCGGCGGCGACGAGCGGGGTCGCCAGCCACAGGAAGGGCACCGCGGTGACCGCCCACGCGCTCGCCGCGGCGGTCAGCAGCCAGTAGATCCCGATGGCCCAGTAGATGCAGGCGTTGCCGCGCAGCCGTCGCAGGTCGGCGTCCGGCCGGTGCACGCGCTGCGCCAGCACCAGGGTGAACAGCGCGCCCTGGGCGAGCAGCAGGATGGCCTCGTTGCCGGCGAACAGGCCGGTCGCCAGGGCCCTGCCGTCCGCCTCGGCCGGCAGGTGACTGGCGTTGGTCTCGCCGAAGATCGACGTCGTGTACGGCAGGACGGCCACGAAGAACAGCAGCGGGATGTGCAGCAGGAGCATCGACTGGGACACCCGCTCGATCTGGTCGAACAGCGTGTGATGGGCCCGCCAGGCGAACCAGAGCATGAGAAAGGCGATGGCGAAGGCCATGAAGGAGCCGAAGTGGTCGCCGAAGAAGGCGCCCAGCCGCTGGAAGTCCTCGCCCTCAGGGCGGGGGAGTTCCAGGGCGAGCAGCGTGATGGCGATCGCGAAGATCGCGTCGGCGAAGACGCCGACACGTTCGTGCGTGAGCCCGGGACGCACCTGAGGCGTGGCCATGCGGATCTCCATGAAAGGGGGGCAGTGGCGAGCATTCTGGCAGAAGTCGCCTCGGACCGGAGCCGGCCGGCGACGGGACGGCCATGCGCCCGGACCCCGGTGGAGACGGCCTCGCCGCTCGGTGCCGAGCGTGTTTGCCGAGCTTGGTGAAATCTGCCCATGAATGCGACAGGGGTGGGCGAGACTCGCCAATGAAGGCCCGGATGGGGCTGGATAGTTTCCGGGTGTGGGCGGACGCGTACTGATCGCACTGGGTGGCAACGCCATGACGGCTCCCGACGGGAGCGCGTCCCCGGCCGACCAGCAGCGGGCGATCGGCGAGGCGATGGCCCACGTGGCGGCGCTGAGCAGGGCCGGGCACGAGGTGGTGCTCACCCACGGCAACGGCCCCCAGGTCGGCAATCTCCTGCTGAAGAACCAGCTCGCCGCCCACGTCGTGCCGCCGGTGCCGCTCGACTGGTGTGTAGCCCAGACGCAGGGCACGATCGGCACGCTCATCATGAACGCCCTGCAGCGCGAGGCGGGGCACGCCCGGGTGGCGGCGATCGTCACCCGCACGCTCGTGGACCCGGCCGACCCGGCGTTCCAGGACCCCGTCAAGCCGATCGGGCGGTACTTCGGGGAGGACGAGGCGCGCCGATTCGAGGGGCACGGCCAGGTGTGGCGGCGCTTCGACCGCGGATGGCGCCGGGTGGTCGCCTCGCCGCGGCCCGTGGAGATCCTGGACGCCCCCGCAGCCGTCGCGCTCATCGACGCCGGGTTCACCGTCGTCGCCGCGGGAGGCGGGGGAGTGCCGGTCGTGCGCGGGGAGGACGGCACGCTGACCGGAATCGAGGCCGTGATCGACAAGGATCTCGCCGCCGCCGCGCTGGCGGTCGCCGTCGGCGCCACCGACCTGGTGATCGCGACCGACGTGCCGTACGCCGCCGTCGACTTCGGCACGCCCCGCGCCCGCCCGATCGGGGAGATCGACGTGGCCGCCCTGCGCGAGTTGCAGGCGGCCGGTCACTTCGCCGGAGGCAGCATGGGACCCAAGGTCGAGGCCGCCCTGTGCTTCGCCGAGGAGACCGGGGGGCGGGCCGTGATCACCTCGCTGCACCACATCGGTGCCGCGCTGTCAGGAAATATCGGTACGAGGGTGTACAGAGGGGTGGAGAGATAGTGCCGGATCCGATCGAGGTACGGAAGGTCCCCATCGAGAGCGTCACCGACGCCTCCGGGCTGGCGAGGCTGATCGACGACGGCGTGATCGAGGCCGACCGCGTGCTGGCCGTGATCGGCAAGACCGAGGGCAACGGCGGCGTGAACGACTACACGCGGATCCTGGCCGACCGGGCCTTCCGCGAGGTGCTCGTGACCAAGGGCACGCGTACGGCCGAGGAGGTCGCGCAGGTGCCCCTGGTGTGGTCCGGCGGCACCGACGGCGTGCTCAGCCCGCACGCGACGATCTTTGCGACCGTCGATCCGGCCACGGCCGTACGGACCGACGAGCCGCGGGTGAGCGTCGGCGTGGCGATGAGCGAGGTGATCCTCCCCGAGGACATCGGCAGGCCCGCCATGGTCGAGAAGGTGGCCGCCGGGGTGCGCGAGGCGATGAAGATCGCTGGCATCGACGACCCGGCCGACGTCCACTACGTGCAGACCAAGACGCCGCTGCTCACGCTGTCCACGATCACCGACGCCAAGGAGCGCGGCCGGACGGTCGTCACCGAGGACACGCTGAAGTCGATGGACATCTCCAACTCCACCACGGCGCTCGGCATCGCCGTCGCGCTCGGGGAGATCGAGACGCCTTCGGCGGAGCAGATCCACAAGGACCTGTCGCTCTACTCGTCGGTCGCCTCCTGCTCCAGCGGCGTCGAGCTCGACCGGGCCCAGATCGTCGTGGTGGGCAACGTACGCGGGATCGGCGGGCGCTACCGCGCCGGTCACTCGGTCATGAAGGA
Source organism: Microbispora sp. NBRC 16548 (assembly GCF_030268985.1). Taxonomy (NCBI): domain Bacteria; kingdom Bacillati; phylum Actinomycetota; class Actinomycetes; order Streptosporangiales; family Streptosporangiaceae; genus Microbispora; species Microbispora sp. NBRC 16548. The sequence goes on from NZ_BSSF01000001.1 coordinate 653,757, forward strand.
CGCCCTGGACGCCGACGGGATCTGGGAGGCCATCCGCGGCGCGGGCGTCGACCTGCCGGAGCGCCCGCACCCGGACGACCTCGGCGACCGGCTGGTGAACCTGTTCATCAAGTGCGAGGCCGACCCGTCGGGCCGCGTACGCGGGCGGCGCAACATCATGCTCGACGACTCCGACGTCCACTGGCATCGCCAGATCAAGGCGACCGTCGGCGGGGTGGCGGCGAGCGTGAGCGGCGACCCGGCCGTGTTCGTCTCCGTGGCGGCGGTCCATCAGGGCCCGTCCGGCGGAGGCCCCGTGATCGCCATCGCCGACCTGGGCTGACGCCTCCGGCGCGGTCCTTGGGTAGGGTCGGGAGACGTGCCATCGATTCCGCAGCCCCTGCGCCCCGACGACGACGGCGGCACCGACGCGTCCGTCGCGTCGGCGCTGTCGGCGTTCCAGGCCGGCACGGCGACGGCGGCCGACGTCCTGGCGGCGCTCGCCGGGACGAGGCTGCTGGTGCCCGTGGTCGCGCTGCTCACCGAGTCGGAAGTGGGGGAGCACGGCCTGCGCCAGGAGAAGGAGAGCGAGATGGCCCTCCCGAAACTGGTCGGCAAGGACGGTCGTGAGGCCGTGCTCGCCTTCACCGGGACAGAGCCGATGCGCAGGTGGCGCCCGGACGCCCGGCCGGTGCAGGCCACGGCCCCGCAGGTCTGCCAGGCGGCGCGGCACGAGAGCGCCGCCGCCGTGGTGGTGGACGTGGCCGGGCCGGTCCCGTTCGTGATCGAGGGCGGCATGCTGCAGGCCCTCGCCACGGTGGAGGAGGCCAAGCGGGACGCCTCCGCCGTGGACCGCCTCGCCCGCGAGGTGCCGGGCGCCACGGTGGCCCGTCTGGGGACCGCGGAGGACAAGCGCCGCGGCCGCTGGTGGAGCCGCCGCCGCGCCTGAGCGGCCTCGACCGCCGCCCGGCTCCTCCTGCCTGACACGCCTGCGCCGCCGTAGCCCGCGAACATCCGCCCGACGCCGGCCGACCTCCTGTGACGCTCGACCCGCTGCGGGCCGAGACGGGCCGCGCGGCCGGCCACGGCCGCGTCGTCCACAGGAACGCGGTCGTCCACAGGGGAGCCCGCACCCCGGCCCTTGGCGGCGCGCGGGCGTTAGTGTCGGCCGCGTGCCCCTCGTCGTCCTCGCCGCCGCCGTACTCGGCCTGATCGCTGGCGCGTACGCGCGGGCGGCCTCCGGCGGATTCGGCGCGGAGCCGGACGACCGGCGCGAGAGCCGACGCGGAGAGGCGCGGAAGGCTTTCGCGGCGGCGGCCCGCACCGTGCCGCTGCCCCGCCCGCCGTACGCGGTCGAGGGCGCGACCGCGCTGGCCGCGGCGCTGGTGGCCTGGCGCGTCCACGACGGCTGGGTGCTCGCCGCGTGGCTGTACGCCGTGGTGGCGGGGGCCGCGCTCGCGGAGATCGACCGGAGGACCTGGCGGCTGCCCGACGCGATCACGCTGCCGTCGTACCCGATCCTGCTGGCCCTGCTCGCGCCGTCCGGCCGTCTGCTGCCCGCGGTGGCGTCGGGTTGCGCGCTCGGCGCCGTCTACGCCGTGCTGTGGTTCGCCCGCCCCACGGGCCTCGGGCTCGGCGACGTCAAGCTGGCCGGGCTGATCGGCCTGCTCACCGGCGCGCTCGGCGTGCAGGCCACGGTCGTCGCCGGGATGGCGGGCCAGGTCCTCGGCGCGCTGTACGCCGTGGGGCTGCTCCTGGCCCGCAGAGCCACCCGCACGACCGAGTTCCCGTTCGGCCCGTTCATGCTCGCGGGGGCGCTCGTCGCAGTGGCCTTTCCCGGGGCTTTCCCAGGGGCTTTCCCCGGCGGGTAGCACGTGCGGTTTCCGGGTCAGGGGGCATCCGCGTACGGTCATGGGGGTGTCAGGGGGACGCCGCAGTCGGGCGCACATGGAAGACTTGTCACCATGCTGCGCTGGTTGACCGCCGGGGAGTCACACGGCCCCGAGCTTCTCGCGATCCTGGAAGGCCTGCCCGCCGGGGTGGAGGTGACCACCGCCGACCTCGCCGAGGCGCTGCGCCGCCGCCGTCTCGGATACGGCCGCGGGGCGCGGATGAAGTTCGAACAGGACGAGGTGACGATCTCCGGCGGCGTACGGCACGGCCGCACGCTCGGCTCGCCCGTCGCGATCCGCATCGGCAACACCGAGTGGCCGAAGTGGGAGACCGTGATGGCCGCCGATCCGGTGGACCCGGCGCTGCTGGAGGGCCAGGCGCGCAACGCGCCGCGGTCGCGGCCCCGCCCCGGCCACGCGGACCTCGCCGGCATGCAGAAGTACGGCTTCGACGACGCGCGGCCGGTGCTCGACCGGGCCAGCGCCCGGGAGACCGCCGCCCGGGTGGCGCTCGGCCAGGTCGCCCGCGCCTTCCTCAAGCAGGCCCTGGGCGTCGACATCGTCAGCCACGTGACCTCGATCGGCGAGGCCGTCGCGCCCCGCGAGGTGCTTCCCGGCCCCGGCGACATGGAGGCGGTGGACGCCGACCCGGTGCGCTGCGTCGACCCGGCCGCGAGCGCGGCGATGGTCGCCGAGATCGACAAGGCGCACAAGGACGGCGACACCCTCGGCGGCGTGGTCGAGGTCGTCGCCTACGGCCTGCCGCCGGGCCTCGGCAGCTACACCCACTGGGACCGCCGTCTCGACTCCCGCCTCGCCGGGGCGCTCATGGGCATCCAGGCGATCAAGGGGGTCGCGGTCGGGGACGGCTTCGAGACCGCCCGCCGCCCCGGCTCGCGGGCCCACGACGAGATCGAGAACACCCCCGAGGGCGTGCGCCGGATGACCAACCGGGCCGGCGGCGTCGAGGGCGGCATGACCAACGGCGAGCCGCTGCGGGTGAGCGCCGCGATGAAGCCGATCTCCACCGTGCCCCGCGCGCTCGCCACGGTCGACGTGCTGACCGGCGAACCGGCCAAGGCGCACCACGAGCGCTCGGACGTCTGCGCGGTCCCGGCCGCCGCGATCGTCGCCGAGGCGATGGTGGCGCTGGTGCTCGCGGACGCGGCCGTCGAGAAGTTCGGCGGCGACTCCGTCGAAGAGGTCGCGCGCAACCTGTCGGGTTACCTGTCGTCCCTGGTCATCAAGTAATAGGGTTTGTGATCATGCAATCGGCGTCCCAAGGCCCCGCCGCGGTCCTCATCGGCCCGCCCGGCTCGGGCAAGTCCACGGTCGGGCGGCTCCTCGCGGACCGCCTCGGCCTGCCGTTCCGCGACACCGACGCCGACGTCGAGGCCGTCGCGGGCAAGACCGTCAGCGACGTGTTCGTGGAGGACGGCGAGGAGAGGTTCCGCGAGCTGGAGGCGCAGGCCGTGCGCGACGCGCTGGAGACGCACCCGGGCGTGCTCGCGCTCGGCGGCGGCGCGATCCTGCACGAGCACACTCAGAAGCTGCTGTCCGGCCACCGGGTCGTGTACCTCCAGGTCGGGCTCGACCAGGCGGTCAAGCGGGTCGGCCTCGCCTCGGCCCGCCCGCTGCTGGTGCTGAACCCGCGCAGCCGGCTGAGGCAGCTGATGGAGCAGCGCCGTCCTCTCTACGAGGGCCTCGCCGCGATCACCGTCGCCACCGACGGCCGCGAGCCCGAGGACGTGGTGACCGAGATCGAGGGGGCGCTGTGACCGCGACGCGCATCACCGTGCGCGGCGAGAGCCCGTACGACGTCGTCGTCGGCACCGATGTGCTGCCGGAGCTGCCGGGCCTGCTGGACGCGAAGGTGCGCACGGTCGCCGTGATCCACCCCGCCGGGCTGCCCGAGATCGCCAGGCCCGTGCGCGAGACTCTGGAGGGCGCCGGACACGAGGTCGTCGCCCTGCCCGTGCCGGACGGCGAGGAGGCCAAGTCCGTCCACGTCGCGGCCGAGCTGTGGTCGGCGTTCGGCCGGTACGGCATCACGCGTTCCGACGCGGTCGTCGGCGTCGGCGGCGGGGCGACCACCGACCTGGCCGGATTCGTGGCCGCGACGTGGCTGCGCGGCGTCCAGGTCGTGCAGGTGCCGACCACGCTGCTGGCCATGGTGGACGCGGCCGTCGGCGGCAAGACCGGGATCAACACCCCCGAGGGCAAGAACCTGGTCGGGTCCTTCCACCCGCCGAAGGGCGTGCTGTGCGACCTGGCCACGCTGGCGAGCGTGCCGCGCGAGGACTACGTCGCCGGCCTCGCCGAGATCATCAAGGGCGGGTTCATCGCCGACCCCACGATCCTCATGCTGATCGAGGACGACCCCGCCGCCGCCCGCACCCCCGAGGGCGAGCACACCCGCGAGCTGGTCGAGCGCAAGATCCGGGTGAAGGCCGACGTCGTCGGGGCGGACCTGCGCGAAAGCGGCATCCGGGAGATCCTCAACTACGGCCACACCCTCGCCCACGCGATCGAGCGGGTCGAGGACTACCGCATCAGGCACGGCGAGGCCGTGGCCATCGGGCTGGTCTACGCCGCCGAGCTGTCCCGGCTCGACGGTCGCGTCGGCCGCGACGTCGTGGACCGCACACGCTCGATCCTCGAGTCGGTCGGGCTGCCCACCTCCTACCGCGCCGACGCCTGGCCGCGGCTGCGCGAGCACATGCGCGTGGACAAGAAGGCCAGGGGAGCGGTGCTGCGGTTCGTCGTGCTCGACGACATCGGCAGGCCCGCCCGCCTGGAGAACCCCTCGGAGGAACTGCTCGAAGCCGCCTACCGGGAGGTCGCCCGATGAGGCAGGTGCTCGTCCTTAACGGGCCCAACCTGGGCCGTCTCGGCAGCCGGGAGCCCGACGTCTACGGCGCGCAGACCTTCGACGACCTGGCGGCCCTGTGCCGCGAGACCGGCCGCGAGCTGGGCCTGTCGGTGGAGGTCAGGCAGACCGACGACGAGGCCGAACTGGTGAGCTGGATCCACGAGGCGGCCGACAGCAGGACCCCCGTGGTCCTCAACCCCGCCGCCTTCACCCACTATTCGTACGCGCTGCGCGACGCGATCGCGCAGCGTACGGCTCCGCTGGTCGAGGTGCACATCTCCAACCCGAACGCGCGGGAGGAGTTCCGTCACACCTCGGTCGTGGCGGCGGTGGCCACCGGGACGATCGCGGGGTTCGGCATGCGGTCGTACGAGCTCGCGCTGCGCGCGATCGCGGACATGGGCGAGTGACGAAAGAAGGGATCATGGGCTACCGGTCGTACGTGGCGGTCGGAGACAGCTTCACCGAGGGACTCAACGACCCCCTCCCGGACGCGCCCCCTCCGGCGCCGGGTGAGGTGGTCCGTTACCGGGGCTGGGCCGACCGGGTCGCCGAACGGCTCGCCTTACTCGAACCGGACTTCCGCTACGCCAACCTCGCGGTGCGGGGCAAGCTGATCGACCAGATCGTCGCCGACCAGGTGCCCGTGGCCGTCGGGTTGAGGCCCGACCTCATCAGCTTCTGCGCGGGCGGCAACGACCTCATCCGCCCCGGCGCCGACCCCGACCAGATGGCCAAGAAGCTGGCCGGCGCCGTACGCGACCTGCGGGCCACCGGCGCCGACGTCGTGCTGTTCACCGGGACCGATCCTCGGGACACCCCGATCATGCGGCAGCTGCGCGGCAAGTTCGCGATCTTCTTCATGCACGTGCGCTCGATCGCCGACCTGTACGGCTGCCACCTGGTGGACATGTGGTCGATGCAGGGGCTGCGGGACTGGCGGGCCTGGAGCGGCGACCGGCTGCACATGAACGCCGAGGGCCACCGCCTGGTCGCGGCCCGGGTGCTGCACGTGCTGGGCGTGCCCGGCGAGGACGACTGGCGCAAGACCTGGCCGCCCCGGGAGACGGTGGACCCGAGGGCCAAGCGCCGCGAGGACGTGCAGTGGCTCAGGGAGCACTTCGGCCCGTGGATCGGGCGGCGCCTTCGCGGCACGTCCTCCGGCGACGGCCTCGCCCCCAAGCGGCCCGAGCTCGGTCCGCTGCCCCCTGCTACCTAACCCTGCTCCCTGCCCCTGCTCCCTCTCCCTGACCCGGTGGCCCGCGCCGCGGTGCCGGCGCGTCCCCGCAGACGACTACGCCGGCGTGCCGGCCCGCGCCGTCGCGCGGCGCAGGCTCCGTGACGTCCAGGGTGGGCACTCCGGATCGCCTTCGGCCTCCGCGGCGGTGAGCCAGAGGAATTCCTCCACCTCCTCCGGCGAGGCGGCCACGGGCTGGGCGTGGGGCGGCATCGTCGCGCGGAAGACCACGTTGACGACGGGGTCGCCGTCGTCGGTGACGAAGAACCCGCTCTCCACATAGGAGAGCCCGGCTCCCGTGATGTCGACTCCGATCTCCTCGGCGACCTCACGCCGTGCCGTCTCCTCGAGCACGTCGAGTCCCGCGCCGTCGACCTCGACCTTGCCGCCCACGCCGGCGAGCGTGCCGGGTGCGTGAGCCTCCCGCCTGCCGCGCCGGATGAGCAGCCACCGGCCGTCTCGCTCCAGGAAGACCTCGACGTTCACGACGAAGGCCGGTCGGCCGCCCCGGGTGAGGCCCACCGACGTGACAGGGGTGTCAGCGCTCATGCCCCCGCACTCTACGCGCGGTTGCGGGCCTCACGCCCTGCCCGAGGCGCGGATGGCGCCGTCCGGCCCCCGCACCGGCGCCACCCGCAGCCCGGCCGGCGCGAACGCCGCCTCAGACCGGAAGAGGTCCTACCACGGTCCGATGTGCGACGGGCGGACAACGCGCGAAGATCCTGCTTCACGACCACCGGCGCAGGGGACGCCGATGCCGGAGTCGAGCAAGGGGAGTGACGATGGCGTGGAAACGACGGCGCGTGCCCCGGCGGGGACGGGTGTGGCTGCTCGTCGTGCTCGCGGCCCTGCCGATCGCGGCGGCCGCCGTCGTGGCGGTGGCCTTCCCGTCGGTCGCCGCCACGACCTGCCCCGGCTGTTACGGGCTGGAGCGGCTGGCCCCGGATGTCTACGCGGAATCGGGACTGCCGCCGGACCGGAGGCGGCAGGTGGTCTCCACCGTGGAGGAGGCGGAGCGGCGCGTCCGCGACTTCTACGGCGGCAGGCAGGCCTCTCCGCGGATCCTCGCCTGCCTCAGCGGCCGCTGTTACCGCCGGATCGGCGGCGGAGGGGAGCGGGGCGTCGCGGTGCTGAACCGCGCGGTGATGCTGTCGCCCGAGGGCGTGGATCCGGTCATCGCCTCACACGAGATGTCGCACGTCGAACTGCATGCCCGGCTCGACTCCGGTGGTGCGGAGGTGCCCCAGTGGTTCGACGAGGGCCTTGCCGTCCTGGTCGCCGGCGACCCGCGGTATCTCGCGCCGGAGACGGCGGCCGACCGCTGCCTGGTGAGCACGGACGCCGCGCTGCCGGTGACGCTGGACGCCTGGCTGCGGGCGGCCGGCGCCGACCGGCGCACCTACGCGAAGGCGGCGTGCCGGGTGAGCCGATGGGTCACCGCGAACGGCGGGCCGCACGCCGTGCTCGACCTCGTCCGGCGCCTGAACGCGGGGGAGACGTTCGGCGCGGCCACGAAGATGTGACCGGAGCCGGAGCGGCCGGGTCTCCCGCACGCGGAGGCCCGGCTCAGGAGCCGGCGGTGAGGCGGCGCAGGGCGTCGCGGACCTTCGCGGGATCGGTGGTGCGCCAGAAGGGCGGCAGCGAGTTGAGCAGGAACCCGCTGTAACGGGCGGTGGCGAGCCTCGGATCGAGAACGGCGACGACGCCCCGGTCGTCCATCGACCGCAGCAGCCGGCCCGCGCCCTGCGCCAGCAGCAACGCGGCGTGGGTGGCCGCCACCGCCATGAAACCGTTGCCCCCCGTGGCCGCCACGTGCCGCTGCCGGGCCGAGGCGAGCGGGTCGTCGGGACGCGGGAACGGGATCCTGTCGATGATCACCAGGGTCAGCGACGGGCCCGGCACGTCGACGCCCTGCCACAGGGACAGCGTGCCGAACAGGCAGGTGGCGGGGTCGCCCGCGAACTGCTTGACGAGCTGCGAGGTCGAGTCGTCGCCCTGGCAGAGCAGCGGCACGTCGAGCCGCTCGCGCAGCGCCTCCGTGGCGGCCTTCGCGGCCCGCATGGAGGAGAACAGGCCGAGCGTCCGGCCGCCGGCCGCCTCGATGAGCTCGGCGATCTCGTCGACGTACGCCTCGGGCAGGCCGTCGCGGCCGGGTTGAGGGAGATGCGTGGCGACGTAGAGGATGCCCCGGCGCGGGTGATCGAACGGCGAGCCGACGTCGAGGCCGGTCCACTCCCCGGTTCGCAGGCCCCACTGGCGGGACAGGCTGTCGAACGAGCCGCCGAGTGCGAGCGTCGCGCTCGTGAGGACGACGGTGCGGTCGCCGAACAGCTTGTCGCGCAGCATGCCGCCGACCGACAGCGGCGCCACCCGCAGGGTGGGAGGAACGCGCCCGCGCCCCTCCTCCAGCCAGACGACCTCCGCCCGGTGGACCTCCTCGGACCGCGCGTCACCTGGGCCGCCGTTCGCGCCGCGCTCCGAATCCCGTGAGCCTCCTGAGTCCCGTGAGTCCCCCGTGTCCTCCGCGTCGTCTCCGGCCTCGTCGCGGCCGGCCGCCGGGCCGAAGGCGTCGAGCATCCGCTGGGCGGTGTCGTGCACCTCGTCCAGCGCCGTGAAGGCGGCCTTGCGCAGCCCGGCGTTCTCCGGGTCGTCCTTGTCCTTGTTACGCGGTCCGAGGGCCGTGATGCAGGCGAAGGCGGCGTCGCGCACCAGCGCGAGCGTTATTCCGAGTGACCCCGGCAGCGTGTCGACGCGGCCGGGCGGGGCGACGGCCAGCAGGGAGCGCAGGTCCTCACCCGCCTCCTGGAGCCGGTCGGCCACCCCCTGCTCGATGAGCCGTCCGGCCCGGCGCACGGCGAGGCTCACCGTGCTCTCCGACAGCTCTCCGGTGACCACCGACGTCACCCGGTCGACCAGCTCGTGCGCCTCGTCCACCACGACCACGTCGTGCTCGGGCAGGACCGCGAAGTCCTCCATGGCGTCGATCGCCAGCAGCGCGTGGTTGGTCACCACGACGTCGGCCTCGCCCGCGCGCTCCCGCGCGAGCTCGGCGAAGCAGTCGGCGCCGCTGGGGCACCGCTGGGCCCCCAGGCACTCCCGGGCCGTCACGGAGAACTGCCGCCAGGCCTGGTCGCTCACGCCGGGCACGATCTCGTCGCGGTCGCCGGTCTCGGTCTCGTTGGCCCACTCCTGGATGCGCTGCACCATCCGGCCGGTGGCGCTGACCTCACGCGGGTCGAAGAGCTGGTCGTCCTCGTCCTCGGGCATCCCGTCGGCCATCTTGTGGCGGCACAGGTAGTTGCGGCGGCCCTTCAGAATCGCGAACTCGGGCCGGTGCGGCAGCAGGCTCTCCAGCGCGTCGGCCAGCCGGGGCAGGTCGCGGTCGACCAGCTGGCGTTGCAGCGCGATCGTGGCGGTGGACACCACCACGGCCTCGCCCTTCTCGGCCGCGTGCCTGATCGCGGGCACGAGGTAGGCCAGCGACTTGCCGGTGCCGGTGCCGGCCTGCACCGCGAGGTGCTCCTCGCTCTCGACGGCGTCGCGCACCGCCTGTGCCATCTTGACCTGCCCCGGGCGCTCGACGCCGCCCAGTGCGGTCACCGCGGCGGTGAGGAGTTCTTCGACGGGCGGGAGCTCGGGACGGTCCTTGGGCACGGAAGAACGCTACCCGGTGCCACCGACATCCTGTGCGTGTCCGCCCCACCACATCCTGGCGTTCCAGGAACTCCCTCCCGGCACGCGTGGCACACTGAGATGTCAGTGCTCTCAAGGTCAACGGCGATCTACCCAGTGAGGTCGAAAAGGGACGAAACGGAAGTTTCGCGAGGGTTCCCGAGATCGAGTGGACGGAAAAGGGCAGGTAAAGGCACTATGTCTGCCATGTCGGAAGTTGTCCCACTGCCATCGTTCGGCGAGGTGTTCTTCGACGCACGAGGCCAGGACCGTGTGCTCCGGGTCACGTGGCACGACGGCACGTTGGTGCTGAGCCTGTGGCGGGGCGAGATGTGCACGGCCAGTTTCCGCATGCCCATGAACGACGTGGGACGGCTGATCGACACTCTCGACGAGGGTTTCGCCGAGGCGGGTGGCGAGGAGCAGGACGCCGGGACGGGACCGTTCCCGCGGCAGGGAACGGCGGGCCAGGACGGCTACGCCCCCCAGGAGGGGTACCCCGCGCACCCGCAGGACCAGGGGCAGGACGCCTACGCGACCCAGGTCCACGACCCGTACGCCACGCAGGTCCACGACCCGTACGCGGCCGAATCCCCGGACGCGTACGCGACGCGGGCCCAGGACGCCTACGCCGTGCCCGACGCGTACGCGGGGCAGCCCGGTGACGGATACGCGGCGCAGGACCCCTACGGCGCGCCCCAGAACGCGCCGCACAACGCGTCCCAGATCCCGTACGGCCAGGTCCGGGACGGGTACGCCGCCGACGAGGGCCACGCCACCGCGCCCGACGGCTACGGCCAGGCCCCGGACGGGTACGGCAGGGCCCGCGACGGCTACGCCCAGGGCGAGAACGGATACGTTGCCCGGGACCGCCGCGGGTCGCACGACGCCGGGTTCCCCGAGCAGCCCGCCCCGTCCGACTACAACTACCCGGACTATCCCGGCCCCGATTATCCGGGGACGGGGCAGTACGCCCGTCCGCCGGTGCCGCCGCCCGCCCCGGCCCCCGAGGCCTACCCGGCGCCCGCCGCGCTCGGCCCCAACGACGTGCTCGTCGCCCGGGGCACGCCCACCCAGGACCGCCTCGTCGCGTCCTCGGCCCAGACCGGGCCGCAGCCGGCCTACCCCCAGGCTCCGCAACCTCACGTCCCGCAGCCCGCGGGGCAGCAGCCCGGGGCGGTCGACCCGAGCGACCCCCTCGGCCTCGGCGCGGTCCGGCCCTACGTCAACGAGCCGTACGCGAACGAGCACTACGCGAGCGAACCGCCGCTCTACACCACGGGCGAGCGCCTGCGGCCGGACCAGTGGCCGGCCGGTCAGGCCCCGGACCAGCACGCCGAGCACGAGCGCCGCGGGGGGCGGCGCGGCGGGCAGCCCCCCGCGGACTCCCCGATCCCGTGGTCGGACGAGGACGGGGAGGGCTGGGACACCTCGCGGGGGTGGTGAGGGCCCCGGTCCGCGGGAGTTCCAGCTGTAAGTAACCTCGTCGTTTGATGGACACATCAACGGCACTGCAGTTCCTCCTGCTCCCGGCCGGCGCCCTCGGCGTCGCCGCCCTGGCCAGATGGCGCAACTGGTCGGCCCCACTGCTCCTGGTGGTGGCCGGCCTGGCCGCCTCCTACGTGCCCGGGATCCCCGACTACAGCCTCGACCCCCATATCGTCCTGGTGGTCTTCCTGCCGCCGATGCTCTACTCGGCGGCGCTGGACAGCTCATACCTGCGGCTGCGCGACGCCGCCAGGCCCGTCGGCCTCCTGGCCGTCGGGCTCGTCCTGGCGACCACCCTGGTGGTCGGCTTCGTCGCGCACGCGATCGTCCCCCAGCTCCCGCTCGCGGCGGCCTTCGCGCTCGGCGCGATCGTCGCCCCTCCCGACGCCGTGTCGGCGGTCGCCATCGGACGCAGGCTCGGCCTGCCGCGACGCGCGCTGACCATCCTCGTGGGCGAGAGCCTGTTCAACGACGCCACGGCGCTGACCGCCTACCGGGTCGCGGTCGGCGCGGTGACCGGCGCCGCCGCCGACCTGCTCGACATCGGCGGGCAGTTCCTCCTGGCCGCCGGCCTCGGCGTGGCGATCGGCCTCGCCATCGCCTACCTCGCCGGGTTCGTGCTGCGGCGGCTCGACGACGCGCTGATCGCCAACGGCGTCTCGCTGCTCGTGCCGTACGCCGCCTATCTCGCGGCCGAGGCGGTGCACGCCTCCGGGGTGATCGCCGTCGTGATCGTCGGCATCTACCTGGGCCACGAGCTCAGCCGGACGACGTACGGCACCCGGCTGCTGTCGGGCGCGGTGTGGAAGGTCGCCGACCTGGTGCTGGAGTCGATCGTGTTCGCCCTGATCGGCCTGCAACTGCGCCCGATCATCGCCGGGCTGAACGGCGAGCGGCCGGGAGAGCTGGCGACGTACGCGATCGTGCTGTTCCTGGTGGTCGTGCTCGTGCGGATCGCGTGGGTGCCGCCCAGCACCTACCTGCCGCGGATGCTGTCGAAGCGGGTGCGCGCCAGGGAGCCCAAGACGCCGTCCTGGCAGAACGTGATGCTGACGAGCTGGGCGGGCATGCGCGGGGTGGTGTCGCTGGCCGCGGCCTTCGCCCTGCCCGAGCACTTCCCCCAGCGCAACCTGCTGCTGTTCCTGACGTTCGCGATCGTCGTGGGCACGCTGATCGTCCACGGGCTCTCGTTCCCCTGGCTGATCAGGCGGCTGGGCGTCTCCACGGCCCGGGAGCGGTACGGCGACGACCTCGCGGAGGCGGGCGCTCAGCAGGCCGCCGCGGCCGCGGCCCTGGCGCGGCTGGAGGAGCTCACCTCCGACGGCGTGCTGGACGTCCACGAAGAGGTCGTCGACCAGTTGCGCACCCGCTCCGAGCGCCGGGCCCTGCACGCCTGGGAGCGGCTCGGCGGCGGCACCGGCCCCGAGGGCGAGGAGACGCCCGCCTCGCTCTACCGGCGGCTGCGCCGCGAGATGCTCGCCGCGGAACGCGAGGTGTTCGTGCGGCTGCGCGACGAGCGGCGCATCGACGACGAGGTACTCCACCGCGTCATGCAGGAGCTCGACTTCGAGGAGGCGACGCTCGAACGCGGCTGAGTGAACTCAGGGCGCGGTCTATTGGCTCAGGCGCTGGTCCACGAAGCACCAGCGCCAGTTCTCTCCCGGCTCGAACGAGCGGATCACCGGGTGGCCGGTCTCCTTGTAGTGGGCGGTGGCGTGCTTGCCAGGAGAGGAGTCGCAGCAGCCGATGTGGCCGCACTCCAGGCACTTGCGCAGGTGGACCCATCGCATGCCGCGCTCCAGGCACTCCTGGCAGCCTTCGGGCGTGAGCGGCTCAGGGTCGGCCGCCACGAGCAGGTGTTCGCAATTCCCCATGCCGCAGATGCTACGGCCCGCGATCGGGTGCCCGTCGCGCCCCCGCGCCCGTGAGCCGTGTACGCCGAACCTCTACAAACTCCCCCTCGGGATCTGCACATCGCTTCCGTAGGTTCGTGGGCCATGACGACGACGGTCGACACGGGCGACTTCACCGCCTGGTTACGCGACTTCGAGGGCGCGGCGCTGCTGCGGCGCACCTGGGGCGACCCCGACTGGAGCGCGGGAGCACGGCTGGAGCCCGCCCTCGTACGGAGCCTCCAGCGGTTCCAGGTGGGGGAGGACGGCGACGGCGGCCGCCTGATGGACAAGGCCCGTCAGGCGGGCGACCCCGTTTACGCGGAGGCGGTCCGCCTGTTCGTGGCCGAGGAGTGCGAGCACGCCCGCCTGCTGGGCCGGCTCCTGGAGGCGGCGGGCGCGGCGACGATCTCCGGACACTGGACCGACGCCGCCTTCGTCCGGCTGCGGCGGCTCCTCGGACTGCGTACGGAGCTGATGGTCCTGATGCTCGCCGAGGTGGTCGCGCTCGGCTACTACCGGGCGGTGCGCGACGGCGTCCGGGACCTGCTCGCCGCGGAGGTCGCGGGCCGGATCCTCGCCGACGAGCTGCGCCATGTGCCCTTCCACCGTGACCGGCTGCGGCGATCCTTCCGGAGGTCCTCCCGGCTGTCGCGGGCGATCGCCTCGGCCCTGTGGTGGTCGCTGCTGGCGGGCGTGCTGGCCGTGGTCTCCCTTGATCACGGCGACGCCCTGCGCCGGGCCGGAGTGTCCAGGACCGCCTTCGCCCGCGAGGTCGCGGGGTATTTCCGCGGCGTCGTCACCGAGGTGATGACGCGGTGATGACGCGGTGATGACGCGGTGATGACGGGGTGAGTGCGGAGGGGCCCGAAGGCCGCCCCGGCTTCGGTTCCGCGGCGGGCGGGCCGCCGTTGGGTAGGGTGATCGGCATGCGACTCCTCCCGTTCGCCGCCGCCTGCGCGGCCGCCGTCCTGCTCGCCTCCGGCTGCGCGAGCGCGGACAAGGCGCAGACGTGCGCCGAGTCGACGCGACTGATCACCCAGACCATCAGCGAAATCGGCAAGGTCGTGGACGACCCCGCCGCCATGCGCAAGAAGATCGAGGACGGCGCCGCCGACCTGGAGGACATGGCGAACAAGGCCGCCGACACCACGCTCAGGGACGCCCTCCAGGGACTCGCCGACAGCCTCAAGAAGCTCGATGTCGACGACGCCAACGCGGCGGTGGACGCGGCGCAGAAGGTCGCCACCGACGGCGCGAGCTACCTGCGCGAGGTCAGCCGGGCCTGCCTCTGACCCGGCCCCCGGCACCGCCCCCTCCGCTCAGGCGCGCAGGGCAACGGCAGGAACGTCTCGGCCGAGGTGCTGGACGCGATCGCCGGCGCCATCCCGGCGCCCGCCCGTGACCGCGAGCGAAAGTAGCAACCCGGCAAATCTAGGGGAAAAGGGGCGGAAATAGCGTTCTCGCATGGAAGAGAACGAACCCGACCCTCGCTTCGTCCTCGCCAACGAGCGCACGTTCCTCACCTGGATCAGCACCTCCCTCGCGCTGAGCGCGGGCGGCATCGCCATCGCGGTCGTTCCCGAGGACGTCTTCGTGCCGTGGGTGCGCACGCTGCTCGCCGTCGTGCTCGTGCTGCTGTCCGCCGTGGCGGCCGGCTCGGCCTATCCCCGCTGGCGGCACATCGACCGGGCGCTCCGGCAGGACCGCGCGCTCCCGCCGCCCGCCCTGGCACCCATGTTCGGGTACGGCGTGGCCGGGGTGGCCGTCCTGGCCCTGCTCCTCATCCTCCTGGCACGGTGAGCGGCGCGTGAGCGGCGAGCCGAGGCCGGGCCTGCACAGCGAGCGGACCCGGATGGCCTGGGTCCGCACGGCCGTGACCATGTCGGGCTCGGCCGTCGGAGCGGCGGGGATCATGGTCCGTCACGACCTGCCCGGCCTCGCCGTCCCCTTCGCGGCGGCCGCGCTGGCCGGGGCGGTCCTGCTGTTGCGCACCGGGAGGCGGCACCGCGCCCTGGAGCGGACGCTCCGGCACGGGCGTCCGCTCGACCACCGGCTGGACGCCCGCATCGCCTGGGCGGGCGCGCTGGCCGTCGTCGCCGCGGCGCTGGTCGCGGTGCTCGTACTGGCCGCGTGAACCCACCGGTCCGGCGGAGCCGGAAGGGACGTCGCTCCCGCGCGGCTCGCTCGCCCCTCCGTGCCGTCACGCGAAATGGCGGGTCACCGAGGGGAATCGTGGCCGGCAGGATCTTTCAGATCGCCGGCACGGCTTCCATGCTGTGCGGGCGCGGGCTGATCTCCAGCCGGACGCCGCCGATGGCCGTCACCGCCGCCTTGTCCGCGTTCTTCCCCGCCCACGTCTCCGCCTGCCCGCGCTGGGTCCGATCGGGAGAAAGCAGAGTGTCCGCCATCATCGAGAAGAGGCTCGTGCACGCCTTCGATCTGACGCCGAGATCGCAGCGGGCTTTCACGGACAGCACCTTGTCCGGCCCGTCGTACCAGATATAGACGGACATATGGAGCCTTGCGGCGTCGCCGGGCCGGCAGATCATCCCCATCTTGGCGCCGGTCAGCGGGTCGGACGCCGCGGACCTCGCGCATCTCCACGAGTTGGCCGCCTGCAGCCAGTTCACCGCGACCATGGTGAGCGTCACCTTGGGCAGGTACCGCTGCTTTCCCGTGGGGAACCTCCCGGGGAAGGAAGGCGCGGGGGCATCCGTCACCGGTTCGGTGGTCGCCAGGCCGACGGCGCCGCCGGCGACCCCGCCCAATGCCAGCGCCGCGATCAACGTACCCGCCGTGACCAGCACGAACATCGCTGTTCCCGCCCGGCGGGGCCGAGGGCCGGCGTCGGAAGGGGCCGGATTGGGAACCCCGGTTCCGGGGGGCGCGTACGGGAGCGTCTGCTGGACGGCGTACGGCTGAGCCGCCTGCGGCCCGGGTGTCTGCGGCCCGGGCGAGGCCGCGGGCGGGTGACCGGTCGCAGGCCAGGGAGGCGGCGGCACGGTGAGGCCCTGCTGGGCGGGTGTTCCGGGAGGCGGCGGCGTCCGCACCGGCTGCCAGGCGGCGCCGTCCCACCAGAACCTGCCGTCGGGAGAGTACGGCCAGCCGGGTGGAGCCGCCATCAATGTCTCCTCTTCATCGTGAGTTCGATGGATCGGGTGTTCGCGTTCCGCTCCAGCGCGTACTCCCAGTCGAGAATGAAGGTCATATCCCCGTCGCCCGCGATCTGCTCGGCCAGCCAGCCGTCGACCTTCTTGACCGTCGAGGGATCGTCACGGTGGGGCAGCATCGCGAACCACGACATGTAGTCCAACCCGGCCGCCGCCGTAGTGCTGTCCGGGTTGATGATCCTGGCCTCGACCTTGCTGATGTATTCGTAGAAGTCCGCCACGTTGACGGCGCGGAAGAGGTCCGCTTCGAACCGGACCTTGCCGATTCTCAGCTCACAGGACCAGAACTGCCTCTTGTCGGCGCAGGTGTGTCCCCGGCCCTGCAGCGCCTCCACCACGGTGCCGATCTCGAGGCCGGGAACGCAGTCGTGGCCGCAGTATTTCGTGTCCTGCCTGCGAACGTCGGAGGCGACGGCGTAAGCGCCGACGCCGGCGAGCAGGAAGACGACCGCGGCGATCGCCACGACCGTGATCCGGCGAGACCCGCGGCCACTCCGCGTCAACTCCACAGTCACGAAGACGGAGTATGGCAAGGATCCCCCATATATGGGGACAAGGATCGCGAATCTCGCCGATTGATTGGCCGGCGTCCACGGTCGTGACGGTCACGATGTGAGCCGCGGTCAGTCGCCCGCGGCGGCGATGGTCCCGGCGACCTCCTCCGCCCGTTCCTCCTCCTCGCGGGCGAAGCGCTCGGCGTCGAGCCGCTCGGCGATCTCCTCGTCCTGCCGCATCAGCGCGTCGAGGCTCTGCCCGGCCATGTCGAGCACGCCCATGTCGGCGTACGCCTTCTGCAGGCGGGGGCTCCACAGGCCGATGTCCTTCACGCAGGGGACGATCCGGCTGAACAGCAGCGAACGGAACAGCCGCAGGTACTCCGACCGGTCCACGCACTCCATGGCCTCGGCGGATTCCTGCCGCGACAGGCCGACGGTCTCCCAGATCTCCTCGCCGCGCAGTCGGTCGCGCATGAGGTAGCACCCCTCGATCACGAAGTCCTCGCGCTCGCGCAACTCGGCGTCGGACAGGTTCCGGTAGTAGTCGCGCAGCGCCATCCGGCCGAACGCCACGTGCCTGGCCTCGTCCTGCATCACGTACGCGAGGATCTGCTTGGGCAGCGGCTTTGTGGTGATGTCGCGCATCACCCCGAACGCGGCCAGGGCCAGGCCCTCGATCAGCACCTGCATGCCGAGGTAGGGCATGTCCCACCGGGAGTCGTTCAGCGTGCTGTCCAGCAGTGCCTTGAGGTGCTCGTTGATGGGGTAGGCGAGCCCGACCTTCTCCTGCAGGAACCGCGCGTACGTCTCGGCGTGCCGCGCCTCGTCCATCGTCTGGGTGGCGGCGTAGAACTTGGAGTCGAGGTCGGGCACCGACTCGACGATCCGGGCCGAGCAGATCATCGCGCCCTGCTCGCCGTGCAGGAACTGGGAGAACTGCCAGGAGGCGTTGTGCCTGCGCACCTCGTCGCGCTGCCGGCGGTCCATGCGGTCCCACAGGGGAGAGCCGTAGATGGCGAGGGTGGTGTCGGGGATGCCGAGCACGTCGTAGGGGTCGACCTCGAGGTCCCAGTCGATCCGCTTGACGGAGTCCCACTGCTTGTCCTTGCCCTTCTGGTAGAGGGCGAGCATGCGATCCCGGCCGTCGTCGTACTCCCAGGTGAACCGGGCCGCTCCGGTCATCTCCACGTCCCACGTGGACAGCTCGGCGGGGATGGTGTAGAGCTCGTGGGTCGACACGGGGGACCTCCCTTGACGTACACCGTACGTATCCCTGCGAGAGTGTCACGTACGCTGTACGTACGTCAATGACGGTGCGCGGCGAGAGAGGATTCGGCCATGCTCAACCGCAACCGCATCGTGACCGCCGCCGTGGAGCTCATCGAGAGAGAGGGCGCCGACGCCGTCTCGATGCGCAGGATCGCCGCGGAACTCGGCGTCGGCGTCATGTCGCTGTACAACCACGTGCCCAGCAAGGCCGCGCTGCTCGACGCCGTCGCCGAGGACGTGCTGTCGCGGATCGGCTTCACCGACGACCCGTCCGCCCACTGGACCGAGCGGGTGCGCATCCAGGCGCGGGCCTTCCGGCGCATCGCCCACCACTATCCCCGTTCCACGATGGTCGTGGTGAGCAGGCAGCTGAGCTCGACCGCGGGCCTCCTCCCGGTGGAGCGCGCCCTGGCGACCCTGCGCGAGGCGGGCTTCGACGGCCGGGAGGCCGTCCGGATGCTGCGCATGTTCATCGCGTACGTCGTCGGCTCGCTGCTGCGGGAGGTGGGGGTGACCCCCACGTTCGCCCCCGTACGGGCCGACGGGGTCATCGCCGAGGTGGACCCCGCGCTGTTCCCCGTGGTGAGCGAGTTGCGGCCGCATCTGGACTCCTGCGACCACGACGAGGAGTTCGAGTTCGGCCTGGAACTGCTGGTCCAGGCGATGGCCGTACGAGCCGCCGCACGGGCGGACGCACAGGCCGGCCGCGGGGCCGGCGCGGCGGGCGGCGAGCGGGCCGGTCATGGAGGCGCCCGGCAGTAGGCCGCCGGGCGCCTCCGCCCGGGTCAGTACCAGTTGTGGGACCGGAAGTGGCCCCAGGCGCCGCACGGCGAACCGTAGCGGCCCTTGATGTACCGCAGCCCCCACCTGATCTGGGTCTGCGGGTTGAACCGCCAGTCGCTGGCGACGTAGCCCATCTTCCGCCCGGGCAGCGCCTGCGGGATGCCGTAGGCGCCCGAGCCCTGGTTGTAGGCCCGGTGGTCCCAGTTGCTCTCCCTGGTCCACAGGCTGTCCAGGCACTGGAACTGCTCGCCCGACCAGGTGTGGCGGGTGACGAGCCGGAAGGCGTACGCCTTGCTGCGGATCTTCGCCGGCGCCTGGCGGTACCGGGGCGGCTGCGCCGCCACCCGCGTCGTCCACACTCCGACGTGGGTGACGGGCCGCACGCTCTCCCCGGTCCGCTCCGCGGCGGCCCACTCGTCGGCCCACGCCACTCCGCTTCCGCCACCGGTGACGGTGGCCGCGATGACGGCGGCGACTGTGTTGCGTAGAACGCTTCTGCTGTCCAAATCGGTCCTTGTCGTCGGGTCGCGTGCGGAAGGCGGGCGCGCGTGGCGCCCGCCGCGCGGCCGCGCGCCCATGGCGTGGGCGCCGCCGTCCGCTCGGCCCGCACCGGATCACCAAGAGCTTCCGGCGGGCACCGCGACGGGTCCTCACGCGGATTGAAATACGGCCGCCCGCCTCCCCGGCGGCATCCGCGGCACGTCGCGGACGGTTCTTTGCCGATCCGCCCCCCAACGCCGACCGTTCCCGGAGGCGCGGCTTACCGTGCACGGCGCGCCCTGCGGCGAGAACGGACGGGACGCTCGTTTAGGGTGCGGACATGAGCGTTCTCGATATTCCGGTGACCACGATCGACGGCGAGGGCACGACCCTCGGCGACCTGCTCGGCGGCGGGGCCGCCCTGGTGGTCAACGTGGCGTCCAGGTGCGGGCTGACCCCGCAGTACGAGGGCCTGGTCGCGCTCCAGCGGGCGTACGCCGGCCGGGGGTTCACCGTCGTCGGCGTGCCCTGCAACCAGTTCATGGGCCAGGAGCCCGGCTCGGCGGAGGAGATCAAGGAGTTCTGCTCCACGACCTACGGCGTGGACTTCCCGTTGCTGGAGAAGATTGAGGTCAACGGCCCGGGGCGGCATCCTCTCTATGCCGGGCTGACCGAGACCCCCGACGCGGAGGGCGAGGCGGGCGACATCCAGTGGAACTTCGAGAAGTTCCTGGTCGCCGCCGACGGCCAGGTGGTCGCCCGGTTCCGCCCCCGCGTCGTCCCCGAGGCCCCGGAGATCGCCGAGGCGATCGAGAAGGTCATCGCCTAGGGACCGAGACCTTGGGCCCGCAGCTCGCCCGTACGACGAGCTGGGTGGGCAGCGTGACGGTCGGAGGACGCCTGCCCTGCCGCAGCACCAGCTCGGCGGCGCGGTAGCCGATGTCCTGGGCCGGCTGGGCGATCACGGTCAGCGGCGGGGAGCACAGCTCGGCCCAGGGCACGTCGTCGAACATGATGAGCGACACGTCCCTGGGGATGCGCACGTCCAGCTCGCGGGCGGCCAGCACGGCCGCCTCGCCGAGCACGTTGCCGCCCGCGATCACCGCGGTGACGTCCGGCCGGTGCTGCAGCAGGCCCGCGGCCGCGGCGTAGGCGGAGTCGCGGCTCGACCGGGCGTGCACGACCAGATCCCGGTCGGCGGGCAGGCCCAGCGAGGCGATCGCGGCGCCGAACGCGGCGACCCGCTGCGACTGTCCGTGCCGGCCGAGATAGGCGATCTTGCGGTGGCCCAGCCCGGCCAGGTACTCGACGGCCGTCAGCACCCCCGCCCGGTCGTCGGGCACCACACTGGGCACGTCCGCGCGCACCCGCCGGTCGGCGAACACCACGTTCAGCCCCGCGCGCAGCGCGGGAGCCCACATCTCGCCGTCCCCGGACGGCACCGCGATCAGCCGGTCCATGCTCTGCTCGATGAGCGTGCCGATCAGCTCGGCCTCCCGCTCGGGGTCGTCGCCGGTGACCCCCACCGTGACGGGCTCGCCGTACGAGCGCGCGCACGACAGCACGCCGTCGGTCAGCCGCGCGTAGAAGCTGTCGGTGATGTCGGGGACCAGCAGGCCGATGCCGCCCGTCCGCTGGCGCCTCAGGTTGCGTCCCAGCGCGCTCGGCCGGTAGTCGAGCCGCGCCGCCGCGGCGAGCACCTTCTCGCGGGTCCCGGCGCTCGCCGAGCCGCCCGACAGGACCCGGGACACGGTGGCCACCCCGACCCCGGCCGCCTCCGCCACTTCCTTGATCGTTATCCGCCGCTGCACTGGACCGCTCATGGAAACGATTCCATCATGATTCCATGGCTTGTGTCACCGAAATCTTGACAATAGGCGGTATTTCAGGGGACAGTCTTGAAAACGTATCCACTTCTTCTTGTTGTCTCGGAAGCGCGAAGGACTGGCATGGCTTCTATCGTTCTGAACAACGTCGACAAGATCTACGCGGGTGGTGTGAAGGCCGTGAACGGCCTCAACCTGGAGATCAAGGACGGCGAGTTCATGGTGCTGGTCGGCCCGTCGGGCTGTGGCAAGTCCACCGCCCTGCGGATGATCGCCGGCCTGGAGGACATCAGCGGCGGCGAGATCGTCATCGGCGACCGTGTCGTGAACCACCTTCCTCCGAAGGACCGCGACATCGCCATGGTCTTCCAGAACTACGCGCTGTACCCGCACATGACGGTCGAGGAGAACCTCGCCTTCGGCCTCAAGCTGCGCAAGATGTCGAAGACCGAGATCCAGAAGCGGGTCAACGACGCCGCGCGCATGCTCGGCCTGGAGCAGTACCTCAAGCGCAAGCCGGCCGCCCTGTCCGGTGGTCAGCGCCAGCGTGTCGCCATGGGCCGCGCCATCGTCCGCGAGCCCCAGGCCTTCCTCATGGACGAGCCGCTGTCCAACCTGGACGCCAAGCTCCGTGTCTCCATGCGCGCCTCGCTGAACCAGCTCCACGAGCGCCTCGGCGTCACGACCGTGTACGTCACCCACGACCAGGTCGAGGCCATGACCCTCGGCGACCGTGTCTGCGTCCTGCGCGACGGCGTCCTCCAGCAGGTGGACACCCCGCAGAACCTGTTCGACAACCCGGTCAACCTGTTCGTCGCCGGCTTCATGGGCTCCCCGGCCATGAACTTCACCTACGCCGAGCTGATCCGCGACAACGGCGGCGCGGCCGTGGCCTTCGCCGGCTACCGCCTCCCCGTCCCCGACTCGACCTTCGCCGAGAAGCCGGGCCTCGACCGCTACATCGGCCGTAAGATCATCCTCGGCATCCGGCCCTCCGACTTCGAGGACGCCGGTTCGGCCAGCGGCAACGGCGCCGGGTGGGTGCGCATCCCGGTCCGCGCCAACGTCACCGAGGAGCTGGGCTCGGAGATCAACGTCCTGTTCACGATCGACGCCCCGCCGGTCGAGCACAAGGACACCGTGGCCGCCGCCCACGACGGCGACGACGAGGAGACGACGCTCCCGCTGACCGGCGACAAGTCGCTGTGGACCGCGCGTGTCAACGCCCGCAGCCACGTCCGTCCCGGCCAGGAGATCGAGCTGGTCGTCGACACGCACAACCTGCACTTCTTCGACGTCGACTCGGGCCTGTCCATCGGCCACGAGGCCAACATCGGCCGCTGACCCGGGTCACCCCCGCCGTACTACGGGCGGCGGGGGGTTTCCGGCGGAGCGCGGGCGCGGCACGCGCCCGCGCTGCCGGTCGTCACCGGCCGGCATCCACAAGGACGTCCACGCCCGCCGCGGGCGCGCGTAGATGAAGTCGTGCCGGAGGCGCGCACAGCAGAGCAGCGCGGTGGCGGTCGCGGCGGTGACCGTTGCCGCGGCGCTCGCGGGCACCCAGCCGAGCGCGACCGCGAGCCCGGCCGTCCCGGTGCCGGCCGAAACACCGCACAGCGCGGGCGCCGCCTTCCGCGCCGGTCCCGCCGGCCCGCCCGTCCGCCGCGGACGGCGGACGGCGTACGCCCCGGCCCCCACGATCGCGGCCAGCGCCGGCAGCAGCAGCCCGGCCGCGACCACGGCAGTGCCGCGTCCGGCCGTCAGCCCGGCGGCCGTGCAGGTCAGGACGAAGCCGGTGAACAGCGAGGCGGACGGCCCGAGCCTGACCCTGCCCCGCGCCCTGCCGTACGGGAGGGCGCCGAGGCACGCCCCCGCCAGGGCCGCCGCGAGCGCCGCGAGGGACGGGTCGCCCAGCACGAGCGCCGTCCCGGCGAGGAACGCACCGGTGACGGCGGCGACCGCGGCCAGCGCGCCGCCGAGCCGGTCGAGCAGCCCGTACGCGTTGGTCATCGCGACGATCCACATCACGCTGACCGGGCCGTCCAGCCAGTCGCCCGTCAGCGTCACCTGCACGCCGCACAGCACGACCCCGCCCGCCGCCACCGACTCCACGATGAGCCGCGTGACGAGCGGCAGCGCGCCCACGTCCGCGATGAGCCCGAGCAGCGCCACCGCGGCGGCGGCCAGCAGGACCGCGCTCACCCGCCGGTCGAGCGGGCCCACGGCCGTCATCGTGCCCGTCACCGCGGCGCCCGCCGTGGCCGCCGCCAGCGTCACCCCGCCCAGATAGGGGACCGCACGCCGCACCGGCCGCAGGCCCGCGGCGGCGAGCAGGCAGGCGACCGCTCCCGCGAGCGCGGGCGCCAGCGCCGGGAGGGGCGTCATCGGCTGCCCACCTCCGACCGCGTCGCGCCGCGCAGCGCCCGGTAGAGGGCCTCGGTGTCGGCCACCAGCCGGTCCACGCAGAACGCCCGCCCGGTCCACGCGCGGGCCGACTCGCCCATCCGCCGCGCCAGGCCGGGGTCCACCAGCAGCCGTACGACGTGGTCGGCCATCTCGTCCGGGTCCGGCTCGGTCAGGAACCCCGTGCGGCGGTCCATGACGACCTCGGGAACGCTGCCGACGCGCGTGGCCACCACCGGCAGGCCCGCCATGCCGGCCTCCACGAGCGCCAGCGGCGTGCCCTCGCTGTCGGAGGTGAGCAGCACGACGTCGGCCGCGGCGTACACGGTCTCGACGTCGCGCCGCCAGCCGAGCAGCCGGAAGGATTCCCACATCGGCATGACGGCCCGCTCCACCTCCTCCTTCAGCTCGCCGCTGCCGCAGACGAGGAACCGGGCACCGGGCAGCCGGGCCAGGACCGCCCTCGCGACCTCCGCGAGCCGGTCGGGCCGTTTGGCCTTCTTCAGCCGGCCGACGTACGCCACGACCGGCGCGTCCAGTGGGACGCCCAGCGCCGCGCGGGCCCGGGCACGCTCGGGCAGCGGGGCGAGCCCGGCGCCGGGCGGGATGACGACGTACTGCTCGGGCCGGCCGATCCCGGCCGCGAGGAGGTCGTCGCGCAGTCGGGCGCCGACCGTGACGAGGCGGTCGGTCATCCTCGCCAGCCGGCGCTCGGTGCGGACGTAGACGGCCCGCCGCAGGCGGGAGAGCTGTCCGTCGAGGAGGTGGCCGTGGTAGCTGTGCACCCGGGCCGCCCCGACGCCCGACAGCCGCACCGCGAGGCGGCCGAGCGCGCCCGCCTTGGTGGTCCTGGTGTGCACGATGTGCGGCCTGAACTCGCGCATCGCGTTCGTCAGCCGGAACAGGGCCCGGTAGTCGTCGGCCGGCTTGATCGCACGGCCGAGGCCCGGCACCCGGTGGACCGGGATCGTCACGTCGCGAAGCTGCAGGTGGTCGCCCTCGCCGCCGTCGACGTATCCGGTGTACAGGCGGTGGTCGAACTCCTCCGGGCTGAGCCGCTCGCACAACCCGGTGACCTGGGTGGCGGGACCGCTCACGTTCATCCGGGCGATTATCTCCATGACACGAATCCGGTCGTCCGGTTTCATGCTGGCTCCTCCCTGATCATGTCGGAGAAGCTAGTCCGCGGTCCCACCGCCGACGGGGTGCCCGGACGCCGCCGGAAGAGACTTTTCCCTATCCGTACCCAAGCCTTACAGCCGTCCCGTCCGCCAATCCCGGGGGCGGCGGCGGGGTCGCTCCTACAGTTCGTAGCGTGGCGGAGAAGCTGGTGGTCGTGGGCCAGGGCCCGGCCGGGCTGCCCCTGGCGATGCGCGCCGTGGAGGCGGGATTCCGCGTCGTCGGCCTCGACGAGGACGAGTGGCGGGTCAAGCGGCTGAACGCGGGGGAGCCGTGCGCCGAGGGCGTCGGCGCCGCCGCGCTGGCCGCCGCGCACGCCTCCGGCCGGTACGCGGCGAGCGCCGACGCGGCCGACGCCTCCGGGTTCGACGTCTGCGTGCTCACCTCGCCCGTGCGAATGCGGAACGGCGCGCCCGACCTCGGCCCGCTCGGCTCGGCCGCCGGACGGATCGCTCCGTTCCTGCGGCCGGGGGCGACCGTGGTGCTGGAGGGCACCGCCTATCCCGGCACCACGGAGGAGTTCGTACGGCCGCTGCTCGAACAGGGGTCGGGCCTGCGCGCGGGGGACGACTTCCACCTCGGCCACAGCCCGCACCGGGCCGAGCCGGGCAATCCGCGCTGGCGGCTCGGCAACACGCCCAAGGTCGTCTCGGGCGTCGACGCGGCCTCGCTGCGGGCGGTGACGGACTTCTACGGCAGGCTGGTGCGGGAGACCGTACCGGTCTCCTCGCCCCGGGTGTCGGAGCTGTGCGCGCTGCTGGAAAGCGCCCGCGCACACGTCGGCGCGGCCCTGGCGAACGAGCTGTCGATCTTCGCCGCGCACCTCGGCGTCGACGTGTGGGAGGCGGTCGAGGCCGCCGCCTCCACGCCCTTCGGGCACGCCGCCGTGGCGCCCTGCCCCGGGCTCGAGGACTCCTGCCTGCCGCTCGACGTGGCGTACCTGCCGTGGGGGATCCGGCGCGGCGTCGGGCGGGGATTCCGGCTGGTCGAGGCGGCCAACGACGTCAACGCGCACATGCCCGCCCAAGTGGTCGACCGGCTCGGCCTCGCGCTGAACCGGAGGTGCCGCTCGATCAGGGGCAGCAGGATCCTGCTGCTCGGGCTGTCGCCTGTCGAGGTCGCCAAGACGCTGTGCCGGCTCGGCGCCCGGGTGCGGGCCGCGGATCCGCATGCCGACGATTTCGTCGTGCCGGCCGGGGTCGAGGTGGTCGAGCCGGACGCCGCGGAGATGGCCAGGGCCGACGCGGTCGTCGTGCTCGGCGGGCAGGACTGTTACGACTACGACCTGGTCCAGCGGGCGAGCCGGTTCGTCTTCGACACCCGGGGCCGCTGCCGCGGCCCGAACGTCGAGCGCCTGTGAGTCAGCGGTAGCGCAGCCTCGCCATGCGGCCGACCAGGTTGAGCGGCAGGAGCCTGGCGAGCGCCGCGACCGCCTTGTAACGGGCCGACGGGACGCTCACCCAGGCCCCGCGGGCCAGGTCGCGCATCGCGTCGGCGGCGACGCGGTCGGCCGACAGCCACGCGAAGCGCGGCAGGCCCGACATGTCGAGCTTGGCCCGGTCGTGGAACTCGGTCCGCACGAACCCCGGGCACAGCGCCATCACCCGCACGCCGTGCCGGTTGACCATGTTGGCCGCCGAGGCGCTGTAGTTCACCACCCACGACTTCGTGGCGCTGTAGGTGCCGCCGGGGAGGAACGCCGCGACCGAGGCCACGTTGATCACCCCGCCCCGCCTCTTGGAGATCATGTACGGCAGGGCCGCCCGGGTCAGCCGCAGCACCGCCTCGCAGTGCAGCCGCAGCATCCGGACCTCGTCCTCCACGGGGGTGTCGAGGAAGCCCCCGGGGTGCCCGAATCCGGCGTTGTTGACCAGCAGGTCGATGCCGGAGCGCAGCCGCTCCTCGGCCGCCGCCAACCCCTCCTCGGTGGTCAGGTCGGCGTGCAGCGGCTCGACCCGCACGCCGTACCGCTTGTGCAGGGCCTCGGCGGAGGCGGCGAGCCGCTCCTCGTCGCGGGCCACCAGGACCAGGGAGAATCCGTCGGCGGCCAGGCGGCGCGCGAAGGCGGCGCCGATCCCGGCGGTCGCGCCGGTGATGAGTGCGGTGGGCATGACGGCAGCGTACCCACCGCACGGGTCCACCCGTCCGGCCCGTAGCGGCGGTCACATCCCTGCGGCGCGGCTGATCAGCTCCTCCACCTTCGCGCTGAGCCGGGCGGCACGGGGCCACCCGGCGTACAGGGTGAGGAACACGACCGTCTCGCGCAGTTCGGCCGGGGTCAGCTCGCCCGAGCGCAGGGCGGTGTCGAGGTGCAGTTCAAGCATGTCGTCCATGTCCTGGCCGACGAGCAGGCCGAGCAGCAGCAACCGCCGTTCCCTGACCGTGAGGACCTGCCGGGACCACACCTCGGAGAACATGCGCTCCGCCGTCACCCCGAAGAAGCCGTCCGGCCCCTCGCCGGTGCCGTCTTCTTCGTAGACCTGCTTCATGTACGCCAGCCCTCCCACGGTGATTCCTGACGGCATGCATCAAGTTGTCGTGTTCGAGGCAGTCAGGCGTTACATGATCTGCTCATCCGACACCGGCCGATCTCACCGCGCGGGTCTTCCCCTGCTTTCGCCGGTCGTCCATTGGGTATCGCCATCAGAGGGCCACGGGGGGCGGATGCCGGTGCCGGCCGGGCATTGCGAGCAGCCTCCGTATAACAGGAACAACCAAGATCCGAGAAAGATTTGGTCTAGTTTTCCGGCCCATCGCAGATTTACCGTTGAGAGATAGTTGGAAAACGGGCACTACTACCTCGTAGACCCGCAAAGCGGAGGTTGGGCCCTGGTGGAAAGACCGCGGGTAAGGACCGGGGTGGTGGGAACGGTCGTGGGGGCGGCGGTGGCCGCCTCTGTGCTGTCCGGCTGTGCCGGCGCCGAATACACCTACGTACGCGACGATTCGGGCGGCACCTACTTCAAGGTCCCCGCGTCGTGGCGGCAGATCGACCAGAAGACACTCGACAAGGAGGTCTTCGGCGACGACACGGAGTCGGCCAGCGCCCAGCTCGCGAAGCAGGCGCTGTGGACGGCGGCGTTCGACGCTTATGACGAGCCATCCCTCATGCACCTGGTTCAGGGTTCGGCCGGCGCCGAGGACAAGCCGTTTGTGTTCGCGAAGGTGCAGAAGCTCAGCGAGGACGACCAGAACGCGGTGTCGCTCGACGCTCTGCGCCTGTCTCAACCGATTCCGGTGCCGGTGACGAAAGAGCAGCAGCAGGCGATCGAGGCGAGCGGCTTTTCGGGCTTCGAGTTGCTGGCCGACGAGGTGCTGCCCGTCACGGACGGCGTCCGGGGCGTCCACAGCGTCTACAACTACCGGGTGGGAAACGGGCCGGTGCAGACGTTCGACAAGACGGCCTATCTGTCGGCCGACGGGACGACGGTCTCCACCCTCCTGATCCGCTGCTCGCCCGCGTGCTACAGGAAGCGGGCCACGGAGATCGCCGCCGTCGTCAAGTCCTTCAAGGTCAAGCACCTCATCAACCCGTGAAGGAGCCCCTCATATGAGCACGGCCCTCCCACCGAAGCACCACGAGGGGCTTCGCGAGCCGGGGTCGGGTCCGGTGGACCGCGACCCCCGCACCAGGAAACGCCTGCCGCTGTGGGACCGGACCAAGTTCCTGATCCTGCTCGCCGTCGCGTTCGGCGTGCTGCTCTGGAACCAGATCGCGACGTACGAGGGCATCATCTCCCTCCACGACGCCTTGGTGATGACCGTCCGGGACGCGTCCTGGGTGCTCTGGCTTGCGGGCATCGAGGTGGTCCGGCAGATCCACTTCCTCATCAGCGAGCGCTCGGCCGGCTACCACCGGTTCTGGACGCAGAAGGTCTTCGGCGGCTGGAACCGCTGGACCCACCGCAGGTTCAACGACTGGAACCGCTACCGCATCGCGCGGGCCGTCAAGTGGGTCGTCTGGATCGCGGTCATCGCGCTGGTGCTGGGCAAGGTGCAGCAGGTCTCGCCGCTCGAAGCGCTGTACAGCGTGCCGGCCACCGTGTGGGGCTTCCTCCCCATGGTCCTGCAGCTCGTGCTGATCATGGTGGTCGCGGTCGGGCAGTTCGTGGCGATCTTCTGGTTCCTGTCGCGGGGCGGCGTCGACGTCTACTACCCCGACGACATCAAGACGCGCTTCTCCGACGTCTGGGGCCAGGACCACGTGGTCGAGCGGGTCAAGGAGAACATCGTCTTCCTGGAGAAGCCGGACGAGATCGAGGCCAGGGGCGGTTACGTGCCCAGCGGCATCCTGCTGTGGGGCCCGCCCGGCACCGGCAAAACGCTGATGGCCGAGGCCGTCGCGGGCTCCACCGGCAAGCCGTACGTGTTCGTCGACCCGGGCGCGTTCATCAACATGTTCTTCGGCGTCGGCGTCCTGAAGGTCAAGTCGCTGTTCCGCAAGCTGCGCAAGCTGGCCCTGCGGTACGGCGGCGTCATCGTCTTCTTCGACGAGGCCGACTCGCTCGGCAGCCGCGGCGCCCTCGCGCAGGGCGGACCCGGCGGCTGGGGCAGGTCGGTGCCGGCGCCGTTCGAGGACTCCGGTTGCAACGGCTTCGCCTACCTCGACCCGCACACCCGCACCGTGCTCGGCCGTCACGCCGCCGGTCCGGCCGCCGAGGCCGCGCGCCCGCGGATGCCGCGCACCGGCGCCTTCGTCAACCGCGTGGTGTACGGCGCGGGCATGGGCGGCGGCGGTGGCGGCATGGGGACACTGGAGGCGCTGCTCACCGAGATCTCCGGCCTGAAGAAGCCGCGCGGCTTCGTCAACCGCTACGTGCGCAGGCTGCTCGGCATGCGGCCCAAGCCGCCGCCGAAGTACCGCATCCTCATCATGATGGCCACCAACCTGCCCGAGGCCCTCGACGATGCGCTGCTGCGGCCCGGCCGCATCGACCGCATCTACAAGGTCGGCTATCCCTCGAAGGCGGGCCGGATCCGCACGTACAAGGGCTACTTCGACAAGGTCAGCCACCAGCTCACCGACGAGCAGATCGACAAGCTGGCCACGATCACTCCGTACGCCACCGGTGCGACGATCAAGGACCTGGTCAACGAGTCGCTGATCACCGCGATCCGGGACGGCCGCGAGACCATCACCTGGTCGGACGTCATGCGGGCCAAGCGGCTCAAGCAGCTCGGGCCGCCCGAGGACGTCGAGTACATCGAGCGTGAGCGGCACGCGGTCGCGGTGCACGAGGCGTGCCACGCGGTCGCCGCCTACCGCACCCGTCACCACCTGGAGATCGACCTGGCGACGATCGAGAAGGGCGCCGACTACCTCGGCATGGTGGCCAGCATCAAGCCGGAGGACCAGTTCACTCGGTGGAAGTCGGAGTACGAGGCCGACATCATGGTGTCCCTCGCCTCGCTGGCGGGGGAGCGGATGTTCTTCGGCGAGGACAACTCCTCGGGCGTCTCCGGCGACCTGCAGAGCGCGACCGCGATCACCGGGCTGATGGAGGCCCACTGGGGCATGGGCATCGGGGTGGCCTCGCTGCCGGCGCTGCAGGAGCTCGGCCTGCGCGAGGGCAAGGCGGCCCAGCCGCAGCCCGGGGGCGGCGGCACCGGCTTCACCGGCACTCCGGCGGGCGGGCGCGACGAGATGGTGCCCGACATGCTCCCCGAGCGCATCGAGTTCAACCTCAGCCGGCTGCTGGAGAAGACGGCCGAGCTGCTGCGTGAGAACCGCCGCGAGGTGCTGTCGGTCGCGCACGCGCTGGAACAGCACAAGACGCTCAACGGCGACGACGTGGTCGCGGTCATCGAGGGCAGGATGGGCCCGCTGATCGACGGCAGCGCCTACACCTCCGACGAGTTCTACGAGGAGATCGAGGCATACCACACGGCCGCGGCGGCGGCCCACAAGGCGCACAGCGAGGTCCCCGTCGAGCTTCCGCTGCCCCGGACGCGGGTGATCGAGGCGTCGGTCGTGGCGGCGTCCTCGGGCGGCGCCGCGCCTGTGCTGGTCGCCCCGCCGCCGAACGGCCTGGCGGGCGGCAACGGGCACGCCCCGGCGGTGCAGCCCGGCGTGGCGCAGCCGGACTTCGTGCCCTGGAACGGCACGCAGCCACCGGTCTCCCCGGCCCCGCTGCTCGGGGGGTCGCCCGGCGCGCCGTCCCGCACGTCGTACGGCGCGTTGTGGGCGGTTGTCGGCGTCGTCGTGGCGGTGGTGCTGCTCACGCTGCTGGGGGTGCTGCTCTTCGCCTCGCCGCGGGGCGCGGCCGGCGCCGGGGCCGCCGCCGCCGCCGTCGTCGGGGGCGTGCCCGCCGGCACGGCCGTGCTGCTGGCCGTCGCGCTGGTCGCGGTGATCGGCGGAATCGCGGTCGCGGCCCTGCTGGTCCGGTCCCATCAGAAGGGGCGGCGGCGGGCCGAGGAGGCCAGAGACCGGGCGGCCGAACGGGCGCAGTTGCTCGCGGCGGCCATGGACCCCGAGGTCGCGATGCGGCTGCTCGGCTACGACGGCAGGCGAGGCCCGGAGACCTGAGGCGTCCTGCGATCCGATTCCCGGCGGGCGTGGCCCGCCGGGGATCGGCGTTTTCCGGGCACTATTCGCTTCAGTAACTTAATTAAGTTTCTGATACAGTTCGGCGCGTGCCTGAGTTCGCCGAGCTGAGCATCGCCGGTCTGACCCGCGTGCTCGAAGACTTCACCCGCATGCACATCCGGCTGCCCGCGGAGCGGCGGCTGAGCTTCACGACCCTGTCCGTCCTCCACACGCTGGCGGGCGACGGTCCCAAGCGGCTCACCGAACTCGCCGGCAGCGAACAGGTCACGCAGTCGGCGATCACCCAGATGGTGACCAAGCTGGAGCGTGAGGGCCTGGTGGAGCGTCACCCCGATCCGTCGGACGGCCGGGCGGTCCTCGTCCGCGTCACGGCCGCGGGCGCCGCGATCGTGGACGGACGGCGCGCCGAGCGCATGGCCCGGCTCTCCGAGCTCGCCGACCGGCTCACGGAGGCGGAGCGGGCGGCCGTCGCGGCGGCGCTGCCCGCGCTGGCCCGCATGGTCGAACTGCACTCCACCGCGATCGGGGACCCACCGATCGAACGGGAAGCCTGTGCGGGCGACTCCGGCACGGACACGCCGCGTGACAGTGCGAGGAGATGAACGATGCACCCCACGACCACCCCGTCCGCCGAGGCCCGGCCGTTCCCGCTGGAGCCCGCGCCGATCCACGTGCCCGACGAGGTGCTCGCCGACCTGCGGCGGCGCCTGGAACTGACCCGCCTGCCGGACGACGCGGGCAACGACGACTGGCGCTACGGCGTGAGCGCCGCCTACCTGCGGGAGCTCGTCGACTACTGGCGCGACGGCTACGACTGGCGGGCGGCCGAGGCCGCGATCAACGCCTACGAGCACTACCGCGTCGAGATCGAGGGCGTGCCGGTCCACTTCATGCGCAGGCCCGGCGCCGGTCCCGCCCCCACACCGCTGATCCTCACCCACGGCTGGCCCTGGACGTTCTGGCACTGGTCCAAGGTCGTCGATCCGCTGGCCGACCCCGGCGCGTACGGCGGCGACCCCGCCGAGGCGTTCGACGTGATCGTGCCCTCGTTCCCCGGCTTCGGGTTCTCCACCCCGCTGCCGGGCCACCTCGGCATGAACTTCTGGAAGGTCGCCGACCTCTGGCACACGCTGATGACCGAAACGCTCGGCTACGAGAGGTACGGCGCGGCGGGCTGCGACGTCGGAGCCATGGTGACCGGACAGCTCGGCCACAAGTACGCCGGCGAGCTGCACGCCATCCACATCGGGTCGGGCCAGAAGCTCACGTTGTTCAACGGCGACCGGGGCTGGGATCTCAGCGGCGGCAAGCCCATCCCTGACGGCCTGCCCGCCGACGTCCACGCCCAGGTCGTCGCGTGGGAGAGGCGGTTCGCCGTCCACCTCGCCGCGCATGTGCTCGCCCCGAGCACGCTCGCCCACGGGTTGTCCGACTCGCCCGCTGGGATGCTCGCCTGGATACTGGAGCGCTGGGCGAACTGGAGCGACAACGGCGGCGACGTCGAGACCGTCTTCACCAAGGACGACCTGCTCACCCACGCCATGATCTTCTGGGTGACCAACTCGATCGGCACGTCGATACGGACCTACGCCAACAACAACCGCTACCCCTGGACCCCGTCCCACGAGCGGCAGCCGGCCGTCGAGGCCCCCACCGGCATCACCTTCGTCGGCTACGAGAATCCGCCCGGCGTGAGCACGGACCAGCGGGTGCGGCACTTCCTCGACGGCGACCGCGCCGGCTGGTACAACCTCGTCAACCTCAACGCCCACGACCGCGGCGGCCACTTCATCCCCTGGGAGATTCCCGGCGAGTGGGTGGACGACCTGCGGCGCACCTTCCGGGGCCGGCGCTGACCCGTCCTTCCGGCCGCGGCGAGGACCTGGGCGAACGGCCTGTCCGGCAGTAATTCTGGCTCGGTCACGACTTTGTCCTACCTCAAACGAAAGTCGTTGAAACTTGGACGTAACTTCTTCCCACTCGTGACCAAAGAGGATAACTTGGCGCCCACTTGAGGCCGTCGCCACCTTCCGGCGCACGACCCCGCCTTCGTCACCGGACCCGTGACCCACCCCTGAGGGTGGGCCACGCCGTCCAGGGCGCACGAGATGGAGGACTGTCACCCATGTCACGCAAGCGACTACTCGCTCTGGCGGCGCTGTCCGCGATCGTCGCGCCGGCGTTCGCCGGCGTCAGCGCGCACGCGGCCGCCGCGGACGACTCCGCGTTCCGCGTGCTGGTCTTCTCCAAGACCACCGCCTTCCGCCACGACTCGATCCCCGCCGGTGTCGCGGCGATCCAGAAGCTCGGTCAGGAGAACGGCTTCGCGGTGGACGTGACGGAGGACGCCACCCAGTTCACCGACGCGAACCTGGCCAAGTATCAGACCGTCGTCTTCATGTCCACGACCGGCGACCCGCTGGGCCAGCCCGAGCAGAAGGCGGCGTTCGAGCGCTACATCGAGAACGGCGGAGGATTCGCCGGCGTGCACGCCGCCGGGGACTCGGGCTACACCTGGGCCTGGTACGGCGGCCTCGTCGGCGCCTACTTCCGCAACCACCCGGCACAGCAGTACGCCACGGTGAAGATCGTCGGCCAGGGCGCGGCGTCCAACCGCGGGCTGCCGAACCGCTGGAACCGCTGGGACGAGTGGTACAACTACCGCACCAACCCGCGCGACGCCGGGGTGCGCGTGCTCGCCGCCCTCGACGAGACGTCCTACAACCCCGGCTCCGGCGCCATGGGCGACCACCCGATCGCCTGGTGCCACAACTACGACGGCGGGCGCGCCTGGTACACGGGCATGGGCCACACCAAGGAGGCATACAGCGACCCGCTGTTCCTGAAGCACCTGCTCGGCGGCATCCAGATGACCGCCGGAGCGGCGAGCTTCCCCTGCGACCCCCACGACGACTGAGCACGCGCGGGGATCGTTCCACCGCGTGACGGGCACGCCGTCCGGTGTGGTCACCGGGCGGCGTGCCCACGCGTGTCAGGGCCGCGGGTCGCGGGGCGGCGTGCCCACGCGTGCCAGGACAGCGGGTCGCGGGGCGGCGATCGGTCCTCGGGTCAGAGCCGGAAGCCCAGGTCGGGCGTGATCTCGGCCACGTCCATCTGGGCCTTCTGCAGGCGGCCCGAGTAGTCCCAGTTCATCGCCTGCCAGCGGGTGAACTGGTCGAGCACCCACATGCCGCTCTGCCTGCTGCCGTTGCCCGACTTGCCGTTCCCGCCGAACGGCAGGTGGGCCTCCGCGCCGGAGGTGGAGTTGTTGACGCTGACCATGCCGGCCGACACGCCCTCGCGGAACCGGAACACCGCCTTCGGGTCGGTGGTGTAGATGGACGACGACAGGCCGTATCCCGGCCGGTTGGCCAGGGCGATCGCCTCGTCGAGGGTGGAGAACGTCGTCACGCCCACGATCGGGCCGAACGTCTCCTCCAGGAACAGCCGGTCGTCGGGGCGGACGCCGTCCACCACCACGGGGTGGTAGTAGAGGCCCTCGCCGTCCATGCGGCCGACCGGGCCCGGCAGCACGGTGTGGTGCGGCTGGATCCAGCCCAGGTACTCCTCGTATCGCTCGGCGAACTTGTGGTCGAGCAGCGGGCCGTACAGCACGTCGCCGTTCGGGTCGCCGATCTTCGCGTCGCGCACGGCGGCGGTGAACCGGCGCAGGAACTCGTCGTGGACGTCCTCGTGGACGATGACCGTGCCGAGGGAGGTGCACCGCTGACCGGCGGTGCCGAAGCCGGAGAACAGGGCGCCCTCGGCGGCGAGGTCGAGATCGGCGTCCGGCATGACCACCATCGGGTTCTTGCCGCCGAGCTCCAGACAGGGTGACTGCAGGTGCCGGCCGCACAGCTCGCCGACGGCCCGGCCGACCGCGCTCGATCCGGTGAAACCGACCTTCTGCACGGTGCCCTCGCCGAGCGCGCGATCTAGGCCCTCGTACGTCTGGCCGCCGTCGGCGAAGACGAGGTTGAGCACGCCGTCGGGCAGTCCGGCCGCCGCGAAGAGCCGGTAGAGCGCGTGCGCGGAGGCCGCGGCGTACTCCGCGGGCTTCCACACCACCGCGTTGCCGCACAGCAGCGCCGGAACCAGATACCACGAGGGGACGGCCACCGGGAAGTTGCCCGCCGTCACGACCGCCGCCACGCCGACCGGGACGCGGAAGGTGAACAGGCTCTTGTCGGGCATCTCCGACGGCACGGTCTGCCCATAGAGACGGCGGCCCTCGCCGAGGAAGAAGTCGCAGGTGTCCACGATCTCGCGGACCTCGCCCAGCGCCTCGGCGTACGGCTTGCCGATCTCCTCGGTCACCAGCCGGGCCAGCGCCTCGGTGTTGGCCTCGACCAGGCGGCCGATCGACGCGATCACCCGTCCGCGCACCGGCGCGGGGACGCGCGCCCACTCCCGCTGGGCCACCGACGCGGCGCGGCAGGCGCCGGCGAAGTCGTCCGCGCCGGCGAGCAGGATGGTCGCCACCGTCTCCGAAGGCCGCGCCGGGTTCACGGACTCGTACGGCGTGCCCGAAGAGAGCTCCTCACCCGCGACGACGGAAACGATCTGCAGAGCCACCGCTGACCTCCGGAATTGTTGCTGGTGCCGAGCCTCGATTACACAGTATTTCCGTCCGCGGCGCCCGGCGACAGCCCCTCCTGCAGGGCGACGG
Organism: Microbispora sp. NBRC 16548; assembly: GCF_030268985.1. Classification (NCBI taxonomy): domain Bacteria; kingdom Bacillati; phylum Actinomycetota; class Actinomycetes; order Streptosporangiales; family Streptosporangiaceae; genus Microbispora; species Microbispora sp. NBRC 16548. The sequence continues at coordinate 689,615 of NZ_BSSF01000001.1, forward strand.
CGGCGGCCTGGGTGCGGCTGGTCACGCCGAGCTTGGCCAGGATGTTCGAGACGTGCACGCTGACCGTCTTCTGCGAGATGAACAGCCGCGCGCCGATCTCCCGGTTGGCCAGGCCGTCCGCGACGTGGGCCAGCACCTCCCGCTCGCGCGCGGTGAGCGCGGACAGCCGACCCGGCTCCCGTGCCACCTTCGGCGGCTCACCGGCGGCGATCTCCTGTGCGTCGCCGTCGTGGGCGGCGGGGGAGGCCGTGGGAATGGCCGCCGTCGGGTCGGGGAATCCGGCCCGCGTCCCGACCGCCCTGAGCGTCTCGAGAAAGGGCCGGGCTCCCAGCGCGGCGGCTACGTGCACCGCGCGCTCCCACTCGGCGCGGGCCGCCGCGCGGTCACCCGTCCGAAGCAGGCTCTCGGCCAGGCGCCACCGCGACCGCGCCTCCTCGTAGACGAAGCCGAAGCCGAAGGCCGCGGTGGCGCGCCGCCAGACCTCCGGATCCTCCGTGCCGTGAGCGCGGTGCCACTCGGCCTCCGCCCGGGCCAGCCAGGCGACCCCTTCCGGCCCCAGCCGGCCGCGCGGGCCGTTCGGCCCGTTCTCCGCCGCCCACCGCGCCCGGCGCAGCAGGTCGTCGCAGGGCTCGCCGGTCCTGCCGAGGTCGGCCAGCGCCCACAGGCCGGTGGCCGCGATGCGGATCAAACTGGGATCGAACGGCTCGAGCGCCGCGACGATCGCGTCGACGTGGTCGAGCGCGGTCTGCGGGTCGCCGCGCCACAGCGCCTGCTCGGCCGCCATGCCGCGCGCCATGTAGCCGATCAGCGCGTCCGACCAGAAGCGGGACAGCCACCGCAGTCTCTCGTCGGCGCCCGGGCGCCCCCGGCCCACCTCGGCGAAGAGTGCGAACGACGACAGCTGGGCCTCGGCCCTGGTGCCGACCCTGACACCGAACCCTCCCGCCAGCCGCTCCGCGGCGTCCCAGTCGCCGTCGGCGTAGTGCACCAGGTAGTGCAGGAAACGCAGGTCGGTGCCGAACGTGCTCCAGGTGAGCCCGGTCTCCCCGGCGAGCCGTACGCCGTCCTCGGTGATGCGGGCGGCCACCGCGAGGGCGCCGTTCTCGTAATGGATGCGGGCGAGGTTGAAGCGCGCCCGCAGGTCGATGGACAGGTCGCCCGAGGGGCGGCGGGTGGCGCGGGTGAGCAGGTCGACGGCGTGCTCGACGCTGCTCCCGAACTCCTCCTCGATCAGGGCGAGCGAGACGAGGGCGCTGACCTCCGCGTCGTGGGCGCCGGTCGCCTCCGCGACCTCCAGCGCCCTGGACGCCGTCGCCGCCGCCTCCTCGTCGTGGTACTGCCTGAAGAGGGCGCGGGCGTAGGTGGCCAGGGCCCTGGCCAGCAGCGGGCTGTGCGGTGCGATGTCCACCGCCTCCCGGGCGGCCGCGATCGCCTCGGCCTCGTCGCCGCCCGCGTCCGCCAGATAGTAGGACAGCCGCTCGCCGGTCTCCGCGATCAGGACCGGGTCGCTCGCCTCGCGGCGCAGCCGCCGCACCTGTTCCGCCGCCCGGTGGTAGTCGCCGGCCGCGGCCGCCGCCGCGGCGCTGGCCAGCGCGATCCTCGCCCTGTTCTCCCCGGCCAGCCGTTCGGCCTCCGGCACCTGGTCCCAGACCTCGAGCGCCCGCTCGAAGTGCCGGTGCGCCTCCGCCGGCGCGCCGAGCCCGGCGGCCAGCCGCCCGGCCTCCACCGACGCCCGCAGCGCGCCCGGCAGATCGTGTCCGGCGAGATGGTGATGGGCCAGCTCGGCGGGGGCGCCGCCGCGTTCGGCGAGCAGGGCGGCGAACGCGGTGTGCAGGCGGGTCCGCTCGCCCGGCAGCAGGTCGTCGTAGACGGCCTCCTGGAGGAGCGCGTGCCGGAACGTGTAACCGTCGCTGCCCGCCGTGAGCAGCCGCTGCGAGACGATCTCGCGCAGCGCGTCCTCCAGCGGCAGGTCGCCGAGCCCGGTCGCGTCGCGCAGCAGGTCGTGGCCGACCCGGCGGCCGGCCACCGCGGCGACCCGCAGCACCTGACGGGCGGTCTCCGACAGGGTTTCCACCCGGGCGAGCAGCAGGTCGGCCAGCGTTCCTGGCAGCCGAGCCCGTTCGGCGCCGGCCGCCAGGAGTTCCTCGGCGAAGAACGGGTTGCCCCCGGCGCGCTCGATAACGGTCGTCAGGCCGTGTCCCGCCACCGGGCCCGCGGGGCCCTCGCCGTACCGGTCGAGGACGGCGAGATACTCCGCCATCTCGTCGTCGCCGAGCGGCGGCAGCTCGACGGAGGTGACCAGCGGCAGCCGCCGCAGCTCGGCCAGGACCGGACGCAGCGGGTGGCGGCGGTGGAGGTCGTCCGTGCGGTAGGTGCCGACGAGGCAGACCCGCTCGCGCTGCAGCATGCGGGTGAGGAAGACGAGCAGGTCCCGGGTCGAGCGGTCGGCCCAGTGCAGGTCCTCGAACACGAACAGGACCGGCTGCCGTCCGGCCACCTCCGACAGCATGTCGAGCACCGACCCGAACAGGCGCTGCTGGGCGAGCCCCCCGGTGGTCCCCTCCGCCGGGCCCGCCTCGTCGCCGGGCAGCAGCCGCCGCAGCGCGGGACGGGCCGTGACGGCCGGACCGACCGGCCCCTCGGCGTCGGCGGCGGCGCCGCGCAGGGCGTCCGCGAGCGGCAGGTAGGGCAGGGCGTCGCCGAGCTCGGCGCACTGGCCGGTGAGCGTCACGAAGCCCCGCCGCTGCGCGAGGTCGGACAGTTCGGTGACGATCCGGGTCTTGCCGATCCCCGCGTCGCCGCCCACCAGGGCGACCCCCGCGAGCCCGGCCGCGGCGGCGTCGAGCACGCCCACGAGCCGATCGAGCTCTGCGGAACGCCCGATCAGCACCCTTTGGGGCGTACGCGCAACCACGCAGGTGAGTATGACACGCGACCCCGACAGAACCGGTCCCGCGCTTCCGCCCACCCGGCCTCGCACGCCGCCGCATCCGGCCCGAAGCGTCATCCGAAAGGCTGCTGAACTTTTCAGCGTCCGCCGAACCGTCCGTCGAGCGGTTCGATCGCATCGTCATACCTTCCACCAGGCTGAATGCTTCCCCTCGTGCGATGCCGGGTGGATGTACTTTTCCGGATCATTTCGGGTGACGTTGACGACTCGGCGAGGGGGTCCGATACTTTCGCCACTACGCCGATACTTTCGGAATCGCGGCGCCGGCGCGGTGGCCGTCACTTCGGCCGCCCCAGCCCACGGTGCCTGTCCCCTCAGCCTCACGAGGAGGAAGCGCGCATGATCGACGCTCCCGTTCACTGGTCAGGCCGCAGACGCGGCCGCGTCAGGATGCTCGTCGTCCGTGTCTGCGCCGTGGCGCTGGCCGCGGCCGTGGCGCTGCTGCCCGGCGTCGCCCACGCCGCTGTCACGACGAACCAGACGGGCACCAACAACGGATACTTCTTCTCCTTCTGGACCGACAGCCAGGGCACGGTCTCCATGGATCTGGGGTCCGGCGGAAACTACAGCACCTCCTGGCGCAACACAGGCAACTTCGTCGCCGGCAAGGGCTGGATGCCCGGCGGACGCAGGACCGTGAACTACTCGGGCAGCTTCAACCCGTCCGGTAACGCCTACCTGTCGCTGTACGGGTGGACCAGGAACCCGCTGGTGGAGTACTACATCGTCGACAACTGGGGCACCTACCGGCCCACCGGAACGTACAAGGGCACCGTCACCACCGACGGCGGCACCTACGACATCTACGAGACCACCCGCTACAACGCGCCCTCCATCGACGGCAACCAGACCTTCAACCAGTACTGGAGCGTCCGGCAGCAGAAGCGGACCGGCGGGAGCATCACCACCGGTAACCACTTCGACGCCTGGGCCCGTTACGGCATGAACCTGGGCAGCCACGACTACCAGATCCTCGCGACCGAGGGCTACCAAAGCAGCGGCAACTCCAACATCACGATCGGCGGCTCCAGCTCCACCGGCGGCCCCACCGCCTCTCCGAGCAACCCGCCGTCCGGTGGCGGTGGCCAGATCAAGAACGTCGCCGCCGGCCGCTGCCTCGACGTGCCGAACGCCAGCACCAGCGACGGCACCCAGGTGCAGCTGTGGGACTGCAACGGTCAGAGCAACCAGCAGTGGAGCTACACCTCCGCCCAGGAGCTGCGGGTCTACGGCAACAAGTGCCTGGACGCCGCGAACACCGGCAACGGCGCCAAGGTCCAGATCTACAGCTGCTGGGGTGGCGACAACCAGAAGTGGCGCCTCAACTCGGACGGGACCATCGTCGGGGTCCAGTCGAACCTGTGCCTCGACGCCGTCGGCGCGGGCACGAGCAACGGCACCCAGATCCAGCTCTACTCCTGCTGGGGCGGCAACAACCAGAAATGGACGCGGAGCTGACGCCCGGAGCCGCGATCCCCGCCTGATGATCCTTTCCTTCCGGTGAGGAGGCTCCGGTGCGGCGGCATCCGCCGCACCGGAGCCTTTCCTCCTGATGGGCCATCCCGTGCCGATCCCGGTGGAGGGCTCTGAGAACCGCCCGCCCGGGAGCGGGGCCTTCCCTCCCGGGCCGGGTCCTACCACGATGGGCCGCAGCAGTTGCCGATGAGAAACAGTCGTCGACTCGTGAAGGCACATACTGATGCGACTTGTTCGTGGTTACCTCGCCGGTGATGCCGGCGCCTCGGGCCCCGCGCGCTGGGCCGTCCGTGACGAGGAGGGCGACCGCCTGCTTCCCGAGGACTTCTCACTCGGGGAGGCGCTCTCGTCCGGCCTCGGCCACTTCCGCCGATCCCTCGCGGCGGCGACCGGTGAGGCCGTGACGCTGGCTGCGCTCGCGGCCCCCGTGGACCACTGGACGGAGGTCTGGGCCGCGGGGGTCACCTACCGTAGATCGCGGGAGGCGCGCAGAGAGGAGAGCCGCGCCCCCGACGTCTACGAGATGGTGTACGACGCTCCCCGCCCCGAGCTGTTCTTCAAGTCGCTCGGCTGGCGGGTGCGCGGGCATGGGCAGACGATCGCCGTACGGCCCGACTCGTCCTGGGACGTCCCGGAGCCGGAGCTGGCCGTGGTCGTCTGCGCCAACGGGGAGATCGCCGGTTACACCATATGCGACGACGTGAGCTCCCGTTCCATCGAGGGCGAGAACCCGCTGTACCTCCCGCAGGCGAAGGTCTACCTCGGCGGAACCGCGCTGGGGCCTGGCATCCGCCCCGCCTGGGAGGTGCCGGACCCCTACGCCCTCGGCATCCGTCTCGGCATCTCGCGCGACTCCCGGGAGATCTGGACGGGCTCGGCGAGCACCGGCCTGCTCCACCGGCGGATCGACGATCTCGTCGAACACCTCCTGCGCGCCGACCGCTATCCGTACGGGGTGGTCCTGGCCACCGGCACCTGCCTCGTGCCCGAGTCGGACTTCACGCTGACGCCGGGCGACGAGGTGCGCATCGAGATCGACGGTCTGGGCCGCCTCGTCACCCCGGTGGGCGTGGTCACGGACATCGACCCCTGATCGGGAGAGCCGGCCGGCTCGGCGTTCACCGGTCGCGGGCGATCGCCGGGGACCGCCCGGCTCATGTCCTCATTGGCCGGTGGCGCCGTCGATCCGCTCGCGGAGCAGGTCGGCGTGCCCGTTGTGGCGCGCGTACTCGGCGATCATGCCGACCAGGACGCGGCGCAGCGAGACCGGCTGTCCGGTGGCGCGGTGGACACCGGTCTCGTCCAGTGAGCGGGCGGCGGCGACGATCTCGCGGGAGCGCGCGCACTCCGCCCGCCACACGGCGAACGCCTCCTCGACGTCTCCGTCCAGATCCTCGAAGTCCTGGTCGGGGTCGTCGTCGGAGTAATAAAGGAGCGGGACGTCCTCACCGGCGAACTGGATGCGGAACCACCACCGCTCCACGCCCCCGAGGTGCCGGAGGATCCCGTGGAGGCTGAGCCCGGACGGCGGCACCCCCTTGTCCGACAGCCGATCCTTCGGGATGCCCGAGCACTTCAGCGCGAACGTCTCGCGGTGCCAGTCGAGGAAGGCCGTGAGGATCTCCCGCTCGTCGCCGACGAGGGGAAGGGAGGACCGGGAATCGTCGTCCCACTTCTTCGAGTAGTTGGCCTCGGGTATCTCGCTCATGGACCCGACCCTGCCAGACGTCGCCGACATTTCCGCCCGCGCGCCGGACACCCGAGGCGCACCAGGCCGTCGGGAACCTGCGGCCGGGAACCTGCCGCCGGGAATCTGCGCGGGGAACCTGCCCCCGGACGTCTGCCGGCGACGAGAAACCGGGTGTCCAGGAAGCCCGAGGATCCGTGCGAGGTGCGTGATCCCCCGTGCGGGGGAGGAGGACGGGTGGTGACTTCGGCAAAGTGGCAGGGTGAATGAGGAGCCACGACAGATGTCATCGCATGACCGGCGGTCGCCCAAGGGTCGAGAGGTCCAGCGGACGTTCGACAAAGTCATCGACCACTACGACCGGATGAATCGCCTCATGACAGTGGGACGGCATGCCGCCTGGTGTCGTGACGTCGCGGCGAGCGCGGGGGTCCCCCCAGGTGGAAGCCTGCTCGACATCGCCACCGGAACCGGTGTCATCGCTCTTGCGGCACTGGAGAGGTATCCGGACTCGGCCGTCTTCGCCGTCGATTTCTCGGAGCGGATGCTGGCGGAGGCGGCGAACAAGCCGGGGGCGTCCGCCATCACATGGCAGCATGCGGATGCGAACGATCTGCCCTTCGATGACGAGTCATTTGATGCCGTCACGCATGGTTACCTCCTCCGCAACGTCGATGATGTCGAGCGCGTACTCGAAGAGCAGCACCGGGTGCTCAAACCCGCAGGCCGGGTCGTCATTCTGGAAACCTGCCGACCACGAGGGCTGCTCCGATACCCGGTGAGCCTGGGTGTTCGGGTGGTGATCCCCCTTCTCGGCCAGATGGTCGCGCGCGATCGTGAGTCGTACGCATACCTGCAGAGATCCACGCTGGGATTCATGACCCCGCAGGAGGTCGTCGCGATCCTGCGTCGAGTCGGATTCGTCTCCATAGCTTGGAAGAAGAGGTTCTTCGGCACCCACATGATCATCTCGGCGCGGAAGCGGTGGCCGTCATAAGGCGCCGCTGATCCTCCGGCGCCGGGCGAACCGCCGGATCACCGTGCGCGGCGGGCCCGGGCTCGCCGCAGCGAGGTGTCCGCCGGACACCGTCTCCCCGGACCGTGAACTGGCCCGACTTCGCGAGCGAGCCTAAATGTCGGAGCGCGTGGCTACTGTGCGGCGCGTGGAGGAACGGTGGGGCGGGGCCGCGACCCGGAACACGGGCGACGCCGAGGCGGGCCGCGGCCGGACCGGCGCCGAGGGCGGTGACCGGGCGGCGGCCAGGCGCACCCAGGCAGAGCAACGGGAGAGCAGGGTCGCCGCGGGCCTGTCGGAGCTGGAGCGGTGGCTGGCCGACCAGATCGGGCAGGGGATCGCGCAGGCGCGCCAGACGGGGCCGGCCGACTGGGACGACCTCGCCAGGCGACTGGTCGACGCGCAGGCGCCGGGTGTGGCGGGGACGGTCACCCGGCTCTCGCGGGTGCTCGGCGCCGAGGACTGGCCGGGCCTTCTGCTCGGTGAGTACGCCCTGCTTCATCTGCTCGCGGTCGCCCACCGGCGGGCACCGGCGCTTCCCGAGCCGTTGCGGCAGACCGTGCGGGCGCGGGTCGGCTTCCCTGTCACCAGGGAGTCCGTCCTGGCCACCCCGGCGGTGCCGGACCACTGGGATGTCGTCGGCTGCCGGGACGAGGAGCAGGACCGGCTGGTCGCCCGGCGCGTGTGGCTGGCGGGGCGGACGACGGGCCGCCTGGCGATGGTGCTGTCGTTCGCGCCTGCCGGGCAGCCGCTCGAGTCGTTTCCGCCGCCGGGCACGACGATCGACGCCGACCTGGCCTTCTACCCGGGGGCGTCGCCGCTGCGCGCCCTGGTTGCCGCGCGACGGGGCCTCGTCGACGCGGGGCCGCCCCCGGGGACCAAGGTCTCCCAGGTGCCCGCGCTGATCGCGGAGGTGCTCGCGGCCGACCCCTGGACCGACTCCTGGCCGCTGGTGCTCGACGGAGCCGTCCCCTGCCCGGACGGGCTCGCGGACGACGAGGGGAACGCGCTGCCGCTACATCCGTCCGCGGGCGTCCCGTGGCGGCTGCTGGCCGTCTCCGGCGGGCGGCCGGTGACGGTCGCCGCCGAATGGACGCCGCGCGGGCTGCTCCCGCTGACGGCGTGGAACGAGGACGGCGGGGTGGTGCGGTTATGACGCGGGCCGCTTCCGGCGGATGGGAGACCGGGCGGGTTGCGTGGGAGGAGCTGGTGTCCACCGCGCTGGTCGGTGCCGACCGCCGCGCCGTCCCGCCGGAGAGCCTCCTGGAGCGGGCCGCCGAGCAGGTGGTCCGGATGCGCGCGGGGCGGCGGCCGGGCAGGGGCAGGCCGCCGGCCCCGGCGGCGGCGGAGACGCTGCCACTCGTGCCCGGGGCCGCCGCGGACCGGCTGGCCCGGATGCTCGCGGGTGAGCAGGGCAGGCTGCTGACCGAGTGGCTGGAGACGGCAGCCGCGCGGCGGGTGCGGGTCCCGGCCGAGATGATCCCCGGGCTGCTCGACCTCGGGGCGCGGGACCGGTCGATCCGCGCCTGCCTGGGGGCGGTCGCCGGAGCCCGGGGCCGCTGGCTGGCCGGTCTCAACTCCGCCTGGTCCTACCTGCTGGCGGAGCCGGCGCAGGTGCCGCCCGACGAGGTGTGGGAGCTCGGCACGAGCGGCGACAGGCGTGCCTTCCTGACCGTGTTGCGGCGCCGCGACCCCGCTGCCGCGCGGGAGCTGCTCGAACGCGGCTGGAGCGCGGAGACGCCGGAGGAGCGGGCCGTCTTCGTGACGATCCTCGCCGACGGCCTCGGCATGGCCGACGAGCCGTTCCTGGAGGCGGTGCTCGACGACCGGCGCCGCGAGGTGCGGCAGGCCGCCGCCGACCTCCTCACCCGCCTGCCGCGGTCGCGGCTGGCCCTCCGCATGACCGCACGGGCGCGCCGTTCCGTGACCAGGAACGGCTCCGGGCTCCGGGCGGAGCCGCCGCCGGCCTGCGACGGCGCGATGGAGCGCGACGGCGTCAGGGCGCGGCCACCCGCCGGGATGGAGACGCGGGGCTGGTGGCTGCAGCAGGTGGTGGCGCACACGCCGCTGTCGTTCTGGCCGGGTCACCTCGCCATGCCGCCGGACGAGATCGCCGGGGCCCGGATCGGCGACTGGGAGCGGGAGGTCCGCATGGGCTGGACCAGGGCCGCGATCCTGCAGCGGGACGCGACCTGGGCGCGTGCCCTGTTCGAGGCCGAGCCGCTGACCGACCTGCTGGCCGTGCTCCCGCCGGAGGAGCGGTCCCACCGGGCTGCCGAGCTGGTGGCGGGCCATCCGGTGGACGGCCAGATGGTCATGATGCTGGGCGGCGTGCCGCGGCCGTGGGGGCACCGGCTGGCGAGAGCCGTGCTCAAGAAGATCGTCGAGACCACGCGGACGCAGCCGTGGAACGCCGGCGAGCTGATCCGGCTGGCGGGGGAGCGGTTCGACCCCGCGATGCACGAGCACGCCGGGGAGGTCCCCGAACTGGCCGCGACCCTGCGGTTCCGCTTCGACATGCTCAAGGAGCTTGCATGACCAGCGTTCTGCGCCCGCACGCGGAGGACCAGTTCGCCGACGAGCTGGTGATCCTCGCGAAGACCGACGACCGGCCACGCCCGCCGGGCTGGCGGCTGTCGCCCTGGGCGGTGACGACCTACGTGCTGGGGGACGGTGGCCAGATCACGCCGAAGTACATCGGCCCGCGCAGGATCGTCGAGGTCGCGGTGGCGACGCTCGCCACCGACAGGGCGCTGCTGCTGCTCGGCGTGCCCGGCACGGCCAAGACCTGGCTGTCCGAGCACCTCGCCGCGGCGATCAGCGGCGACTCGACCCTGCTCGTGCAGGGCACGGCCGGCACGGCGGAGGAGGCCGTCCGCTATGGGTGGAACTACGCGCGGCTGCTGTCGGAGGGCCCTTCTCACGGGGCGCTGACGCCGAGCCCGATCATGCGCGCGATGGCGGAGGGACGGCTGGCCCGGGTCGAGGAGCTCACCCGCATGCCGTCCGACGTCCAGGACGCCCTGATCACCGTGTTGTCGGAGAAGACGCTGCCGATCCCTGAGCTGGGGGAGGAGGTGCAGGCGGCCAAGGGCTTCAACGTCATCGCCACCGCCAACGACCGCGACCGCGGGGTCAACGACCTGTCGAGCGCGCTGCGCAGGCGGTTCAACACCGTCGTGCTGCCGGTCCCCGCCACCACGGAGGAGGAGGTCGGCATCGTGGCCCGCCGCGTGGCGCAGCTCGGCCGCTCCCTGGAGCTGCCCGAGACCGTGACCGGGCTGGAGGAGATCCGCCGCGTGGTGACGGTCTTCCGGGAGCTGCGCGCGGGCGTGACCTCCGACGGGCGGACCAAGGTCAAGTCGCCCAGCGGCACGCTCAGCACGGCGGAGGCCATCTCGGTCGTCACCAACGGCATCGTGCTCGCCGCCCACTTCGGGGACGGCGTGCTGCGCCCGGCCGACGTCGCGGGCGGCATCCTGGGGGCGGTGGTCCAGGACCCGGTGTCCGACCGCGTGGTCTGGCAGGAGTACCTGGAGACGGTCGTCCGCGACCGCGACGACTGGCGCGACTTCTACCGGGCCTGCCGCGATGCCGGCTGAGATCGCCGCCGGCGCCTCGTCCGGGCCGGGGGCGCCGGTGCCGGAGGTGTCGGTGCCTGGTTCGTCTGTGCCGCCGGGTTCGTCTGTGCCGCGTTTGTCGGTGCTGGGGGTGCGGCACCACGGGCCGGGGTCGGCCAGGGCCGTGCGTGACGAGCTGAACAGGATCAGGCCCGATCTGGTGCTCGTCGAGGGCCCGCCCGAAGCCGACGGCCTGGTGGCGCTCGCCGCCGATCCCGGCATGCGCCCGCCCGTCGCGCTGCTGGCGTACGTGCCGGGGGAGCCGTCGCGGGCCGCCTTCTGGCCGTTCGCGGAGTTCTCGCCGGAGTGGCAGGCGATCGCCTACGCCGCCCGGGCGGGCGTCGAGGCACGCTTCTGCGACCTGCCCGCCGCGCACGGTCTCGCGCTCGACGCCGACCCCGTACGCCGCGATCCCATCGGCGAACTCGCCCGCGCGGCGGGGTACGACGACCCGGAGCGGTGGTGGGAGGACCTGGTCGAGCACCGGGGCGAGGCCGGGACGCTCGACGTGGTCACCGAGGCGATGCGGGCCGTGCGCGAGGGGCACGTCGCGGAAGGCGCCGAGGCCCGGCGCGAGGCGTACATGCGCAGGACGCTGCGGAAGGCGGCGCGAGAGGGCTTCGCCCGGATCGCGGTGGTCTGCGGGGCCTGGCACCTGCCCGCGCTGACCCCGCCCGCGCTGTCCCTGCCCGCGCTGTCCCCGCCCGCGCTGTCCCCGCCCGGAGGCCGCGCCCGCGGGAGCGGCCTGCCCGACGGGTCCGGCCCGGACGCGCCGGACGGGCCCCGCCGGCTGCCCTCCCCGGCCGAGGACGAGCGGCTGCTGCGCGGTCTGCCCAAGGTCAGGATCGAGATGACGTGGGTGCCGTGGACCCACGGACGGCTCGCCGCGGGGGCGGGCTACGGCGCGGGCGTGGCCGCGCCCGGGTGGTACGAGCACCTGTTCACGGCGCCCGACCGCCCCGTGGAGCGCTGGCTCGCCCGCGCCGCCGCGATCCTGCGGGAGGAGGACCTGCCCGTCTCCTCCGCGCACGTCATCGAAGCCGTACGGCTGGCCGAGGGACTGGCGGCGCTGCGCGGCAGGCCGCTCGCCGGGCTGTCGGAGGTCACCGAGGCGGTCAGGGCGGTGCTGTGCGGCGGCGACGAGCTGCCGGTCGAGCTGGTGCAGCGGCGGATGGTCGTGGGGGAGCGGCTCGGGCGGGTGCCGGACGCCACGCCGATGGTGCCGCTGCGGCGGGACCTGCGCGACGAGCAGCGGCGGCTGCGCATGAAGCCCGAGGCCGTGTCCGGGGAGCACGACCTCGACCTGCGCAGGCCGCTCGACCTCGGCCGAAGCCGGCTGTTGCACCGGCTCGCCCTGCTGGACGTGCCCTGGGGGACGCCACGGCGGGCCCGGAGCAAGGGGACGTTCAAGGAGTCCTGGTCGCTGGAGTGGCGTCCGGAGCTCGACGTGGCCCTGATCGAGGCCGCCGTGTGGGGGATCACGGTCGAGGCGGCGGCGACGGCCCGCGTCCGCGACCTCGCGGGCGGCGCGGGCCTGCCCGAGCTGTCCGCGCTGGTCGAGCGCTGCCTGCTCGCCCACCTGCCGGACGCGCTGCCGTACGTCCTGGGGCGGATCGAGGACCGGGCGGCGCTCGACGGCGAGGTGCGCCATCTCATGGGGGCGCTGCCCGCGCTCGTGCGGGCCCGCCGGTACGGGGACGTGCGCGGCACCGAGGGGCTCGCGGGCGTCACCGAGTCGATGCTCGCGCGGATCTGCGCCGGGCTGTCTCCCGCCCTCACGGGACTGGACGAGGACGCGGCCCGCGAGATGGCGGCGCTGATGGACGGCGTCCACACCGCGGCCGGGTTGATGGGGAGCGGCCGGTGGCTCGCGACGCTGACCGGGATCGCCCGGCGCGGCGACCTGCCGGGGCTGCTCGACGGCCGGATCGTGCGGATCCTGTTCGACGCCGATGCGCTGGGGGACGACGTGGCCGCCCGCATGGCGCGGTCGATGTCGCCCGGCAACCCCCCGGCCCGGTCGGCGGCCTGGATGGAGGGCTTCCTGTCCGGGGGCGGCCTGCTGCTCGTCCACGACCCGCGCCTGCTCGCCACCGTTGACGCCTGGCTCACCGGCCTGTCACCCGAGGCGTTCGTGGACGTGCTGCCGTTGCTGCGGCGCACGTTCGGCGCGTTCCCGGCGCCGGAGCGGCGGATGATCGGCGGGCGGGTCCGCTCCGGCGCCGCGCTGCGTCCCGGTTCGCCGGGCGGCGACGAGGGGGCGGACTACGACGACGGGCTGGCGGCGGGAGCCGTGCGGACCGTGCGCGACATCCTGGGACGCGGGACGGGCGGGAGGCCATGATGGGCGGCGAGGACGAGCGGCTGCGCCGCTGGCGGCTGGTGCTGGGCGGCGCGGCGGAGGGGACGCTGGAGGGAGCGGACGCCCGGATGGACGCCGCCCTCACGGCCCTCTACGACGGGCAGGAACGGCGCGGCGCCGGCCTCGGCGCGTCCGCGCCGCGGGTGGCCCGATGGCTGGGGGACATCAGGGAGTACTTCCCCGCAGGCGTCGTGCAGGTCATGCAGAAGGACGCCATCGAGCGGCTCGACCTGACCCGGCTGCTGCTGGAGCCCGAGATGCTGGAGGCCGTCGAGCCCGACGTGCACCTGGTGGGCACGCTGCTGTCGCTGAGCCGGCTGATGCCGGAGCGGGCCCGCGAGTCGGCCAGGGCCGTCGTGCGCACGGTCGTGCGGGAGCTGGAGGCGCGGCTCACGCGGCGCACCCTGACGGCCGTCGGCGGCGCGCTCGACCGCTCGGCCAGGACCCACCGGCCCAGGAGGGCGGCCGAGGTCGACTGGAACCGTACGATCCGGGCGAACCTGCGCAACTACCTTCCCGAGCGGAAGACCGTCGTGCCGTCCCGGCTGGTCGGGTACGCCCGTGGGCAGCGGGCCGTCCAGCGGGAGGTCGTGCTGGCCGTCGACCAGAGCGGCTCGATGGCCGCCTCGGTGGTGTACGCGGGCGTCTTCGCCGCGGTGCTCGCCTCGATGCGTTCGCTCAAGACCTCGTTCGTGGCCTTCGACACGGCCGTGGCCGACCTGACCGACCGGCTGCGCGACCCCGTCGAGGTGCTGTTCGGCACCCAGCTCGGCGGCGGCACCGACATCAACCGGGCGGTGGCCTACTGCCAGAACCTCGTCTCCCGGCCGGCCGACACGATCTTCCTGCTGGTCAGCGACCTGTACGAGGGCGGGCCGCGGGAGGAGATGCTCCGCAGGATCGCCGCCATGACCGCCGCCGGGGTCCAGGTGATCGTGCTGCTCGCACTGTCGGACGAGGGGGCGCCGCAGTACGACCACGACAACGCGGCGGCGCTGGCCGCGATGGGCGTGCCGGCCTTCGCCTGCACACCGGACGCCTTTCCCGGCCTCATGGCGGCCGCCATCGAGCGCCGGTCCTACGACCAAGGTCGCATTTTCGCGTCGGGACGGTGATTTGTAATGTCCGTATCATGTCTTCGGTAATGACCGCCCCAGCAGCCGTCTTCAGTCAGCGCTACCGTGCCCTGAGCGTCGGGATCGTGGCCCTGGTGATGCTCGTGGCGTTCGAGTATCTGGCGGTGGCCACCGCGATGCCCTTGATCGGCCGGGAGCTGAACGGCTACCACCTGTACGGCCTCGCCTTCAGCGGCGGCATGGCGGCCAACGTCATCGCCACGGTGGTCGGCGGGCGCTGGAGCGACGCACGGGGGCCGTTCCCCGCCTTGTGGACGGGAGTGGCGGGATTCGTCGCCGGGCTGGCCGTCTCCGGGTTCGCGCCCGCCATGGAGGTCTTCCTCGTCGGGCGCTTCCTCCAGGGACTCGGCGGCGGCCTGTTCAACGTGGCGCTGTACGTCCTCGTCGCCCAGGCGTACCCCTCCGCCATGCACCCGCGGGTGTTCTCCGCGCTGGCCGCGGCGTGGGTGCTGCCGTCCGTGGTCGGCCCGGCCGTCACCGGCTTCGTGGCGGAGACCTGGAACTGGCGCTTGATCTTCCTGGGTGTGGCGGTGCTGTCGGTCCCCGCCGCGCTGATCATGTGGCGGGGACTGCCCGCCACGGGCGGGCAGCCGAGGGAGGCGATGGGCCGGGCCTTCCTGCCCCGGTTCGCCTGGGGCGTGTGCGCCGCGATCGGCGCGGCCCTGCTGCAGTACGGCAGCGGCGCGGCGGGTGCGGGGATCGTCCTGGCGGTCGCCGGAGTGGCCGTCCTCGCGCTGGCGTTGCCGAAACTGCTGCCCAAGGGGACGCTGCGGGCGGCCCGCGGGCTACCCACCGTGATCGCGCTGCGCGGCCTGGCGGCCGGATCGTTCTTCGCCGCCGAGGTGTTCGTCCCGCTGATGCTGGTGCAGGAGCGGGACCTGAACACGGCCGAGGCCGGGCTCGCGCTCACCGGAGGGGCCCTCGCCTGGTCGCTCGGCTCGTGGATCCAGGGCCGCAGGCCCCACGCGCGGGCGCTGACCATCCGCCTCGGCGCGACGCTGATCGCCGTCGGCATCTGCGTCACCGCTCTGATCGTCATCCCCGCCACGCCGGCAGCCGTGGTCTTCGCGGGCTGGGTGGTGGCGGGCCTGGGCATCGGAATGGTCTTCCCGACGTTGTCGGTGCTGGTGCTGGAGTTGTCCGCGCCGGGGGAGGAGGGCCGCAACAGCTCGTCGCTGAGCATCGGCGAGTCGGTCTTCTCCGTCGTCGCCGTCGCGATCACGGGGGCCGTGTTCGCCGCGTACGGGGGCCGGCCGTGGGTCTACGTGACGTGCCTGGGCCTGCTCGTCGTCATGGCGGGCACGGCCACTCTCGTCGGCGGCCGTTTCGAGCACCGCCGCGAAGCGGGCACCATGGAGGTCTAGGGAATCCCGGGAATCCCGCCGTGGAGCAGGCCGGCCGGACGCAGCGCACCCGAGGCGCCGCCGGGACGGCCTTCGGCGGGATCCGGGGGAAGAAGCGAGGGGATCCGAGTGCCGCGTGTCCGGGAGCTGGAGGTCTTCAGGATGACCCTGCCGTACGGCAGGCGTCCGGAGACCGTCCTGATAAAGATCACGGACTACGGCGGCATGGTCGGCTGGGGCGAGGCCGTCGATCCCGCCGAGGCCGGCCCGCTCGAGCGGGGCCTGCCCGCGCTCGTCGGCCTCGACTGGGAGCACCCCGCGGAGCTGGGGGAGATCCCCGGCGGCGCGGCCGGTGACATGGCCTGCTGGGACCTGTGGGGCCGCATGAACGGCGTCCCGCTCTCCCACGCCCTCGGCGGCAGCCGCACGTCGCTGATCGCGACCGTCAGGCTGGCGGCGGACCGGTCCCTGGAGAGCATGGTCGCCCGGGTGAACCGGCACGTCTGCGCGGGCTACGGCCACGTGACGCTGGACGTCCACCCCGGCTGGGACGTCGAGCCGCTGCGCGCCGTCCGCGCCGCCTATCCCGGCCTGGCCATCGCGGTGGACGGGCGCGGCGCCTACACGGAGATCGCGCAGCTGGAGGCGCTGGACGCCTACGGGGTGGTGGCCATCGAACGCCCCTTCAAGGACCTGCTGACCAGCGCCGACCTGCAGGACCGGGTGTCCGCCGCGGTCGCGGTCGAGGTGACCTCCGTGTCCGACCTCGACGAGGCGGTGAGCCTCAAAGCGGGCCGGGCGCTGCTGCTGCGCCCCGCGAAGTTCGGCTCGCTCGGCGCCGTACGGCTCGCGCACGACCGCGCGGTGGAGGCCGGGTGGGACATCGTCTGCGCCGGCGGCCTCGGCGCGGGGCTGGCTCGGGCCGCGACGGTCGCCGTCGCCAGCCTGCCCGGCTGCTCCCTGCCCAGCGACGTGGCCGAGCCGCCGCGAAGCGCCCAGGTGGTGCTCCCGCCGGTCGGCGCGTCCGGCGGGGTCGTCGCCGTGCCGCTCACCCAGCCCGGTCTCGGGCACACGGTGGACGAGGACCGGGTGCGCCGCATGGCCCGCGAGTCGTTCCGCGTCTGACGGCGACGACGCACTCATCGCACGGGTGACCTCGCAGGAACCCGCCTTTCATCGTTCACGCGGCCGGCTTCGGCGAGGAGAACCCCGCCGCGGCCGTCGAGAAGAGACGGGCTCAGCGCGCCATCGCCGTGTGCGGCGCCCCGCAGCCGTCGTCGATCGGGCTGGGCGTCCCCGGCGGTGAGAGCACGGGCGTGGGGGAGGGCGGCGGCAGGGAGTGCCGGTGCCGGTGCGGCCCCAGTGCGGGCGGGGAGCCGGACGGCGTGGCGGAAGGGCCGGCCTGGGCGTGGACCGAGGCGCGGATCGCCCTGGCCGTGAGCAGCCGGATCCGGTCCCAGTCGGGATAGGCGGTGTTGATCAGGGGCGGCACGAACTGCAGGCTGGTGATCGCGGCGTGCTTGACCTTCCAGGCCAGCGGCACCAGGTGCTCCAGCATGGGCCGGGGCACGTCGGTGCTGATGATCCTGCGCGTGGCCGCCGCGATCTCGGTGAACCGCGTCAGCACCGTGGCCGGGTCGGCCTGGGAGAGCAGGGCCCCGAGGACGCAGCGCTGCCGGTGCATCCGGTCGAAGTCGTCGCTGAAGGTGCGGGAGCGGGCGTACCACAGCGCCTCGGTGCCGTTCAGCCGTCTGGTGCCCGCCCTGACGGTGCCCTCGTTGTGCAGGCCGTACACGATGTCGCGGTCCACCGCCACCACGAGCCCGCCGAGGGCGTCGATCATCTTCGCGAAGCCCCAGATGTTGACCAGGGCGTACCAGTCGATCCGCAGGCCCAGGATGTGGCCGACCGTCTCCTTGAGGACCTCGGCGCCCATGTGCCGCCGCCCGCCGAACAGCTCGGGGTGGTCGTCGGCGTACTGCCACACCGAGAACAGCAGGTCCTCGCGCCAGCCGGGGCGATACTCCGGAAGCTGGAAACCGAAGGGGAACCGGGCGGCCATGGCACTGCCCGGAGGGAAGCGGACGTGCTCCAGGTTGCGCGGCAGGCCGAGCAGCACGGTGTTGCCGGTCCGCACGTCCACGCTGGCGACGTTGATGCTGTCGGTGCGCATCCCGATCCGGTTGTCGCCCCAGTCGCCGCCGAGCAGGAGCACGTTGACCCGGTCGCGGCCCGCCCACGGGTCGTCCCGGCGTACGGCGCCGCCCGCCTGGGCGGTCCCGCCCTGCGCGGCGAACAGCGAGTCGAGGGTCTGCTCGGACACGCGGACATACCGGGCGGCGATCGCGAACGGCACCGCGACGACGACCGCGAGCACGCCCGCGACCAGCCCGGTGAGGATCTGCCCCTTGCGGGGCAGCCGCCCGGGACGCAGGACGACGTACGAACGGACGACCAGCGAGAACCAGGCGACGGCACAGGCCGCGAACACCAGTGAGATCTGGCCCAGCCAGCCCAGCGCGCGCCCGGCGAGGCCCGCGTCCGCGCCGACGGCCAGGCACGCGACGGCGACGACCACGGTCAGGTAGCCGCCGAGCAGGAGCAGCCCGGTGCGCCACCGGCCCGCTCGCAGGTGGGCCGCGCCGGGCAGCACCGCCGACAGCGCCACCCAGCCGATGAGCGCGGCGGCTCTGAACACCGGCCCGCTGCGACGCGTCGCCGGCGAGGCGCCGTTCCGGGGTGCCAGATCAGGGGTGACCACGCGTCAATTGAAGCGACACCGGCCGCAGAAAACCCGTGACCGGCCCGAGCCGGAGCAGTCCATACCGGCATTTGACCGAGGCTCGACCTGGGGCTCGACCTACCAGGGGAAGGCGAACAGGCCGTAGTAGGCGGCGGTCAGCAGCAGCAGCGCGGTCCCGCCGAGCACGCCGGCGAGCACGCTCTTCTGCCAGGGCGTCGGCTCCCAGCCGTCCCGCAGGCCGCCGATCACCGCCGCGAACGTCGTGACCGTCTGCACGAGCATCAGGATGGCGAGCAGGCGCACGACCAGCCATCCGGCTTGCACGGCGGGCCAGGCGCCGGCCTGGTTGACCGAGAACAGCACGATGAGCGTGATGAACGCCAGGACGGCGGCGAGCTCCCCGAGGCCGGTCCAGGCCATCCGGCGCAGCCGCCGCCGGATGGCCGGCCACAGCTGCACGTTGGCCTCCACCCTGGCCTGCAGTCGCAGGTCGCGCCCGCGCAGCCGGACGACCATCTCGGTGACCGGCGCCGCGACGTACCCCACTGCGGCCAGGCAGAGCGTGAGCCACAGGATCGTGCTGTCCCCCCACCACGGCGCGGCCGGCACGTCGGCCGCCTCGAAGCGCTGCACCGGGGTCGCTCCCGCGATCGCCACCGGGGACCTGGCCGTACGCGGCAGGTCCTTCATCCAGTTGGCCAGCGTGGGCAGGTAGTCCGCCGCGTACGGCCCGCCGCGGATCCGCATGGCGTGGTCGGCCCCGGCGAGGAAGCGGATCGTGTAGTCGGTGTTGCCACCCTTGGCCAGGGCGCCGGTGAGCGTCTCGGTGCTCTCCACGAACGGGATGGACGGGTCGTCGGTGCCGTACAGCGCGAGGACGGGCTGGGTGATTCCGCGCAGGGCGGGCACCCCGTCGTAACGCAGGAAGTCGAAGCCGACCCCGCCCATCGCCCGGGTGAGCAGGTCGCGTACGCCGGTCGGGGCGTGCAGGCGCAGCAGTTGCTCGTTCAGCGCCCAGGCGACCTGGCGCAGCGGTGAGACGTTCGGAGAGGAGACCAGGACCACGAACGCGGCCTGCGGATCACGCTCGGCGGCGATCGGGACGACCCAGCCGCCCTCGCTGACGCCCCACAGGCCGGCTCGCGCCGGGTCGACGTCGGGCCGCCCGCGCAGCACCCGCAGCATGCGCAGGGCGTCGTCGGCGAGCAGGCCGAAATCGCGGCTGCGGAAGGAGTAGCCCACCGTCCGCTTGTCGTAGGCCAGCGTCACGATGCCCGCCTGGGCCAGCCACTCGGCCTGCTGGGTGAACTCCCCGCCGTCGCCCGACCCCGAGCCCTGCACGAACACCATCGCGGGATGGCGTCCCGGGGACAGGGGCGCCCTGATCGTCGCCTTCAGCGTCTCGTTCTTCGCCGGCACGAGCAGCGACTCGGTACGGAACCGGTCGGTGCGGGTGACCGGCCGCGCTTCGCCGGCGGGCTGGGGAGGTAAGTCGCGAAACTGGGGCGAAGTGGACAGAGGTGGGGGATCGAAGGCCGGTGGGGAGAGCATGTAACCGACGGCGGCGAGCACCACCATCAGCACACCGGCGATCACCCCGAGAGTGCCCCGGCCGACGTTCATGAGGCCGCTCCCCCATGCGTACTCGCGATACCGAACCCAGGCTAAGTCATTACTCCTCCTTTGCGTCGTGCACCAGAGGGGCGGTTGGGGCCGCGTTTGTCGGCGGGACCTGTTAGCTTCCTGCGACATGCGTGTCCTGCACAGCTCCGACTGGCATCTCGGCCGGTCGTTCCACCGCGAGAGCCTGCTCGGCGCCCAGGCCGCGTTCGTCGACCACCTGGTCGAGACCGTGCTGGCCGAGCGCGTGGACGTCGTGGTGGTCTCCGGCGACGTCTACGACCGCGCCCTGCCTCCCGTCGACGCGGTCGCGCTGTGCAACGAGGCGCTGGCCAGGCTCAAGGCCCTCGGCGTGCACACCGTGCTGATCAGCGGCAACCACGACTCCGCCGTACGGCTGGGCTTCGGCGCCGACCTCATGGAGCGGGTGCACCTGCGCACCGACCCCGGCAGGGCCTGGGAGCCGGTCGTGATCGGCGACGTGGCCTTCTTCGGCATCCCCTACCTCGAGCCCGAGCTGGTCAGGGGGCCGTGGGAGCTGGCCGAGCGCAGCCACACCGCCGCCGTCACGTACGCGATGGATCGTGTGCGGGCGCATCCGGCGGGGCGCAGGGTCGTGCTCGCCCACGCGTTCGTCACCGGGGGAGAGGCCAGCGACAGCGAGCGGGACATCAGCGTCGGCGGGGTCTCGCACGTGCCGTTGAGCGTGTTCTCCGGGGTCGACTACGTGGCGCTGGGGCACCTGCACGGCCGTCAGGTGATGAGCGAGACGGTCCGCTACAGCGGCTCGCCGATCGCCTACTCCTTCTCCGAGGCCGGCCACACCAAGGGCTCCTGGCTGGCCGACCTCGACACGGGCCGGACGGAGTTCGTCCCCGCCCCCGTGCCCCGGCCGGTGAGCACGGTGCGGGGCCGCATCGACGACCTGCTGACCGACGGCCGCTTCGAGCGGTACGAGGACCACTGGCTGCAGGTGACGCTGACCGATCCGGTGCGGCCGCGCGAGGCGATGGAGCGCCTGCGCCGGCGCTTCCCGCACACGCTGGCGCTCGCCTTCCAGCCGGACGGCGTGCCGGAGGGACCGGCGGGCCGGGCGAGGATCGCCGGCCGGGCCGAGATCGAGGTGGCGCTCGACTTCGTCCGCGAGGTCCGCGGTGAGCCCGCGGACGACGACGAACGGCGCCTGCTGCGGGAGGCGGTCGAGGCGTGCCGTATCAAGGAGAGCGCATGAGCGAGCGAATCGGCAGGCACCGGCGGCCCGCCCGGACCGTGGACGAGTGAGGAGGTCCGGTGAGGCTGCATCGGCTGCGCCTGGTCGCGTTCGGGTCGTTTCCCGGGGCGGAGGAGGTCGACTTCGACGCGCTCGGCGAGGCGGGCCTGTTCCTGATCCACGGGCCGACCGGCGCCGGCAAGACGACCGTGCTCGACGCCGTCTGCTACGCCCTGTACGGCAGGGTGCCCGGCCAGCGGGAGAGCGCCAGGAGTCTGCGCTGTGACCACGCGCCGCCCGACCGCGGGCCGTCGGTCACGCTGGAGCTGACGATCCGGGGCAGGCGCCTGCGCATCACCCGTTCGCCCGCCTGGATGCGGCCGAAGCTGCGGGGCTCCGGCCTGATTGAGGAGAAGGCCAAGGCCCGGATCGAGGAGCTGACCGAGCCCGGCGGGCAGTGGGTCGTGCGCAGCACCCGCAGCGACGAGGCCGGCGACTTCGTGAACACGCTGACGGGCATGACCGCGGCCCAGTTCTGCCAGGTCGCGATGCTGCCGCAGGGCGAGTTCGCGAAGTTCCTGCGGGCCGGCGGCGAGGAGCGGCGGGAGCTGCTGGAGCGGCTGTTCTCCGTACGGGTGTTCGGCGACATGGAGCGGTGGCTGGCCGACCACCGCACGCGCACGTGGCGGGAGGCGCAGGAGCTGGGCCAGCGGGTCGAGTCGGTGCTCGACCGCATGCGCGGCGCGGCGGGCGACGACCTGCCGCTGCCCGACGACGCCGACGACCCCGCGGTCTGGGCGGGGGAGGTGCTCGACCTCGCCCGCGGGGCGCTCGCCGACGCGGTCACGGCCCGCGCGGCGAGCCAGGAGGCGCTGCTGTCGATCCGCGCCCGCCTGGAGGAGGGCAGGGCCCTGGCCGACCGGCAGCGCAGGCACGCCGCCGCCCTCGCCCGGCGGCAGGAGCTCGACGCCGCGGCGGACGAGCGGTCGGACCTGGAGGCGATGCTCGACGAGGCCGCCCGGGCCGATCGGGTGGCGCCGCTGATCCGGCAGGCCGCCCAGCGGGCGGAGGCCGCCGCCAAGGCGCGGCGGGTGGCGGCCGACGCCGTGCTCCGGGCGCTACCCGGCCGCGGGCCGGGGCTCAACGGGGAACCGGGCGTGAAGCGGCCGGGCGAGCGGCCGGGCGCGGAGTGGCCGGAGGTCACGCGGCCGGATGACATGTGGCCGGGGGCCGAGAGCGTCGTCGCCCGGCCCGGCCCGCAGGGACCGGACCCGGAGCGGATAGACACGGAGCGGACGGACCCGGAGCGGACGGACCCGGAGCGGATAGACACGGAGCGGCTGGCCGTGCTGGAGCGGGAGCGGCGCGACGAGGTCGCCCGGGTGCGTCAGATCCTTCCTGAGGAGGCGCGCCTGCGGCAGGTGCGAAGCGAGCGCGCGGACGCCGAACGCGGGCTGGCGGAGTTGACCGAGGAGGAGGCGGAGCTGACCCGGCGGCTGGCGGCCCTGCCCGCCGAGCGGCTCGACGCCGAGGAACGGCTCGCCCGGGCGCGCGCGGCGGCGGCGAGCCTGCCGGGCCTGACGGCCGCCAGGGACACCGCGCTCCGGCTGCGGGAGGTCACCGGGCAGGCCGCGCTGCTGGACGCCGAACTGGCGCGGCTCGCCGAGGACGAGGTGCGGGCGCTGGCCGCGCAGGCCGAGCTGCCGGAGTCGCTGGCCGGCGCCGAGGAGCGGCTCAGGGGCTTACGCGACATGGCCGCGCGCGTCCCCGCGCTGGAGGCCGCCGCTCATATGGCGGGGGAGCGGCTGGAGGCGGCGCGGTTGCGCGACGCCTTGACCGCCGATCTTGAGCGGGCCGAGCACGACCGGCGCGCGGCCGTCGACCTGGCCCAGGAGCGTCGCGACCGGCTCCAGGAGGTCCGCCAGGCCAGGATCGACGGCATGGCCGCCGAACTGGCGGCCGGGCTCGTGGACGGGGCGCCCTGCGCCGTCTGCGGCGCCACCGAGCACCCCCGTCCCGCCGCGCCAGCCGGACAGGCCGCGACCGCGGACGACGAGCAGGCGGCGCAGGAGGCGTTCGAGGCCGCGCAGCGGGCCCGCGAGGAGGCGGAGACGAGCGTCGCCGCCCTCTCGTCGCGGCTCGGCGACGCGGCGGCGCGCGCCGCCGACCTGTCCCGGGAGGACGCGTCCGCGGCCCTCGCGGACGCCCGCGAGGAGCTGGCGCGGCTGCGCGCGGCCGAGACGGCGGTCGCGGCTGCCGAGGCGGAGGCCGGGCGGCTCGCGGCGGAGCTGGAGTCGGCCCGCGAGCGGGCCGCGGAGCTGACCGGGCTGCTGACCGAGATCAGGACCAGGCGGGACGCCCTGCTCGCGGAGGGGGAGCGGCTCGCCGCCGGTCTGCGGGGCGACCTCGCGACGGCGGAGGCGGACCTGGAACGCGCCCGGTCTCTGGCCGCGGCAGAGGAGGAACTGACCGCCCGCGCCGCCCGGCTCGCCGCCGAGCTGGAGGAGCTGAGTGCGCGGGCCGCGCGCACCGGCGCGGCGCTCGCCGAGGCACGCGCGCACAGGGACGGGCTGGAGACCGACGAGCGCAGGCTGGCCGAGGTGATCGACGCCGCCCGGGGCGAGGACCCCTCGCTCGCCACCCGCCTCGACCGGCTGGGCGAGGAGGCGGACCTGCTCAGGGAGGCCGCCGAGGCGGCGGCCTCGGCCGCCGCCGCCGACCGCGAGAGCGAGACGGCGCTGGCCGAGGCGGCCAGGGCCGCCGGCGGGGAGGGGTTCGCGAGCGTGGAGCACGCGGCGGCCGCCGTGCGCACGCCGGAGGAGCGGGAGGCGATGTCCGAGCGGCTGGGACACCTGGACGCCGGGCGGGCCACGGTCGAGGGGCTGCTCGCCGATCCCGAACTGGTCGCGGCGGCGGCCGAGCCCGCCGCGGACCTGCCGGAGCTGGAAGCCGGCCACGAGCGGACCGAGCGGGACCACACCGCCCGCACCTCGGCGTGCGACCGGGCGAAGGGCAGGCTCGACCAGCTCACGGGGCTCGCCGGCGAACTGGACGCGGCGCTGCGCGCCTACCGGCCCGCGGAGGAACGGCACCGCCTGGCGCGCCGGCTCGCCGAGCTGGCGACCGGCACGTCCGGCGACAACCGGTGGCACATGAGGCTGTCGGCGTACGTGCTGGGCGAGCGCCTCCGCCAGGTCGTCGACGCGGCGAACGAGCGCCTCGACCGCATGTCGAGCGGGCGCTACCTGCTGCGGCACGACCTGAACCGGTCCGCGGGCGACCGGGGCCGGTCGGGCGGCGGACTGGGCCTGCGCGTGCTCGACGCCTGGACCGGTGTGGAACGCGACCCGGCCACGCTCTCCGGCGGCGAGAGCTTCATCACCTCACTCGCCCTGGCGCTGGGGCTGGCCGACGTGGTGACCGCCGAGGCGGGCGGCGCGGAGATCGGCAGCCTCTTCGTGGACGAGGGGTTCGGCACCCTCGACGACGAGACACTCGACGACGTGCTCGACATCCTCGACGGCCTGCGCGAGGGCGGCCGGGCCGTCGGCGTGGTCAGCCACGTCGCCGAGCTTCGGGTGCGCATCCCCGCCCAGCTCCGCGTGGTCAAGGGCCGTTCCGGCTCCACCCTGTCGCACCGCTGAACCCACCGCCGGAGCCTCACCGGCTCCGGCGGTTCCGCCTGCCGTGGGGTGTGAGGCGCCCAACCGGCACGACGCCCACATCCTGAGGACCGCAACGCGCCGGCTGACCTCCCCGCCCGCGGCGCTCCCGCAGTCCGACGGCCCGGGTCAGGGGCAAGAGCGGTCACGGGCAAGAGAAGGTCAAGCACTCTGCAACCGTGCGGACCTATCAACGGTTTGCAAGGCCCGCGGAGTCCACCGCGGGGCTCCGCCAGACCGGCTGAGCGGCACAGCGACCGATGAGAGGTGAGCATGTCATGAAGAGCATCCGCAGGAGCACGGTCATGGTCGTCACCGTGGGCGCCCTCGCCCTCGGCCTGTCGCTCCCCACGGGAACGGCCAACGCGTCCGGCGGCTACAAGACGTTCACCTGGAAGCACGGCTCCACCGCGGGTGACTGCACGATGTACAGCGGCGGCGCCGGCTGGACGGCCCCGACATGGACGCTCTACCCGGACGGCACGGCCTGGTTCGACGCCACGCTCACCAGCATGTCAGGTGACGACGCCTGGCTGATGTGGGCACATCTCAAGGACGAGAACGGCGCACTGCTCGCCGACATACGCATACCCGGCAGCACCAGCACCAAGTTCGTCAAGAACCTGCCCCTCGCCTGGCCGCGGAAGTATCGATGGCTGGCCGAAGGCAGGTTCGACCCCAGCTTGTACCCCCTGATCAAGGGGATGTCGCTGAGCAAGCACTGCTGAGCGTCGGCCACCGCCGAGGACCCGCCGGAGCGACGGGCGGGGAGAGGGCCGGACGGGCCGGGCTCACCAAAGGGCGAGCGAACGGGTCAGGATGCCGGCGAGGTCCTCCTCCCGCACGGGCCTGGGAGAGGTGGTGAGCAGCCGCTGCTGCTTCATCGCCCCCTCCACCAGCGCCGGCACGTCGGCCTGCGCGTATCCCACCCCGCCGATGCCGTTCGGGATGCCGACGTCGCGCATGAGCGCGGTCAGCACGCCGGGCAGGAACTCCGCCGGCTCGTCAGGCACGGCCGCCGTGGGATCGAGCAGCTCGGCCACGCGCAGGTGCCGCGCCGGGGCCGCCTCGAAGGTGAACCGGAACGCCTCAGGCGCGGTCAGCGCCACGGCCATTCCGTGCGGCACCATCGGCTCGCCGCCGGGATAGCCACGCGGGTGGAAGTCCTTCACCCGGCCCGCGACCGGATAGGCGTTGGCGTGCGGGATGTGCACACCCGCGTTGCCGAACCCGAGCCCCGCGAACGTCGCCGCCAGCGCCATCGCGCCCCTCGCCTCCACGTCGTCGCCGTGCCGTACGGCGGTGCGGAACGAGCCCGCGAGCAGCCGGATCGCCTGCTCCGACCACATGTCCGCCACCGGGTTCGACCCGCAGTACGGCACGCGCTCCTCCGGCCGCCTGCGCTCGTAGGAGGTGTACGGCCGGGCGGTGTAGCTCTCCAGGGCGTGACAGAGGATGTCCATCCCCGCCGCGGCGGTCACCTCGGGCGGTTGCGTCATCGTGAGGTCCGGGTCCACGACGGCCAGCACGGGACGGAGGCGGGCGTGGCTGATCCCCGTCTTGATCTTCAGGCCGAGCACGTCGAGCACGCAGATCGTGGTGCTCTCCGAGCCGGTGCCCGTGGTCGTGGGCACCGCGACCAGCGGCTTGAGCGGCCGGGAGGGGGCGCGCCCGGCGCCGATCGGCGCGTTGACGTAGTCCATCAGCTCGCCCGGATTCGTCGTCAGCAGGTTGACGGCCTTGGCCGTGTCGATGCTCGACCCACCGCCGACGGCGACGAAGGCGTCCCACGGCCCGCTCGCGCGGGCGTGCCCGATCGCCGCGAGCAGGCTCTCGTCGGTGGGTTCGACGTGCACGCCGTCGTACACCTCCGCGTGCATGCCGAACCCGGCGATCTGTTCGGCGATCCGCGCCGGGGCGCCCGTCGCCGCCACGCCCGCGTCGGTCATCACCAGCACGCGGCGCACGCCGTACTGCCCGAGGTCGAAGCCGATCTCGGCGGACGCGCCGGGGCCGAACTTCAGGGCGGGCGCGCCGTACGTGAAGACGGACTCGGGGTTGCTCGGCACGATCACGATCGCGGGGCCTTTCACTCGCGGGGTCATGAGGGCACAGGCCGGGGATGCCTATGAGGCGCGCGGCACACCCGATGGGCAACCTGGCATGTAGCATGCTGCATGTCAATGCGCCGCCGTACGCGGGCGGGCCCATTCCCGGAGGGTGGTCAGACGGTGCGAGCGGTCGCCGGCACGTCCAGTCTCACCGAGCAGGTCATCGAGGCGGTCAGGGAGGCCATCCACACGGGGGAGCTGCGGCCGGGAGAGCTCTATTCGGTGTATCGGCTGGCCGAGCAGCTCAACGTCTCCCGCACCCCCGTACGCGAGGCGATGCTCCGGCTGGCGGAGGCCGGCCTGGTGCGGTTCGAGCGGAGCCGGGGTTTCCGGGTGCTGCGCCGCGACCCCAGGGAGATCGCCGAGGTGTTCCACCTGCGGCTGCTGCTCGAGGTGCCGGCGACCAGGCGGGCGGCCCGCCATGCCGGTCCAGGCCTCGCCCGCGCGCTGCGCGAGGAGCTGGAGGCCATGCGCGCCGCGGCGGCCGACCACGACGAGCCGCGGTTCATGCGGCACGACCGGGCGTTCCACGACGCGATCCTCGCCGCGGGGGCCAACCGGCGCCTCGCCGAGGTCGTCGCCGGGCTCAGGGACGCCACGGTGACGCTGGGCGCCTCCACCGTGGACCGCTCCCGCTCGCTGGCGGACGTCGCCGCGGAGCACGAGCCGATCCTCGCCGCCGTCCTCGGGGGCGACCCGGACGCCGCCGCCGCGGCGATGCGCGGCCACGTGGCCCACACCGGCGAGCTCCTCGTGGCCCAGGCCGCCGCCGAGAACGGCCGGCCCGCCGACCCCGCCGACATCGCCCTCATCCGCGACGCAACGAACGAATCTACAACGTAAAGGACCGGGCGGGCTGCGGCGACGAGCGACCGCGCACATGATCGGAACATGGACGAGAACCGATCGGTACGAACCGTCGTCATCCCCCGGCACGACGATCTGGAGGACGCCAGACGGGTGGTGCGGGCCCACCTGCGCCCCACACCGGTGGACTTCGGTGCGGGCACGGCCGGCGATCCCGCGCTGAAGCTGGAGAGCCTGCAGCCCACGGGGTCGTTCAAGGTCCGTGGCGCGCTCAACGCCGTGGCCGCCGCACCCGCACCCCGTGTGGTGACGGCGTCGGCCGGCAACCACGGGCTGGGCGTCGCCTTCGCCGCGAACGCGCTCGGCGGCAAGGCCACGGTGGTGGTCCCGAGGACCGCCTCGGCGGCGAAGACGGACCGGCTGCGCCGCCTGGACGTCGACCTGGTGTGCACCGGCGAGAGCTTCGACGAGGCGGAGGAACAAGCGCTCGCACTCGCCGAGGCGTCGGGGTGGTGCTACATATCGGCCTACAACGATCCGTACGTCATCGCGGGTCAGGGCACGATCGGACACGAGCTGGACGAGCAGCTCGACGGGCCGTTGACCGTGGTGTGCCCGGTCGGGGGCGGAGGGCTCGCCTCCGGGCTGGCGCTGTGGGCCGCGAGCCGCGCGGACGTACGCGTCGTCGGCGTGGAGGCGGCGGCCTCCACCGCCGTGTCCGCGGCGGTCGCCGCGGGCCGCCGCGTGCCCGTCGAGGTCGGCCCGACCCTCGCCGACGGCCTGGCCGGGAACATCGAGCCCGGATCGGTCACCGTCGGCCTCGTCGCGCGATATGCGCATCAACTGGTCGCGGTGACCGAGGACGAGATCCGCGCCGCGCTGCGCTACCTGGCCGCCGAGCGTGGATACGTGGCCGAGGGCGCGGGAGCGGTGCCGGTCGCCGCCCTGCTCGCCGGGAAGGTCGCCGCGTACGGGCGGGTCGTGGCGGTGGTCTCGGGCCGCAACATCACCGCCGCCGCGCTCGCGTCCGTCCTCGCGGCCGGTTAGGCCGATCCGGCCGCGTCGTCGTGAGCCCTGGGCCGTGTTCGGCAGGTGCTAGCGCGGCGACGGCCCGCACCGCCGCCGCCGGGTCGTCGGCGAAGAACCGCACCCGCCGTACGGCCGCCGCCGAGCGTACGGCCGTCATCCAAGGGCGGCGCGGGCGGGGCACCTCGATCGGTTCGCGCAGCTCGACCACGATGTTCGTCTGGGACGAGACCGCGAGGGCGAGTTCGCCGTCCGCAACGCACACGAGTCTCTTCTCGTCGTAGCGGCGGTCGATCCGCGCCGACGCGATGAGCTCCGCCGGGACGTCCAGGCTGAACAGCCGGCCGTACCGCAGGCGCAGCCCGTCCGGCGACACGGTGTGCGGCCGGCGGGCACAGCTCACCATGACGCCGAGGACGCCGAGGGCCGACGACGCGTCGAGTGCCAGGATCACCAGGCGCGGCACGTCCGGCAGCCCGAACCGGCGCAGCAGCAGGTCCATGGCCACGGTCTCCAGGACCAGCACGAACAGCATCGCCGCCATCGTCGGCGTCTGCTCCCGGCTGTAGCCCACGGCGTGCCTCACGACGACTCTCCGCCCGTGAGCAGCGCCATGGCCTGCCGTACGACCTCGGCCTGCGCGGGGGACAGATCGGCGAGGAACGCCTGGGCGAACGGGTCGTCGGCGCCGGGCATCGCGCAGGCCAGTGAGGCGGCGAGCTCGCGGGGCAGGTGGGCGGCGAAGTCGGCGGCGAGGGCGCCGACGCGGGGATCGGCGGGGCCGGCGCGGTCCAGCTCCGCCAGCCTCCGATACAACGCCTCGGCCCGGGCCAGCGCCTCCGGCGTGGTCATGGGCCGCATCAGCTCCAGCAGGCGGTCCCGGTCCTCCGGCTCCGCCGCGGTGTCGAGGAGGGCGAGCAGTTCGGCGTCGGCCGCCGCGAACGGGGACTCGCGCACGGGCTCGAGGCACCGCAGGAACTCGGCCATCCGCGGCGAGACGGCTCCGTCCGGCGACGGCGACTCCTCGCTCAGCAGCACGGCGAGCCGCTCGCGCCTGGCCCGGATCGCCGCCTCCTGCCGGGCGAGGTCGGCGTCCAGCTCCAGCAGGATCTCCCGCAGTTCCCGGGCGGAGTCGCCGGCCAGCACGTCGCGCACCTCGTCCAGCGACAGGCCCAGCTCGGTCAGTCTGCGGGCCCGGGCGAGGCGGAGCGCGTCGCGCAGGCCGTACTCGCGGTAGCCGTTGATCCGCCTCGGCGGCTCGGGCAGCACGCCCTGGTGGTGGTAGTGCCGCACGGTACGGGTGGACACCCCGGCCAGCGCGGCGAGTTCTCCGATCCGCATGCTCTCATTAGAGACGTTGACGTCGCGTCAAGGTCAACGGCTCACAGCGGCAGCCAGCGGGCGGTGAGGAGATAGCCGCCGTAGACGAGCGCGGCGGTGGAGACGACCAGGAACAGCAGCACCCAGAGCGTGCCGGGCACGCGGGTCAGCCGGGCGAGCTGGTCGGCGTCGGAGTCCGGGGCGCGGCCGAGGCGGCGCTTGGTCTGCAGCTCCAGGATCGGCCGCACACCGCCGAGCAGCAGGAACCACGCGGCGGCGTACGCGCAGGCCGACTGGACGTGGGGCGGGGCGAACCACGACAGCGCGAAGACCGCGCCGCCCACGGCGAGCACCGAGACGGCGCCGAAGAAGTTCCTGATCATCAGCAGCATGCACGTCAGCAGCGCGAGCACGGCCCACAGCAGCATCGTGATCCGCCCGCCGGAGACCAGCCAGGCCGATCCGAGCCCGATCAGGGAGGGTGCGACGTACCCCGCCGCGGCCGTGGCGATCATGCCGGGCCCCGTCGGCCTGCCTCTGGTGAGCGTCACGCCCGAGGTGTCCGAGTGGAGGCGGATGCCCCGCAGCTTGCGCCGGGTCAGCACCGCGACCAGCGCGTGGCCCCCCTCGTGCGCGATCGTGATGAGGCCGCGGGAGATGTGCCACGACGCCGGGTAGGCGACGACGACGAGAGCGGCGAACCCGGACAGGACGACCAGCCAGAGCGGGGGCGCGATCTGGGTGGCGGTCAGGTGGTTCCACAGAGGCTTCAGGGGGTTCACCCCCGAGATCGTACGGCCCGCCGCACCGGCCCGTGCTCCCCGTGCTTCCGTCCTCGGCCCGTACGGTCCGCCTGAGTAAGGGTGACGATGGCGGTTACCTTCTATGTGTGGCTGAGCGGCGTATGCGTGGACTGCGCGGATTGAGTGGGCTGATGAGGGCGAAACCGGAGCAGGCTCCCGAGCACTCCATGGACCCCCGTGCGGACGAGGGGGAGACGTTCAGGCAGAGCGTGATCGACAACGCGGTGTACGTGGACGGCGAGCGCGTGGACTCGCCGCTGTCGCTGGGCGACGCGATCGCCTCGCTGCGCTCGCGGCCGAAGGCGATGGCGTGGATCGGCCTCTACCGGCCGGAGGAGGCCGAGCTGATCAAGGCGGCCGAGGAGTTCGGCCTGCACGAGCTCGCCATCGAGGACGCCATCGTCGCCCACCAGCGGCCCAAGGCCGATCGGTACGGCGACACGCTGTTCGTCGTGCTGCGGGCGGCGCAGTATCTCGACAAACCCGAGAAGGTCGCCTTCGGCGAGCTGCACGTCTTCGTCGGCCCCGACTTCGTGCTGACCGTACGGCACAGCGAGGCGCCCGACCTGTCCAAGGTGCGCCGGCGCATGGAGTCGGATCCCGACCTGCTCCGCCAGGGGCCGCAGGCCGTGCTGTACGCGATCCTCGACGCGGTGGTGGACGGCTACGCGCCGGTGGTCGCCGGGCTGCAGAACGACATCGACGAGATCGAGGTGCAGGTCTTCGGCGGCGACCCCGCCGCGCCCCGGCGCATCTACAGCCTGTCGCGGGAGGTCATCGAGTTCCAGCGGGCGACCAGCCCGTTGGTCCCGATGCTCGACGGCTTCATCGCGGGCTCTCCCAAATATGGCGTGAACGAGGAGCTGCAGCGCTACCTGCGCGACGTGTCCGACCACGCCATCACGGTCACCGAGCGCGTGGCGGGCTTCCGGCAGATGCTCCAGGACATCCTCGTCGTCAACTCCACACTCGTCAGCCAGCAGCAGAACGAGGAGATGACCAAGCTCACGGCCGCGAGCATCGCCCAGGGCGACGAGGTCAAGAAGATCTCGGCGTGGGCGGCCATCCTGTTCGCCCCGACGCTGGTCGGCACGATCTACGGGATGAACTTCGACCACATGCCCGAGCTGCACTGGCTGCTCGGATACCCCGTGGCGATCATGCTCATGGGCGTCGTCTGTCTCACGCTCTACCTGGTCTTCAAGCGCCGCGACTGGCTCTGAGCCTCCTGGAGCCGGGCACGGCCTTGTCGTGCCAACTATCTAGATATATCGTTTACGTATCTCGATAGTTGGAGGATGAGTTGCACGACGAGATGTGGCCTCCGGCGGCCCCGTTCGCACCGCCTCCGCCACCCCACCTCGATCTCCCGCTGCCGCCGGTTCCACCCGGACCCCCGCTCGGTGTGCCGCCCGCGCTCGGCCCGCGCGTACGGCGGGGCGACGTCCGCGCGGCCCTGCTGCGCCTGCTGACGGAGGAGCCGCGCAACGGCTACCAGATGATCGAGGAGATTGCGCGGCGCAGCGGGGGAGTGTGGCGGCCCAGCCCCGGCTCCGTCTACCCCGCCCTCCAGCAGATGGAGGACGAGGGGCTGGTCAGCGGGGTGGAGGCCGGCGGCAGCCGTACGTACCGGCTGACGGAGGAGGGGCGGCGGCAGGCCGACGAACGGGCCGAGCCGTGGGCCGACGTGTGCCGCAGCCTGCCGGAGGACCGGCACGAGCTGCGGACGCTGTGGGGGCAGCTCAACGAGGCGTTCGTCCACCTCACCCACGTCGCGGACGACCGCCAGGTCGCCGCGACCAAGAAGCTGCTCAAGAGCACCAGGCAGGCGATGTTCCGGATCCTCGCGGAGGACGCGTGAACGCCGCGGTGGAGGTGCGCGGGCTGCGCAAGAACTACGGCGAGGTCGAGGCCGTCAGGGGCGTCGGCTTCGAGGTGGCGCCCGGCGAGGTGTTCGGCTTCCTCGGACCGAACGGCGCGGGGAAGACCACCACGATCAGCATGCTGTGCACGCTGGTCACCCCCACGGGCGGCACGGCGCACGTCGCGGGGTACGACGTGGTGAAGCAGCGTGACGAGGTGCGCCGCAACATCGGCCTGGTCTTCCAGGACCCGACCCTGGACGGCTACCTCACCGCCGAGCAGAACCTGCGCTTCCACGCCGAGCTGTACGGCGTGCCGAAGGAGGTGCTCGGCGACCGGATGCGCCAGGTGCTGGAGATGGTCGGGCTGTGGGACCGCAAGGACAGCAAGGTCATGACGTTCTCCGGTGGCATGAAGCGCCGCCTGGAGATCGCCCGCGGCCTGCTGCACTCGCCCCGTGTGCTGTTCCTGGACGAGCCCACGGTGGGCCTGGACCCGCAGACGCGCTCGGCCATCTGGGGGTACATCAACAAGCTGCGTCACAGCGAGGACATCACGATCTTCATGACGACGCACTACATGGACGAGGCCGAGTACTGCGACCGCATCGCGATCATCGACCACGGCGAGATCGTCGTGATCGACTCGCCGGAGGCGCTGAAGGCGAGCGTGGGCAAGGACCGGGTGCAGATCCAGACCGGCGACGACGAGCGGGCCATCGGATTGCTCAAGGAGAGATTCGGTGTCGACGCCGCCGTGCGCGAGGGCCAGGTGACGTTCGCGGTGGCGTCCGGGGAGGAGTTCGTGCCCCGGCTGTTCGCCGGCCTCGGCGTGCCGATCCGGTCGGTGAGCGTGTCGCGCCCGTCGCTCGACGACGTCTTCATGTCCTACACCGGCTCCACGATCCGCGACGCCGAGTCGTCGGGCGCGGGCAACCAGTGGATGCGGGCGAGAGCCATGCGGGGAAGGTGAGCCGATGACGACCGACGTGGTCCGGGTCAGCGTGCCGCGCGCGAGCGGCGGCCACGACCTGCGCGCGATCAAGGTGGTTCTGCACCGGGAGATGCTGCGGTTCGCGAACGACCGCACCAGGATCGTCTCCTCGCTGGTCCAGCCCGTGCTGTGGCTTTTCGTGATGGGCACCGGGCTCGGCACGCTCGTGCGCGGGTCGATCCCCGGCGTCGACTTCCGCACGTTCATGTACCCCGGCATGATCTCCATGACGGTGATCATGACGGCGATGTTCTCGGCCGGCTCGATCGTCTGGGACCGCGAGTTCGGCTTCCTGCGCGAGATGCTGGTCGCGCCGGTCAGCCGGGGCGCGATCGTGATCGGCAAGTGCCTCGGAGGCGCCGTCGTCGCCTGCCTGCAGGGAGTGATCATCCTCGCTCTCGCGGGGCTGGTCGGCGTGCCGTACTCGCCGGTGCTGATCCTCACGCTGCTCGGCGAGATGTTCCTGGCCGCCTTCACGATCACGGCGTTCGGCGTGACGCTGGCCGCCAGGATGCGCAACATGCAGAGCTTCTTCGGCGTGATGCAGATGGCGATCATGCCGATGATGTTCCTGTCGGGCGCGATGTTCCCGCTGGCCAACCTGCCGTCGTGGCTGCACGTGCTGACCACGGTCAACCCGCTGACGTACGCGGTGGACCCGATGCGCCGGGCGGTCTTCGGCCACCTCGACGTGCCGCCGCAGGTGGACGCGATGCTCAACCCCGGAGTGAGCTGGTTCGGCCACAGGCTGGCGGTGCCGCTCGAACTCGGCCTGGTCGCCGCGATCGGCGCCGCCCTGCTCGGCGTGGCCGTCCTCCAGTTCCGTCGTACGGAGTGATCGGTCCGCGGGGCGCCGGGTCACTCCTCCCGGCGCTCCCGGAAGATCGCCACGAGCACGCGCAGCGCGAGGATGGCGCTCACCACCAGCAGGTTGTAGCCGATGAGCTGATAGAGGGTGACGGCGGGGGTCACCCGCGGCCCGCGCTCCGAGTCGAGCAGCAGCACGGCCATGATCCCCGCGGTGGCCGCCAGCACCGTCAGGAGTGCCTGGTGCAGCAGGCCGGTCATGTGCCGCCGGTCCCGGGCGTCGGCGAACAGCCGCACGTTGACGCTGAACCTGCCGCTCTCCGCCGCTCCGACGATGCGGTCCACGCTCCGGGGCAGCCGCCGCAGCAGGGGCAGCAGGCGCACCGCCTCCTGGGCCACCGCGGCGCGGATCTCCTCCCGGCCGCCGGGCGGGGACAGGCGGCGGCCGGCGAAGTCCCGCGCCTCCTTCACGATGTCGAACCCGGGCGCGAGGCCGGTGAGCGTGCCCTCGATCGTCCCGAGCGCCCGGAACACCGCCGCCACCTCCGGCGGCACCGACAGCTTGTGGGCGAAGACCAGGCGGAACAGGTCGGCGAACATCCGGGAGTCCGGGACGATGCCGGGCACCAGGTGCCGGGCCATGAAGCGGCCGATCTCGCGCTCCAGCTCGCGCTCGTCGATCTCGTCCGGCCGGGGCACCAGCTCCAGCAGGGCGTCGCCGACGCCCGCGGGGTCGGCCAGGTCCAGCGCGGCGAGCAGGCGCTGGAGCGCGGCCCGGAGAGCGCCGTCGAGACGTCCGACGGACCCGTAGTCCAGCAGGGCGACGCCCCCGCCGGACAGCAGCATGATGTTCCCCGGATGGGGGTCGGCGTGGAACACCCCGTTGAGCAGGATCTGCTCCAGCAGCGCGTGCAGCACGGCCCTGGCGGCCTCCTCGCGTTCGGAGGGGCCGAGGCCGTCCTGACCGGTGGCGAGCGGAACGCCGTCCAGCCGCTCCATCACGAGGAGGCGGCGGCCGCTCAGCCGCGGATGGGGCACGGGCGACCGTACGGCCGCGTCCTTCGACGTCGCGGCGACGGCGGCCATGTTCGCCGCCTCGACCCGGAAGTCGAGCTCCTCGCGCAGCGCCTCGGCGAAGCCCCGGGCGAGGTCGCCGACGCCCACCCCGCGGGCCCAGCGCGTGCGCCGCTCCGCCGTACGGGCGAGGCGGGCCACGATGTCCAGATCCCTCTCCACCACGGGGGCGATCCCGGGCCGCTGGACCTTGACCACCACTTCCTCTCCCGACCGCAGCCGCGCGAGGTGGACCTGCGCGATCGACGCCGCCGCCAGCGGCGTGCGCTCGAACGAGGCGAAGACCTCCTCCACCGGCCCGCCCAGTTCCCCGGTGACGACGCGCTCGATCTCCTCCCAGGGCGCGGGCTCGACCCGGTCCTGCAGCAGGCGCAGTTCCTCGACGAACTCGGGCGGCAGCAGGTCGCCGCGGGTGGACAGGATCTGCCCCAGCTTCACGAACGTGACCCCGCCCTCGTCGAGCGCCTCCCGCAGCGAGCGGGCCAGCCGTAAGCGGCTGGAGGGAGCGCCCAGGTCGGGGTGGCGGCCGCGCAGATATGGGCCGAGGCCGTGGCGGATGAGAATGCGGGTGATGCGCAGATAACGTCGTGATCGCCCTGCTCGCCGCCGGATCGCGGCCACCGCCTCCAGGGGGCCCGGGATCGACCCCGTCGGCACCAGGGCCTCGGCGATCGCCAGGAACACCATCGAGGCCAGCAGCGCGCAGGCGAACGCGAGGATGATGAACCACAGCGGGGTGATTCCGGCCTGGTTACCCACTATCGGGCCGACCAGGGCCTGTGAGACCGGGCCGAACAGCAGGACGGCGAGGGCGGCGCCGAGCAGCGTGCGGACCGTCCCGAAGCGCAGGCCGAGAAGCCGCCGGGCGGCCAGGGCGAAGGCCGCGACCATCACGACGGCCGTCACCGCGAAGGCGATCAATATCAACGCGTCCAACCGTCGCCCCCGATGCCGTGCTCGCCGTGATCGCCGAAACTCTAGCCGTCCCGGCCGGTGAACGATCGCGGACGCGAACCGGCCCGGGGCGTGCGGCACGCCCCGGGCCGGCTCAGTGATCGTTTAGCGCTTCACGCGCACCCAGTCGCTCCGGCTGGTGGAGCGATCGGCCTCGCCGTTCCCGGCGAAGACGACCTTCCAGTAGCCGGACGCCGACGCCTTGGTCTTGCCCCAGAACTTGCCGGTGCTGTTCGTCCACAGCGTCTTGACGTAGTGCCAGGAGCCGCCGGCCTTCTTGAACCACACGCTCACCCTCTGGTGGCCGTAGCCCTCCCAACCGTCGTCCCAGGCCTGGAGCTTGCCCCGGAAGGTGAGGTACCGGTGATACCTGACCGGCTCCGGCGCGGCGTTGAACTGGACGACCCGGGTGTCGGCCTTGGGCGTGGGTGGCGGCGTCGGCCGGGGCACGCGGACCGTCACGTAGTCGGTCGCGCTCGCCGAGTACGCCGCCCCGCCCGAGCCGACGAACTCGGCCCGCCACCAGCCGGAGGTCCTGGCCGTGACGTCCGCCAGGAAGCGGCCGTCGGAGTCGGTCCGGTCGGAGGTGACGTACTGCCACTGGTAGCCGCCGTCGGGCTTGAACAGGATCCGCACCTGCCGGTCGGCGTAGCCGCTCCAGCCGGCGAAACCGGAGATCTCCACCCGGCCGCGCAGGCGGAGCGTGTCACCGGCGTCGACGGGCTCGGGGGAGGCGTCGAATCCGGTGATCCGGGTGCGGCTGGACTGGGTCCTGACGTCGACCCGGTCGCTGTCGCTCGTCGCGGGCTCGGCGTCGGAGGCGCCGGCGAACTCGGCCCGCCACCAGCCGCTTCCGGCCGCCAGCTCGCGGAGGGAGAACCGGCCGTGCCGGTCCGTCGTCACCGAGCCGACCCGGCTGTAGGAGGAGCCGCCGACCGGCTTGAAGGCGATGTAGACCCGCTGCCCGTCGTACGCCTGCCGGCCGTCGCCGTCCCGGTAGGTCAGCGCGCCGGTCAGCCTGATGTGGTCGCCCTGGTCGACGACGTCCGGCGCGGCGTCGAAGTCGAGGTCGGTGGTCCAGTGGACCTGGAACTCCTTGCTCGCGGTGCCGCCGCCGGCCCGCACCTCCAGCTTCCAGACGCCCGGCTCGTCCCTGAACGTGAAGCCGTACGTGGCCGAGTAGGCGCCGGAGCCCGCGGGGCCGGGGTCCAGGGGGACGGCCCGGCCGTCGCGGTCGACGAGCCTGGCCGCGCCCTTGTCGGACGCCTTGTAGGTGAAGGTCGCCGTCGTGCCCGCGCCGCTGCCGACGACCACGGGACTGGGGGAGACGGCCAGGTCGCCGGGACCCGCCGCCGTCGCCGCGCCGGCGGTGGCCGGGAGCGCGACGAGGGCCGCCCCTCCCAGAGCCACTGCCGCGATCGCGGCATGAATGCGTTTCAACATTCCGGTGAACCATCCTTCCCGGTGGTTGAACGCGGCCTGAGGGTGCCACGTCATTCATAACGAGTAGACGGGCGAATACCGGCAATGGTTGAGCCCTCTGACTTATCGTCATCGATTTGTGTCAAAAAGCATGATCCATAACCGTCTGGTGTACGGAGTTGTCGCTGTGCGGGACGGAGCGTGCATCGTGCGACATAATCGGCCGTGTGGTGCGGGACGCTGTGGAGACGCATTTCGCCGAGGCCGTCGGGGCACTGACCCCCGGACCCTCCCGGGATCCGGACCTGCCGGTGCGGCCGGGCACGGGCCTGACGGGAACGCGGTGCCGTGAACTGTTCGCCGTGCAGCTCGGCAGCCGGCTCCTCGACGTCGCCGCCCGCCTCATGCGTGAGCGCGACGAGGGCTTCTACACGATCGGGTCGTCGGGGCACGAGGGCAACGCCGCCGTGGCGGCCGCGCTCCGTGTGGACGACCCCGCGCTCCTGCACTACCGGTCCGGCGCCTTCTACCTGACCCGTTCGGCTCAGGCCGGGCGGCTGGCCGAGGAGGGGCTGCGCGACGTGCTGCTGGGGATCGCGGCGTCGGCCGAGGAGCCGATCGCGGGCGGCCGGCACAAGGTGTTCGGCCACCCCGGCCTCGCCGTCATCCCGCAGACCTCCACGATCGCCAGTCACCTGCCGCGCGCGGTCGGCGTCGGCTTCGCGATCGAGCGGGCGCGCATGCTCGGGCTGCCCTCGCCCTGGCCCGGGGACGCCGTCGCCGTCTGCAGCTTCGGCGACGCGTCGATGAACCACGCCTCCGCGCTGACCGGGCTGAACACCGCCGCGTACGGCCGCTTCCGCGGGCTGCAGATCCCGGTGCTCTTCGTGTGTGAGGACAACGGCCTCGGCATCAGCGTGAAGACGCCGCCGGAGTGGATCGCGCAGGCCAGGCACCCCCTGCTGGAGTACTTCCAGGCCGACGGCGGCGACCTGGTCGAGACCTACGACGTGGCGCTGCGCGCCGTCGAGCACGTGCGCGTCAACCGCGCCCCGGCGTTCCTGCACCTGCGCACCGTCCGCCTGATGGGCCATGCGGGGTCCGACGTGGAGATCGGCTACCGCACCCGCCGGGAGATCGCCGCCGACCTGGACCGCGACCCCCTTGTCCGTACGGCACGGCTGCTCGTGGAGGCGGGCCTGGCCGCGCCCGACGAGTTGCTCGCACGCTACGAGGCCGAGCGCGACCACGTGCTGAAGCTGGCGTCGGAGTGCGCGCGGCGGCCCCGGCTCGTGACGGCGGCGGAGGTGATGGCCCCGCTCGCGCCGCGCCGTCCCGAGGCGGTGGCCGCCGAGGCCCTGCGGTCCGCGCCCGCCGAGGCGCGCGAGCGCGCCTTCGCCACCCTGCCGGAGCAGGAGGGCAGGCTGACGGTCGCCCAGGCGGTCAACCGGGCGCTGGCCGACGCGATGGCGCTGGACCCTGGGGTCCTGGTGTTCGGCGAGGACGTGGCCCGCAAGGGCGGGGTGTACGGCGTCACGCGCGGGCTGCTGCGCAGGTTCGGGGCCGAGCGGGTCTTCGACATGCTCCTGGACGAGCAGGCGATCCTCGGCCTCGCGCTCGGGGCCGGGGTGTCGGGGCTGCTGCCGGTGCCGGAGATCCAATACCTGGCCTACCTGCACAACGCCCTTGATCAGATTCGCGGCGAGGCGTCGACCATGCAGTTCTTCTCGCAGGGCGCGTATCGCAATCCCCTGGTCGTACGAGTCGCCTCATATGCCTACCAAAAGGGCTTTGGGGGACATTTCCATAATGACAACTCAATTGCCGCATTGCGTGATATTCCCGGCGTGATCGTTGCGTCTCCGGCGCGGCCCGACGACGCGGCCGCGATGCTGCGCACCTGCCTGGCCGCCGCGCGCGCGGACGGCAGCGTCTGCGTGTTCCTCGAACCCATCGCGCTGTACCACACACGTGATCTCTTCGAGGAGGGCGACGACGGCTGGCTCACGCCGTACGCGCCGCCGGCGCGCTGGGACGAGACGCACGTCCCGGTCGGCCGCGCCCGCTCCTACGGCGACGGCCGCGACCTGACCATCGTCACCTACGGCAACGGCCTGCGGATGAGCCTGCGGGCGGCGGTCAAGCTCACCGCGGAGGACATGGGCTGCCGGGTGCTCGATCTGCGGTGGCTGTCGCCGCTGCCGGTCGACGACCTCATGCGCGCGGCCGAACTGACCGGGCGCGTGCTGATCGCCGACGAGACCCGCCACAGCGGCGGCGTCTCCGAGAGCGTGATCGCGGCGCTCGTCGACAACGGCTTCCGCGGTCCGATCTCCCGGGTGACCTCACAGGACAGCTTCGTGCCGCTCGGCCCGGCCGCCGACACCGTGCTGCTGTCGGAGTCCGACATCGAACGCGCCGCCCGCAAACTGCTCGCCTGACCGGCCGGGCGGTCAAAGCCGCGCCAGTGCGGCGCGGGCCATGGTGCGGAGCAGGTCGGCCATGGCCTCGGGGGCGAGCTCCCCGGCGCTGCGCGGGGTGGAGTTGAGCAGGCCGAAGATCGCGTGCGTGGCGGCGCGCAGCCGCGCGGGCGGGCACGCGGGGTGCAGTTCGGACAGCACCGTCACCCATTCCTCGACGTACAGCCGCTGCAGCCGCCGGATGGCCCGGCGGGCCTGGTCCGGCACGTTGTCCAGCTCGCGCTCGTGGACGCGGATGAGCGCGGGGTGAGTCAGCGCGAACTCGATGTGCCCGGACAGCAGCGCGTCGAGCGCCGCCTCCGCGGTGTCGGGGTCGGCGGTGGTGGCCAGCCGTGCCCCCTGCTCGCGCAGCCGCTCGCTGATGTCCAGCAGCATCTCGGCGAGCAGGGCCTCCTTGCCGCTGAAGTGCCGATACAGCGCCGGCCCCGACACGCCCACGGCCGTGCCGATGTCCTCGATGGACACGCCGTGGAAGCCGCGCGCCGCGAAGAGGTCCGCGGCCGCTTCGAGGATCTCGGCCCGCCGATTGCGGGTAGGGGTCTTCACGGTCCTCCCGGTCGTCACGGCACCATGGTAGACGGAGTCTGTTAATGATGATTAACATCCGAGCATGAGCACGAGTGACTGGCCGGTGCTGGAGAGCCGGTGCGACCCGGGCGGCGAGCCGTATAAGCGCACCGCGGAGGCGAACGAACGCCTGGTGGCGGACCTGCGGGAACGGCTCGCGGCGGCGGCGCGCGGCGGCCCCGAGCGGGCCAGGGCCAGGCACGTCCAGCGCGGCAAGCTGCTGCCCAGGGACCGCGTCGACACGCTCCTCGACCCCGGCGGGCGCTTCCTGGAGCTGTCCCCGCTCGCGGCCACCGGCATGTACGACGACCAGGCCCCGGCCGCCGGGATCATCACCGGCGTGGGGCGGGTCGCCGGACGCGAGGTCGTGATCGTGGCCAACGACGCCACCGTCAAGGGCGGCACGTACTACCCGATCACGGTCAAGAAGCACCTGCGCGCCCAGGAGGTCGCCCTCCACAACAACCTGCCGTGCGTGTACCTGGTCGACTCGGGCGGCGCCTTCCTGCCGAAACAGGACGAGGTCTTCCCCGACCGCGAGCACTTCGGCCGCATCTTCTACAACCAGGCCACCATGTCGGCGCGGGGCATCCCGCAGATCGCGGCCGTGCTCGGCTCCTGCACCGCGGGCGGCGCGTACGTCCCTGCGATGAGCGACGAGGCCGTGATCGTCCGCGACCAGGGCACGATCTTCCTGGGCGGGCCGCCGCTGGTGAAGGCCGCCACCGGCGAGACCGTCACGGCCGAGGAACTGGGCGGCGGCGAGGTCCACGCCCGCGTCAGCGGCGTCACCGACCACCTGGCCGAGGACGACGCGCACGCCCTGAAGATCGTGCGGGACATCGTGTCGACGCTCGCGCCGAAAACCCCCCGCCCCTGGGAGGTCGCGCCCGCCGAGCCGCCGCTGTGGGACCCGCGCGACCTGTACGGCATCGTCCCCCAGGACACCCGCCGGCCGTACGACGTGCGCGAGGTGATCGCCCGCGTGGTCGACGGGAGCCGGTTCCTCGAGTTCAAGGCCGAATACGGCCCGACCCTGGTCACCGGGTTCGCCAGGATCCACGGGCACCCCGTGGGGATCGTGGCCAATAACGGCATCCTGTTCAGCGAGTCGGCGCTCAAGGGCGCGCACTTCATCGAACTGTGCGACCGGCGGTCGATCCCGCTGGTGTTCCTGCAGAACATCAGCGGCTTCATGGTCGGCAAGGCGTACGAGGCCGGGGGCATCGCCAAGCACGGCGCGAAGATGGTGACGGCGGTCGCCTGCGCCCGGGTGCCGAAGTTCACGGTGATCATCGGCGGCTCGTTCGGCGCGGGCAACTACGCGATGGCAGGGCGCGCCTACTCGCCCCGCTTCCTGTGGATGTGGCCGAACGCCCGCATCTCGGTCATGGGCGGCGAACAGGCGGCCACCGTGCTCACCATGGTCGGCGACGCCGACGCCGACGAGATCCGGGCCCAGTACGAGCACCAGGGCAACCCCTACTACTCGACCGCGCGTCTGTGGGACGACGGGGTGATCGACCCGGCGGACACCAGGACCGTCCTCGGCCTGGCGCTCGGCGCCGCCGCGAACGCCCCCCTCGAACCCGTCGGCTACGGCGTCTTCCGGATGTGAGGCAGTGTCGATGACTCGTTCACCAGCTCCTCGTTCGCTTCGCGAGCGGCTCGTTCCTCACCGCTCACTCCGCTCACTGCGTCGGGTTCTCTCGTGATGTTCTCCAGTGTCCTGATCGCCAACCGGGGCGAGATCGCCGTCCGGATCATCCGTACGCTGCGCGCCCTGGGCGTGCGCGCCGTCGCCGTCCACAGTGACGCCGACCGCGACGCGCGCCACGTGCGCGAGGCCGACCTCGCCGTACGGCTCCCGCGCGGTTACCTCGACATCGACGCGATCGTCGAGGCCGCCCTGGCGAGCGGCGCCGAGGCCGTCCACCCCGGGTATGGCTTCCTCGCCGAGAACGCCGAGTTCGCCCAGCGCTGCGCGCAGGAGGGCCTGGTGTTCGTCGGCCCGCCGGCCGGGGCCATCGAGGCCATGGGCGACAAGATCCGGGCCAAGGAGACGGTCGCGCGCGCGGGCGTTCCGGTCGTGCCCGGCGGCGCGGAACCGCACGACGACCTGGCCGAGGTCGCCGAGCGCATCGGCTTCCCCGCGCTGATCAAGCCGTCCGCGGGCGGGGGCGGCAAGGGCATGCTGCGGGTCGAGTCCGCCGACGGCCTGGCCGCGGCCGTCGAGTCGGCCCGCCGTACGGCGACGGCGGCCTTCGGGGACGGCACCCTGCTGATCGAGCGGTTCGTGGACCGGCCCCGGCACATCGAGATCCAGGTCATGGCCGACGGCCACGGGAACGTCGTGCACCTCGGCGAGCGTGAGTGCAGCCTGCAGCGGCGGCACCAGAAGATCGTCGAGGAGGCGCCCTCGCCGCTGCTCGACGACGAGACGCGGGCCCGCATGGGGGCGGCGGCGGTGCAGGCCGCCCGGTCGGTCGGCTACGTCGGCGCCGGGACGGTCGAGTTCATCGTCCCCGGCTCGCATCCCGGCGACTTCTTCTTCATGGAGATGAACACGCGGCTGCAGGTCGAGCACCCGGTCACCGAGATGGTCACGGGCCTCGACCTGGTCGAACTGCAACTGCGGATCGCCGCGGGGGAGTTGCTGCCGTTCGGGCAGGACGAGGTGCGCCTGCGCGGCCACGCGGTCGAGGCCCGCGTCTACGCCGAGGACCCGGCCCGCGACTTCCTGCCGACCGGCGGCCGGATCCTGGCCCTGCGCGAGCCCGCGGGCGAGGGCGTGCGGTTCGGCGTGCGGTTCGATTCCGGGCTGACCGGCGGGATGGCCGTGGGCAGCGACTACGACCCGATGCTGGCCAAGGCGGTGGCCTGGGCCCCCGATCGGGCGGGCGCGCTCGCGGCCCTCGACCGTGCGCTGGCCTCCACCGTGATCCTCGGGGTCACCACGAACATCGGGTTCCTGCGCGCGCTGCTGGCCGACCCCGAGGTCGCGGCCGGGCGCCTCGACACCGGGCTGGTCGAGCGGCGGCTCGGCGACCTGGTGAGCGGCGAGGTGCCGGATGAGGTGCTGGCGGCGGCCGCGCTCGTCTTCCACGCCGGGTTCCACGTCTCCGGGCGTACGACGGACGACCCGTGGGACGTGGCGGACGGGTGGCGCGTCGGAGAGCCCGCCTGGACCGTGCACCGGCTCGGCGTACCCGTACGGGTGCGGGGCTCCGCCGGCGACGCGGAGATCGAAGTTAACGAGCGTTCACTCGGCCGGGTGCGGCTGGAGTGGACCGGCACCGATGAGGCGGCGGTCACCCTCGGCGGCGTCACCCGGAGGTACGCGGTGGCTCGGAACCGCGACACGGTGTGGCTCGCCGAGGGTGGCCGCGCATGGCCCGTCACCCGGCACGATCCCGGCGACCCGAAGGACCGGCAGGGCGGGGCGCTCGCCGGCGACGGGGTCGTACGCAGCCCGATGCCGGGAACGGTGCTGCTCGTGAAGGCGGCGGAGGGCGACCGGGTCACCGCGGGGCAGCCGCTGGTCGTCGTGGAGGCGATGAAGATGGAACACACCCTGACGGCGCCGGCCGACGGCGTGCTCGCCGAGCTGCGGGCCCGGCCGGGGCAGACGGTGGAGCTGGACGCGGTCGTGGCGAGGGTGACGCCGTGCGAGTGACGATCTACGAGGTCGGCCCGCGCGACGGCCTGCAGAACGAGTCCGCCGTCGTGCCCGTCGAGGTCAAGCGCGAGTTCATCGGCCGGCTGGCCGAGGCCGGGCTGACGACCATCGAGGCGACGAGCTTCGTCCACCCCAAGTGGGTGCCCCAGCTCGCCGACGCAGGGGAGCTGCTGGAGAGCCTGCCGCGGGTGCCGGGAGT
The DNA here is from genome assembly GCF_030268985.1 of Microbispora sp. NBRC 16548. NCBI lineage: Bacteria > Bacillati > Actinomycetota > Actinomycetes > Streptosporangiales > Streptosporangiaceae > Microbispora > Microbispora sp. NBRC 16548. The sequence goes on from NZ_BSSF01000001.1 coordinate 734,544, forward strand.
CCGCTACCCGGTGCTCGTCCCCAACGAGCGGGGCCTCGACCGGGCCCTGCAGCAGGGCGTCACCGACATCGCGATCTTCGGCAGCGCCACCGAGTCGTTCGCCCAGCGCAACCTGAACCGGACCGTCGAGTCGCAGTTCGAGATGTTCGCCCCCGTCGTCGAACGGGCCCTCGCCCACGGCATGCGGGTCAGGGCGTACGTGTCGATGTGCTTCGCCGACCCCTGGGAGGGACCGGTCGCGCCCGAGCAGGTCGCCCGGGTCGGGCGCAGGCTGCTCGACCTCGGCTGCTACGAGCTGTCGCTCGGCGACACGATCGGCGTCGGCACGCCCCGGCACGTCGAGGCGCTGCTCGACGCCTTCGCCGAGGCCGGGGTCGGGCCCGACCGGCTGGCCGTCCACTTCCACGACACCTACGGACAGGCCCTGGCCAACACGCTCACCGCCCTCAAGCGGGGGATCACGGTCGTGGACTCCTCCGCCGGCGGCATCGGCGGCTGCCCGTACGCCAAGAGCGCCACCGGCAACCTCGCGACCGAGGACCTGGTCTGGATGCTCGACGGTCTCGGCGTCGAGACCGGGGTGGACGTCAGGTCGCTGGCCGCCACCAGCCTCTGGCTCGCCGAGATCCTGGGCCGGCCGAGCCCCTCCCGCGTCGTCCAGGCTCTGGCCAAGGAGATTTGAGATGCTCAACGACGAGCACGTCGAACTGCGCAAGTCGGTCGAGGAGTTCGCCCGCGAGGTGGTGGCCCCCGTCATCGGGGACTACTACGAGCGGTGCGAGTTCCCGTACGACATCGTCCGCAGGATGGGAGCGATGGGCCTGTTCGGCCTGCCCGTCCCGGAGGAGTACGGCGGCATGGGCGGGGACTACTTCGCGCTGTGCCTGGCCCTGGAGGAGCTGGCCAGGGTCGACTCCTCGGTGGCGATCACCCTGGAGGCGGCGGTCTCGCTGGGCGAGATGCCCATCCTGCGGTTCGGCACGAACGCCCAGAAGCAGCGGTGGCTGCCGAAGATGGCGGCCGGGGAGATCCTCGGGGCGTTCGGCCTGACCGAGCCCGGCGGCGGGTCCGACGTGCCGGGCGGCATGCGCACCACGGCCGTCCTCGACGGCGGCGAATGGGTGATCAACGGCTCGAAGGCGTTCATCACCAACTCGGGCACCGACATCACCGGCGTCGTCGCCGTGGCGGCGATCACCGGCCGCAGGGAGGACGGCAGGCCGGAGATCTCCACGATCCTCGTGCCGTCGGGCACACCCGGCTTCACCGTGTCGAAGAAGTACTCCAAGGTCGGCTGGTCGGCCTCGGACACCCGGGAGCTGTCGTTCGCCGACTGCCGGGTGCCGGAGGAGAACCTGCTGGGCGAGCGCGGCCGGGGCTACGCGCAGTTCCTCCAGACGCTGGACGAGGGCCGGGTGGCCATCGCCGCGCTGTCGGTCGGCCTCGCCCAGGGCTGCGTGGACGAGTCGCTGCGGTACGTGCGCGAGCGCCGGGCCTTCGGCCAGGAGATCGGCCGCTACCAGGCCATGCAGTTCAAGATCGCCGACATGGAGGCCAGGGTGCACACGGCCCGCCTGGCCTACTACCACGCCGCCGAGCGCATGCTGGCCGGCCTGGCGTTCAAGAAGGAGGCGGCGATCGCCAAGCTCGTGTCGTCCAACGCCGCGATGGACAACGCCCGCGACGCCACCCAGATCTTCGGCGGCTACGGCTTCATGAACGAGTTTCCCGTCGGCCGCTTCTACCGCGACGCGAAGATCCTGGAGATCGGCGAGGGCACCAGCGAGGTGCAGCGCATGCTCATCGCCCGCGAACTCGGCCTGCCCGCCTGAGGGTTCAGCGGAGGGCGAAGCGCCGGACCTCGTCCCGGGGCGTCGCGCACCGTGGGAAGCCTGCGGGGGACGGAGGGCGGCATGGCGGTCGAGATCGTGTATAAGACAGCTTCCGTCAGGTGGTCGAGGCCACGGAGAGCTTCCTGAGTGATCTGGCCGCCGATTGGGACGGCGCCCGCGTGCTCGTCGTCGCTCACTCGGCCAACAGGTGGGCGCTGGACTGCCTGCTGACCGGCGCGCGCCTGGAAGACCTGGTGGACGCGCCCTTCGCCTGGCAGACGGGCTGGCACTACACGCTGCCCACCGGCCGGCGCGGGCCCGGAGACTGACCACCCTCGATGCGGCGCCGCTGACGTCATCCGCTTCGTCGCCACCCCGATCCCCGTGCCGCCTAAGCCGGCCGATGGCCTGCCAGGCCGATCCACGGGGGCCGGCGGAACGTCGCCTCGGCATAGGGCGTGGGGCTGATGATCCGGTGTGCGCCGTTCTGGACCTGGAATATGAGGTGCGCCTGACCGAGCGAGGGGTCGGCGATCTCGTCGGGGAACGCCACGCTGGTCTGCCCGCCTCGGTCGAGGTCGTAGACCCCGTTGACACCGCGGTAGACGAGTGCGCGCAGGTCGCGGGCGACGGCGTCGAAGTCTTGGGGGCGCCCGCACGATGCCCAGGCCAGGGCCAGCAGGTTGATCTGGTCGTAGGCCGCGCTCGCCACGGCCCTGCCCGGCGCGGTGCCGTACTTCCTGGTGAAGCGGTCGACGAAGGCGCGACCCCGGCTGTCGCCGTAGAGGCCGGTGACGGTCGCCCATACGACGCCTTCCGCCGCTTGCCCGGCCAACTGCAAGAACTGCGGTACGGCCGGCGTGTAGACCATGTAGACCAGCGTCGGCGACGGCTCGCGCACGAACTCCCGCTGGAACGCGGCCGCCTCCTCGGCCAGGTGATGCGTGACCATCACCGCGCCCGGCGCGTGGGTGCGGATGGCGCGCAGCGCCTCGTTCCAGTCGTCGTACGGCGGGGTGAGCCTGACGACGAAGTCGATGGTCAGCCCCGCCTGTTCGATCAGTCGCGAGGTCTCCTCGTTGAACGCCTGCGTGTCGGGCATCGTGGTCTCGATGAAGCCGACACTCCGCCTACGCGGTCTGAGCTCGTGCAGGAAGCGGGCGAAGCCCTTGCCGTAGTTGCCGCGAGTGGGGCCGGTCTGGAAGATCCGGCCGAACCTGTCCGGCTCCTGCCGCACCCACGCGGCCTGCAGATCGCTGGTGGCGATGTTGAGGTAGGGCGCGCCCAAGTCGGCCACGATCTCGTACGAGGCCCGCTCGTCGGTCAGCAGGTAGCCGCCGACGATGGCCGACACCTCCCTGGCCGCGAGCTCCGCCAGGCCCGCCGAGACCGACTCGGCGTCGAGCGCGTCCACAGCGGTGACATAGGTGCGCACGAGCCTGCCCGCCACGCCGCCGCGCGCGTTGAGTTCCTCGACGGCCAGCTCAGCTCCTCGGCGCATCTGCTCGCCGTCGTCCCCCGAGGCGCCCAGCAGCGGCAGCAACAGCCCGACTTCGTGCGGCGCGACCGCGACCGGCCGGCGTGGTACCACCCCGAAGGTCGCGAACGCGGGCAGGGGCCCCGCGGTGTGCATCAGCTTGTCCACGGCACCCACCGCGAGGGCGGCCAGTTCCTGACAGCGGCCGGGAATCGGCAGCCGGAGAAGGCCGTGGTCGACCGCGAAGGCGGCGGCGCCGCTGCGGGTCGCCTGGCCGAGCTTGGCCAGCACGCTCTCCACCTGCTTGGAAACCGTGCGCGGACTGGTACCCAGATAATGCGCCACGTCCGTGTTGGTGAGCCCTCCCGCCAGGAGGGTCAGCACGTCGAGCTCGCGCGGGGTGAGCCCGTACGGCGGCGGCACCTCGACCGCGGACACCACCACGTCGTCCGTCTCGCGCGCCACCGTCATCGAGACGTGCGTCCAGCGCTCGTCCCGCTCGACCTCCAGGAAGGCGAGGGCGTCCCGTCCCGCCCGCAACAGCGCGATCGCCGCCCGGACCAGCATCGGCCTGCTGGAGAGGTCGACGCCGATGTCGTCCAGCCGAATCACCGTGCCGTCGGCGGAGACGCGTGCCATCCCCGGCAGGGAGGACACATCCACGGGCGTCTCCTCGTACTTCAGGCGGTGCGGTCCCGGCAAGGGTTGTCCATAGGGTAATCGACGTATTGCCGCAGATAGTAGGCCATGTGACCGTTTCTCCAATCGACAGAGAGGACTGCGATGAGACTCGGCGTGGAGTGCGGCGGAACCTTCACCGACCTGGTGTTGCTCGATGACGTCGGACGGCTTGTCGCCACTGGGAAGGTGTTCTCCACCCCGGCCGACCCGTCCCTCGCCGTGCTGGAGGCCATCTCCCGTCTGGAGACGGTTGACCTGTCCGGTACGCCGCTCCTGCACGGTTCCACGGTCGCCACGAATGCCGTCCTCGAGCGGAAGGGACCGAAGCTCGGCCTCATCGTCACCCAGGGCTTCCGCGACGTCCTTGAGCTGCAACGGCACGACCGCGATGTGATGTACGACCTGCATTACCGCAAGCCGCGGCCACTTGTGCGGCGTGAGCTGGTGCGCGAGGTGCCGGAGCGACTCGACGCGAACGGCAAGCCGCTGGTCGCGCTCGACGAACAGGTCGTCCGTGAAGCGGTCTCTGAGTTGGCCGGGCTCGGCGTCACCTCGATCGCCGTGTGCTTTCTGCACAGTTACCGCAACCCCGCCCACGAGCAGCGGGTCCGTGAGCTCGCCGCCGAGGTCGCGCCCGCCCTCGACGTCTCGCTGTCCAGTGAGGTCGTGGCGGAGTTTCGCGAGTACGAGCGGGCCAGCAGCACCACGATCGACGCCTTCGTCAAGCCGACGGTCGACAGCTACCTGAGCCGCCTGGAGCGTTCCCTCGCCGAGCGCGGCATGGGCGCGGTGTCGATGATGCAGTCGAACGGCGGTGTGGTGCCCGCCGCCTACGTACGGCGGCGGCCGATCCACGTTCTGCTCTCGGGCCCGGCCGCAGGGGTGGCCGGTGCCGTCGCGGTCGCCGCCGCGGCGGGCATCGACGACATCGTCACCATGGACATGGGCGGCACCAGCACCGACGTCTGCCTGGTGACGGGGGGCCGGCCCCAGATCACCAATGAGTCCATGATCGACAGGATTCCGGTCATGCTCTCCATGGTGGACATCGCCACCGTGGGTGCGGGCGGTGGCAGCATCGTCCAGCTCGATCCGGGAGGCATGCTCCAGGTCGGCCCGCGGAGCGCCGGCGCCGACCCGGGTCCCGCGTGCTACGGCCGAGGGGGAACGGTCCCGACCGTGACGGACGCGAACGTCACCCGCGGACTGATCCGTCCCGGTCATTTCCTCGGCGGCAGGCACGCGCTCGACCGGCCGGCCGCCGTGCGGGCGCTCGACGTGCTCGCCGGTCCGCTGGGACGTACGCCCGCCCAGCTCGCCGAGGACGTCTTCCGTATCGCGAACGTCGCGATGGCGGGCGCGATCAGGCTGGTCTCCACCGAGCGCGGCCACGACCCCCGCGATCACACGCTCGTCGCCTATGGGGGCGCCGGCCCGCTGCACGCCGCCGCGGTCGCCGACGAGCTGGGCATCAGGACCGTGCTGGTCCCGCCGCACGCCGGCCTCATGTCCGCGTACGGCCTGCTCAGCTCCGACTTCCAGCGCCGCTTCGCGGTCACCCGGGTGGCCGACCTGGACGAGTTGGCGCCGGGCGAGCTCGACGAGGTCTTCGCCGAGTTGCTCGCCGACGCCCGCGCCGAGATCGCCGCCCAGGACATGAACCCGGACGACATGCTCGTCGAACACGAGCTGGATCTGCGATACCGGGGCCAGGGCTTCGAGCTGACGGTCCCGGTGCCGATGGGAGCGGGGCCGGCCGAGGCCACCGAGCTGTTCCACGATGCCCACACCCTCAGGTATGGCCATGCCACCCGGGGTAAGCCGGTTCAGGTCGTCACCTACCGGCTCACCCTACGGCTGCCCCGGCGCGACACGGCGTTGCCCGCCGTACAGGTGGAAGGCTCCGCGCGCCGCGAGGATCTGCCCGTCGTGATCGACGGGAGGGAACAGACCTGCGCGTTCCTGTGGAGGGCGGGGTTGCCGCCCGGCTTCGCGATCAACGGACCGGCGGTGATCGAGGAGGACTCCGCCACCACCTACGTGCCGCCCGGCTGGACAGCCGCCGTGGACGACGCCACCAACCTGCTGCTGACGCGAGGAGCCTGACATGACGGTCGATCCGGTCACCCTGAACATCGTCGGCACCGCGCTGGCGGCGATCCCCCGGGAGATGGCGGCGAACCTGCGGCGTGCCGCGTTCTCCTCGGTCGTGCGGGAGGCACGGGACTACGCGGTGGCGCTCGTCGATCCGCACGGGAACGTGGTCAGCCAGGCCGAGGCCATCCCCATCATGACCGCCGGCATCTCGCACGCGATCGCCGCCGTGCTGGCCGGCAACGACCCGCGCACTCTCACGGCCGACGACGCGATCCTCTACAACGATCCCTTCAACGGCGGTCAGCACCTGCAGGACATCTATCTGTTCACACCCGTCTTCCACGAGGACCTGCTCGTCGGGTTCGCGGCCAGTGTCGCGCACCATGTGGACATCGGAGGCGGTGAGCCGGGGCTGACCATCAACGCCAAGGAGGTCTTCCAGGAGGGGCTGCGCCTGCCCGGGCGGCCGTTCTCGGTCTCCCGTGACTGGCACGGCGGCTTCGTCGAGCAGCTCTTCCGGCTCAACGTCCGGGTTCCCGACCTCGTGGTGGGCGATCTGAACGCGCAGTTCGCGGCCAACAGCGTTGCCGCGGAACGGCTGCGCGAGCTGGTCTCCAGACATGGGGCCGAGCTCACCTTCGCGGTGATGGAGGAACTGCAGAACTACGCCGAGCGGCGGCTGCGCGACTCCATCTCCGAGATCCCGGATGGCGACTACTCCGCCGAAGAGATCATCGACGCGTCGTCCTGGGGAGGCGATCGGCACCACGTCAGGGTCTCCGTCCGCGTGCGGGGCTCCGACATCGAGGTCGACTTCGCCGGTACCGACCCTCAGGTCGGCGCCAACCTCAACTGCCCGTTCGCCTCGACGGTCTCCTCCGTGCAGAGCGCGATTCGCGGCCTGCTCAGGGACAAGGACATCCCGTTCAACGAGGGCTGCAACCGGCCCATCACGGTGAAGGCCCCTTACGGCTCGATTCTCAATCCGGCCGCGCCGGTCGCCGTCCGGGCCAGGCTCACCCCGGCCAGCCGCGCGTTCGACGCGGTGATCCGGGCGCTCGCCGACGCGCTGCCCGACCGTGTGGTGGCCACGGGCTACGACACGACCAGCGCCGCGGCGCTCAGCTACCTCGACCCCGACAGCCACGAATACCAGGTGGTCCTGGAGGTGCTCGGCGGCGGCTGGGGCGCGGGTCCCGGACAGGACGGCGCGGACGGGCTCGACAACCCGATCTCCAACTGCGCCAGCGCCCCCGTCGAGGCGCTGGAGATCGACTACTCGCACTTCAGGGTGACGGAGTTCGCTCTCATCCCCGGTTCGGGAGGAGACGGCCGCAATCGCGGCGGCCTCGGCTTCGTGCGGACGTACGAGGCGACCAGGGACGGCGTCACCTTCTCCGCCTATTCCGACCGGCACCGTTACGGCGCCCGCGGCCTCTTCGGCGGCGGCGACGGCGCCACCGGCGGGCTCGAAGTGACCAGGTCCGACGGGACCATCCAGCGGCTGTCCCACATCGACGCGGTCAAGCTCGCCGCCGGTGAACGGGTCAGCCTGCGCACCGGCGGAGGCGGAGGCTACGGCCCGTCCGCCGAGAGGCCGGTGGCAGACCTTGAGGCCGACCTGAGGGACGGCTTGATCGTGAAGGAGACCCCCCAATGACGAAACCGCAGATGCGCCGTGTGGCACTCGCGTCCGCGCTCGGCACGAGCATCGAATGGTACGACTTCTTCATCTACACGACCGCGTCCGCGCTGGTCTTCAACAAGCTGTTCTTCCCCACACTGTCTCCGATCGCGGGCGTGTTGTCGGCATTCGCCACGTACGCCGTCGGCTACGTCGCCAGGCCACTCGGTGCCGTCGTGTTCGGTCACTTCGGGGACCGGATCGGGCGTAAGAAGTCGCTCGTCTGGACGCTGCTCATGATGGGCACCGCGACCTTCCTGGTCGGTTGCGTGCCCACATACAGCGGCATCGGCGCGCTCGCACCTCTGCTGCTCGTCGTCCTGCGCTTCATTCAGGGCCTGGCGGTCGGTGGTGAGTGGGGCGGCGCGGCGCTCATCTCCGTCGAGCACGCGCCGGCGCGGCGGCGCTCCTTCTTCGGCGCGTTCGCGCAGATCGGCTCGCCGGTCGGGCTGCTCCTCGCCACCGTCATGTTCACGGTGCTCAACGGCCTGCTGACCACCGAGCAGTTCGAGAGCTGGGGCTGGCGTTTCCCGTTCCTCGTCTCCATCGTGCTGGTCGCGGTGGGCTTCGTGGTGCGGATGAGGATCGAGGAGACCCCCGACTTCCAGAGGTCCACGCGATCGGACACGCTGCCCATCGTCGAGTGCCTGCGCACCTCATGGCGGCAGATCGTGGTGGGCCTGGGGATCTTCGCGGGCGGCTTCGTCGCCTACTACCTGCTCACCACGTTCATGCTCGCCTACACCACCACTCAGCTGGGCCTGCCCAAATCCACCGCACTGGCCGGGCAGATCGTGGCAGCGGTGGTCGAGGCGGCACTCATGTTCGTCTTCGCCGCCATGGGCGACAAGCACGGCAAGGGCAAGGTGATCGGCTGGGGCGCCGTGGCGGGGCTCCTCTGGGCGGTGCCGCCGTTCTGGCTCTTCGGGACCGGCAGCGCCTTCTGGCTCTGCGTGGGCGTCGGCGTCGGGCTCATCGGCGTGACCGCCACCTACTCGGTGGGCGCGGCGTACGTGGCCCAGTTGTTCGCGCCGCGCGTCCGCTACACCGGCATGTCGCTGTCCTACCAGCTCGCCGGGGCCATCGGCGGAGGCGTCGTGCCGCTGTTCTCCACCGCGTCGCTGGAGTGGACCGGCGGCCACTACTGGCCGGTCGCCCTGATAACCGTGCTGTTCTACGTGTTCACACTGGTCTGCCTGCGCATCGGGCGCGTCCGCGAGGGCGCGGCCGTCCCCGCTCCTGCCGTGGGGGTGGCGCGGTGACCGTCAACGGAGGCGTGTCGTTCTGGTATCGCGAGATCGGCCTGCCCAGCCGCCGTCGGCCGCTCGACCGGTCCATCGACGTCGACGTGTGCATCGTCGGCGGCGGCTACACCGGCCTGTGGGCCGCGTACTACCTGAAGAAGGGCGATCCGGGCCTCCGGATCGCGGTCCTCGAGCGTAGCTTCGCCGGCTACGGCGCCTCAGGTCGCAACGGCGGCTGGATCACGGCGGCCCTCGCCGGGTCACGGCGGCGCTTCGCCGCTACGCACGGCCGGCAGGCCGTCCTCGACCTTCAGCGGGCGATGAACGACAGCGTCGACGAGATCATCGCGGTGGCCGCGGCCGAGGGGATCGAGGCCGACATCGTGAAGAACGGCATGCTGCGCGTGGCGCACGCGCCCGCCCAGTTGCCCAGGCTGCGCCAGCAGGTCGTCACCGCCCAGGAGTGGGACGACGACGTGGTGCTGCTCGACGCGGAGGAGACGGTCGCCAGGATCGGTGTCGCCGGTGCGCTCGGCGCTGCCTACACCCCGCACTGCGCCCGGGTCCAGCCGGCCAAGCTGGTGCAAGGGCTGGCACGGGCCGTGGAGAGGCTCGGCGTCGCGATCTACGAGTCGACCCCGGTGACCGGGATCACCCCCCACGTGGCCGAGACGCCGTACGGGACCGTCAAGGCCGGGTTCGTGATCAGGGCGACCGAGGGATTCACCGCGGGACTGCCGGGTGAGCGGCGCACCTGGCTGCCGATGAACTCCTCGCTGATCGTCACAGAACCGCTCGGCGAGCGGTTCTGGGCGCGGATCGGCTGGACGGGCAGGGAACTGCTCGGCGACGTGTCCCATGCGTACATCTACGCGCAGCGGACCGCGGACGACAGGATCGCGATCGGCGGGCGGGGCTGGCCGTACAGATTCGGATCGAGGACGGACAACGACGGCCGCACCCGGGCGGCGACCGTACGGCAGTTGCGGGACGCTCTCGTCAGGCTGTTCCCGTCCACCGTCGACGCCGAGATCGCGCATGCCTGGTCCGGAGTGCTCGGCGTGCCCCGTGACTGGTGCTCCACGGTGGGGCTGGACCGACGCAGGGGACTCGGCTGGGCGGGAGGCTATGTGGGACACGGAGTGGCCACGGCGAATCTCGCCGGCCGCACGCTCCGCGACCTCGTTCTGGGCGCCGACACGACGCTGACCAGGCTGCCCTGGGTGGGCAGGAAGGTCAGGAGGTGGGAGCCCGAGCCGTTGCGCTGGCTGGGCGTGCAAGGGATGTACATGGCCTACCGCGAGGCCGATCGTCAGGAAGTGGTCGCCGGACGGGTGACCTCTTCGCGGCTCGCCAGGATCGCCGACATGGTGGCCCGCCGCGACTGATGGTCACGACCGGTGCCGTGCATCGCGCGGCGCGCGGCGGGCCCCCCACGGGCGGACGCGGATCTTTACGGCATGGTCCGGGGTGGGAGTACGGTGAGGTACAGCGTGACGCCGTCGTCGAGTTCGAGAGCGCCGCGGACCCGCCCGACGGTCGGCCGGACGGGGGCGGGATAGGACGGGCCGGTCAGCACCTGGTTGCGCTGCGGGCCCTGCGGGTGCAGGCCGCCGAGTAGGCGAGGAACCGGCGGCGAGAGCACCCGGTCTCCGCGCTCTCGGCCCGGTCTTCTCGACGACGCTCCTCCATGGCCCTCACCTCGACCTATACCTGCCCATTTCAGGGCAGACGCCTCGGTCAGGCCATGGTGTAGCGGAGCTCCGGACGGCCGGGGCCGCCGTACTGCGGGACCCGGCGCGCGACGCCGGTGTCGACGAGGTGTTCCAGGTAGCGCCGGGCCGTCACCCGGGACACGCCCACGGCCGCGCCCACGGCCTGGGCGGACATGCCGCCGGCGGCGTCCCGCAGCGCGCCCGCCACCGCCTCCAGGGTGTCGGCCGTCATCCCCTTGGGCAGATGGGAGCGGGCGGTCCCGCGCAGGGTGGACAGCGCCCGGTCCACCTCGCCCTGGCCGCTGACCTCGCCCGGCCCGCTGATCGACGACCGGAACGCCGCGTACCGTTCGAGCTTCTCCTGCAGCAGGGCGAAGGTGAAGGGCTTCAGCAGATACTGCACGACACCGGCGGAGACGGCCGACCTGACCACCGACAGGTCCCGCGCGGAGGTGACGGCGATGACGTCACAGGGGAGGCCCGCGGCCCGCACGGCCCGGCAGACGTCCAGCCCGTGCATGTCCGGCAGGTAGAGGTCGAGGAGCGCGAGATCCACCGGATCGCGGCGCAGCACGCGGACGGCCTCGCCGCCCGACCTGGCCACGCCGGCGACCCGGAAGCCCGGCACCCGCTCGACGTACAGGCGGTTCGCCTCGGCCGTGAGCTCCTCGTCCTCCACGATCAGGACCGAGATCACGGCCGCACCTCCTCGCGCGCCGAGCCGCCGCCGGGAGCGCCTGCGGCCGCCGGGCCCGGCCCGGCCGCCGGGGGCGGCAGCGGGAGCCGTACGGTGAAGACCGCCCCCTGACCACCGGCGCCCTGACCAGTGGCGTCCGCCTCGATGCCGCCGCCCAGGCGCCGGGCCGCCTGCCCCGCCATCGCCAGGCCGAGCCCCCGGCCGTCCCCTTTCGTGGACCAGCCGCGCCGGAACACGTCCCGTACGACGCCGGGGTCGATCCCGGGACCGCTGTCGGCGACCCGGATCAGGAACGTGCCGTCCTCGGCGCGCAGGTGGACGCGGACCCGGGCGGTCGGCGCGCCCTGCACGGCGCCCTGCACAGCGCCCTGCACGGTGCCCTGCACCGCGGCGTCGATCGCGTTGTCGATCAGGTTGCCGACGATGGTCACGAGGTCGCGGGCGTCGAGGGCGACGTCGTCGAGTTCGCTGTCGGGACTGATCACGAGGTCGACTCCGCGCTCGGCGGCCGCCGCGCTCTTGCCGAGCAGCAGCGCCGCGAGGACGGGTTCGCGGATCGCGCCCACGACGCGGTCGGTGAGCCGCTGGGCCGCCCGCAGCTCCGCGGTGGCGAACTCCACCGCCTGGTCGGCGCGGCCCAGCTCCACGAGCGCGACGACCGTGTGCAGCCGGTTGGCCGCCTCGTGCGCGGCCGAGCGGAGCGACTCGGCGAAGCCGCGTTCGGCGTCGAGCTGCCCGGTGAGGGCCTGCAGCTCGGTGTGGTCGCGGAGCGTGACCACCGTGCCGAGCGAGCGCGCGCCGGAACGGACCACGGCGGCGCTCGCCACCAGCACGCGCTCCCCGGTCAGGTGGATCTCGTCGGACCGGCTCTCGCCGGAACCGAGCATCGCGGCCAGCGAGGGCGACAGGCCCAGATCGCCCACGTGCCGTCCCTCCGCGTCCCCGGGCAGGGCGAGCAGCTCGCGGGCGCCGTCGTTCGCGAGGGTCAGCCGGCCGTGCCGGTCGACGAGCAGCAGCCCCTCGCGCACCGCGTGCAGGATCGCGTTGTGGTACTCGTACATGCGGCTCAGCTCCGCCGGGCCCAGCCCGTGCGTCTGGCGGCGCAGGCGGGCGCCCACCAGGTAGGCGCCGGCGATGCCCGCCGCCAGGCCGAGCAGGCCGGTGAGGACGGCCGAGCCGATCTGCCCGCGCACCTCGGCACTGATCTTCGCCACCGTTATGCCGGCGCTGACCAGCGCCCGCACCCTGCCGGTGGCGTCCCGCACGGGGGTGACGGCCCGTACGGACGGCCCCAGCGTGCCGGTGTAGGTCTCGGTGAACGTGCGCCCGGCCAGCGCCGGCGCCGTGCTGCCGAGGAAGCGCCCGCCGATCTGCCGGGGGTTGGGATGCGTGTACCTGCGGCCCTCCCTGCTCATGATCGTGATGAAGTCCAGCCCGGCCTCGGCGCGCACCCGCTCCGCGTACGGCTGGAGCGCGGCCGAGGGATCGGGGTCGTCCAGCGCGTCGAGCACGGTGGGCGCGTCGGCCACGCTGATCGCCACCGCCCTGCTCGTCCTCGCGGCCTCGTCGCCGAGAAGCTCGCGCGTACGCAGGAAGCCGAGAAGGGTGGCGCCGGCCACGGTGATCCCGACGACCAGGATCTGCAGCACGAGCACCTGCCGGGCCAGGCTCCAGCGTCCGAGCCTGGCGGTCATCGTCGTCACGGCCTCAGCGTCCTCGCTCCACGTGCGGGTCTGCGCGGCTTCACCGCCGGGGGTCGCGCCGGTGAGAACCGCCGTGAACGAAATGTACGCAATAGTGACCCAGATCACTACCGTGGCGCATAGTCACCGACCAGATCGCATCCGCGCCCGCGTCGTCGCGGGCCGCATGAGGACGAGGAGGGTCGCGTGACGACCACACTGAACCGCACGGGTGACCGGGTGCCCCGGGACCGGACCCGTTATCTGTACCTGGCGGTGATCGTCGCGGTCCTCCTCGGGATCGCCGTCGGGCTGGCGGCGCCGGACGCCGGGATCGCGCTGAAGCCGCTGGGCACGGCCTTCGTGGCCCTGATCAAGATGATGATCAGCCCGATCATCTTCTGCACGATCGTGCTCGGCGTCGGATCGGTGGCCCAGGCCGCGAAGGTCGGCAAGGTGGGCGGGCTGGCCATCGGCTACTTCCTGGTCATGTCCACGGTGGCGCTGGCCGTCGGCCTGCTCGTGGGCAACGTCCTGCACCCCGGCGAGGGGCTCCAGTTGACCGACGAGCTGCGCAAGGCCGCCGAGGAGCAGGCGGCAAAGGGCAGCGAGAGCGACATGACGTCGTTCCTGCTCGGCATCATCCCGGCGACCTTCGTCTCCGCGTTCACCGAGGGCCAGGTGCTGCAGACCCTGCTGGTCGCGTTGCTGACCGGCTTCGCGCTGCAGGCGATGGGGGAGCGGGCGGCGCCCGTCCTGCGAGGGCTCGAACACCTGCAGCGCCTTGTCTTCCGCGTCCTGGCCATGATCATGTGGGCGGCCCCGGTCGGCGCGTTCGGCGCGATCGCCGCCGTGGTCGGCGCGGGCGGGTTCGACGCGCTGCGCAGCCTGGCCGTGCTGATGGGCGGGTTCTACCTGACGTGCCTGCTGTTCGTGGGGGTCGTGCTCGGCGCGGTGCTGTGGCTGGGCGCGCGGATCAACCTGCTGTCGCTGCTGCGCTACCTCGGCCGGGAGTTCCTGCTCATCCTGTCGACGTCCTCCTCCGAGTCGGCGCTGCCGCGCCTGATCGCCAAGATGGAGCACCTGGGGGTGAGCCGCGCCGTCGCCGGCATCACGGTCCCGACCGGCTACTCCTTCAATCTCGACGGCACCGCCATCTACCTGACCATGGCGACGCTGTTCGTGGCGCGTGCGACCGGCTTGCCGCTCTCCGCGGGGGAGCAGATCGGTCTGCTGGTCTTCATGATCATCGCGTCCAAGGGGGCGGCGGGCGTCACCGGCGCCGGCCTCGCCACGCTGGCGGCGGGCCTGCAGTCGCACCGGCCGGCCCTCGTGGACGGCGTCGGCCTGATCGTGGGCATCGACCGGTTCATGTCGGAGGCCCGGGCGCTGACCAACTTCGCGGGAAACGCGGTCGCCACCGTCCTGATCGGCACGTGGGTGGGCGACTTCGACCGCTCGCGGGCGGAGGAGGTGCTGGCCGGCCGGGCCCCCTTCGACGAGGCGACGTTCGTGGACGACGGGGGCGCCGCCCCGGCCCCCGAGGCGGACCGCGCCCCCGCCGCCGCCCCGTCCGCTTGAGGGCTCTGCTTGAGGGCTCTGCTTGAGGGCTCTGCGCCAGTCGCTTCCCGGTGCGCCAGGCGGCCGGGCGGACCACTGAAGAGCGCGCCGGGAAAGCGGAGGTGCGCCGCCACAAGTGGTTCCGCGCCGGGATGCGCCGGCGCCTTACCACGGGCGAGGCCGGTCCCCGGTGATGCGGCTCATCGGTCTTGGCGCGGCATGGGTCATCCATCATCATCGGCTTATGCGACTGCCGGTGCCCCTATGGCTCCTGGTGATGATGGCGCAAACTGGCCCCGCTTACACGCCTCCGGGGGATGGCCCCGGAACCGGCGGTGGCGTTCTCTGCCCGCATTGTCGCTCGGCACAGACGGTTGAACCGCCGAGGCATGAGTGCACGCGATGCCGTGGACGTTTCCTCGTCGAGGAATGTACCTTGTGGCCTGGGAGTAGCCATTACATGGTGAATTCCGGGTTGCCGGGTTGGCGATGCGATGTTCACGACCGGACGCTGGGCAACCGCTGCCCGGCCTGCTCCAGCTTCAGCCGCCGAGATGGGAACGGAGTATGGCAATGCCCCAACCGGCACCGCTTCACCCTCGTGCGTTGCCCTCATGCTCGATGCGGGCATCCTAATGCCGACTCCGGCGATGTCGTCACCTGTCAGTATTGCGGCCGGAGATTCAGAACTCGCTGAAGGTCGATGATGGCGAATCTGCTCGCGGGGGCGTCCGGTGGCATCACCCGGATCGGCCGCTACTTCACGGTCGTCAGTGCGATCCCGTCCGCGCTGTTCGCGACGTATCTCTATCTGCTTATCAGAAGCGGCGCCTGGGATGGCCGACTCAACTGGGCGAAAGTCTTCGACGGGCTGCAACTGACAGACGTCGCCCTGCTGACGATCCTCACCGCAGCAGGCGCGCTGGCGGCGAATCCCCTGCAGTTCATGCTCGTGCAGTTCATGGAGGGATACTGGAATGGTTCGCTGCTGAGACTCCTGGCTCTCTCGCGGACGCTGCACCATCGTCGCCGCTACCTGTCGATTGAAAGCCGACTCAACTCAAGTAATTGGTATCTGGCTCACATCGCCGATGAGAACAGCCCCTCATCCCCCGACAGTGCGATTGAGACGTTGCGCGCCGCCGCCTTGAGCGCTGAAATGCGCCGTCTGAAGACCCGGTATCCGGACCGCTTGGAAGAGGTCCTGCCGACTCAGCTCGGCAACATGCTGCGCCGGCACGAACGGCGAGCGGGCTCGATGTACGGCATCGATCCACTGGTGGCCCTTCCCCGAATGGCGATGACTGCTCAGCCTCGGGAACTGGAGTACCTCGACAACCAGCGCGTTCAGATGGAGTTGGCGGTCAGGACGGCCGTCCTCGGTTTGCTGGCCGCCGTCGTGACGATTCCGTTCATGTGGCGCGAGGGCGCCTGGCTGCTGCTGGCGCTGGTGCCATACGGCATCGCGTACACCGCTTATCGCGGAGCGGTCGCGCTGGCTGCTGAGTATGGCATGGCGATCGCAACGCTTATCGACCTGAACAGGTTCGCTCTCTACCAACGCCTCCGCCTTGCCCAGCCTGATGACATGACGCAGGAGCGCACGCGTAACGAGACGGTCATGAAAATCTTCCGGGCGGAGCCGTCCACGCATCAAAACCCACCATTCCTCGCATTCGCCCCCACGGTGCAGCCTCCCGAGGAGTCGCATTCGGAGCAGCCGACGATGTCATCGGACCAAGAGGAATGATCGAACCACTATGGTGTTCCGATGACTGACCCGGTGATACCCCCCCAGTCCACCGCGGGCAGCGGCGGCCTGGTCACGGCAATGGAAGGCGAGGACCTTCCCGTGGGCACTCCCGTGACCGCCGGGGAATATGGATTGGCCCCTGCCTCGCCACCCTCAATAGCGCAAGGGACGACTCCGCGGCGGACGTTGCGGGCGCGCGACAAATTCCTGTGGATGTGGCCGGTTGTCGCGCTGGCGATCATGGCTGGTGTCGGAATGCTCTGGGGCTCGCTCGGAACCTTCATCAGTGGCGTGATCGTCATAGCCGTCCTCGTGTTGTTCGTCGGTGACGAGGTGCTGGAGGCCGGCCATCGACTGGCCGTCACCGTCCTCGCCGTGTTGCTGGTGGTGATCGCCTGGCTCGGTCATCAACTCGGGGTGCCGTTCTTCTCCACCCGCGATGTGAAAGTCAACGGGACTGAGTCTTTCTCGGCTGGTTCTGCTCCCGCGGATTTCCGCGGCAGAAAGCTGAGCGCCGACGATCTCAAAGGCGTCAACCTGCATGGCGCGCTGCTTTCCGGCGCGACACTGGACGGGCTGGACCTGCACGGCATGGACCTCAGCGGCGTGAAGGGCCAGGGGGCGTCCTTCCGTAGGGCCATTTTGGACCGGGCACGCTTGGACGAGGCCGATCTGCGGGGCGCTGACCTGCGCGAGGCGTGCTTGTACGGCGCTGTGCTACGCCGGGCTGACTTGCGCGGCGTGGACGCCACAGGTGCGGACACCACGGACGTGGTGGCCGATGCGAAAGCAGTGAAACAGGCCGCGGCGTGGCCGGCCGAGGGCACGGGGAGAAACTGCGGCCGATAGCGCACGCCGGGCTGGGCGGGCATGAGCCGCCCGTCCCGGTGGCTCACCCGTAACCGGATCAGCGGGCGGGCGGCTGGAACTCCGGCTGGTCGAGCACCCGCAGCCAGCTTCCGTCGGGCTGGCGCCGTACGACCTGGGCCCGGGCGCCGGCGCCGTCCCTCGGTGGAGTCGAGGTCAGCGCGATGTCGCCGCTGACCAGGGTCGGCAGCGGTTCCTCGGGCTCGAAACGGGGCCGGTTCGCCAGCACCTTCTCCCACAGGGCGCGGATCGCCTCCCGGCCGACCGTCACGCTGCCTGGCGGGTAGGCCAGCACCGCGTTCTCCTCGTACAGCGCCGCCACTCCCGCGGCGTCCCCGGCGTTGGACCGCTCGACGAATAGGCGGGTGATGTCCTCCGGCCGCATGGCCTTCTCGTACTCCGGCATGGGTTCCTCCCGAACTCTCGTACGGCCTCCAGCCTGCCGAGCCGCCTTTCAGAAGTCCAACAGATGGATCGGATGGGAACTAGAATCGGCGGTTATGGAACTGCGTCAGCTGGAGTATTTCGTCGCGGTCGCCGAGGAGCGCAACTTCACCCGCGCCGCCGAGCGGGTGCACATCAGTCAGTCGGGCGTCAGCGCCCAGATCCGGCAGCTCGAACGCGAACTGGGCGCCGAGTTGTTCGACCGGTCCGCCCGGAGCGTCACGCTGACCGTCGCGGGGAAGGCCGCGCTCGACCACGCCCGCGCCGCGCTCGCCGCGGCCGGGGCACTGGGACAGGCGGTGGGCGAGGTGACCGGCCTCATCCGGGGCCGGCTCACCGTCGGAATGGTCGTCGGCTGCACCGTCGCGCCGCTGTTCGACGCCCTCGCCGCATTCCACCGGGCCCATCCGGGGGTCGAGATCTCCCTGCTGGAGGACAACTCCGACCGGCTCGTCGAGGGGGTGCGCGCCGGCGCCCTCGACCTGGCCCTCGCCGGTCTCGCCGCCGCTCCGGACGGCCTGGAGACGTCGACGGTCATCAGCGAGCGGCTCGTCGCCGCCGTCCCCCCGGGCCACCCCCTCGCGGGCCGGGACGGGGTCACTCTGGGCGACCTCGGCTCCTATCCGATCGTCTGCATGCCGTACGGCACCGGCCTGCGCGCGGTGTTCGACCGGGCCTGCGCGTCCCGGGGCCTCCAGCCGGTGATCGCGCTGCAGGCCGGGGCGGCCGACGCCGTCGCCGGCCTCGCGGCCCGGGGACTCGGCGTCGCCGTCCTCAGCGAGTCGATGGCCGCGGCCCACCGCGACCGGCTCACCGCGCTCACCATCGAGGACGCCGACACGCCCGCCCTGCTCGCGCTGCTGTGGCGCGGCGGGCAGGGCCCCGCCGTACGCGAGTTCGTGCGGCACGCCCAGCGGTCCTTCGCCGTCACCGCCGACTGAGGGGCCCTCCCCGCCCGCCGCCGATCCCGCGGGGTCAGCTCGGATTGGACGTATGTGCCTGGGTACTCCTAGAGTCCCTTTCATGACGTCTGGTGATCTCCAGCTCCGGAGGGCCGAGAAGACCGACGCGGACGAGATCTTCGCACTCGCCCGCGAGTTCGCGGTGACGTTCCGGCCCGAGCGTGCGCCGTTCGAAGCGGCGCTGCCGCAACTCCTGGAGAACGAGGACGCCTTCCTCATCGTCGCCACGGTCGAGGGGACCGTACGCGGCTACCTGCTGGGCTTCACCCACCTCACGCTGTTCGCCAACGGCAGGGTCGCGTGGGTCGAGGAGGCGATGATCGAGAGCGGCTACCGCCGCCACGGCATCGGGCGGCGGCTGCTGGAGGAGTTCGAGACGTGGGCGCGCTCACGGCAGGCCGGATACGTCGCGCTGGCGACCCGGCGGGCCGCCGAGTTCTACGGCGCCCTCGGCTACGAGGTGTCCGCCACCTACTACCGCAAGATGCTCAGACCGAAGACATGAGTGCGCTGTCCGGGCTCGCGGGATCGGGAAACTCCTGATCGACCTGAGGCCGGCGATGATCGCGTCCTATGATTCCCGGATGCCTCCAAGATCCGTTCTGCCGCTTCTGGTGCTTCTCGGTCTCCTCGTCGGCTGTGGCGCGGTCGGCCGCAAGAGCAGCACGGACGACGTCGTGTCTTCGGAGCCGTCCGCCTCGCCCGTGGAGTCCATCCAAGGACGCTGGTGGACGTGGGCGTCCTCCGAGGCCGAGAGCACCAACCCCGTCGCGGACGACACCGGAGAGTTCTGCGACCGGAACCAGCCGGAGGACGTCTGGTTCCTCGCCGGCACCTTCGGCGGCACCGTACGGCGGACATGCGCGCTTCCCTCGGGGAGGCCGGTGGTGTTCCCGCTGGTGAATCTGGTCGGCTCCCAGGCGGACTGTGAGGACTTCATGGTCACAGCGAAAGGCGGCGCCGTCCTCGACGGCCGACCGGCCAGGCCGGAACGGATGGAAGAGGAGGACGTCGCCGTGACCGGTGTGGCGGACAATCCTCTGACCGGCGTGGAGGGAACGGAATCCTTCTACGCGTGTGGGCTTTGGGTGCGTCTGCAGCCGCTGCGGCCCGGCCGCCACACGCTGACCATCCACGGGTCCTCCGGTGGCTTCCGCGTCGGCGCCGACTACACGCTCATCGTCGGCACCGGGCGGCAGGCATGACCCGGCCGCCCTTCCGGCGAGATCCCGCGCGCGTCGCGCCGTTGGCCACTCGCGGGCGGGACGGTCAGACGGCCGAGGTGAGCTGGGCGTCCAGGCGGTAGCCGTCGACGGTCACGTAGACCGAGTCGCCGGGCCGCGCGTTCAGCCGCATCAGGACCGGCTGGAGCGAGTCGAACACCGGCTGCCGGTCGCGCCACACCAGCACGACGGCGTTGTCCCCCGGGCCGGTGACCGACAGCAGCGTCCCCGGACGCATGCCGAGCTGGGCGGCGTACCCCTCGGGGACCGCCACCGGCTCGCCGCGCAGATGACCGCTGGTGACGTCGATCCGCTGCCAGCGGCGCGGGTCGGAGGCCGGGCTGGAGGTCGGGCGGGGGTTCGGCACCAGGTGCGGCCGGGGCACGCCCCCCGCGAGGTTACCGCCCGCCAGGTTCCCGTTCGGATGACCGCCCGGGTGCCCGTTCACGGTGCCGTTCAGGCTGCCGCTCGTGAGCGCGCTGAGTGCGGCGAGCGCGGTGGCGGCGTCGGGCCCGTTGTTGGCCTGCGAGGGGATCGGGACCCCGCCGCGGCCGTGGTGGTGCCCGTTCGCGCCCGGCGTACGGCGGGGCAGCGGCGCGGGCTTCGCCGTCTGGTCGGGGCCGTGCCGGGTGGGCAGGGAGCCGAATTCGGACGGGGAGCCCGGCTGCGGCATGGAGTCCAGCCACGCCTTGGCCGAGTGGGCGCGGATGCCGAGCTGGCCGAGCAGCTCCACGACGTCGGCGTCGGCGGGCTTGTTCGCCAGTAGCTGGCGGGTCTTCTCCCGCAGCCCCGCCAGGTCGCCGACCACGAGCCAGCCGTCCTGCAGGCGGCGGTCGGGCATCAGCGTCACCAGCACCCGCCACAGCGGCGTGCCGAGGGCCGGGACCTCGATGGGGTGGGACGGGTCCGCCGCGATGAGCTGCTCCTGGGTGGCGGCGGCGCCCAGCCACTCGGTGAGCCCGAACAGATGGCCGGTGAGCGGCGCGGAGTCGGGGGAGCGCAGCCACAGCAGCACCCGCTCCTCAGCCGTGCGCTGGGCCTGGGAGAGCAGTTCGCGGTCCACGTTGAGGTTGTGCGCCAGCGTGCGCAGGCTCACCGGCTCGGCGGCGAACAGCCGCTCGGCGGCGACGGCTCTGGCGAGCGGGTCCCAGCCGCGGAAAAGGCCCTCGATCACCGCGACCATCGGGTGCGCGCTGAGGTCGGCCGGCTGCCGCTCCCGTGCCGCCTCGGCCGGCGGCTGGGCGGGGGCGGCCGCGGGCTGCGGCAGCGAGGCCCCGGACTGCCGGGCGAAGGGCTGGGTGGCGGGCTTGGCCGGCCCCGCGACAGGCGCCGGCGCGGCGGGCGACGGGGCCGGTGACGGCGCGCCCTGCCCCGGCCGGGCGGGCGCCTGCCCCTGCTGCGCGGGTGTCTGGGCGGGCGTCTGAGCGGCCTGCCCGGGCGCCGGCGCGGCCGGCCGGGCGAACGGCTGCGAGGTGGTTCCGGGGGCGGCGGCCTGCGGGAAGGGCTGAGAGGAGGGCCCGGCCTGGGGGAACGGCTGCGACGTCGTCCCGGGCGCGGCCTGCGGGAAGGGCTGAGCGGACGGCCCGGCCTGCGGGAAGGGCTGGGAGGTGGTTCCGGGCGCGGCGGCCTGCGGGAGGGGTTCGGAGGCGGGACCGGCGGGCGCCTGTGCCTGCGCCTGTGCCTGTGGCTGTGCCTGTGCCTGTGCCTGGGGTGCGGCCTCGCCCCCCGCGAGCGCCTGCGCGGACCGCCCGGACGCCAGCTCGCTCTCCAGGCGTCCGAACACCTCACGGAACACCGTGGTCAGGAGGACCTCGGGCGAGGCGGGGGCGGCCGGGGCCTGGAGATCGCACGGCGTCAGACGGCGCAGCCGGTACCACCCGCCGAGGTGGTTGACCACGGTGCGTACGGGATCGGGCCAGCCGGGCATGGCCGGGTCCACGGTGTGCACCTGGAGCGCCGGGAGCAGGTCGGTGAGGGGCAGGTGATCCCAGCGGCCGACGGCCAGGCGGGCGAGCCGCTCGCAGAGCCAGTCAACGCCGGTCGCCCGCATCGCGCGGCCGATCCCGACGGATGCCCACCAGCCGCCGGGCAGGCGCGGGTCGGCCAGCATCTCGGCCACCTGCTGAGGACGGCTCCAGCGCAGGGCCGGGACCAGGTCGCTCAGGCAGATCGTTGACTCGGCGTCCATCGGTATGACCGCACCCTCCCGAGAGTGACGCATGTTGCTAATGGTGCAGCTTACGCCGCAAACCAGCAATTGGTGTCAATAGGGTAAAGTTCCCAGGATCCGGCCGGGCGCCGACCTGCGCGACCGCCGCCGCGCCCGTCTCACACCCCTTGCGCAGGGCTTCCTCGGGTGTGCTCCCGGCCATCGAGGCGACCAGGAACCCCGCGGCGAACGCGTCTCCCGCGCCCGTCGAGTCGACCACCTCCGCCGGGGGCGCGGCCGCTCTGGCGACTATACGGCCATCGCGGGCCAGCAGGGCACCACCGGCCCCCAGCTTGACCACCGCCGTGCCGTAGTGGGCGCTGAGCGTGCGGGCCGCCGTCTCGGGATCCGCGGCGTCCGCGAGCAGCAGCGCCTCCTCAAGGTTGGGGATCACGACGCTCGCCGGGGCGGTCTCACGGAGGAACCGCTCGGTGCCGAACGCGCGCAGCGGCCCGCAGGAGGCCGGATCGACGCTGACGGGGATCCCGCGCCCGGCGGCCTCGCGCATGGCGAGCCGCACGAGCTCCACGCCCGGCTCGGCGAACATCGTGTACGCCGACAGGTGCAGATGCCCGACCCCGTCGAGCAGGTCGGGGGTCCAGTCGCCGACCCCGATGTGGCCGCTCGCCCCGCGGTTGGTGAGCATGGACCGCTCCCCGGTGGAGTCGACCATCGCGATCACGACGGCCGAGGGCCGTTCCGGGTCGATCCGCAGGTGCGGCCGGACCCCGGCCTTGGTCAGCTGGGCCTCGTGCCACTCGCCGGTGTCGTACCCGGCCCGCGCGAGCAGGCGGGTGTCGGCGCCGAGCCGGGCGGCCCAGGAGGCGGTGTTCGCCCCCGAGCCGCCCGGGCGCAACGCGATGTCGGCGGGCGTGTCGGTGCCGGTGGCCGCGGGGCCGTCGTGCAGCGCGACGACGTCGGTGACCACGTCGCCGATCACCAGCAGACCGCTCACCCGGCCGCCCAGGCGGCCGCGATCTCCCCGGCCAGGCGGGTGTTGCCGCGTACGGCCGCGAGGTTGGCCTCCAGCGACGCGCCACCCGTGCCCTCGACCAGGTATTCCAGCAGGAACGGGGTGATGGCCTGCCCGGTGATCCCGCGCTCCTCGGCGGCGCGCAGGCCCTCCGCGAGCACCCGGTCGTGCAGGTCCGGGTCGAGCTGGAGCTCGGCCGGAACCGGGTTCGCCACGATCAGCGCCGTGTCCAGCCCGCCGAGCGCGTCCTGGGCCCGCATGACGCCGGCGGCCTCCTGCGGCGTCTCGATGCGCCAGTCCACCGGCTCGCCGGAGCTGTGCAGGTAGAAGCCGGGGAACTCGTCGGTCCGGTAGCCGACGACGGTGACCTGCTTGGTCTCCAGCCGCTGGAGCGTCGCGGGCACGTCGAGGATCGACTTCACCCCGGCGCACACGACCGTGATCCTGGTGCGGCTGAGCGTGTCGATGTCGGCCGACTCGTCCTGCACCGTGGTCCAGCCGCGGTGGACGCCGCCGAGACCCCCGGTGGCGAACACCCGCACGCCCGCGCGGGCGGCCAGGAACGAGGTGCCCGAGACGGTCGTGGCACCGCTCAGCCCGAGCGCGGCGGCCGGGGCGAGGTCGCGGAAACCGAGCTTGCGCAGGCCCGGCTCGGTTGCGATCCGCTCCAGCCCGTCCTTGTCCAGGCCCACCCGGGGGACGCCGTCCAGCACCGCCACCGTCGCCGGCACGGCCCCCGCCTGCCGGACGATGTCCTCCAGTTCGAGGGCGACCTGGAGGTTGCGGGGCTGCGGAAGCCCGTGGGAGATGATGGTGGACTCCAGGGCGACGACCGGACGGCCGGCGGCCAGCGCCTCTGCGACCTCATCGGAAACGCGCATGTCTCTCCTGTCTCCCGCTTGGGGTGCTTTCGTTGGCGGAAGATTGTCCGCTTCGGCATATTCTGCCCGGGTCATGCGGGGAATCTTGCGATAAGTTGCGGGCGTCCGCCCAGGCCCACCCGCCGCCATCCTCCCGTCACCCCCTCCGAGACCCTCCCACGCCCGCCGCCGCGACCCGCATCCGGCCCGCATACAACCGCGACTCCGAGCCACGTACGACCCGGGAGAACGCTCCATGCCACGCTCGCACTACGACGTCGTCATCGCCGGCGCCGGGCACAACGGCCTCGTCGCCGCGGCCTACCTCGCCCGGGCGGGGCGCGGCGTGCTGGTCCTGGAACGCCTCGGCCACGTGGGCGGCCTCGCGGTGTCGGCCCGCGCGTTCCCCGGCGTGGACGCGCGGCTGTCGCGCTACTCCTACCTGGTCAGCCTGCTGCCGACGAAGATCGTTCAGGATCTCGGGCTGCGCCTCGACCTGCGCCGCCGCCGCTTCGCCTCCTACACCCCGGCCGGCGACACCGGCCTGCTCGTGGACAACGAGGACGCCGCGCGCACCGCCGCCTCCTTCGAGGCGGTGACCGGGGGACGGCACGACCTGGCGGCCTGGGAGCGGTTCTACGGGATGACCGCCCACGTGGCCCGGCGGGTCGCGCCGACGCTGCTCGAACCGCTGCGCGGCCGTACGGCCCTGCGGGAGGTCGTGGGGGACGACGAGGCGTGGCGCGACCTGTTCGAACGGCCCGTCGGCGAGGTGGTGGACGAGCGGTTCGCCGACGACACCGTGCGCGGGGTCGTCCTCACCGACGCCCTGATCGGCACCTTCGCCGATCCGGCCACCGACCTGCTGGCCAACCGGTGCTTCCTCTACCACGTCATCGGCGACGGCACGGGCGACTGGAACGTGCCCGTCGGCGGCATGGGCGCGGTGACCACCGAGCTGGCCGAGGTCGCCCGGCGGCACGGGGCCGAGATCCGCACCGGCGCCGAGGTGCTGGCCATCGACCCGGGCACGGGAGAGGTCACGTTCGACGACGGCGCGGAGCACGCGGTGACAGCGGGGAAGGTGCTGGCCAATCTGCCGCCCGCCGTGCTCGCCCGGCTGCTCGGGGAGACGCCCGAGCGGCCCGAGGGCGCCCAGCTCAAGATCAACATGGTGCTGTCGCGGCTGCCCCGGCTGCGGGACCCCGCCGTGGACCCCGCCGAGGCGTTCAGCGGCACCTTCCACATCAACGAGAGCCGCGATCAGCTCGCCGCGGCGTACGCGCAGGCCGCCGCGGGGAAGGTGCCGGACCTGCCGCCCGCCGAGGTCTACTGCCACTCGCTCACCGACCCCTCGATCCTCGGCCCGCGGCTGCGGGAGGCGGGGGCGCACACGATGACGCTGTTCGGCCTGCACATGCCGGCGCGCCTGTTCACGGACCCGGCGGCCAAGCGGGAGGCGCTGGCCCGCACGCTCGCCTCGATCGACTCCGTGCTCGCCGAGCCCATCGAGGACTGCCTGCTGCGCGCGCCCTCGGGCGAGCCCTGCCTGGAGGTCAAGACCCCGCTCGACCTGGAGCGGGACGCGGGCCTGCCCGGCGGCCACATCTTCCACCACGACCTGTCCTGGCCGTACGGCGAGGAGGGCGGCCACGGGGCTCGGCCTGCTCAGTGGGGCGTCGAGACGGCGCACGAGCGGGTGCTGCTGTGCGGCGCGGGCGCCCGGCGCGGCGGCGGCGTCAGCGGCATCCCCGGTCACAACGCCGCGATGGCGCTCTTAACGGAACCTTCATGACGCTCGGGTAGCTTGTGCCGGTGCGTGAGGAACCGGCAAAACTACTGGTAGTGGACGACGAGCCCGCTCTCAGGGAGGCGTTGCGCAGCAGCCTGGAGTTCGAGGGCTACGCGGTCGAGACCGCCGCGGACGGGCTGACCGCGCTCGACCTCCTCGACCGCGCCGCACAGAACGGGGGAACGTACGACGGGGTCCTCCTCGACGTCATGATGCCCCGGCTCGACGGGCTGACGACCTGCCGACGGCTGCGCGCCTCGGGCAACCGGCTCCCGGTCCTCATGCTGACCGCGCGCGACGCCGTCGGCGACCGCGTCTCCGGCCTGGACGCCGGGGCGGACGACTACCTGGTCAAGCCGTTCGAGCTCGACGAGCTGCTCGCCCGGGTGCGGGCGCTGCTGCGGCGCGGCGGGCAGTACGCGCAGGACGAGAGCGGCGGCGACGTCCTCGCCTTCGGCGACCTGCGCATGGACACCGTGAGCTGGGAGGTCACCCGGGCCGGACGCAGGCTCGACCTCACCCGCACCGAGCACCTGCTGCTCGAACTGTTCCTCACCCATCCCCGGCAGGTGCTCACCCGCGAGCAGATCCTGCGGGAGGTGTGGGGCTTCGACTTCGAGCCGTCGTCGAACTCGCTCGACGTGTACGTGATGTACCTGCGGCGCAAGACCGAGGCGGGCGGGCTGCCGCGCCTGATCCACACCGTGCGCGGCGTGGGCTACGTGCTGCGGCCGTCGCCGTGAGGCGGCGTTCGCTCCGGTCCCGGCTCACCCTGCTGATCGCGGCGGCGGTCGCCCTGGCCGTCGCGGTGGCGGCGGCCGTGTGCTGGCTGCTCGTGCGCGGCGAGATGCGCGGCCAGATCGTCGGCTCGATCACGCACCTGCAGCCGCCGGCGCAACAGGTCGGGTTCGCGCTGCGGGACTGCGCAGGTCAGGGACGCAAGGAGGGCCACCCGAGGCCCGACTGGGACCCCTCCGGGCGCAGCTGGCAGATCGTCCTGGCGGACGGCTCGGTGTGCGTCGCGTCCGGATCGGCGCAGGTGACGCCGACCGCGCGGGAGCGGGTGATGGCCGTCTCCGGCGGCTCGCCCGTGCTGCGCGACGCGGTCACCACCGACGGCACCTCCGTGCTCGTCTACACCTTCAGATATGAGCCGCGTCTCGGCGGCCCGCCGGGCGACGCAGCGCAGTTCCCGGAGCCGCCCCTGCCGCAGGGCCCGATGACGGTCAGCGTGTTCCGCTCCACCGCCGAGATGGACCAGACGCTCCGCATCCTCGCCCTCGTCTTCGGCTCGGTCAGCGTGCTCGGCGTGCTCGGCGCCGCCGTGGCCGGTCTCTGGCTGGCCCGTACGGCGCTGCGCCCGGTGGAGCGGCTGACCCGTGCGGTCGAGCACGTGGCCAGGACGGAGGACCTGCGCGTGACGATTCCGGTGGAGGGGGAGGACGAGATCGCCCGCCTCAGCCGGTCGTTCAACACCATGACCGCCGCCCTGTCCAGCTCGCAGGAGCGCCAGCGGCGGCTCGTGGCCGACGCGGGACACGAGCTGCGCACCCCGCTGACGAGCCTGCGCACCAACATCGACCTGCTGCTGCGCAGCGAGAACACCGGCCGCGCCATCGAGCCCTCGGCCAAGCGGCGGCTGCTGGCGAACGTCAAGGAGCAGTTCGAGGAGATGTCGAGCCTCATCGGCGACCTGCTGGAGCTGTCGAGGAAGGCGGAGAGCGGCGAGCTGTCGTCCGACATCGACCTGCACGAGGTGGTGGCGTCGGCGGTCGAGCGGGCCAGGCGGCGCGGCCCCGGGCTGCGCTTCGACGTCGACCTGGAGCCGTGGCAGGTTCACGGGGACGCCCGGGGCCTGCAGCGGGCCGCGGTGAACGTGCTCGACAACGCCGTGAAGTTCAGCCCACCCGGGGGGCTGGTGACCGTGCGGCTCAAGGGCGGCGTGCTGACCGTGCGCGACGAGGGCCCGGGCATCCCCGGGGACGAGCTGCCGCACGTCTTCGAGCGGTTCTGGCGCTCGCCGTCGGCGCGCAGCCTGCCCGGTTCGGGCCTCGGCCTGTCCATCGTGGCGCAGGCCGTACGGGACGCCGGGGGACGGGTCGCGATCGAGAACGCGCCGGGAGGCGGCACGCTCGCCACGGTCGAACTCCCCGGCGGCCCGACCACGGCCTGACCTGTCTGGGCGGGCTCGGGTGCGTGGACGCCGAGGTCCGGCGGGGCCACTGCCGCCCGGGCGTCCGCGATCGGCCCGGATCCCCAGGTGACGACCACTAGGGTGGTGGGTTAACGCGACGGGAACGACGGATGACGAGATCCCGCTCGCTCCACCAGGTGCCGAGCCCGTTCGGGAGACGCGACAGGATGACCAGCCCGAAGGCCACCGTCGACGTGGTGGTGCTCACCATGAACGACCGGCCCGAGCCGTTCGAACGGGCGATGGAATCCCTGCTGGCCCAGCGGGACGTCGATCTGCGCGTGGTCATCGTCGGCAACGGCGTACAGCCCGATCACGTGCCCGCCGGGGTCCGTACGGTGGTCCTGCCCGTCAACGAGGGCATCCCCGCCGGGCGGAACGCCGGCTCCGACGCCCTCGCCGGGCCGGACGCCGGCGAGTTCGTCTTCTTCCTCGACAACGACGCCGTCCTGCCTGCCACCGACACCCTCGCCCGGCTCGTCGCCGTCGCCCGCCGCCACACCCGGGCGGCCTACATCCAGCCCCGCATCGCCGACCCCGGCACCGGGGTCACGCTGCGCCGATGGGTGCCCCGCCTGCGCGCCGGCACGGCCACCCGGCCGGGCACCATCACCGTCATGGCCGAAGGCGTCGTCCTCATCCGCCGCGCCGACTACGAGCAGGCCGGGGGCTGGCCAGGCCACTTCTTCCTCTTCCACGAGGGCATCGACCTGAGCTGGCGGCTGTGGGACCTCGGACGCACCGGCTACTACGCGCCGGACGTCGTCATCCACCACCCCGCCACCGACCCCGCGAGGCACGCTCCCTTCTACCGCCTCGTCGCGCGCAACCGCGTGTGGCTCGCCTACCGCCGGCTGCCCGCCCCGCTCATTCCCGTCTATCTGGCCCTCTGGACCGTGGTCAGCGTCGCCCGGATTCGCTCCCGTGCGAACCTCGCCGTCTGGTTCCGCGGGCTGCGCGAGGGCCTGAAGGGCGGGCACGGGCAGCGCCGTCCCATGTCCTGGGCCACCGTGGCACGGCTCACCCGCGCGGGCCGCCCCCCGATCGTCTGACCTGAGCCTCTCGGGAGCGTTCTCATCCGGGGTTAATGAACGCCTCAGAGCCGTCCCATTCCGGCCCGCGAGCGTGGGCCCATGAGCGAGCGAAGCGAGCGACTCAACAGGCACAGCGCGGTTTGCGCCGGCGTCATCGGCGCGCCTCAGGCGCGACGCCACTCCGAGCCGTCAGGCGAGGAGACCGCATGAGCATGACGATGGTTTCCGGGCCGGCGGCGGGGGCGTCCCGCAGGACCCGCCTGGTCGAGGTTGTCGTCCCCGTATACAACGAGGAGCGCGTCCTGGCCGCGAGCGTGGAGCGGCTGCACGCCTACCTGAGCGGCGACTTCCCGTACGGCTTCCGCGTGACGATCGCCGACAACGCGAGCACGGACGGCACGTGGACGATCGCCCGGCGGCTGGCCCGGGAGCTGCCGGGGGTGCGGGCCGTCCACCTCGACCAGAAGGGCCGGGGCCGGGCGCTGCGGCGGGTGTGGGAGTCCAGCGACGCCGACGTGGTCGGCTACATGGACGTGGACCTGTCGACCGACCTGGACGCGTTCCTCCCCCTGATCGCGCCGCTGATGACCGGCCACAGCGACCTGGCGATCGGGACCCGCCTGTCCCCGTGGTCCAACGTGGTGCGCGGCCCGAAGCGGGAGGTCATCTCCAGGTCGTACAACCTGCTGCTGCGCTCGCTCATGGGGGCGCGCTTCTCCGACGCGCAGTGCGGTTTCAAGGCGGCCCGCACCGAGGTCGTGCAGGCCCTGCTGCCCGCCGTCAAGGACGAGGCGTGGTTCTTCGACACCGAGCTGCTGCTGCTGGCCGAGCAGCACGGGCTGCGCATCCACGAGGTGCCGGTCGACTGGGTGGACGACCCCGACAGCCGGGTGGACATCGTCAGGACGGCCGTGGACGACCTCAGGGGCATGTGGCGGGTCGCCCGGGGGAGCCTCGCGGCCCCCGCGGCACCGCCGTCCCGGACGTCGGTGCGCACGCAGATCCCCGTCTTCGCGGTGATCGGGGCGATCAGCACGGTGGCGCACCTGGCGCTGTTCTGGATGCTGCGCTCGGTGCTGCCGCCCGTGGCGGCCAACGCGATCGCGCTGTTGGTCACCGCCGTCGCCAACACCGCGGCCAACCGCCGCTTCACCTTCGGCGTGCGGGGCCGGGCGGGCGCTCTGCGGCATCAGCTCGGCGGGCTCGTCGCCTTCGTCGCCGGGCTCGCGCTGACCAGCGGGGGCCTGGCCGCGCTGCCCGGCGGCGCGTCACGGGCGGCCGAGCTCGCCGCCGTCGTCGTGGCGAACGGCCTGGCCACCCTGCTGCGCTTCCTGCTCCTGCGATCCTGGGTCTTCGCGCCCCGGAAGGACTCCCGATGACCCTCCTCGCCGCCGTGACTCAGACACGCCACCGGGCCCCGGCGGACAGGGTGACCCCGCTCCTGCGCTGGGGGAGGTGGGCCGTCCTCGTCCTCGCCGCAGTGCTCTACACGTGGGCGCTCGGCCGCAACGGGTACGCCAACGACTACTACGCCGCCGCGATCTACTCCGGCACGAAGAGCTGGAAGGCGTTCTTCTTCGGCGCGCTCGACGCCGGGTCGTACATCACGGTCGACAAGCCGCCCTTCGCACTGTGGGTGATGGGCCTTTCGGCCCGGATCTTCGGGTTCGGCACGTGGAGCATGCTGCTGCCGCAGGCGGCGGCCGGCGTGGCGTCGGTCGCCCTGGTCCACTCCGCCGTACGGCGGGCGCTACGCGGGCTCGACGCCCGTGCGGCCGGGGCCGCGGCCCTGCTGGCGGCGCTCGTCATGACGCTGACCCCCATCACCGTGGCCATCAACAGGGACAACAACCCGGACACCGTCCTGGTGCTGCTGCTGGTCGCGGCCGGATGGTTCTGCCTGGAGGCGATCCGCACCGGGCGCCTGCGCACGCTGCTGGTCACCGCCGTGCTGGTGGGCCTCGCCTTCAACACCAAGATGCTCCAGGCGTACCTCGTGCTGCCGGCGTTCGCGCTGACCTTTCTCTACGCCGCGCCGGGCGCGTTCGTACGCCGGATCGGGCGCCTCCTGGCCGCCGGGGCGGTCCTCGTGGTCACCAGCGCGTGGTGGATGGTCGTGGTCGACCGGTGGCCCGCGTCCTCGCGGCCGTACATCGGCGGCAGCACGGACGACACCGTCTGGGACCTGGTGATCGGTTACAACGGCCTGGGCCGGATCTTCGGCGGCGCGGGCAACGGCGGCGGCCCGGGCAGACTTCCCGCCGACGCCCCGGAAGGCGTGACACGCGCCTTCGGCGGCGGCATGGGCGGCGGTCCAGGCGGTGGCGCCGGTGGCGGCTTCGGCGGCGCGTCCGGCGCGGGCAGGCTGTTCAACGACGTCATGGCCGGGCAGATCTCCTGGCTGCTCCCGTTCGCCGCCGTGGCCCTCGTCTGCGGCCTCGTCCTGGTCGCCAGGCCGGGCCCCGAGCCGTCGAAGGGGACCGCGAGGGACGCGGTGCGCGCGTCGCTGCTGGTGTGGGGCGGCTGGCTCGTCGTGCACTACGCCGTCTTCAGCTTCTCCAGCGGCACCTTCCACCCGTACTACACGACCGCGATGGCCCCCGCGGTCGCCGCGCTGACCGGCATCGGCGGCGTGCTGATGTGGCGGGCGGCACGCGCATCGGCCGTCTGGCGGCTGATCCTGGCCGCCGCGGTCGCCGTGACCGGGGCCTGGTCGTTCGTCGTGCTGCGCCGTACGCCGGAGTTCGTGCCGTGGCTCGCCTGGGCCGTCGCGGGCGGCACGGCGGTCGCGGCGCTCGCCCTGGCGGTCACGGCGCTCGCGGGCCGCGGCACGGGGCGTGGCGGCCCGGCCGGGCGTGGGGGCCGGGCGGCCGCGCGGATCACGGCGGTGGCGCTGGCCGCGGCGGTCGCGGCCGGGCTGGCCGGTCCGGCGGCGTACGCGGTGACGCCGCTGGGCGCGGCGGTGAACGGCACCAACCCCACGGCGGGGCCGTCGCAGGGCATGGGAGGACCGTTCGGCCCCGGCGGCCCCGGCGGCCCCGGCCCCGGCGGGCCGGGGGGAACGAGCGGCATGAACCCGCCGGCGGGCACGCGACCGGGAGGCGCGACGGCTCCCGAGGGGGAGGCGCCCGGCGGGAACGCGCAGGCCGGAAACGCGCAGGCCGGGAACGTGCAGGCCGGGAACCGGCAGGGCGGACGCGGCATGCGCGGGCCCGGCGGCCAGGTGGACGCCGCGATGGCGGCCTACCTGAAGCGGAACAAGGGCGGCGCCACCTGGCTGGTGGCGGTGGACAGCGCGCAGAGCGCGTCGTCGCTCATCCTGTCCACCGGCGAGCCGGTCATCGCGATGGGCGGGTTCACCGGGTCGGACCCGGCGATGACGGTCGACAAGCTGCAGCGTTACGTCGCCGAGGGGAAGCTCACGTACATCCTGATCGGCGACGGCGGTTTCGGACCCTCCCGCGGCGCGAGCTCGGACGTCACCGAATGGGTGAAGGCGCACGGCACGCAGGTCGAGCCCGCGGAGTACGGGGGCACGGACAGCGGTACGGACGGTGACGGGTCCTCGCTGTACAAGCTGGGCTGACGGCGTTCGGCCGCCTCCTCAGCGGGTACGTGATGGGACTTCCGACCGACGAAAGGACGACCCCACATGGACACCGAGGGCTTCATCGCCCTGCTCAACGAGGACCTGGAGAGCGAGTACCGCTCGATCGTGCAGTACGTGCAGCACACGGCCACGATCAAGGGCGCGCAGTACCTGTCGATCATCGAGGAGCTCAAGCAGCACCTCGGTCAGGAACTCGACCACGCGAGCACGCTGGCCGGGCAGATCGACTTCCTCGGCGGCGTCCCGAGCGTCCGCGTTCCCGAGGTGCCGGTGGCGACCGACGGCGCCGACGCCCTCCGGCTCGACCTGGAGCTGGAGCAGGAGCAGTTGCGCCGCTACCGCGAGCGCGTGGAGCAGGCCCAGGAACTCGGCCTGAGCGACGTGGCCGAGGCGCTGCGCCCGCTGCTCCAGCAGACCCAGGACCACGTCATGGACCTGCAGACCGCCCTGGGGAAGTGACGGACGCCCACAGGTGGAGTGAGGCGGGACTAGGTGTGTGACCTGCACGGCAGGCTGCGCACGTTCAGGACGAGCGACGCTACGCGCTGTGCGCGCCCGCGGGGCCGGTTCCACCGCCGCCGAACATCGTCGCCGCGGTCTCCTGGCCGATCGCCTGGTTCTCCGCGACGTAGGGCCGCAGCTCCGCCTCGTACGCGGCGAAGGCGGCCGCGTGGTCGCCGCCGGCCGAGGCCAGGGCGCGTGCCAGCGTCCGGGCGCCGATCAGCGCCTGTGAGGTGCCCATGCCGCTGGTCGGCGCGGCGCAGTACCCCGCGTCGCCGACCAGCGCGATCCGGCCCGACGACCAGCGGTCCAGATGGACCTGGCAGGTCGAGGAGAAGTAGAAGTCGTCGGCCTCGCTCATCGCCTCCAGCAGGCGGGGCACCTGCCAGCCGCGCCCGGCGAAGGCGGCGCGCACCGCCTGCTCCTGCTCGTGCCTGGGCCGCCTGTCGAGTGCGGGCGAGGCGGTGGAGAAGGACAGACTGACCGTGAGCCGGTCGGCGTCGCCGGTGCCGAGCAGGAAGATCGCTGTGTCCTTGCCGTGCTGCAGGATCCCGCCGCGGCGCAGGCCGAGGTGGTTGGCGATGCTGAAGCCGGCACCGGAGAGGCCCAGGTGCCGCAGCGCCTCGGCATGGGGGCCGAAGGCCAGCTGCCTGACCTTCGAATACACGCCGTCAGCGCCGAACACCAGGTCGAACTCGCGGGTGCCGCCGCGTTCGAACTCGACCGTGATCCCAGACCCGTGGATCCCAGACCCGTGGACCCCAGACTCGTGCTGCGTCAGTGCGCTGATCGAGTCGTCGAACACGTATGCCACGTCGCCGGCGGTGATGCGGTGCAGGACGCGGGTCAGCTCCCGCTTGGGCACTTCCAGTTCGCCGGCGAACGCCTCGGCGGGCAGGCGCCCGATCTCGGCGCCCTCCTCGTCGACCAGGACGGTGCCGCCCATCTTCGTGTCGTGTTCGCGGACCTCGGAGAGGATGCCCATCTCCTCCAGCACCTCGAAGGCCGCGCCGCGGAAGTCCACGGCGTAGCCGCTGTCGCGCAGGTCCGGCGCGCGCTCGACCACCGTCACGTCGTAGCCGTCGCGGTGCAGGAAGTAGGCAAGGGCGGGTCCGGCCACGCTCGAACCCGAGATCAGAACCTTCGTCGTGGTCACGGCATGACCGTAGCCCGCGTTTGTCCATTTGGTCAAACCGTTTGGATAAACCATTTGGGCAAGAGGTCGGGTATGCTGCGCGGCATGGGAAACCGAGAGGATCTGCTGGCCGGTGCCAAGCGGTGCCTGATCGAGCGCGGCTGGGCGCACACGACCGTCCGCGACATCGCCGCTGCCGCCGGGGTCAGCCATGCCGCCATCGGCTACCACTTCGGCTCCAAGGACGCCCTGCTCACCCAGGCCCTGGTCGAAGCGGTCGACGAACTCTCCCAGGAACTCGCCTCTCGCGCCCCGTCCGGCAAACCCGAGGAGGGCTGGCAGGCGCTGATCGACAGCTTCACCACCCACCGGGCGTTGTGGGTGGCCCAGCTCGAGGCCGTGGTGCAGGCCGAGCGGTCACCGGAGGTGCGCGAACACCTCGCCAAGGGGCAGCGCGAGGGACGGGAGGGACTCGGCGGCTCGGTGCCGCTCGCCCTGCTGACCGGCCTGATGCTGCAATGGCTGGTGGATCCCGACCGCGCCCCCAGCGGCGCGGAGGTGATCGCCGGGTTTCGCTCGCTCGCCGCCGAGCTCTGACCGGCTCAAGGCCCACAGGCCCGCCGGCGGCACCTCGCCGTGAGCGTACGGCGGGCGGATCAGCGCGGCCGGGCGTAGTCGTCGAGGGCGCGCACGATCAGCGCCCTCGCGTCGTCGCGGAAGGCCGCCACCTCGCAGAACTCCTCGAACGCCTGGGCGTAGAAGGCGACGTCCTCGGAGTCGCGAAGCAGCAGGTCCCTGGTCCTGGTCGCCACCCCGACCAGGCAGTCGTCGTAGATCCAGAACGAGTTCATCAGGGCGGACGGCAACTGCGCCTCGAACGGCAGCAGCCCGAACTCCACGTTCGGCAGCGTGGTCACCGCGATCAGCCGGTCGAGCTGGCCGCGCATCACGTCCGGCGGCGCGAGCCGGTAACGCAGCACCGCCTCCGGCATGACGAACCGGAACCGCCGGGCCGGGTCGTACAGGATCTCCTGGCGCCGCATGCGGACGCGGATGGCGTCGTCCACGTCGTCGGTGGACTCATGCACCCGCCTGACCTTGCCGAAGATGTGCCTGGCGTACTCGGTGGTCTGTAGCAGACCGATCACCACGCCCGGCTCGAAGGCCCGG
This sequence comes from Microbispora sp. NBRC 16548, assembly GCF_030268985.1. NCBI lineage: Bacteria > Bacillati > Actinomycetota > Actinomycetes > Streptosporangiales > Streptosporangiaceae > Microbispora > Microbispora sp. NBRC 16548. The sequence goes on from NZ_BSSF01000001.1 coordinate 769,940, forward strand.
AACAGCCGGGTACGCGCCTCCAGGTCGCGGACGTCCTCCTGCAGCGCGGCCAGGCCGTTCCGATGCCGCTGCCGCCAGGAGTCCTGCCGCTCCAGCAGCCCGGCCGCCTGCCGGACCAGGCCGTCGATCGCCTGCGGATCGGCGTCCACCGCCTTCCCCCACGCCGCCACGTCGTCCTCGGTGGCCGTCTGGCGGGCGTTCTCGATCCGCGAGACCTTCGACGGCTGCCAGCGCAGCCGCTCGGCGAGGTCCTTCCCGGACAGGCGGGCGTTCTCCCGCAACCGGCGTAGCTGGGCTCCCAGGTCCATGCGGGCCTGATGGAAACCGCTCATGCCCACCTCCGGCCGTGGTGCGGACCAACGTAGACCCGGCACGCCGGATCACGCCAGAGGGCGGCCATCAGTCGTGATCAGGCAAGACCCGCCGGGCGATCTCGACGAGGAGTTCCCTCGGCACCTCGACCGCGGTCTCCCCGTCGAGCACATGGCGCAGGTCGGCGCGGGCCTCGCGGTCCACGACCTCCAGGCCCTGCACGACTATCGTGCCGCGGTCGGTCTCGTAGAGGGAGGGGCAGGCCCCCGCCTCCGACGTGGAGCCGAGAAAGCGCAATCGCATGTCCTTCTCTCCCGATTGGCGGCGGTCGGGCGCAATCCTAGTCATGGGGGAACGGGCACGCACACGGCGCGAAGACGCTCGCCGAGCGCCTTCGCCTGGGCGTCCAGGAGCGGGCTGGCCGCCACGCCTCTGCCCAGGAGCCCGTGGACGACGAAGTTCAGCGCGTGCAGGTTCGGCAGCGCGAACCGCTCGATCGGGAGGTCGCCGACCTCCGGCAGCAGTTCCCTGAGCCGGTCCACGGTCAGGAACGCCGCGAGCCACGGATACCGGGCGGGGTCGCGCACCCAGACGCCGAGGTTGGCGTCGCCGCCCTTGTCGCCCGAGCGGGCGCCGGCGACCGTGCCGAGCGGCGCGACCGGCCCGGCCGCCAGATCCCCGGCGTACGGTGGAATCGCGGCGCCGACCGCGTCGCCGGGCGGCGGCCCGCCCGCCTGCTCGCCCAGCACCGGGCCGGACGGCGGCACGTGCGGCACCTCGACGCGGACTCCGTCCACGGTCACCACCGGGAGCACGGCCCGCGCGTCGACCGACGAGGGCCAGTAGACCCCGTAGGGGGAGGCGTCGCCGGGCGGCGTCAGACCGTAGAAGCCGGGATAGCTCGCCAGGCCGGTCTCCACGACGGCGGAGGAGAACGCCCGCCCCGCCCTGCGCGGATCGGGATCCATGACCGTGATCCGCAGCAACGCGGTCCCGGCGTCGCCCGCGCCGAGGGGGGTGAGTTCCACGTGGACCTGCTCGAACGACTCGCGGGGGACACGGGCCCAGATCGCCTCCTGCGCGATCCGGGCCTTGGCCGCGATGTCGAGGCCGGTCAGCACGAGCGTCATCGTGTTGCGGTGGCCGCCGAGGTAGGTGACGGCGACCTTCAGCGTGTCCGGAGGCGGTTCGCCGCGCACGCCCGTGATCCTGACCCGGTCGGGGCCCTCCTGCTCCAGCCGGACGGTGTCGAACCGGGCGGTCACGTCCGGTCCGAGGTAGCGGGGCGAGGCGATCTCGTACAGCAGTTGCGCGGTCACGGTCCCGGTCGAGACCAGCCCGCCGGTGCCGGGGTGCTTGGTGATCACGCTCGACCCGTCGGCGTACAACTCGGCGATGGGGAAGCCGCAGTGGGCGAGGTCCGGCACCTCTCCGAAGAAGGCGTAGTTGCCGCCGGTCGCCTGGCAGCCGCACTCGATCACATGCCCGGCGACGACGGAACCGGCCAGCGGGTCGAGATCGCCCGGATCCCAGCCGAACCACCACATGCCGGGCCCGGTGACCAGCGCCGCGTCGGTGACCCGCCCGGTCACGACGACGTCCGCGCCGTGCTCCAGCGCCACGGCGATCGGCCGGCCGCCGAGGTAGGCGTTGGCGGTGAGCGGGGCCGCCCGCAGGGTCTCGCCGGTGTCCGCGTTGACCGGCGGTTCGGCGAGTGGCATGAGGTCGTCGCCGGTGACGTGGGCGACGGCCGCGTGCAGCCCGAGCCGGTCGGCCAGGGCCGAGACCGCCTCGGCGCAGCCGGCCGGATCGAGGCCGCCCGCGTTGGCGACGACTCTGATGCCCCGGTCGAGGCAGGTGCCGAGGACCTGCTCCATCTGCGTGAGGAACGTACGCGCGTAGCCGGGGCGGCCCTTGAGCCGGTTGCCGGCGAGGATCGACATGGTGAGCTCGGCCAGCCAGTCGCCCGTCAGCACGTCGATCGGCCCGCCCTCGACCATCTCCTCGGCGGCCGACAGCCGGTCGCCGTAGAAGCCGCCGCAGTTCGCGACCCGCATCGGTCCCGGCCGTCCGGCCTCCGCCGTCATCGTCCCGCGTCTCCGGCCGGGGTCTCGGCGGGCACCCAGGCGGCGGGCCGTTTCTCCGCGAAGGCCCGGATGCCCTCCTGCCCCTCCTCCGAGGTGAAGCGCTCGGCCGACAGCGCGGCCATCGCGCGGAACCCCTCCTCGACCGGCAGCAGCGGCACCTCCCGCACGAGCCGCTTGGTGATCGACAGCGCCTCGGGGCCGCCGCGCAGCAGCATGCCGGTGTAGTGCGCCACGGTCGCGTCGAGGTCCTCCTCCGGGACGGCCCGGGTCAGCAGGCCGATCTCCACCGCGCGTTCGGCGCTGAAGACCTCTCCGGTGAGGAAATACTCGGCCGCGGCCCGGGGCTCCAGGCGCCGCAGGCAGGTGACCGCGATCATGGCGGGGACCACCCCGAGCCGCACCTCGGTGAAGGCGAACGACGCGGTCGCCGGGGCGACGGCGAAGTCGCAGGCCGCCACCAGGCCGAGGCCGCCCGCTCGCGCCGTTCCGTTCAGACGGCACACGACCGGCTTCGGGCTCTCCCAGATCCGCAGCAAGATGTCGGGGAACGACGCGGTGACCGGCGCCCCGCCGCCGCGCTGCTCCTTCAGGTCGGCGCCCGCGCAGAACACCGGCCCCGCGCCGGTGAGCACGACGACCCGTACGGCGGGCTCGTCCAGCGCCCACGACAGGGCGTCGTCGAGCTGCCGCAGCAGCCGGGACGACAGGGCGTTGCGGTTGTGCGGCGAGTCGAGCGTGATCGTGGCCACGCCGCCCGCCTGCTCCCGGCGTACCAGCACCTCCTGGGGTTCGCTCACGGCCGGCTCGCCTCCCCGCCCGGATCCGCGCCGATCTCCCTGCCGATTTCTGGGCCGATCTCCGCGCCGATTTCTGGGCCGCCGTGCGTGCCCGGATCCGCGCCGCGATCCGGGTCCGAACCCGCACCGGCCGCTGTGCCGGCCGCTGGGCCGGCCGCGGTCCCGGGCTCCGTCGCGGGCTCCGTTCCGGTGCCTTCCGGGTGCGGGCCACCGTCCGGTTCCCGCGGCGGCGACGGCTCGATGACGGCGAGCGGCACGCCCGCCTCGACCTGCGCGCCCGGCGTCACGTGCACCGCGGCCACCGTGCCCGAGGCGGGGGACACGATCAGGTGCTCCATCTTCATCGCCTCCAGCACGACCACCGGCTGCCCGGCCTCGACCATGTCACCGGGCTTGACCTCGACACGCAGGACCGTACCCGGCATCGGGGCGGGCAGTGCTCCCGGCGTCACGCGCGCGGCCGGTTCGGGCAGCCGCTCGACCGGGGTGAGCCGCACCGGACCGAGCGGGGAGTCGACATGCACCATGCCCGGGTGCATGCCGGGGTAGGCGGCCACCTCGAAGGCGTGCCGCAGGCCCGCCGTCTCCAGCACCACCCGGCCGGGTTCCGCCGCCACGAGCGTGACGTCCTCGAAGCCGTCGGCCCGTAGCCCGTCCCTGGTCAGCCGGTAGGCGACCTCCAGGCGTCCGCCGTCCTCGGCGGAGAACACCGCTTGTTGCGGCTGGGACGGGACGTTGCGCCAGCCGCTCGGCAGCCCGCCCAGCACGCCGTCGCGCCGGGCGGCCGCGCGGCCGGCCGCCGCCCCGGCCAGCGCCGCCGCGAGCGCGGACAGCCGTACGGCCTCGGGACCGGCGAGCGGGGCCGGTGCGGGATGCCGGTCGAGGAAGCCGGTGTCGAGCGCCCCGGACAGGAAGTCCGGGTGCCGCAGCACTCCCACGAGCAGGTCGCGGTTGGTCGTCAGCCCGTGGATGCGCGCCCGCGCGAGCGCGTCCGCCAGCCGCCGGGCCGCCTCCGCCCGGTCCCGGCCGTACGAGACGACCTTGGCCAGCATCGGGTCGTAGTGGACGCCCACCTCCGACCCGGAGAGCACTCCCGAGTCGAGCCGCAGCCGTGCCCCGAGTCCGAACTCGCCGTCCACGCCGGGGATCTCGAAACGGTGCAGCACGCCGCTCTGCGGGCGGCCTCCGGAGTCCTCCGCGTACAGGCGGGCCTCGATCGCGTGACCGACCGGGCTCGGCGGCAGCGCGGCGAGATGGGCGCCCTCGGCCACCTCGATCTGCAGCCGGACAAGGTCCACCCCGTAGACGCACTCGGTGACCGGGTGCTCCACCTGGAGGCGGGTGTTCATCTCCAGGAAGAAGAAGCCCTCGTCCGACAGCAGGAACTCGACGGTGCCCGCGCCCTGGTAGCCGATCGCGCGGGCGGCCCGGATCGCCGCCTCGCTCAGCTCGCGGCGCAGTTCGGGGGTGACCGCGGGAGAGGGGGCCTCCTCGATCACCTTCTGGTGGCGGCGCTGGATCGAGCACTCGCGCTCACCGAGCGCCCAGACCGTGCCGTGGGCGTCGGCGAGGATCTGCACCTCGATGTGGCGGGCGCCCTCCAGTAGCGGCTCGGCGAACAGCGTCCCGTCGCCGAAGGCCGACAGCGCCTCCCGCCGGGCCGACTCGACGGCCCCGGCCAGATCGGCCGGATCGCGCACCACCCGCATGCCGCGCCCGCCGCCGCCCGCCGACGCCTTGACCAGCACGGGAGCCGCTATCTCCACCGGGCCCACTGGGCCGTCCGGGGACAGCGGGATGGTCGGCAGGACCGGCACGCCGGCCTCCGCCATCAGCGCCTTGGCCTCGATCTTCTTGCCCATCGCGGCGACGGCCTCGGGGGAGGGGCCGATCCAGGTCAGCCCGGCGTCCAGCACCGCGCGGGCGAAGCCGGGGTTCTCCGACAGGAAGCCGTATCCGGGATGGACCGCGTCGGCTCCCGACCTGCGGGCCGCCTCGACGATCCGCTCCGGGTCGAGGTACGCCAGGGGGGCGCCCAGCCGTACGGCCTGGTCGGCCTCGGCGGTGTGCGGGGCGGACGCGTCGGCGTCGGTGAAGACGGCGACGGTCTCGATTCCCAGCTCCCGGCAGGTGCGGAAGACCCGGCGGGCGATCTCCCCGCGGTTCGCGACCAGCAGCCGCCCGATCATGACCCCTCACCCCCGCCGATCTGCGTGAACACGGTGCTGATGAACACGGTGCTGATGAACACGGTGCCGATGAGCATGCCGGTCACATCCGGAAGACGCCGTAGCCGGCCCGGCCGGCGTCCGGCGCTCCCGCCACCGCCGACAGGCACAGCCCGAGCACCGTACGGGTGTCGCGGGGGTCGATGACCCCGTCGTCGTACAGCCGGCCGGACAGGAAGAACGCCGCCGACTCCGACTCGATCTGCGCCTCGACCGCCGCGCGCATCGCCGAGTCGGCCTCCTCGTCGTAGACCTGCCCCCGCGCCTGGGCGGCGGCCCGGCCCACGATCGACATGACGCCCGCGAGCTGGGCCGGCCCCATGACGGCCGACTTGGCGCTCGGCCAGCTGAACAGGAAGCGGGGGTCGTAGGCCCGCCCGCACATGCCGTAGTTGCCCGCGCCGTAGGAGGCGCCCATGACGATCGTGATGTGCGGCACGGTCGAGTTGGCCACCGCGTTGATCATCAGCGCGCCGTGCTTGATGATGCCGCTCTGCTCGTACTCCCTGCCGACCATGTACCCCGTGGTGTTCTGCAGGAAGACCAGCGGCGTACGCGACTGGTTCGCGAGCTGGATGAACTGGGCGGCCTTCTGGGACTCCGCGCCGAACAGCACGCCGCTGGCGTTGGCGAGGACCCCGACCGGGTGGCCGTGGACGCTCGCCCACCCGGTGACCAGGCTCGGCCCGTAGAGCGGCTTGAACTCGTCGAAGTCGCTGCCGTCCACCACCCGGGCCAGGACCTCGCGGGGGTCGAAGGGGACCTTCAGGTCCTCCGGCACGATCCCCAGCAGTTCGTCCTCGTCGTACAGCGGAGCCGCGTAGCCGGGGGCGGGAACGTTCCCGCTCTTGCGCCGGTTGAGCCGCCGCACGATGCGGCGGCCGATCCGCAGCGCGTCGTACTCGTCGGTGGCGAGGTGGTCGGCCAGCCCGGAGGCCCGCGCGTGCATCTCCGCGCCGCCCAGCGACTCGTCGTCGGACTCCTCGCCGGTCGCCATCTTCACCAGGGGCGGGCCGCCGAGGAACACCTTGGCCCGCTCCCGCACCATGACGACGTGGTCGCTCAGGCCCGGCACGTACGCGCCGCCCGCGGTGGCGTTGCCGAAGACCAGCGCGATCGTCGGGACGCCTTCGGCCGACAGCCGGGTCAGGTCGCGGAAGACCTGGCCACCGGGGATGAAGATGTCCTTCTGCGACGGCAGGTCCGCGCCGCCCGACTCCACCAGGTTCACGTACGGCATCCGGTTGCGCAGCGCGATCTCGGCGGCGCGCAGCGTCTTGCGCAGCGTCCAGGGGTTGGACGCGCCGCCGCGCACTGTCGGGTCGCTGGCCGTGACGACGCACTCGACGCCCTCGATCACCCCGATGCCGGTCACGACGCTCGCGCCGACGGGATACTCGGTGCCCCAGGCCGCCAGCGGGGACAGCTCCAGGAACGGCGAGTCGGGGTCGACGAGCAGTTCGATCCGCTCGCGGGGGAGCAGCTTGCCGCGCTCCCGGTGCCGTTGGACATACTTGGGCCCGCCTCCGGCGACGGCCTTGGCGTGCTCGGCCTCGAGCTCGGCGAGCTTCGCCAGCATGGCCTCGCGCCGCGTTCCGTACTCGCCGCTGGAGGTGTCCAGCCGGCTGACGAGCACCGTCATGGCACCACCGAACCGAGTTCTGTCACCTGATGATCCTCCGTGGTGAGCCGCCGTCACGTCAACGAGCCGGGTCCGGCTCCGGGTCGGCCCCGGCCGAATCAACCCCGACCCGAACCAGCACCAACGCCTTTCGCGTCAGCCGCAGTGTGACCACGCACTGCTCCAGGCGGCGGTGCCGTAGCCGCCGCCCCAGATGACGCACTTGCCCTTGGCCGGCAGCCGGATCGGCCCGGCGTAGGTCGTGTAGCTGCCGGAGTCGGTCTTCGACGAGCCGTTCTGGACCTTGAGTACCGCGCTCATCTTGATCTTTCCGGGCACGACGTACTTCGACATGGTGATCACGCAGTTGTAGCCGTTGGACGCGTTGTAGAGCAGGTATGTCGTCGCCTGCCCGTAGGAGTGCGAGTCGACGACGGCGTAGCCGCCGCCGCACACGCCCTTGGCGGTGTACGGGTTGGGCTTGGGCGCCGCGGTCTGCGTCGGGGTGGCCTTCGCCGTCGCGCTGGGCTTGGGCGCCGTCGTGGTCTTCGCCGGAGCCGGAGTGGTCTTCGCGGGCGCCGGCGTGGTCTGCGCCGGCGTGGTGACCTTGGGAGTGGGCTTGACCTGGGTCGGGACCGGGTGGGAGGGCGACGGCTGTGCCTGGCGGGTGCGCGTGGGGGAGGCGGCCGGCTTCGGTCCCACGCTCGGCCGGCGTGCCGAGGGACTCGGCGAGGGCTTCCTGTCTTTCGGCCGCACGGGGTTGGTGACCAGATCGGACGGCTGCGGGATGGGCACGTCGTCGTCCTGGGACTGCGCCACGATGGGCGTCACCGTGGGCGACGCGGTGGGACCGAGGGGGTCCTCCGAGGAGATCTGCTGGGCGGACACCCACGTCGGCACGAGGAAGGCCGCCGCCGCGAGGACCGACACCCCGACACCGGCCGCCGTCCACGTCAGCACCGGCCGCCGCGGTCGCGACCCGTCGGGGCCGGGCCCGCGCCGTACGGGCGGTGCGGGCGCTCCGGCGCCCCGCGGCCCCGGTGCGGGCGGGCCCGGCGCGTGCGGCCCGGGTCCCGGCATGGGGGCATGGGGTGCGGCGCCGTGCGGTCCCGGCCCGGGTGCCTGCGGCCCGGGTGCCTGCGGCCCGGCCGCGGCGGCGGGCCGTACGGGCACGGTGGGCTGCCCGGTGAGCCGCGCGACCACGTCCTCGGCCGAGGGACGCAGCGCGGGGTCCTTCGACAGGCACGCGGCGACGATGTCCCGCAGGGGCGACGCGAGGTCGCCCAGGTCGGGCTGCGAGTGCAGGATCCGGGTGATCACCGAGGGGATCGAGTCCGCTCCGAAGGCGGGCCTGCCGGTGGCGGCGAACACCATCGTGACGCCCCAGGCGAACATGTCGGCGGACCCGCCCGCCGTGCCGCCGGAGAGCACCTCGGGGGCCAGGTAGGCGGGTGTGCCGATGGACGCGCCGGTCGCGGTGGACTGGGGCGAGTCGGGCGCCCTGGCTACCCCGAAGTCGATGACGACCGGGCCCTCGGGGCCCATCAGGACGTTGGCCGGCTTGAAGTCGCGATGGGTGATGCCCGCCCGGTGGATGGCGGCCAGCGCCGTCGCCGTGCTGATGGCGAGCCGTTCGAGCGCGGCGCCCCTGCGCGGGCCCTCCCGGTCGACGAGCTGCCGCAGCGACGGCCCGGACACGAACTCGCTGACGATGAACGGCTGGTTGCCCGCGAGGTCGGCGTACAGGACGGGGGCCGTGCAGAAGGGCGCGACCCGCTGCGCCAGCGCGACCTCGCGCAGGAACCGCTCCCGTGCCTCGGGATCGGCCGTCAGCCGGGTGTGCAGCAACTTGACCGCGACCTGCTCGCCCGCCGGGCCGCGCCCGAGGAAGACGACCCCCTGGCCGCCCTCCCCGAGCCGGTCGACGAGCGTGAACGGGCCCAGGCGGTCGGGATCCCCAGCCTCTAACGCCACCATCGCCCCCGATTAACACGCAACCTGACAATGGGACCAAACGCTACCAGTGGTCAGATCGCCTTACCGGGGTTGAGGATGTTCAGCGGGTCGAACACCTGCTTGATGCCCTGGTGCAGTTCGGCCGCCACCGGGCCGGTCTCCAGGCCGAGCCAGCGCTTCTTCAGCAGGCCCACGCCGTGCTCGCCGGTGAGCGTCCCGCCGAGGTCGAGGGCGGCGCGGAAGACCTCGTCGGCCGCGGTCCAGACCTCCTCCGGCGGCTCGGCGAGGCCGCGGTCGAACACGAACACCGGGTGCACGTTGCCGTCCCCCGCGTGGGCGACCGTCGCGATCATCACGCCGTGCCGGGCCGCGACCTCCTCGATCGTGGTGATCATCTCGGGAAGCACGGAGCGGGGCACGCACACGTCCTCCACCAGGCACTGGCCCAGCCGCTCCTTGGCCTGGTAGGCCAGGCGCCTGATGCCGATGAGCTCGGCGGCCTCCTCCGGCGTGGACGACACCGCGACGAACGACGCGGCCCCGCACAGCGCCGCCATCTCGTCGGCCGAGCCCTCCGCCTGGGCGATGAGCATCGCCCTGGTGGACGGCTCCAGCCCGATGTTCTTCCACTCGTCGATGGCCTGCAGGGTCGTGCGGTCCATCAGTTCGAGCATCGACGGCTGGCAGCCCGCGGCGACGATCGCCGACACGGCCGCCGCGGCGTCACGCAGGGAGGTGAACTCGGCGGCGACCGTGGCCATCTCGCGCGGCGCCCGCCGCAGCCGCACGGTCGCGGCGGTGATCACGCCGAGCGTGCCCTCCGAGCCGACGAACAGGCCGGTCAGGTCGTAGCCGGTCACGCCCTTCATCGTCCGCTGGCCGGTGTTCAGCACCCGCCCGTCCGCCAGCACGACCTCGAGCCCGAGCGTGGAGTCGCGGGTCACGCCGTACTTCACGCACCGCAGGCCGCCCGCGTTGGTCGCCAGGTTGCCGCCGATGGTCGAGATCTCGTACGACGAGGGGTCGGGGGCGTACATCAGGCCGTGCTCGCGGGCCGCCCGGTCGAGGTCGGCGGTGATCACACCGGGCTCCACGACCGCGATCTCGTCCTGCGGCGACAGTTCGCGGATCGCCGTCATCCGCGCGAGGGACAGGACGACGCAGCCGTCGACGGCCGTCGCCCCGCCGGCGAGCCCGGTGCCCGCGCCGCGCGGGACCACCGGCACGCGGTGCTCGCTCGCCCAGCGCATCGTGGCCACGACGTCGTCGCGCGACTGCGCGAGCACCACGCCGAGCGGCCTGCCCGGCGGCACGAACGTGCGGTCCCTGGCGTACGAGTCCATGACGTCGGGATCGGTGAGGACTCGCCCGTCCGGCAGCGCCGCGGCGAGCGCGGAGGTCAGCTCGTTCACGTTTGGACTTTACGGCACGGTTCGGTATCGGGTCTCATCCGGAATTATTAACGGTTTTCGGTACAGATCACATTTTGACAACCATACCGGTTGCCTCTTTACCCCCCCTTTACCCCCTCGTTTAAGGTCCCGCATGCGCGCTCATCCCGGCGCGCCGTGCATGGGTGTCCGGGGAACCCGGACGGGAAGGGATCTCGTTGTCCAGAAGAATCCGGCGTCTCGCCGCGATCGTGCCCGCGCTCGGGCTGGCGGCAGGAGGTCTGGCCGCGGCCGGTGCGGCTGCGGCGCCCACGGCGGGCTACCAGCCCTCCGCCAAGGACCACTACATCAACTACGCGCCGCCGCGTGTGCAGGGCGACTTCACCACCACCGAGGAGAAGGTCCCGGCCAAGGGCGCCAAGCGCACCGCGGCCCTGGCGCAGGCCGTCGACCACAAGTTCGCGAGCGGCAACCCGGTCGCGGCACGGGTGCTGGCCAAGCACGAGAAGCAGGCGATCAGAACCGGGAAGAACCCCTTCGACTTCATCTACAAGAAGGCGAAGACGACCCGCACCGCCAAGCTCCTCACGCTGCTGGTCGAGTTCAACGACCAGGCCAACGACGACTTCTCCGGCTGGTCCCACCCGAAGACGATCGACGACGTCGACGACTGCGTGACCGAGCCGCCGGGCACCAAGCTGAACGGCCCGCTGCACAACAAGATCCCCGACCCCGCGACCGCCGGCGGTGGGGGCAAGGACAACAACTCCATGTGGGTGGCCGACTTCAACACGGCCCACTACAACAACATGCTCTACACCTCCAAGGGGATCACGACCCGGGTCCGCCCGGACCTGACCGACCCCCGGGACGGCAAGAAGGGCATCGACATCTCCGGCTCCACCATGAAGAACATGTACGAGGAGATGTCGAAGGGCGCCTACACCGTCACCGGTGAGGCCGTCGGCTGGATCAAGGTCCCGCACTCCGAGGCGTGGTACGGCGCGGGCAAGTGCCACACCTACCCGCAGGACATGACCGGCCACCCGGACAACCCGCGCGGCGCCGCCCAGCTCGCGGTCGACGCGGTCGACGCGCTCGTGAAGTCGAACCCGAACTTCCCGTGGGCGGACTACGACGTGGAGGACACCTCCGACGCCGACGGCGACGGCAACTACGACGAGCCCGACGGCGTCGTCGACCACCTCGTGCTGATCCACGCCGGCGAGGACAAGTCGGGCGGCGGCGGGGCCGAGGGCACGCTCGCCCTGTGGGCCCACTCCAGCGACGTGGCCGGCGGCTACACGGTGCCGGGCACGAGCGTGAAGATCTCCAACTACATCCTGCAGCCGGAGGACTCCGGCGTGGGTGTGTTCGCCCACGAGTATGGCCACGACCTCGGCCTGCCGGACCTGTACGACACCACCGGCGCCGGCGACTCCGACGTCGACTTCTGGGACCTGATGTCGAGCGGCTCGCACTCCGGGCCGATCTTCCAGTCCCTGCCCACCCACATGGGCCTGTGGGACAAGTGGGTGCTCGGCTGGGCCAACCCCAAGGTCATCGAGCCGGGCGGCAAGAACCAGCTCGTGGCGGTCGGCCAGACCTCGCGTACGCCGAAGGGCACCGAGGACGGCGTCCGGATCAACCTGCCGGAGAAGCAGAACATCATGTCCACCCCGCACAGCGGGGCGAACCTGTGGTGGTCCAACAGCGACCAGGACTGGGCCGACAACAAGCTGAGCAGGACCGTCGAAGTCCCCGCCGGACCGGACGCGAAGTTCTGGTGGTGGAGCGACTGGGGCATCGAGGCCGACTGGGACTTCGGCTTCTTCGAGATCTCCGCCGACGGCGGCACCACCTGGACCGAGCAGAAGATCTACAACGAGGACGGCAGCCTCGCCAGCACCGGCGACGACTACACCGACCCCAACGGCCGCCTGAAGGACTACGGCAACAAGAAGTACGGCCTCACCGGTGAGAGCGGCGGCTGGCACCACCTGTACGTCGACCTCGCGCCGTTCGCGGGCAAGTCCGTCCAGATCCGCCTGCGCTACGCCACGGACGCGGCGTCCGTGCAGCGCGGCTGGTTCAACGACGACTTCTCGCTGAACAACGGCGCCACCGCGGTCTGGACCGACGACGTCGAGGGCGGCGCCAACGGCTGGACGGCCACCAAGGGCACGTTCACCGACTCCAGCGGCGCCGGCTGGGTCATCCACTCCGGTCAGGAGCAGGCGGCGCAGTACTACCTGGCCGAGTGGCGCAACTTCGACGGGTTCGACAAGGGCCTGCAGTACGCCTACGACACGACCTGGCTGCGCGACGGCGCGTGGAAGGTCGAGAAGGTCAAGTACAACGCCCCCGGCCTGCTCGTGTGGTACCGCGACACCTCGGTTGCCAACAACGACGTCTCGGGCCGCACGTTCGACCTGCCGTCGGTGGGCCCGAAGGGCGAGCTGCTCATCGTGGACTCGCACTTCGACCCGCTGCGCCGTACGGGTGCGGCGGCGGAGAAGGACCCGTCGGTCCTGAAGAACCTCCCGTCCCGTCCGCAGTCGTCCAACGCGGCGTTCAACTTCGTCGGCACCTACCCGTTCAAGGAGTGCGTCGAGGGCGAGCCGTTCACGGAGTACTGCACCTCGTTCGGCAAGCAGGCCGCGGTGTCGACGTTCACGGACGCCAAGGGCTGGTACCCCGGCCTGGAGGTCCGCGACGACAGCCTCTACTACCGCCAGCGTGACTCCTCTGCCGTCGTCCCGTCCAAGGACAACCAGCCGTACTCGACCAGGATCGTCCACGCGGACGGCACCCCGGCGACGGAGCTGTACGGCACCGACATCGGCGGCGCGATCCTCGGCACCGGCAACCCCGGCGACGAGGGCAAGCAGCTCGGCGTGCAGATCAAGCTGATCAGCCCGCTGCCGGCCAACCTGGGCGCGATCGTCCAGGTCACCCCGGCCAAGAAGTAACCGCCACCGGGTTGTAAAACCCTGCGGTCCCCGTGCCCGGCCGCCGTCCGCTCCGGACGGCAGCCGGGCACACTCATGCCCGCCTTTCGTGGAATGCGCGCCCGCGCCCGGCGGCCCCTAGCATGTGAGCGTGCGGAGCAAGGCGGATCACACGGCGGCCATCCACCGGGAGCGGAAGGCAGCCGTCGTCGTGAACACCAAGTCCCGGCGAGGCCGCCGCCACTACGCCGAGGTGCTGCGGCTGCTGAAGGAGCGGGACTTCCGGCTCACCGGCGTCCACCCCGTGACCGACCCCTCGCGGCTGCGCGACATCCTGACCCGCGCGCTCGACTCCGGCCCCGACCTGCTCGTCGTCGGCGGCGGCGACGGCACGCTGAGCAGCTCGGTCAGGCACGTGGCGGGCCGCGACGTCGCCCTCGGCGTGCTGCCGCTGGGCACCACCAACAACTTCGCCCGCAGCCTGGGGCTGCCGCTCGACCTGGCCGGGGCGATCGGCGTGTTCACCGAGGGCAAGGTGGCCGACATCGACCTCGGGATCTGCGGCGACCGGCCCTTCGCCAACCTCGCGAGCTTCGGCGTCTCGGTCGAGGTGGCGGGCACCGTGAAGCCGTGGCTCAAGCGGATGCTCGGCCGGGCGGCCTACCCGCTGACCGCGATCACGATCCTGCCGAGGCACCGGCCGTTCCGCGCCTACATCACGGTGGACGGCAAGCGCCACGAGCTGCTGACCCACCAGCTCAACATCGCCAACGGCCGCTTCCACGGCGGCTGGCAGATCGCCAGGGACGTCAGCATCGACAACCGCAAGCTGGTGGCCTACCAGCTCGGCTCCGGCAAGCGGCTGCGCCTGCTCGGGGAGACCCTCGTGCGGGCGACCACCGGCAGGTGGACCAGCCTCGCGGGCGGGCCGTTCGTGACCGGCCAGGAGATGCTGCTGGAGACCGACCCGCCGATGGCGGCCGACATCGACGGCGAGGTGCGGCTGCGCACCCCGCTCGTGCTCAGGACCATCCCGAACGGCGTCCGGGTGATGGTTCCGCAGAGCTTCGAGGACACCTGATCCCTACTCGTTCTCCTCGGCCGCGAGAGTCCGGTACGCGGGCCGCAGCAGGTCGAGGAGCGGGATGTGCCTGGCCTTGACCTGCGGCGGGTCCAGCGCGCGCAGCAGCAGGTCGGGAGGCGACCCGGGGTCGGCCGGCGGGCCGAGGCGGGCCGGTGAGGCGCCGGACTCGTAGAAGTCGCCGATCCGCTCGGCGAACGGAACGTCGGCCACGTCGAGCAGCTCGGGTATGCCGCCGCCGGACCCACCGTGAACGAGGCCACCCTGAACGCGGCCACCCTGAACGTCGCCGCCGTGGCCGCCTCCGCCGGTGGCGCGGAGGGCGTCGAGCAGCACCTCCCTGCCCATGCCCCGCCAGGCCAGCACCAGGAACGGGTCGCCGTCGAACGCCTCGGCCAGCAGGTAGAGCACGGCCGACAGGTGCTTGCACGGAAAGCCCCAGTCGGGACAGGAGCAGGCCATGTCCAGGCCGCGCTCGCCGGGGAACAGCGGAAGCCCGCACCCGGAGAAGACGTCCTCGATCTCCGGCGGCATCTCCCCGGCGAGCAGCTTGGCCCGGTGGAGGGCCTGCGCGGCGAGCGCCTCGACCAGCCCCGCCCACTCCCGCGCGCCGTACGCCGTGATCCGCACGCTCACGTCGTACGGCTCCGGGCGCGAGCCCTGCACCCGGGCCTTCACCAGGCCGGGACCGAGGTCGAGGTCGAGCACCTGGCCCCGGCGCGCGTAGGCCCGCCCCCGGCTCAGCCTGCCCGCGTCGCAGACGCGCTCCAGGATGTCGATGAACCGCCGCGACCACCATTGCTCGCCGATGGAGCCCCGCTTCGAGCGCGCCTTGATGCCGCCCTCGACCCTGATGGGCCGCGCGGCCTCGAACCAGCCGTCCCGCCCGACCGGCATTCAGCTCACCGCCTCGGGGGACAGGCGGAACAGCTCGCGCAGCTCCGCCGTGGACAGCCCGGCGATCCAGTCCTCGCCCGTCCCGACGACGCTTTCGGCCAGGGCCTTCTTGCGCTCGATCATCTCGTCGATCCGCTCCTCCAGGGTCCCCGCGCAGATGAACTTCCTGACCTGCACGTTGCGGGTCTGGCCGATGCGGAACGCCCGGTCGGTGGCCTGGTTCTCCACGGCCGGGTTCCACCACCGGTCCACGTGCACGACGTGGTTGGCGGCGGTGAGGTTGAGCCCGGTGCCGGCGGCCTTGAGCGACAGCAGGAAGATCATCGGCTCGTCCTCGGTCTGGAACCGCTCGACCAGCGCGTCGCGCGTCTTCTTCGGCAGCCCGCCGTGCAGCCACAGCACCGGGCGGTCGAGGCGGGCCGCCAGATAGGGCTGCAGCATCGAGCCGAACTCGGCGTACTGCGTGAAGACCAGCGCCTTGTCGCCCTCGCTGAGGATCTCCTCGGCCAGCTCCTCCAGCCGGGCCAGCTTCCCCGACCGGCCGGTCAGCCGGGAGCCGTCCTTGAGCAGGTGGGCGGGATGGTTGCAGACCTGCTTGAGCCTGGTCATCGCGGCCAGGACGTTCCCGCGCCGCTCGATGCCCTCGCTGCCGGCGATCCTGTCCATCATGTCCTCGACCACCGCCTGGTAGAGGCTCGCCTGCTCGGGGGTGAGCGTGCACCAGACCTTCATCTCCATCTTGTCCGGAAGGTCGGAGATGATCGTTTTGTCGGTCTTCAGGCGCCGGAGCACGAACGGGCCGGTGGCCCGCTTGAGCGCGGTTGTGGCCACCTCGTCGCCCCGCCGTTCGATCGGCTCCTGGTAGCGGTCGCGGAAGGCCCTCGCCGATCCGAGCAGGCCGGGATTGCAGAACTCCATGATCGACCACAGCTCGGCCAGATGGTTCTCGACCGGGGTGCCGGTCAGCGCCAGCCTCGTTCGCGCCGGGAGCGAGCGCACCGCCTGAGCCTGCCGGGCGGCGGCGTTCTTGATGGCCTGGGCCTCGTCGCAGACGATCCGGGACCAGCTGAACCGGGCCAGGGCGTCCCGGTCGCGCAACGCCGTGCCGTACGTAGTGAGGACGAGGTCGGCCACGCCGACCCGCTCGGCCAGCTCCTCGTCGCGCAGGCGGCTCGTGCCGTGATGGAGGTAGACGTCCAGCGAGGGCGCGAAGCGGGCCGCCTCCTTCTGCCAGTTGCTGAGCAGCGACATCGGGCACACCAGCAGCGTCGCCCCCACCTGCTCTTCCTGCTCCCGCTCATTCACCAGCAACGAAAGGGTTTGGGCTGTGTTGTGGCAAAGGACGTTCCCGGCGACGAAGTTGTGGTGCTCCGCCACCTCGAAGTCATAGACGTATCCCTCGTAATCGATCTCTTCCACCGAGACGACTCGCGCGTAGAAGACCTCACGCTCCGCGCGCATGACGAGCTCATCACGGATGGCGCGCAATGCATCCCGATCCAAGGCGCGATAGGCGGCAGCGACCTTCCCGGTCCATCGATTCTCCGGTTGCGTCAGATGTTCGCGTTCCGCTGCGCCGGACAACATTCGGTCCATCGCCTGAACCGCCATGGCCGCGCTCTTCGGGGAAAGCTCCTGGGTCCCTGTGAAGTAGACGGTACCGACACCGAAATGACGCATGGGAAGGCCGGTGGACGCCCGAGCGAGTAACAGAAGATCGCTGCCGGGTACGCCCTCCACATTCGAGTTGGCCGGCTTCGCGCAGACGCCGTCCAATTTGGCTTGCTTCACCGGGTCGGAGAACCCGATGAGATCTCGGAACAGCCGAACCCCGGGACCGCCGATCATGCCGATTTGATACGGCCGCCTGATTCCAGTGCCGTTGGTGGCCGCCTTCATCTTCTCAGTCGTCCGCAGCCAGATCCCGAAACGGCGGAGCATCATGCTCAGCTGGGACATGAGCCAGCGCGAGGCGGACGCGATCTCGATCATCCGCATTCCCGCGACGACACTGCCTTCGGCCGTGAAGAACTCCCTGAGGAAAAGCCGGGCCGTGTCATCGTCAGCGGCCATGATGAAATCAGGAATGCGCTTCGCGGCGGACAGGCAGCCCCACTTGTAGCCTCGGGCGGAAAGGAACGCGGCATAGTCGACGCTGCACAGGCGCAACTCGTGAACATTCCTTGTAGGTCGTACAGTCGGCTTGTTCACGAACAGCCCGAAGCGGGTGCCGATCCGGAGGACCCGCTCATGGAGTGCGTCGAGAACGGCACGGTTTTTCTGGGTTATTCGCAGATCCGCCTTGCGATTCTCGTGGCCCTCGCTTATCTGCCACGCCAGGAGAACGGTGAGGTCGGGATCGACCGGCTCTCCATCCCAACGGATGCGACGGGGTACGCAGATTCGGTCGCCGGACCGGATGTCACGGGTCCACCCGTTGACGCCGAGCAGGCGGTGCCGCCTGGTGATCGTGATCTCGCTGCCATCGTCCAGACGGACTCGGCGAAGCCGTTCCCGCACATGCTGGCGGTACAGACGAGTGAATGGGGCCTGCACCATCCGACCTTTGGCGTCGATCGCATTGGTGAAGAGCGGAGACAACGGGGTGGCCCACTCACCGCCCTCCTCGGAGAGGATGTCAGCGGCGTAGTTCTGCCAGATATCGGCCGCAGGGGTAAGCGCGCCATTCACGAAAACCGGTGAATCTGGCATCAGGCACTTACCGAGTCCCATATCGTCGGCGAGGATGCCGCCGAGTCCGATCCGGGACATGAAGCTGAGCCAGGCAAGGCCGCGTTCCTGGTAGGGCCGCAGCGTGCCGTGGAAGGCGGCCGGGGTCGCCACGGGTTCGAGACGGCGGTCGGCCTCGCCGGACAGCAGGTCGCCGAGCAGGCCGTCGGCGTCCACCTCGACGAGCGGCAGCTCGTCGTCCCCGCCGTGGACCACCTCCTGGATGACCTCGCCGATCGTCATCCGGTCCGAACCGCGGCGCTCCACCGCCTTGAGCGCGGCCCCGAGCTGCCGGGCGTCCAGCTCGACCCACTGCCCCCGCAGCCGGACCAATGGCACCTTGAGCCGGGCCAGATCGGCCAGCTCCGCCTCGCTGATCGTCTCGTCGCCGACGGCCAGCTCGGCCCGGAAGTCCACGAGCTGCGCCAGCCCGAACCCCTGGTCGGCGGCGGCGCCGGGTCCGGAGCGGGACCGTGCGGTGAGCTTCAGGCCGAGCCGGGTGCGCCCCGCCCACGCGGGCAGCTGCACGCCGAACCCGGCCGACTGGAGGAGGGGCGCGGCGTGCCGGAGGAAATGGAAGGCCCCCTCCACGTCGAGGCCGACGTGCGTCGGCCGGGCCTCCCGGAGCGCGTGGTCGATCGTCGGGTAGAGACGCGCCGCCCGGCCCAGGCCGGCGAGCAGCGTCTCGTCCGGCCGCCCGGGCAGGCCGGGCATGCTCTCGCCCGCCCAGACGAGGGGAGCGGGCACGTAGAGGCTCGGGTCCTCGGCCGACTGGAGGGCGAACTCCACCCGCCACGCCCCTGCGCCCGCCTCGTGGCCGGGCTGCTCCTCGGCCAGGAGGGGCTCGACGAGGCGGAAGCACACCTTGACCGGGCCGTCGAGCTGGTGGGCCGCCCTGAACCAGTCCTCCAGCGGCCGGGCCAGCGCCTCCGCCTCCTCCCGGCGCGCGCCGGGAAGGGCCGCGGTGTCCCCGGTGAGCGCCACCGTCCACCGGTCGGCCAGGGGACTGCGCGGCCCGGGCCGGTGCCCGCCGAGCAGGCGCTCGGGCAGCGCCTGCCGTACGGCGGCGTCGGCCAGACCCGCCAGCGCCTCGATCAGCACATGGGCGGACGGCCGCTCTTCTCCCACGGCCCGGCAGGCCGGCGGCATGGCGGCGGCGAGCTCGCGGACGCGGTCGGCGTGCGCGCCGGTCAACACCGGCCGCCAGCGCGCCGCGTAGCCGCCGTCCTCGGCGACGAGCTGGGGCAGCACCCGGCCGCGCCGCACCAGGTCACGGGCGTGGGCGGCGACGACCGTGAGATAGCGCAGGGACGGCCCGGCGGCGGGCGGCGGCTCGAACGCCCCGGTCAGCAGCCGCAGCGCGGGCCCCGGCTCGACCAGCAGCGCGGGCACCCGCCACGGGCTGATCCTCGCCCGGCGCGCGATGATCCGCAGACCGGTCTCCGGCGAGGGGAGGGGACTCGTCGCCGAACTCGGCAGCAGCAGCACCGCCTCGCCGGACACGGCCTTGCCCGCCGCCTCGGCCGCGGCGTCCCCCCAGCGCGGCAGCTCCGCGGCGAGGGTGCTCGCCGGAGCGGCGAAGGGGTGAGGGCGCACCTCGGCGTGGGAGGCCACCGGCTCCGCGCCGGCCGTCTCCTCCGCCCAGAGCACGAGTCTCCCGCCGTTCCAGGCGGCGTGGATCACGATCACGCCGTTTCCCTCACCTGGAGTGCGAGCCGCCCGCCGTCGCAGGCCGCGTGGATCACGAGCACGCCGTCTCCTCCCGCCAATTCGGAACGCTAGCAGCGGAAACAAGGCTCCCGAGCATCACTCGGTGGGCGGGAGCTTTACGGCCGTGTAGTGGCGCAGGTCGTCCTCGCCGAGCGGAGCTCCGGGGAGGGGCGACTCCGCGTCGGCGCGCAGGCCGTCCAGCATGATCTCCACCACGCGTCCCATGGCCTGCTCGTTGTGCATGCCCGGTGGCGTGTACACGTCCAGGGTCATCAGCAGGGCGATGTCGCCGGGGCCGACGTCGGCGCGCAGCACGCCGTCCGCCTGCGCCCGTTCGATCATCCGCAGGACGGCGACGATCACCCGCTGCCGCATCTCGTGCAGATCCGGGCCGACGCGCATCCGCTGGTGCAGGTGCGGTTCGAGCTTGGCCGGCAGCACGCCCAGCCGCAGGGCCACCGAGCCGCGCAGGAAACGGCACAACGCGTGCCAGGCGTCCGGCTCCTCGTGCCAGGCCGTCTCCGCCAGGTCCACAAGCCGGCGCAGGCTCTCCTCGCCGACCGCCCGGAGGAGCGCGTCCCTGTCGGGGAAGCGGCGGTAGAGCGTGCCGACGCCCACGCCGGCCCGGCGGGCGACCTCCTCCAGCGGCACGTCGACGCCCTGCTCCAGGAACAGCTCCTGGGCCGCGGCGACGATCAGGTCCCGGTTGCGGCGCGCGTCGGCGCGCAGCCCCTTCTCCACTGCCACCTCGCGAAGGATCTGGACGATTTTCCTCCGGTTAGGATACCGTCGCTTATGCGGAGGAAAATCTTCCGGTTAGGGGGTACGTGATGAGCACAGCGCTGATCTCGGGGGCCGGGATCGCGGGCCCGACGCTGGCCTACTGGCTGGCGAGGCACGGATTCCGGGTCACGGTCGTGGAACGCGGGGGGAAGCCCCGGTCCAGCGGCAACCCGGTGGACGTCAGAGGGCCGGCCGTCACGGTCGCGGAACGAATGGGCGTCATGCCCCGGCTGCGCCGGGCCGCCACCGGCACGACGGGGGTCAGCTTCGTCGACGCGGCGGGCAGGCGGGTCGGCCGGATGGACATGCGCGCCGTGCAGCGGCCGGACGAGGTCGAGGTGCCGCGCGGCGACCTCGCGTCGATCCTGTACGAGGCGAGCCGCGACCACGCCGAGTTCCTCTTCGACGACTCCATCACGGCGCTCGGCCAGGACGAGCATGGGGTGGACGTCGCCTTCGAGCGCGCCGCCCCCCGCCGCTTCGACCTGGTGATCGGAGCCGACGGCCTGCACTCGGTGACGCGGCGCCTGACGTTCGGCCAGGAGACGGGGACGCCGCAGAGCGGGCTCGTGCGCCACATGGGCCTGTACGTCGCGACGACGCCGCTCCCCGACGGGGCGGCCGGAGCGGGCCGGGACATTCTCATGCACAACACGCCCGGCAAGGCGATCGCCGTCAACCCCCGGCCCGCAGGCGCGTTCTTCCTCTACCGCAGCCCGGCGGCGCCGGGGTTCGACCACCGCGACACCGAGCAGCACAGGCGGATGCTGATCGACGCCTTCGCGGACGTGTCCTGGCGGGCGCCGGAACTGCTCGACCACGTACGCACCGCCGGCGACCTCTACTTCGACTCCGTCAGCCAGGTGCGCCTGCCCCGGTGGTGGAAGGGCCGCGTCGCGCTCCTCGGCGACGCCGCGTCCTGCGTGTCGCTGTTCGGGGACGGTTCCACCCTGGCCATGGCGGGGGCGTTCACCCTCGCCGAGGCACTGGCCGCCCACTCCGGCGACCCCGCGGCGGCCTTCCTGCGGTACGAGGCGGCGCACCGGCGCCTGGTGGACCCCAAGCAGCGCAACGTCGCGCAGGCGTCGGCGCTTCTCGCTCCCGCGACGCGAGGCGGCATCCTCGCCAGGAACCTGGCCACCCGCCTGTGGCCCGCCGTGGCCGCCGCCACACGGCTCAAGCATGCTCTCGCGTGGTGACACGCCGCCTGTTCATGCTTATACGGCATTAATGCAGGAAGGAGCAGGTTCTTATATAGGCTAATATGCGACCGATGGTTCAAATGTGGCAATTCCCCACCATTTTGGATCGCTGTGAGCTGCACTTAATCGCAGAAAGTGTTGCCCTGATTACAGGTGCTCCGGCCTGGCTTTAACATCTCTCCTCATGCGACTGTTCAGGCGTGGAGAGAGGATCGGAGACGAAGAGATCCTCACTCAGTACGGCAATAGAGACCGCCCCGTCAAAGGTCGGCCATTTAAGGATGAACCGGTAAAACCGCAGGTGGCGAACGCCGTCTCTTTGATGCGTGGCAAGCTGACAGTCGATGAAGCCGTCCGCTGCTTTCCGAACAGGCGGTCGGCCGCCGCCCCCGGTGAGGGTGTGAGATACGCGACAGCGGGAACCCCCCGGGAGGCGTTATTTCGCGTCAGGTTCACCCCGAACTCGTGGAACCTGGTTCGCGTTTCGGTGGAGAATCTAGACTCGAAGCGTCCGTGGACAGATGATGACAGGGATCGCTTCAACGCCTGCTTTGGAGATCCGGAGTGGAGGGAGGGTGACGATGAGTGATCAGATTCATCTGAGTATCGGTGCCGAGCCCTGGCGACCGGCCGACTCGACCAAGATCGATAAGGTGCTGAACCACTACGACATTCCACTCGCAGGGATCCTTCACCAGCGTGGCAGCTACTTCATCTTCGAGTGCCTGGAAGGCCACGCCAAGGACGCGAACATCTGGGCGTACGCGAAGATAGACCGAGCCGAGCGCAAGGCTATCCGGAAGGCCAAGGGCGAGGATCTGCAGAGGCTCTTCAACCACATCCTGAGCTCGCGCACCTTCACCGCGGCACTGGCGATCGATCACAGCATTGAGATCAGCGCGGAGGTCCGGGCGGCGCAGCTCAAGGTAGCCCCGGCGGCAGCGGCACAGCCTGTGGAGGCCCCCAAGGTGGCAGCCAGTCAGGCCATCCACATCAAGGTGGACCGCGTGCAGAACGCCGGAACCTTAGCTGCCGCCTGCTGATTGAGTGATCGTCGTTCGCCGACCTGCGGCACCGGCCTCGCCGTCGATCATGCCAGGCGTACGGCGACGGGGCCTCCGAGTTCAGGTCGCGGCCTGGGCGCGGAATCCGGACGTCCGCCAGGTGGCGCCGGTCGCGGTGACGGCGAAGGCCTCGTAGCCGTCCAGCTCCTCCACCCACTCCCGGGCGGCGCCGCCCATGGCGAAGGCGCCGGTGGCGTACGCGTCGGCCAGGGCGAGGTCGGGTCCGATCACCGTCACCGAGGCCAGTTCGGTGGCGGGCCGGCCGGTGTGGGGGTCGATGACGTGCGCCCCGCGCTCCGCGGTGCCCGAGGTCGCCACGGCGAGGTCGTTGCCCGACACCACGGCGGCGAGGTCTCCCGGGCGGAGCGGGTGGGCGACGCCGACCCGCCAGGAGCGGCCGGGGCCCGCCGCGCCGGACAGCCGCACGTCCCCGCCGCCGTTCACGCAGTGGTCCGGCGCGCCCGCCTCGCGCAGCATGGCGGCGGCCCGTTCGACCGCCCAGCCCTTGACGATGGCCGAGGGGTCGAGCCGGCCCCCGGGGTAGGCCGTGAAGTATCCGCGGGACCGGTCGCTCACCGATTCGCACATGCGGAGGATGCCGGCCACCTCCGGCGGGCAGTCGGCCAGGGTGATCTCGCCCCGGCCCAGCCGGCTGACCGGGCTGTCCGGCTTGTAGGTCGAGAAGACCTCGTCGACGTGGTGCAGCCAGGCCA
Organism: Microbispora sp. NBRC 16548; assembly: GCF_030268985.1. Classification (NCBI taxonomy): domain Bacteria; kingdom Bacillati; phylum Actinomycetota; class Actinomycetes; order Streptosporangiales; family Streptosporangiaceae; genus Microbispora; species Microbispora sp. NBRC 16548. The sequence goes on from NZ_BSSF01000001.1 coordinate 793,463, forward strand.
CCGCCTCCTCGATGGCCGCCGCGACAAACGGTGCGGCGTCGTCGTCTTGGTGACGTACGTCGAAGGAGAACACCGTCCCCATCACGTGCTCGACGTGGCGGGTCAAAGGCCGGCCTTGTCGAGCGCGCTCTGCAGGGAGCGGATGTAACCCTCGCTGGTGTAGGTGGCGCCGGAGACCGTGTCGATCTGGGCGGACTGCGCCGTCAGCGCCTCCTCGTTAAGGATCGGCAGGGCCTCGTTGTTGATCCTGATGTCGCGGTGGTTGTTCGCCGGGGCGTCGAGCACCTTGATGCCGGCCATCTTCCCACCGGAGATCACGATCGCCACCTGCACCGGTCCCCAGCGGGTGTCGGCGGAGTCGCCGGTGAGGGTCTGCCCACCGCTGGTGACACCCGCGGTGGCGCCCTGCCCGGTCCAGGATCCCGTGGGATTCGAGGAACCGGCGGCACCGGAGGAACCCGAGGAACCCGAGGAGCCGGCGGCACCGGAGGAGCTCCCGCCGACGCGGTCCCCGTCCCCGCCGTCGAACTCGTCGTCGTGGTCGCGGTCACGGCCGGAGAAGCCGTCGCCGGAGCCCTCCCCGCTCCCGCCCGCCGCCCCGGCGTCACGCTGGGTGACGGCGGCCGGACGCTCGGCAAGCGAGGTCACCTCGTGCGGTTTGAAGGACAGCAGCAGCACGAGACCGACGGCGGTCGCGAGCACGGCCAGTATTGCTCTGCGCATGGCACTTCCAATCCGGATGGTCAGAACTCGAACGACTCGTGGTGAATGCGGCGCTTCGGCACCCCGGCGGCCCGCAGGGCGGCGGTGACGGCGCTCGTCATCTCGGCCGGCCCGCAGACGTACGCCTCGTGGCGGGGCAGGTCCGGCACCAGCTCGGCGAGCGTCGCGGGGGTGAACGGGTCGCCGATCACGGCCCGGGGGCCGACGCAGTAGCGCAGGGTCGCGCCGCGCGCACTGGCGATCTCCTCGAGCTCGGCGCGGAACACCAGGTCCCGTTCGTCGCGCGCACGGTAGAGGAGGATCAGGTCGCCGGAGGCGGCCGGCACCGACTCGAACAGCGCGCGCAGCGGCGTGATGCCGACGCCGCCCGCGACGAGCAGCACCTTGCGCGCCCGGCGCCCGCTCGCGGTGAACGCGCCGTACGGCCCCTCGGCGAGCACCCGGGTGCCGGGCCGCAGACCGGCGAGAGAGCGGCTCTGGTCGCCCAGGTCCTTCACCGTGATCCGCATCTCGCTCGCACCGGGCGGGGCGGACAGCGAGTACGGGTTGGGGGACCACCACAGGTGCCTGGTCAGGAACCGCCAGCGGAAGAACTGGCCGGGCTCGGCCCGCAGCCGGTCCAGGCGCCGTCCGGTCACGTACACGGAGACGACCCCCGGAGCCTCGGGCACCACCCGGGAGACCCTCAGGCGGTGCCGCACGGCCAGCCGTACGGGCGTGAGAAAGCGATACCACACGATCAGCGCCGCGACGCCCCAGTAGAGGACGTACCAGGAGGTGCGGGCGACCGGGGCCACGGCGAACTCCGCGCCTGTGGCGAGCTGGTGCCCGAAGGCCAGCCACGCGGCCAGATAGGTGTAGAAGTGCAGGTGGAACCACGTCTCGTAGCGCAGCTTCGGGCGGATCTTACGGGCGGAGACGACACCGACGCCCACCAGGAGCAGCAGCGCGACGGTGGCCTTCAGCACGTCGGGATAGGTGAGGTTCAGCGTCACCGTCTCGCTCACCACGTCGGTGCGGTCGGTCAGCGCGTAACCCCAGATGATCAGCAGCATGTGCGCCACCGCCAGACCGACGACGTAGCGGCCGCCCATGGAGTGCCACCGGGCGAGCCGGTCGGAGCCGACGCCGCGCTCCAGCGCGGGGACCCGGGCCATCAGCGCCAGCAGCACGGCGATCGCGTATCCGGCGAGCAGCCCGGTGATGCGCCCCCCGTTCGTCAGCCAGTCGTCGAAGCCCGCGACGCTGGGCGTGTTCGCCCACCACATGCCGACGACCGCGACGACGCCCGCGGCGATGAGCGCAAGGACGGCCTCGGGGCGGGCGCGCACGCTCCGGCGCGGTGGACGCGCGTGACGGGCCGTCACCGCTGTCCCCGGATATGTCGTGGTCACGGGTGCCTCCTCGTCGTCATCACGCGACCCACCGTGCCAACCGAACCTCTTGTTTTCCTATGAACCGGGGCACCTGCGGATCATTCATAGGATTCTCTGAGGCGGCTCACAGGGTAGGCCCGGTGAGCGGGGAGGACCCTGTAAGCATCATGCGTAAGACTTCGAACGACCAGCCCGGACTGGTCCGCCCCGACGGAACCCCCGTACGCGTCCTCGTGGTCGACGACGAACCGGACCTCGTCGAGGTCCTCGCCGCGGTGCTGAAGTACGAGGGATGGGAGGTGCGCACGGCGGGTGACGGGACGTCGGCCGTGCAGGAGGCGCGGGAGTTCCAGCCCGACGCGGTGCTGCTGGACGTGATGCTGCCCGACTTCGACGGGCTTGAGGTGCTGCGCCGCCTGCGTGCCGAGGCCCCGGACGTGTGCGTGCTGTTCCTTACCGCGCGCGACGCGGTGGAGGACCGCATCGCGGGCATCACGGCGGGCGGGGACGACTACGTGACCAAACCGTTCAGCCTGGAGGAGGTGCTCGCCCGGCTGCGCGGGCTGCTGCGCCGCGCCGGCATGGCGCGCAGCGCCGAGGGCGACCGGCTGGTGGTGGGCGATCTGGTGATGGACGAGGACGCCCGCGAGGTGACCCGGGACGGGGAGCTGGTCGATCTCACGCCGACCGAGTTCGAGCTGCTGCGCTTCCTCATGCGCAACCCCCGGCGCGTGCTGAGCAAGGCGCAGATCCTCGACCGCGTCTGGTCGTACGACTTCGGCGGGCAGGCGCACGTGGTCGAGCTGTACATCAGCTACCTGCGCAAGAAGATCGACGCCGGCCGCAGGCCGCTGATTCACACGGTGCGGGGCGTGGGATACGTCCTGCGGCCGTGACAGCGCCGCCGTGACCGGCTCGCCGCGCCAGGCGGTGCCGCGCGAGACAGCGCCGCGCCGGACGGTGCCGCGTACGCGCCGCCGCCTGCTTCGCCTGGTGCCGACGACGCTGCGGGCCCGCCTGGTGGTGGGCACGCTGGTGCTGCTCGTGCTCGCCTGCGCGGCGGCCGGGGCGGCCTCGTCCCTCCTGCTCGAACGCTTCATGGTCGAACGAGTGGACCAGCAGCTGTCCGTGACGGCCGGGCGGTTCGCGGCGAGCCTGGCCCACGAGGAGCGTGAGCACGGGTATCCGCGCAATCCGTACGGCGAGCGCGGCGACTCGCGCGGCCAGGCCCCCGGCACGCTGGGCGTCCTCGTCCGGGACGGCCAGGTGGGCGAGCCGGCGGTGGTGGGCCGGGCCGACCCGGTCCTGTCCGCGGCGGACCAGAGGTTGCTGGCCGCCGTCCCCGCCGACGGGCTCGGGCACACGGTGGACATGTCCTCGGGCGGACTCGACGACTACCGGGTGATGGCCGTGGAGAACGACGACGGGGAGCTCCTCGTCACCGGCCTGCCCCTGGACGACGTGCGTGACACCGTGCAGCGCCTGCAGATGGCCGAGATCGGGGTGTTCGCCGTCGTCGTGCTCGTCACAGGTATCGCCGGGGCCGTCTGGGTGCGGCTGTCGCTGCGCCCGCTGGACCGGGTCGCGGCCACGGCCCGGCGCGTGGCCCGCCTGCCGCTGGCCGACGGTGAGGTGGAGCTGCCCGAGGGGGTGCCCGACGAGGACCCCCGCACCGAGATCGGCCAGGTGGGGGAGGCGTTCAACCGCATGCTCGGCCACGTGGGGCGGGCCCTCGCCCACCGCCACGCCAGCGAGCAGCGGATGCGCACCTTCGCCGCCGACGCCAGTCACGAACTGCGCACCCCGCTCGCCACCGTCCGCGCCCACGTCCAGCTCGCCCGGCGCGACGAGCGGGCCGTCCCCGGCGCCGTGCGGCACGCCCTGGAACGCATCGACGCCGAGTCGGCCCGCATGGGCACGCTCGTGGACGACCTGCTGCTGCTCACCCGGCTCGACGCCGGCCGCCCGCTGGCGCGCGAGGTGGTCGACCTGACCCGCCTGGCCATCGACGCCACCGGCGACGCCCGCGCCTACGGGCCCGACCACCGCTGGAGGCTCGATCTGCCCGAGGAGCCGGTCACCGTGCCCGGGGACCCCGACCGGCTGCACCAGGTGGTGGCCAACCTGCTGGGCAACGCCCGCGCGCACACCCCGCCCGGCACGACGGTGACCGTGGCCCTGCGTGTGCCCGGCCCGGACAAGGTGGAGCTGACCGTGACCGACGACGGCCCCGGAGTCCCCGAGGACCTGCGGGGCGAGATCTTCGAGCGCTTCGTCCGCGCCGACAAGGCCCGCACCCGGGCCTCGGGCGGCAGCGGCCTGGGGCTCGCGATCGTCAAGGCGGTGGTGGCCGCGCACGGCGGCACCGTCGACGTCGAGAGCCGTCCCGGCCGTACGGCGTTCCGGGTCATGCTGCCCGCCGGGCCTGTGCCGTCGGACAAGGCGCTTCTCGATTGATCCTGACCCGTGGTGATCGGTTCCGGTAATGTCGCCCCGTCCGATACCGGGAGGGGGACATGGCGGGGTTACGGGCGCTTCGTGCCGACGATCCGCGGCAGGTGGGCCTCTACCGGCTGCTCGGTCTGCTCGGCGAGGGCGGCCAGGGAACCGTCTACCAGGGACTGGCCCCGGGCGGTGAGCCGGTGGCGGTGAAACTGCTGCACGCGCGGTTCGCCGGGGACGACCGGGCGCGGGCGCGGTTCGCGGCCGAGCTGGACCACGCGCGCAGGGTGGCGGCGTTCTGCACGGCGCGGGTGCTGGACGCCGACGTGGCGGGGGATCGCCCCTACATCGTGTCGGAGTTCGTGGCGGGGCCGTCGCTGGGTGAGGTGATCGCCTCGGGCGGGCCGGTGACGGGCGGTGCGCTGGAGCGGCTGGCGATCGCGACGGTGACCGCGCTGGCGGCGATCCACGAGGCCGGGGTGGTGCACCGCGACTTCAAGCCGGGCAACGTCATCATGGGGGCGGACGGACCGCGGGTGATCGATTTCGGCATCGCGCGGGCGCTGGACGCCACCGGCACCATGTCGAGCGCGGTCGTGGGCACCCCCGCCTACATGGCGCCCGAGCAGATCGCGGGACAGGCGGTCGGTCCTGCCGCCGACGTCTTCGCCTGGGCCTGCACGATCGCGCACGCCGCCACCGGGGCCACGCCCTTCGGGCAGGACTCCATCCCCGCGGTCATGCACCGCATCCTGCACGCCGACCCCGACCTGGGCCCCCTCACCGGCGCACTGACCGGCCCGTTGCGCGAGATCCTCATCGCCTGCCTGGCCAAGGACCCCGCCCGCCGCCCCGCCGCCCGGCAGATCCTGCTGAGCCTCCTCGGCGCCGGCCATTCGGCCGACACCCTGCTCGCGGAAGGCGCCCGCGCGGCCGCCCATCCCGCCGCCCACCCCGGTCCCGGCGCCGGCCCACCGCCGTACGACGGGCCGCGGCCCTCCGACGCCCCGCCTCCGCGCACGCTGCCGCTGTCGTCCGCGCCTCCGGCCGCCGACGGCCCGCGGCCCGGCGCGCGGATGCTCGACGCGCCACCGATGATCGTGGCGGCGGTGCCGGCGCTGGGCGGGTTCATGGTGCTCCTGGACGGCACCGTGATGGGGACGGCCGTGCGCACGCTCTCCATGGACTTCGGGGCGTCGTACGCGGACGCGCAGTGGGTGATCACCGCCTACCTGCTGGCCGCGACGATGGTCATCCCTGTCACCGGATGGCTGGCTCAGCGGTTCGGGGCGGCGGCGGTGTGGATCACCGCACTGGTCCTGTCGCTGGCCGGCTCGGTCCTGTGCGGGCTGGCCTGGTCGTTCGGCGCCCTCATCGCCTTCCGGGTGATACAGGGACTCGGCGCCGGGATGGTCTTCCCGCTGAGCCGCATCCTCGTCGCCGAGGTCGCCGGCCGCGAGCGGCGCGGCCGGGCGATGGCCCTGATCGCGGTGGCCGTACAGGCGGCGCCCATCGCCGGGCCCGTCGTCGCGGGAGTGGTCATCGACGTGCTGTCGTGGCGGTGGATCTTCTTCCTCACCATCCCCCTGCTGCTGCTGACGAGCATCCTGTCCGCCGTGCTCCTTCCCTTCGCACCCGACCCGGCGGTCGCCGGCCGGCTCGACGTGGGCGGGCTGATCTGCCTGAGCGGCGGACTGACCGCGGTCGTCTTCGGGCTGAGCCGGATGGGCGGGAACGTCGCCTCGGTCGTCACGCCCGAGGTCGCACTCCCCTTGACGGCCGGGGTGGGGCTGCTCGCGGCGTACGTGGGGTGGGCGGCCCGATCCACCGGGCGGGTGGTGGATCCGCGTCTGTTCCGCGACCGCGCGTTCGCCGCCTCGGCCTCCGCGTCGCTGCTCCACCACTTCGCGCTCTTCGCCGCGGTGTTCCTGGTGCCGCTGTACTTCCAGACCGTCGACGGCCTGTCGGCCCGGCAGGCCGGCTGGTTGTTCGCCGCGCAGGGGGCGGGCACGCTCGTCGCGGTGCTCCTGGCCGGGTGGCTGGTCGACGTCTCGCGCAACGCGCGCCTGCCGGTCCTCGTCGGCCTCGCCCTGGTCGCGGCCGGCACGCTTCCGTTCGCGCTCGCCTCGGCGCACACGAATCCGCCGGTGCTGGTCGCGGCGTTGTTCGTCCGCGGCGTCGGGCTGGCGTTCGTCGGCACGCCCCTGATGACCAGCCTCTACCACTCGCTTCCGGAGGCGCGGATCCCGGCTGCGACGACGGCCAACGCCATGGGCGTGCAGGCCGGCGGCGCGGCGGGGACGGCGCTGATCGCGGTGGTGCTGGGATGGTCCACCGTCCCCGGCGTCGCGAACCTGAACTCGGGATTCCCCTCGGCGTTCTGGGCGATTCTGGTGGTCGTCGCGCTCACCGTGGTCCCCGCCCTGCTGCTGCCCGCGGGTGGGGCCCGCCGGACGAGCACGTGACCTATACCCCCCCTGTTTGAGGGGGTGCTGTGAAACAAATGTTGCATATGAGGAATACTTAGACGTTGGGGGGGCAGGGGGGTCTTTCTGAGCGGAGGTCCCTCCGCGACAAGAGAGGTGTGCAATGACCGCGACCGCTACCGAGCGCCGCACTGCTGACGGGCTTACCCACCCTTGGCCGGATGACCGCTACGAGGTCAGGTGCGACAGGGAGAGCCCGTTCACCGGTAGCCGTGATCGCTACCACTACGCCAAGAACGCCGTGGAGTCGGCGAAGGCGCTGGAGAGGGCGGGGCTCGCCCGCCGCGTTGTGGTCGTCAGGCTGGCGGACGAGACCGTCATCTACGACCGTGTCGGCGACGTGAACCTGCCTCCGGAGTCGTGGTGATCCGGCATGACACAGTGTGACATATCCGGTTGCGTCTGGTTCGTCTAACGGAAGACGACGATCCCCCGGGAGTGTGTCCCGGGGGATCGTCTGTGTAGGCATGGCCGGTTGCCGCCGCGCGGGGCGTCAGACGGGCGTGCAGCTGATGCTGGGAGCTCTGCCGCCGCCGCCCCCGCTGGTCATGAGGCCGAAGGCGGTCGAGCCGCCCATCGGAATGTCGCCGTTGTAGCTCTCGTTGCCGAACGCGTAGACGCCCGGCAGGCCGATCACCGGAAGCGACACGGCTCCCCCTACCTGGGTGACGACGGTGCCGTCGGTGTAACGCAACGACACGCGCCAGCCCTTGATCGCCGACGACCCGCTGTTGCTCACGGTCACCTGTGCGATCGCGCCGTGGCTCTGCGAACCGCCCCACACGGTGGTGATCGTGTAGGTCGCCGTGCAGCCGATCGAGTCCGCGGCCGCCGGGACGGCCGTGATCCCCGCGGTCGCCAGGACCAGGGCTGCCGTGGCGATCGTCCGTCTGATCATCGATCTCTCCCTTTCTCGGCGCTGACGTGGATACCCGCCTTCCCCAGAGAGGGGTCCGTCTGGGGAAGGCGGGCGGACTTGGGCGAGCCCGGGAACGCGGGCTACGCGGGGGTGCAGGTGACGGACGACGGGACGGTGTCCGAGCCGGTGCCGGTGAAGCCGAAGCTCGTGGTGGCGCCGGCGCTCAGGCTGCCGTTCCAGGACAGGTTCTTCACCGTGACGTTCGACCCGCTCTGGCTGACGGTGCCGCTCCACAGCTGGGAGACGGTCTGGCCGTTCGGGAACGACCAGGCCACCGTCCAGCCGGAGACGGCCGAGGTGCCGGAGTTGCGTACGGTGACGTCCGCCTGGAAGCCGCCCTGCCACGAGTTGGTGACCTTGTACGTCGCGGTGCACGCCTTGCCGGTCACCGGCGACGGCGACGGCGACGGCGACGGCGACGGCGACGGGGACGGGGACGGGGACGGCGAGACGGACGGGCTGGGCGACGGCGACGGAGACGGGGACGCGGACGGCGAGGCCGAGGGGCTGGGCGACGGGGACGCGGACGGGGAGACCGAGGGGCTGGGCGACGGGGACGGCTCGGTGCCCGGCGCGTTGCCCCAGATCTTGGTGGACCCCGAGTAGAGCGTCATGTTCTGCACCGTCGCCGGCGTGGACGGCGTAGTGGACACCCCGGTGTACGACCAGTCGTTCGACGGGTCCCACGAACCCGAGCTGGCGATGCGGAACTGCACCTCACGCCGCGACTCCGACTGTCCCTGCGGCGCGATGACCTGGCCCGAGCAGTCGATCGTGACGTAGTAGACCTTGCCGGAGAACTGCGTCGGGCCGGTCGGCGGCTTGCACTGGTTGTAGTTGGCCGTCAGCGTGATCTGGCTCGGCGTGGTGTCGCCGTCGAGGGTGAAGTAGTAGCGGAACGAACCGTCGGTCAGCGCGCGGGCGGGCCAGGCCGAGTGGTTGTAGACCAGCGTCTTGATCTCGGTGAAGTTCTGGCCGGTGGCGTTGAGCGCCGCCTGGAGGTAGATCTCCGGGCCGTCGGGGGTCTCCGCGACCGGGAAGTTCGCCAGCGGCGTGCCGCCGTACTCCTTGTACAGCCGCACCAGCGCGCTGGTGAAGCCGGCGTTGTAGTCGGTGGCGACCTCGTTCATCGTGTAGTCGGCACGGCTGTCGGTGTAGGCGTCGTCGGCCGACTTGGGGCCGCCGACCAGCGCGCCGTACAGGATGTGCCGGCTCTGCTCCGGCTCGCCGTTCAGGTTGTTGGTCCAGGTGCCGTGCGCGGTGCGGTGGTGCGGGTTGCGCGGCGGGTTGGTCCCGAAGCCGATCTCGTACGACGACTTGCGCGGGTTGTCGCCGAGCGCGTAGTTGATCTGCCGCACGGCGAAGTCGTGGTAGCGGGTCTTGCGGGTGGTGTCGGTCAGCCAGTCGCTGTAGTCGAGCGCGACGAACGCGGTGTTGGCGGCGTAGCGGAGCGAGCCCCACGAATCGAGCACGGCCTGGCCGCCGGGGGAGTAGTTCACCTTCTGCCCGTTGACGCCGACCGTCCACCAGTCGAGCCACCGGTTCGCGTCGTCGGCGTACTGCTGCTTGCCGGTCAGCTTGGCCAGCAGCACGTAGCAGCCGTACGACTTGTCGTCCCAGGCGATCGTCCACTTGTACGACTTGGTGGTCGACTGCGGCTCGGTGCCGAGGTTCGCGTAGTACGACTCGGCCTTGGCGAGGTAGGAGGAGTCCTGGGTGGCGCGGTAGAGCCAGATGGCGCCCCACACCAGCTCGTCGTTGTAGCCGCTCCAGGACTTGTAGAAGTTGGCCGCGTCGGTGATGCAGTCGCTGTACTTGCCCCGCACGGTGTCGGCGAACGTGTACAGCTGCTTGGCGTGGGTGAGGAGCTTGTCGGCGTACGACGGGTCGGTGGGCCGGAAGACGATCGAGGAGGCCGCCATCGCGGCCGCCGTCTCACCGGCCAGGTCGGCTCCGCCGCACGAGGAGTCGATCTTGTACGAGGGCCTGCTCATCGGCAGCACCTCGGCCGCCCCCCACCAGGCGTGGTCGGCGTTGCCGCTGCCGACCTGGCCGTACAGGACGTTGGGGGAGGGGTGCGCCTTGACGAAGTAGTCGTTGACGAAGCGCAGGCTGTTGAGCAGGTAGGTGAGCTGCCCGGACGAGGCGTAGGCGTCGCGGTAGTCCACCGCGCCCCACGCGAGCATCGTCGTGCTGAACGCCATCGGCAGGCCGAACTTGACGTGGTCGCCCGCGTCGTACCAGCCGCCGGTCAGGTCCAGGCCGGCGTCCTTGCCGTCGTTGAGCGCCGAGTCGCCGCGCCAGGTGACGCGGTTGGTGGACGGCAGCTTGCCGGACTGCTGGGCCTCGTAGAAGAAGAGCGACTTCTGCAACGCCTCGCCGTAGTTGAACGCGGGGGCCGCGGAAGCCGACATGGGGACCGCGGCCGGGACGACCGCGGTGGAGATGATCAGCGCCGCCAGTGCCGGGAACGTACGCCGCATGAAGATGTGCCTCACATGGGTGGGGGGTCGGGGGCGCGGCGGCGGGTCAGGCGCCGCCGCGCCCCGGCTTACTCGGTCGTGTCCCGCCGGGACACTTCCTTGGGGTGCGGTGAAGGGTCAGGCGACACCGCACCCCGGCTTACGGGGCGTGCTCAGCCGTTGGGGAAGAGCAGGCCGTACTGTCCGAGCGCGGTGGCCACATCGGTCTGCGCCCAGAAGCGGTGGTAGTGGAAGACCGGCGCGGATCCGCCGTTCAGGTACGACTGGACCTTCGGCCAGTCCGGGTCGTTCTTGTACCAGGACCGGATGGAGATGAAGGTCGAGTTGCTGTTGATCGGGTCGCCGTTCGGCATCTTGCCGGTCCAGCCGGACGGGACGTAGATCGGGTCGTCGAGGCGGTTGTAGTCCGTCTTGGTCTCGGCCACCGACACGCCCTTGGCGTCCTGGTCGTTCTTCCAGATGCCGTCGAGCAGCGCCTTGGCCGTGCTCTTGGCCTGGGCGTTGCCCGACTTGGCCGCGTAGAACATCAGCGTCTTGGCGTACGAACCGGCCACGCCGATGTCGTCGGTGTAGTCGGCGATGGTCACGTGCAGGCCGGTGTTGGCCGGCGGCATCCCGGTGCCGCTGAAGCTGGCGTCCGGCTGGCCGGTCCAGTGCAGCGTCGACGGGATCTGGAAGGTGCCGTCGGAGTTCACCGTGGTGCCGGACAGGGCCCAGGTGACCCACTTGTCGAGCACCGACTTGGCGTCGGCGTTGCCCGTGGCGTAGTAGTACTCGGCCACGCGCTCCATCGACCACGCCTGGAAGCCGAACCACTGGTTCGACGGCGGGTCATGGTAGACCGGCTGCCAGTCGTAGGCCATGCCGAAGAACTTCGGCAGCCCCGACGGCGGGGCGGCGTAGTGGCCCTCCCAGCTGTTGGTCGCGCCACCGGCGATGGCGCCCTCGGCCGACTGCAGCCACTTGTAGAACTGGATCTGCCGGGTGAGGCTGGTCGACCAGTCGCTGACCGCGGTGGCGCCCTTGGGCTTCAGCGCGTTGACGTTCGACAGCGCCCAGGCCGCCATCGGGTTCTGGTAGCCGCCGTGGTTGTGGCTGGAGCCGATGCGCCAGGCCCATCCGGCCGACGTGTCGTACGCGCCGCCCCAGGCGTAGTACCAGGACAGCAGGTAGTTCGACGCGTTCTTGCCGGTGCCCGCCGGGCAGGAGGTGCTGGTGCAGTTCGGCTGCTTGAAGTACTTGTCGTACATCGCGTAGCGCAGGTAGTCGCCCATCTTCGCGGCGTTGGCCACGGAGGTGGAGATCTGCGACTGCTTGCCCTGCTCGGTCGCCCAGGTCAGCGCCCAGTAGGCGGCCTGGACGGCGCGGGCGTCCGCGTCCGGCGCGTTGGTGTACTTCCACTGCTTGGCGTAGCTGCTGTCGCCGGTGAACAGGTCGAGGTACCCGTTCGGGCCGCCGAACTTGAAGGTGTCACACGACGGCTGAGGAATGGTCTCGAAGACCGACTCCTCGGGCCCGCGCTGGTAGGTGTTGATGTACGCCGGCTTGGTGGTGCCGTCGCCGCAGCGGCCGTAGCCGTAGGTGTTGTCGACGTCCAGCAGCCAGTGCATGCCGTAGATGTCGGAGGTGCCGTAGGCGGACTTCAGCTCGCCCGCGATCGGGTCGCTGCCGACGCTGACGCTGTTGTCCAGCTTCGACGGGTACTGGCTGATGTCGTTCCACTCACCCGCGTACGTCGCCGGCTTGCTGGCGTCGTACTTGTCGTTGGTGGGCTGGTCGGTGTGCGACGGGATGATGTACTTCTCCATCGTCGTCCACGCGGTGTTGAACTTCGACCAGTCACCGGTGATCTTGCCGTACATCGCCTCCAGCCACAGGTAGTAGCTGAATGCCTCGGACGTCGTCTCGTGGCCCTGGTCGGGAGCCTCCACGAGCAGCGTCTCGACCGAGTGGTACGGCACGCCCTGGGGCGAGAAGTACCCGTTGGCCGGGTCGTGGATCTTGTTGTACATCGTCATGAAGTTGTTGATGTACTGGTTGTCCCCCGGCGAGGGGCTCGTCGACGGCGACGCGGAGGGCGACGCCGAAGGCGAGGCGGAGGGAGACGCCGACGGCGACGCGGACGGCGACGCGGACGGGCTGGCCGAGGGGCTCGGGGACGGGCTCGGGGACGGGCTGACGGTCGCCCCACAGGTCACGCCGTTGATGGAGAACGAGGTGGGCTTGTTGTTGCTGCCGGACCACGTTCCCTGGAACCCGATGTTGGTCGTCGCGCCGGTGCCGAGGTTCCCGTTCCACGACATGTTCGTGGCCGTGACGGTGGCGCCGCTCTGGCTCCAGTTGGCCGACCAGCCGTTCGACAGCTTCTGCCCGTTGGGGAAGTTGAACTTGAGCGTCCAGCTGCTGATCGAGTCGCCCAGGTTCTTGATGTCCAGGCTGGCCGTGAAACCGCCCGATCCGGAACCCCAGGAGTTAAGCGCGTACTGGACGTCGCAGGACACGGCGGCGGACGCGGGGGTCTGCGCCAGCCCGACGAGGAGGCCGCCCGACACGGAGGCGGCCGCCAGCAGGGCGAGCCGTTTCCGCGATCGTGGGAGCGCTCCCGTACTCAGAGCTCTCGTTCGCATTTGAGGAGGGTCTCCAAAGTGGGTTGGGGGTGGGAGCATCGGGTGAAGAAATGCCAGGTAGCGGATTTCGTGACCGATGCGGGCAAGGGTGGATCTGAACCGATACGATGGGAGCGCTCCCACCTCAGGATTGTGGATTGGGCCCCCGGTATGTCAATGACGGGTTGCCGACGCCTCACGCGGTGACCTCCTCGGGCGGTGAGCCGGGGCCCCTTGCTGGCCTTTTGCCCGCCTCTGGCGGATGTGGCGCTAATTCATAACTGAAACTTTCATGTGTAACAGCCTGGCCGTTCACCCCGCCGAGCCCCGTGGTTAGGGCTCTCGGCTGCGGGTAGGCGCTTCCCAACCCTGGAAGGGAGGCAGGCCATGACCATCCAGAAGGAGTCGCTGTCCACGGGCGAACTCGTCCGCCGGCTGTCCGAGGACGTCTCCCGGCTGATCCGCGACGAACTGCGGCTGGCGCGGCTGGAAATGACTCGAAAGGGCAAACGCGCGGGCATGGGCGCGGGCCTGCTCGGCGCCGCGGGTCTCATCGCGTTCTACGGCGGAGGAGCCCTCGTGGCCACGGCGATCCTGGCGCTCGCGCTCGTGCTGCCGGCCTGGGCCAGCGCCCTGATCATCGGCGTCGCGCTGCTGGCGCTCGCCGGGCTGCTCGCCCTGGTGGGCAAGGAGCAGGTGTCCCGTGCGGCGCCGCCCACTCCCGACGAGGCGATGCGCAGCCTCAAAGCAGACATCGACGTCATGAAGGAGAGTGCGCGCAGATGACCGAGACCGAACCCGGAGCGGCCCGGCCGAACGCCGGGACCGTGGGTGTGCACAGACAGGACGTGTCCGAGCCTGTCACCGAGCCGGAGTCGCTGAACGCCGTACGGCAGTCGCGGCCCGGCCCCGAGCCCGTCGCCGCGGCCCGGGACACCGAGACCAGGGGCGAACACGAGGAGAAGGGGCACGACGAGATCGCCGAGGTCCGCCAGGAGATCGAGCGGACCCGCGACCACCTCGGCGACACGATCGAGGCCCTGGCCGCCAAGGCCGACGTGAAGGCACGGGCGCAGGAACGCGTGCACGCGACCACCGCGGCCGCGCGGGCCAGGGTGGCCGGTGTCACCGGCCGCGTGCGCGAGGCCACGCCGCAGCCGCTGCGCGGAGCCGCAGGCAGGGTCGGCGAGCAGGCGAAGCGTCGTTCCGGCCTGATCGCCGCCGCCGGAGCCGCGGGCACCGCGCTGCTGCTGCTGCGCCGGATCACCCGGAGCCAGGGCCGTATGACGAGGCCCGGTGTGTCCGGCATGTTCCAGAAGCCGGGCATCTCTGGCAAGGGGGGCGTGTCGAGGATGCGCGGCTTCGGCGGAGCCCGCACGGGCAGAGGGATGCTCGGCACGTCCGGCAAGATCGGCATGCCGCGCGGCGGATTCCGGATGTTCGGCTCCCGGATGTTCGGCGCCAAGAGCAGGTTCGGCGGCATCGGCCCGCTCGGCGGCAAGGGCGCGTTCGGCGGGAAGAGGACGCCCGGTGGCATGAGCATGTTCGGCGGGAAGAGGACGCCCGGTGGCATGAGCATGTTCGGCCGCAAGAGCAGGTTCGGCGGGACGAGCATGCGCGGCATGTTCGGCCGGTCCCGCGTGTTCGGCGGTCGCCGGATGTTCCCGCAGCCACGTCGCACGCTCATGCGGAGGTTCGCTCACCGATGACCGACCCCGAGGACGAGCAGGGGCCGCTGGAGAGGCTGTCGCGCCGCGACTGGATCGGAGTGGTCAAGCGCACGGCCAAGGAGTTCAAGGAGGACAACGTCCCCGACTGGGCGGCCTCGCTGACGTACTACGCCGTCCTCTCGATCTTCCCCGGGCTCATCGTGCTGGTGTCGATACTCGGCCTGCTGGGGCAGAGCGCCACCGGCCCGCTGCTCGGGAACATCAAGTCGCTGACGCCGGGGCCGGTCCAGCAGATGCTGCAGACCGGCCTCGCCAACGTCCAGCAGCACCAGGGCACCGCCGGGGTGTTCGCCATCACGGGTCTGCTGCTCGCGCTGTGGGCGGCCTCCGGCTACATGGGGGCGTTCATCCGGGCGACCAACGCGATCTTCGACATCCGCGAGGGCCGTCCGTTCTGGAAGGTGACCCCGCTCCGGGTGGGGCTGACGCTGCTGCTGGTGATCCTGATGGCGGTCTCCGTGCTCGCCGTCACCTTCACCGGCCGTCTCGCCGAGATCGCGGGGAACCTGCTCGGCCTCGGGCCCGCCGCGGTCACCGTCTGGGGCATCGTGAAGTGGCCGGTCCTCGTGCTGCTCGCGGCGGGCATGATCACGTTGCTCTACTACGCCGCGCCCAACGTCCGCCAGCCCGGCGTGCGGTGGCTCAGCCCCGGCAGCCTGTTCGCCGTCGTGGCCTGGGTCGTGGTGTCCGCCGGCTTCGGGCTGTACGTCGCGCGGTTCGGCTCCTACAACAAGACGTACGGCACGCTCGCGGCCGTGGTCGTCTTCCTCGTCTGGCTGTGGCTGTCGAACATCGTCATCCTGAGCGGCGCGGAACTCGACGCCGAGCTCCAGCGCGGCCGCAAGATCGCCGAAGGTGAGTCCCCTGCGGAGCCGTACGTCGACCCCCGTGATCCCCCGAAGAACCCCGAGCCCGAGGAAGGCCTGAGCGAGGTTCCAGGGACACGGCGTGCAGCGCGCCAGGAAGCCGACGCGCCATAAGGCGGCGCGCCCGGCATCGATGCCTCGCTGCCGGAGAGACATTGTGAGACAGGCCCGGCCCGGTGCCGGGCTCTCTCATGACTGCGGCGCTTCTCATGGCTGAGGCGCCGGAGACCGGCCGTCGTCCGCGCCGGGCGCGCCGGGCGCGGCGGACGGGGCGGCGTTGCGGCGGGCGCGGAGCGCGCGAACTCTGCCCCGGCTCGCGCACGCGGGGGACGGGCACCAGCGCCGGCGCCCCGGCGGGTCGACGAAGACGCCCCTGCAGTCGGGCTCGGGGCAGCTCTTCAGGGCCAGCCGGTCGGAGCCGGTCATCTGGTCCACCGCCTGACGGGCGATCCGGGCCAGGGCGTGCGCCGTGGTCGCCGGGGGCTCGCGCCGCAGCCGGTCGTCCGCGCTCAGCCGGACCGGATCGTCGTGCTCGCCGAGGAAGGTGGACAGGTGGGTCACGGCGTCCGCCGGTGGCGGCCGCTCCTCGACGGTGGCCAGCGCGAGCGAACGCAGCGCCTCCCGCAGCGCCCACGTGCGGTGCAGGTCGTCCTGTCCCGGCGGCCGGGCCGGGGACAGCTCGCACCGCTCCAGCCACTCCGCCAGGCGGGCGGGAGTGGCCAGCCGTTCCACGGGCGCCGCGCTGAACGTTCGGCCTCTGGTGGCGAGCAGGTTCAACCAGACGGCGCCGCAGTCGAAGCGGAAGGCGAGCCTGTCGTCCTTGGTCACGACATCAGGGTAACGCTTCAGCCGTTACGTCCCTACAGTCCTCCTCGTAACGTCCAAGGCGTTACTTCGGTGAGGAGGAGTGGGACATGACGACAAGGCGGGTGCAGCGGGAGCGGCTGGGGCGGACCCGGCTGGATCGCGAGGAGGGATCCCCCTGCATCGGCGTGCCGGCGCCGGGGCTGTGCGCCGCCGCCCCGGCGCTGGGCGACGCGGAGCGGGAGGACGGACGATGACGGCGGCCGTCCGGACCGTGCTCGGGGACATACCGCCCGAGGAGCTGGGGGTCTGCGACGCCCACGATCATCTGTTCTTCGCCTCGCCGGCCCTGCCGGGTCAGGAGCTGGACGACGCCGGGGCTGCGCTCGCCGAACTCGACGCCTTCGCCGCTCTTGGCGGACGTGCGGTGGTGCAGTGGACCCCCTGGGGGCTGGGGCCGCGGGCGGGAGAACTGCCGGGCCTGTCCCGGCGGTCCGGTGTGCACGTCGTCTCCGCCACCGGCCTCCACCAGGCCAGGCACTACGACCCGGACGAGCTGCGGCGCGTCCGCGGCGGGCTGGCCGGCCTGTTCGTCCGCGAGCTGACCGCCGCTCCCGTGAGAGCCGGCCTGATCAAGGTCGCCGGCGCCTATCACCGGCTCGACGACCACGCGCGGCACGTCATGGCGGCCGCCGCCGAGGCGCACCACGCCACCGACGCGCCCATCGGCGTCCACCTGGAGGCCGGAACCGCGGCCATGGACGTGCTCGACCTGCTGTGCCGTACGCACGGTGTCCCTCCGCACCGCGTGATCCTCGGGCACCTGCACCGGTTCCCGGACGCGCGCGTCCACAGGGAGGCCGCCGAGGCCGGTGCGTTCCTGGCGTTCGATGGTCCGTCGCGGGCGCACCACACCGGTGACTGGCGCCTTCTGGACTGCCTGGAAGCGCTCGCCGGCGCGGGACACTCCCACCAGATCCTGCTCGGCGGCGACACGGTCACGGCGGCGGCCCGTTCCGGCGCCGACGGTCCGGGCATGCCGTTCCTGCTCGGCGGCCTGCGCCCGCGGATCGAGCGGGAGCTCGGCCCCGGCGTCGCATCGGCGATCTTCGTCGAGAATCCGGCCCGGGCGTTCGCGGTCGGCTGGCGGCGGCCGTGAACCCGGGGAAGGGGCTCGGCCGGCGCGGGCCCGGGCTCACCCCGCCGGGAGCTGATCCAGAATAGTATTCTGGTGTGACGGTCCATGAAGCCCGCATCGGGCGCTATTACGAGGACTTCGTGGTCGGCGACGTCTACCAGCATCCGCTCGGCCGGACGGTCAGCGAGGCCGACAACACCTGGTTCACGCTGCTGACGATGAACACCAACCAGAACCACTTCAACGCGCACTTCGCCGCTCGGGCTCCGGTCGGGAAGATCATCGTGAACTCGGGGCTCTCGGTGGCGATCGTGCTCGGGCTGTCGGTCATCGACGTCAGCCAGACGGCCATGATGAACCTCGGCTGGGACGAGATCCGGCTGACCCATCCGGTCTTCGTGGGCGACACGCTGTACGCCGAGTCGATCGTGGTGGACAAGCGCGAGTCGAGGTCCCGGCCGTACGCCGGGATCGTCACCTGCCGCACCCGGGGCCTGAACCAGGACGGGGACGAGGTGATGTCCTGGCGGCGCGCGGTGATGGTCTACAAGCGCGACGCGCCGCACGACAAGGGGTATTTCCCGCGTGCCAAGACCGGCCCGATGGAGGCGTAGTGGACTTCGAGCTCAACGAGGAGCAGCGGCTGTTCCGGCAGACGTTGCGGGAGTTCGTGGACAAGGAGATCGTCCCCGTCGCCTCCGAGTGGGAGCGCACCGGCCGCTACCCGGAGGAGATCGTCCGGCGGTTCGCGCAACTGGGACTGTTCGGCATCACCGTCCCGGAAGAGTACGGCGGGCTCGACCTCGACCGGGTGTCGTTCGCCCTCGTCTTCGAGGAGATCGCCCGGGGCTGGATGGGCGTGGCGGGCATCCTCGGCTCCCATTCCCTGTCCACCTGGATGATCGCCGAATACGGCACGGACGAGCAGCGCCGCCACTACCTGCCCGACCTGGCCACCGGCGCCCGCCGCACCGGGATCGCGCTGACCGAGCCGGGCGCGGGCACCGACCTGCAGGGCATCGCCACCCGGGCGGTCCGCGACGGCGACCACTACGTCGTCACCGGGACCAAGACGTGGATCACCAACGCGCGGCACGCCGACCCGCTGCCCGTCCTGGTGAAGACCTCGATCGAGACGCCCGCCCACCGCGGGATGTCGGTGCTGCTGGTGGACGCCGCCAGCGAGGGCCTGACCGTGAGCCGCGACCTGCCCAAGCTGGGCTACAAGGGCACCGAGACATGCGAGGTCGTCCTCGACGGCGTGCGCGTGCCGGCGTCGCGGCTGCTCGGCGGCACGGAGGGGCGCGGCATGCAGCAGGTGCTGTCGGCGCTCGAACTCGGCCGTCTCAACATCGCCGCCCGGGCCGTCGGCGTCGCCCAGTGCGCCTACGACGCGGCCCTGGGCTACGCCCGGGAACGGCACGCGTTCGGGCAGCCGATCGCCGGCTTCCAGGCGATCCAGCTCAAGCTGGCCGACATGGCGACCGACATCCAGGCGGCCAGGCTCATGACGTACTGGGCCGCCGTGCGGTCGGAGGCGGGGCCGGTGCGCAGCGAGGCCGCGATGGCGAAGTACTTCGCCTCGGAGACGGCGCTCAGAGCGACGATGGAGGCGATGCGGATCCACGGCGGGTACGGCTACTCGCAGGAGTTCGTGGTCGAGCGTCTCTACCGGGACGCGCCGCTCATGGCGATCGGGGAGGGCACCAACGACGTGCAGCGGCTGATCATCGCCAAGGCCCTCGTCGAGGGCGACGCCACGCTCGGCTGGTGACCGTGGACGGCTGCCTGTTCTGCGAGATCGCGGCGGGGGAGCGGCCCGCCTGTGTGGTGCTGGACGACGAGGTGGCGGCGGCCTTCCTCGACACCCGGCCGGTGTTCAAGGGGCATGTGCTCGTCGTGCCGCGCGGCCACGTCGAGACGCTGCCCGACCTTCCGGCGGAGGAGGTCGGACCGTTCTTCGCCCGGGTCCAGGCCGTCGCGCGGGCGGTCGAGGCGGGCACCGGCGCGGCCGGCACGTTCGTCGCGATGAACAACCGGATCAGCCAGAGCGTGCCCCACCTGCACGTCCACGTCGTGCCGCGCAACCGCAAGGACGGCCTGCGCGGCTTCTTCTGGCCCCGGGTGAAGTACGACGGCGACGCCGAGATCGAGGACTACGCCGCCCGCATCCGCGCCGCGCTGAACGAACCTCCCCACCTGTGAATCTACAACGTAAAGGCAACCGGATGGACTTCCTTCGCACCCCCGACGAGCGCTTCGCCGACCTGCCTGACTTTTCCTACGAACCCCGATATGCCGAGGTGACCGGCGGCGCCCGGATGGCGTACGCCGAGGCGGGCCCGGCGGACGGCCCGCCGGTGCTGCTGCTGCACGGGGAGCCGAGCTGGTCGTTCCTCTACCGGCACGTGATGGCCGTGCTGGCCGACGCGGGCTGCCGGGCCGTCGCTCCCGATCTGGTCGGCTTCGGCCGGTCGGACAAGCCGTCCCGCCCCGAGGACCACACGTACGCCCGGCACGTGGAGTGGGTGCGATCGCTCGCCTTCGACGCGCTCGACCTGCGCGGCGTGACGCTGGTCGGCCAGGACTGGGGCGGGCTGATCGGGCTGCGGCTCGTCGCCGAGCACCCGGACCGCTTCGCCCGGGTCGTCGCCGCCAACACCGGCCTGCCGACCGGCGACATCCCGATGCCCGAGGTGTGGCACCGCTTCCGGGAGGCCGTCGAGAAGGCGCCCGTGCTCGACATCGCCCGGTTCGTCCAGTCGGGCTGCGTCACCGACCTGCCCGAGCCCGTACGACGGGCCTACGACGCGCCGTACCCCTCGGAGGAGTTCAAGGCGGGGCCGCGGGCGATGCCGGGCCTGGTGCCGATCACCCCCGACGACCCGGCCGCTCCCGCCAACCGCGCCGCCTGGCAGACCCTCGTCACCCTCGACCTGCCGTTCCTCGTCGCGTTCTCCGACCGCGACCCCATCACCGGCGGGATGGCGCCGATCCTGAAGAAGTCCATGCGCGGCGCGGCCGGGCTCGCTCACCCCGTCATCGCCGGCGCAGGCCACTTCCTGCAGGAGGACGCGGGCCGCGAGCTGGGCGAGGCCGTGGCCGCCTTCGTCCACGAGACGGCTGCCCGGTAGGTCCGGTGAGCTGAGGACGGCGGCGCGGCCTCACGCGCCGGCCGTCCCGAGGCCGGTCTCCTGCCGCCCCGCCGTTCATCTCGCTCGCCGGTTGGTGCGCGAATGGCCGGTTGCGATTCGTGTCGACTGCGCAACGGGACATCAAAGCGCCGTGCTGGCTGGATGGTGACCGGATCGGCCGCCGCAGCCGCCGCTCGTCCGGCTGCCGGCCCGAGCCACGCCCCATGTCCCATCGGCAGCAGGAGGAAGCACATGAAGAACGGCGCGGGCCCTTCGCCCAGAACGGCACGAGTGGCCGCACTCATCGGAGCGCTGCTCCTCGGCCCCGGCGCGGTCGTCGCCACGACCTCACCGGCGATGGCCACTGCGACGGCGGCCACGGCCGTCACGAGTTGCAGCAATCCGAACCGCAAGGTCGACATCATCGACTCGCGCGGATTCCACACATGCTTCACCGGCACCGGTTACCTCGGGTACCGGATCAACGGTGTGAGCGCGGTCAGCTCCCTCGACTGGGGCTGGATGAAGATGTACCTCCGCGGCTCGACCGACGGCTGGTTCGAGGATCTCCGCGGCGACGGCAAGTGGTACTACTACCCGGCCAACCACGACATCACCCAGATCTGCGTCCACTGCTGAATCGGCTCGGGAGTAGGCTGCGGCGGCGTGGAACCGGTCGTCACCGCGCTCGTCGTCGCCGTCCTCGTCGCAGTGCCGGCGGTCGTGCTGTGGCGGGTGCTCCGCGGCCGGCGCGACCTCGGCAGCAGCCCCGCCGAGCGGGCGACGTTCGAGACGCTGCACACCGCGTCGCTGGCCGCGCCGCCGCTGCGCGCCGGGCTGACCCAGGCCGGGGCGCTGAAGGCGTCGCGGCACCTGCGCGAGCTGCTCGGCTCCCCGGCCATCGCCGTCACCAACGGCGAGGAGCTGCTCGTCTACGACGGCGCGGGCGACCACCACGCGGCCGAGGCGTTCGAGCACGCGGCGGAGACGCTGAAGGACGGCCGCACCCAGGTGCTCGCGCTCGACTGCACGCGGCCCGAGTGCCCCGTCAGGCACGCCGTCGTCGTCCCGCTCACCACCGACGACCGCGTCGTCGGCTCGCTCGCGGCGTACGGCGACCACGCCTCGGCGGGGCTCGTGCGGGCGGCGCAGGAGGTCGCGCGGTGGGTCGACTCCCAGCTGGAGCTGGCCGAGCTCGACCGCTCCCGGACGATGCTGATGGAGGCGGAGGTCCGGGCGCTGCGGGCGCAGATCTCGCCCCACTTCATCTACAACTCGCTGACCACCATCGCGTCGTTCGTCCGCACCGACCCCGAGCGCGCCAGGGAGCTGCTGCTGGAGTTCGCCGACTTCACCCGCTACTCCTTCCGGCGGCACGGCGACTTCACCACGCTCGCCGAAGAACTGCGTTCGATCGACCGCTACCTCACGCTCGAGCGGGCCAGGTTCGGCGACCAGCTGCAGGTCACGCTGCGCATCGCGCCGGAGGTGCTGCCCGTGGCCGTGCCGTTCCTGTGCCTGCAGCCGCTGGTGGAGAACGCCGTACGGCACGGTCTGGAGGCCAAGCCCGGCGTGGGCCGCATCACGATCGTCGCCGAGGACGCGGGCGCGGAGTGCGGCATCACCGTCGAGGACGACGGCGTCGGCATGGACCCCGAACGGCTGCGGCGGGTGCTCGCCGGGGAGGACCGCTCGGGCGCGGGCGGCATCGGCGTGGCCAATGTGGACGAGCGGCTGCGCCAGGTCTACGGCGACGAGTACGGCCTAGTGGTGGAGACCGGCGAGGGCGCCGGCACCAAGGTCACCGTGCGGATTCCCAAATACCACCCCGGAGTCCAGGCGTGAGCGAGCGCAGCGAGCGAGTCGGTCGACGCGGTGCCTGGCGAGTGCCACTCGGAATACCACCCCGGCGGCCGCGCCCGACCTTTCGAAAAGCTGTGCGTATCCATGTGATTACCTTTAGTGTTCGTACCGGTCAGGCCGCCCCTTGCCGGAGGAATGAGCGTGACGATCGAGTTCGACCAGCGCGGGACGATGTACCCGTGGACCGTGACGCTCGACCCGGGGGCGCTGCTCCGCCGCCGTCCGGGCTGACCTCGGACCGCCGGGACCCCGAGCCGTGATGCGGTCGTGATGGGGAGGCGTTGACTTCCGCACGTTCCGGTCATCACTCTCTAGGGGATCGGTCGGTGAGAGGGGTGATCGTGAGCGGTCTGCGGGTTCTGGCGGTGGACGACGAGCAGCCCGCGCTGGAGGACGTCGCCTACCTGCTGCGCGCGGATCCCCGCATCGGCGACGTGCTCACCGCCCGCGACGGGGCCGCCGCGCTCCGGCTGCTCGACCGCGCCATCGCGGACGGCAGGCCGGTGGACGCGGTCTTCCTCGACATCCGCATGCGCGGGCTCGACGGAGTGGTGCTGGGCCGGCTGCTGACCCAGTTCACCCGTCCACCGAAGATCGTGTTCGTGACGGCGTACGAGGACCACGCCGTGGACGCCTTCGAGCTGAAGGCCGAGGACTACCTGCTCAAGCCCGTACGGCCGGAGCGGCTCGCCGAGGCGATCCGCCGGGTGTGCGGCAGCCGGGGCGAGCCGGGGGAGGGGCCGCAGGCGGACACGATCCCGGTCGAGCTGGGCGGCGTCACCCGGTTCGTGGCGAGCACGGAGGTGCGCTACGTCGAGGCGCAGGGCGACTACGCGCGGCTGCACACGGCGACCGGCAGCCACCTGGTCCGCATCCCGCTGGCCACGCTGGAGGAACGCTGGGCGTCGGCCGGGTTCCTGCGCGTCCACCGCAGCCACCTCGTCGCGGTCAAGCACATCGACGAGCTGCACATCGACTCGGGCAAGTGCGTGGTGCGGGTGGGGGAGACCGAGATCCCGGTGAGCCGCCGCCACACCCGGGAGCTGCGCGACCTGCTTGTCCGCCGGGCCCGCAGGGGCCAGACCCGGTGAGCGGACGGTGAGGGCGCGATGACCGGCAAGCCCCGCAGGGCGGCGTCGACCGGCGCGCGCGGACAGGGCGAGGGTGCGGCGACGACCGGCAAACCCCGCAGGGTGGTGGTGACCAGCCCGCGCACGGCGGCGGCGCGCAGGCCGCGGCACCCGCTCACCCGGGAGATCGACGAGCAGACCCGCCTGGGCGAGGTCTACATGGGCTCCCTGGTGCGGACCCAGTTCCGCCTGGCGTTGTTCGTGTGCAGCCTGCTCGCCTGCGTCGTGGGCGGGCTGCCGCTGCTGTTCCTGCTGGCCCCGGAGCTGCGCGCGGCCGAGTTGTTCGGCCTGCCGCTGCCGTGGGTCGTGCTCGCGGGGCTGATCTACCCGGCGCTCGTCGGGGGCGCCTGGCTGTACGTGCGGCAGGCCGAACGCAACGAGCGCGACTTCGCCGACCTCGTGGAGCGCCGATGAGGACGGAGCGCCGATGCGGACGGAGCGCCGGTGCGGACGGTAAGCCGATGAGGACAGCACAGGGATGAGGACGGTGCGCCGGTGAGTCAGATCGCCGCGGTCGTCCTGGTGATGCTGGCGACCGTCCTCATCGGCGCGTTCGGCATCCGGGTGTCCCGCACCACGTCGGACTTCTACGTCGCCTCCCGCACGGTCTCGCCCGTGTGGAACGCCTCGGCCATCGGCGGGGAGTACCTGTCGGCGGCGTCCTTCCTCGGCGTCGCGGGGCTGATCCTCACCTTCGGCGCGGACATGCTGTGGCTGCCGGTCGGCTGGACCGGCGGCTACCTCGTGCTGCTGGTGCTGGTGTCGGCGCCGCTGCGGCGGTCGGGGGCCTACACGCTGCCCGACTTCGCCGAGGCGCGGCTGGAGTCGATGGCGGTGCGGCGGCTGTCCAGCGTGCTCGTCGTGCTGATCGGCTGGCTGTACCTCATGCCGCAGTTCCAGAGCGCCGGGCTGGTCTTCCGTACGATCACCGGGGCGCCGCCGTGGACGGGCAGCCTGCTGGTGGCGGTGGTGGTCGCGACCAACGTGCTGTCGGGCGGCATGCGGTCGATCACGTTCGTCCAGGCGTTCCAGTACTGGCTCAAGCTGACCGCTCTGGCGGTGCCGTTGGCGTTCATGCTGGTGGCCTGGTGGTCGGACGGAAGGCCGGGGCTCGCCCCGGGGGACGAGTGGGTGCTGCCGCTCCACGGCCGCGATCACCCCGTCTACGAGACGTACTCGCTGATCCTGGCGACGTTCCTCGGGACGATGGGGCTGCCGCACGTGCTCGTCCGCTTCTACACCAACCCGGACGGCCGGGCCGCCCGCCGCACCACGCTCGTCGTGCTGACGCTGCTCGGCGCCTTCTACCTGATGCCCGCGGTGTACGGCTACCTCGGCCACGTCTACGGCATGCCGGAGAGCGACACCGTGGTCATCGCGCTGCCGGGGCGGCTGGTCGGCGGGTCAGTGGGCGAGTTCCTGACCGCACTGGTGACCGCGGGGGCGTTCGCGGCCTTCCTGTCCACCTCGTCCGGGCTGACGGTGTCGGTCGCCGGGGTGATCGCGCAGGACATCCTGCGCGGCGGGGTGCGCGCGTTCCGCGTCGCGACCGTGCTCGCGGTGCTCGTGCCGTTCGCGCTGGCGGGCGCGGCCCGGTCGCTGCCGGTGGCGACCGTGGTGGGGCTGGCGTTCGCCGTGGCCGCGTCGTCGTTCTGCCCGCTGCTCGTGCTCGGCATCTGGTGGCGCAGGCTGACGACGGCGGGGGCGATGGCCGGGCTGCTGGCCGGGGGAGGGCTGGCCTGCGCGGCGGTCGTGATCACGATCATCGGCGGCCCCCACACCGGCTGGGCGGGGTCGCTGCTGGCCGAGCCGGCGGCCTGGACGGTGCCCGTGTCGTTCACGGTCATGGTGGTGGTGTCGCTGCTGACGCCGTCGCGGGTGCCGCGCGGCGTAGCGCGC
Source organism: Microbispora sp. NBRC 16548 (assembly GCF_030268985.1). Classification (NCBI taxonomy): domain Bacteria; kingdom Bacillati; phylum Actinomycetota; class Actinomycetes; order Streptosporangiales; family Streptosporangiaceae; genus Microbispora; species Microbispora sp. NBRC 16548. Next base: position 819,062 of record NZ_BSSF01000001.1, read on the forward strand.
ACGATGGTCCGCCTGCACACGCCGGAGACGCTGAACGTCGACCGGGGCGACTGGCGCCCGCGTTTCATGTAGCCGGGCGTTCCGCTGCGGCCTGGCGTTTCATGTAACGCGGCGCGTGACCGTTCGGCGCGTGCAACCGACCATTCGTCGCACGGATGCGCCATGTGAACGAGCGGGCGGTACGGCTGGGCGACTCGGCGCCCCCCGGGACTCGTCGGCGGACACGGCGCGCTCCTACGTTGAAGTGATCCAGATCACTTGCCGAAGGAGATCTTGTGACCGTCCAGCACGATCCATCGGTCTACGAACGTATACAAGCGGGTGAGCAGTTCCAGGAGCTGCGCCGCCGCTACCGGTCCTGGGCCTTCCCCATGACCATCGCCTTCCTGGTGTGGTACCTGCTCTACGTGGTGCTTTCCGGCTTCGCCCGGGACTTCATGGGCACCAAGTTGTTCGGCAACATCAACGTCGCCCTCGTCTTCGGCGTGCTGCAGTTCGTGTCGACGTTCCTGATCGCCTGGGCGTACTCGCGGCACGCGGCGGCCAAGCTCGACCCGATCGCCGACGAGCTGCGCGACGGGAACGAGACCCGTGACGAGGTCGGGGAGGGCGCCAAGTGAGTCACGAGACGCTGTCCACCATCCTCTTCCTGGTCTTCGTCGCCCTCACGCTGGCGATCACGTTCTGGGCCAGCCGCAACACCAAGAGCGCGGCGGACTTCTACGCCGGCGGCCGGTCGTTCAGCGGCCTGCAGAACGGCCTGGCGATCGGCGGCGACTACATGTCGGCCGCGTCGTTCCTCGGCATCGCCGGCATCATCGCGCTGTCGGGCTACGACGGCTTCCTCTACTCGATCGGCTTCCTCGTCGCCTGGCTGGTGGCGCTGCTGCTCGTCGCCGAGCTCATGCGCAACTCCGGCAAGTACACGATGGCCGACGTGCTGGCGTTCCGGATGTCGCCGCGCCCTGTCCGTACGGCGGCAGGAGTGTCCACGATCGTCGTCAGCATCTTCTACCTGCTCGCGCAGATGGTCGGCGCGGGCGCGCTCGTCGGCCTGCTGCTCGGCGTCCACTCCCAGGCGGGCAAGATCTGGACGATCATCGCGGTCGGCCTGCTGATGATCATCTATGTCGTGTTCGGCGGCATGAAGGGCACCACCTGGGTGCAGATCGTCAAGGCCGTCATGCTGATGGTCGGCGCCGCCCTGATCACCCTGCTGGTGCTCGGGAAGTTCGGATTCAACCTGTCCGGGCTGCTCGGCGACGCCGCCACCCAGAGCGGCAAGGGCGACGCCTTCCTCAACGCGGGCCTCAAGTACGGCACCGCCGCCCAGGGGACCTGGGGCAAGATCGACCTGATCAGCCTCGGCCTGGCCCTGGTGCTCGGCACCGCGGGCCTGCCGCATGTCCTCATCCGCTTCTACACGGTGCCCACCGCCAGGGACGCCCGTAAGTCGGTCCTGTGGGGCATCGGCATCATCGGCGTGTTCTACCTGCTGACGCTGGTGCTCGGCTTCGGCGCCGCGGCCCTGGTGGGCTCCAAGACGATCGCCGCGGCCGACAAGGCCGGCAACACGGCGGCTCCCCTGCTCGCCCAGAAGGTGGGCCAGGACATCTTCGGCGACGTCGGCGGCACGGTCCTGCTTGCGGTCATCGCGGCGGTCGCGTTCGCCACGATCCTCGCGGTGGTCGCGGGCCTGACCCTCGCGTCCTCCTCCAGCTTCGCCCACGACCTGTACGCCCACGTGTTCAAGCGGGGCGCCGCCACCGAGCGCCAGGAGGTCGTGGTCGCCCGCGTCGCCGCGTTCGTGATCGGCGCGGTCGCGATCGCGCTGAGCATCTTCGCCCAGTCGCTCAACGTGGCGTTCCTCGTGTCGCTGGCCTTCGCGGTGGCCGCGTCGGGCAACCTCCCGGCGATCCTCTACAGCCTGTTCTGGAAGAGGTTCAACACGGCGGGCGCGGTCTCGGCCATCTACGGCGGCCTGATCTCCGCCGTGGTGCTGGTGATCTTCTCGCCGGTCGTCTCGGGCGCGCCGACGGCGATGTTCCCCGACGCCGACTTCCACCTGATCCCGCTGTCGAACCCGGGCATCTTCTCGATCCCGATCGGCTTCCTGTGCGGCTACCTCGGCACGATCCTGAGCAAGGAGTACAACGCGTCGAAGTACGCCGAGATCGAGGTCCGCTCGCTCACCGGCCTCGGCGCCGAGCAGGCCACGGGTCACTGACGCCAGCTTCCGGCCACACGTCGCCTTTCACACGTCGCCGGCCTCCCGGCGGTGCCTCCCACCGCCGCCGGGAAGCCGGCGCCTCCGTACGCCCGGTCGCCGGCTCACCGCCGGCGGGCGGGCGTATGCCTGCCCTGTCCCTCGCGTCATGGTGTTGGGACACCCACTCTGGTTATGGTTCGGTCCGTGGACAGCCCTCTCCAGACCGCCAAGGCGTGGTCACGCTCGCGGAGAAGGAAACAGCCGCCCGACGGCGACGCCCGCACCCGCATCCTCGACGCCGCCGAGGAACTGTTCGCGGGCGGCGGCTACGAGGCCACGCCGACCGCGCGCATCGCCGAACTCGCCGGCGTGCCCAAGGGCCTGGTCTTCCACTACTTCCCCCGCAAGATCGACGTACTGATCTCGCTGGTGGACGAGCGCACCGTGGTGGTCGAGGAGGAGGTCGAGGCGGTCCCCGGCGACGCGGCCGGCGCGCTGTCGCGGCTCGCCCGCAGGCTGCCGCTGCGCGCGTCCCCCGCGATGCGGCGCATCCTGTTCCGGGAGGCCGACACCCACCTGTCCGTACGGGAGCGCCTGAGCCGCCTCAACGCCGAGATCATCCATCGGGCCAGGTTCGCCCTGGAGCTCGCCCTGCCGGGCGGGCGCGGTGACGCCGCCCGGCTGGAGGCCGCCGCCGCGACCTTCGCCGCGGTCCTGCTCTACCAGGAGAGCATCTGCCTGCTCACCGGCCATCACATCGACCCCGACGCGGTCGCGGAACTGATCGCCAACGCCCTGCACTGACGAGGGTCGTGCTTCCCCCGGCACGCCTCCGGCGCGTCGCTTCCCGGCACGCCTCTGGCGCGTTGCTTCCCGGCACGCCTCCGGCGCGACCCAGGCGCGATGCAGGGCGGTCAGGCGGGCACCATCTCCTCCCGCTCCTCCCGCTCCTCCCGCTCCTCCCGCGGCCGTACGGGAGCCGCGTGGTCGTGGGGAGCCTGGTCATGGGGGGCCGGGTCGTCCGGGGAGTCGTCGAGCAGGGCCAGGAGTTCGTCCATCGACTCGCGCAGGTGGCCGATCACGCTCCGGACATCGGGCAACCGGGTCGGGCAGGCGACGACGCCGAAGTCCAGCCGCCCGTCGTACGACGCGCAGGTGATGCTGATCCCCCCGGTGGCGTCGGTGACCACCGACAGCGGGTGGTAGGCGAGCATCCGGGCGCCGCACAGGTACAACGGCAGGCGGGGGCCCGGCACGTTCGACACGATGAGGTTGACGCCCGCCCCGGCGACGCCCGCGAGGCGGAACACCACCGGCGTGGCCAGCGCCGCGAAGGCGTTCGGCACCATCGCGCACACGTCGTCCAGCCAGGTGCGGTGGGAGACGGCGAAGCGCCGCTTGGCGGCGGCCAGCGCCGAGCGGACGGCGGCGAGGCGCTCCCCCGGGGAGGCGACGTCCGTGGCCAGCGGCGTGATCATGGCTGAGATCCGGTTGCCGACCCGCCCGTCCGCGGCGTCCCGGGGCGGCCCGCCCGTGCCCGGCGACCGCTGAGAGCGCAACGCCACCGGCACGGCCGCCACCAGGGGCCGGTCGGGCAGCGCGTCGTGGGCGAGCAGCCAGCGCCGCAGCGCCGAGGCGCACAGCGTCATCACCACGTCGTTCGGGCCCATGCCGAAGGCCCTGGCCACCCTCCTGACCTCCGTCAGCGGCACGGAGCCGAGGGCGACCTCCCGCTCCCCGGAGATCGGGCCGTTGAACGGTGTGCGCGGCGCGACCAGCGGCGGCGTCTCGGGCAGCGGGCGCGCGTCTCCCGCGAGCGCGCGGGCGGCCTGGGCCACGAGCCGGGCGTCGGGCAGCGCCGCCAACACCGGGATCGCGTCCAGGTCGGCGGCGGCGCGGGCGAGCGAGCACAGCGTCTCCACCGGCTGGACGATCGACCGGGTGATCGCCCCGGCGAGCATCGCGAGCAGCCCGGGCGGCTGCGGCGACGCCGGGGCCGGGGCCGGGGGCGCCTCCACCCGGCGCGGCTGCGGCGACGGGTCGAGCAACGCGGTCAGGATCTCCGAGCCCGACACGCCGTCGATGGCACAGTGGTGCACCTTCGTGTAGAGGGCGCAGCGGCCGCCCTCCAGGCCGTGGATGAGGTGCGCCTCCCACAGCGGCTGCCCGCGGTCGAGCCGCCGCGCGTGGGCGCCCGCCACGTACGCCGCCAGTTCCCGCTCCCCGCCGGGCGCCGGGAGAGTGGTCTCGTGCACGTGCGCGTCGAGGTCCACGTCAGGGTCGTCCAGCCAGTACGGCCGGTCGAGCCCGAAGGGCACGTCGGCCAGCCGCATCCGCAGCGGCGGGGCGAGGTGCAGCCGCTCGCGCAACAGGGCGAGCAGTGCCTCCCTGGTCAGGGCGCCGGAGGGCGAGGTCGACGGGTCGAGTATGGCGACGCCCGCCACATGGGCCGCGGTCGTCGCCGACTCCACGCTCAGGAACTGCGCGTCGAGTGCCGTCAACTGGCGCATCTCGTCATCCTCCCGCTCACGCCGCCCGGTCCGCGGCCGGCCCCGCCGCCCGGGGCCCACGGCCCCGGCGCCGTACGCCGGGGGCCGCCCGCCCGCGGCGATCCCCTGGCGCAGGATAATCGCCCGCCTGCGCACCGTGACCATCATCGCCGCTCCGCGTTACCGCCGCATTTCTCCCACGTGCCGCCGGGGGATGTTCAGGCGCGCCCGTGACTGTCCCGAGACGGTCGGCGGCCGGGGCTGAGCGCGGCCCGGGAGCCGGACGCAGGCGGCGCCTGTCGCGCCGGTTCCGGTTCAGCCCTGGCCGTGCCCGCTGATCAGCCACCGGCCATCGATCTTGTCCAGGAAGAACCTCTCGCTGTAGGGGCCGTCGTCACCGGTGTAAAACTCGCATTGCTCGAAGGTGTAGCTGACCGGCACTCGTACGCATCGCTGGATGTCGCCGCAGCTCTCCGCTTCGGGCTCGCCGATCTCGACATCGGTAAGGCTGGTCCAGTTCGTGAAGTTGCTTACCGGATCCGCGAATTCGGCTTCGTACTGCGGACTGCTGTGATCCCACATCGATCGCCCGGTCTGCTTGTCGTGACCAGCGAGGGCTTGGAGATAGCTCTGGACGATTTCGCGCGGGGAGGCGTCTTTCGGTGGCGGTGCCACGTGCCGCACCTCGACGTCCTGCCCGCACGTCCCGCAGCCACTGATCGATCCGATGGGAATGGCCGGCAGGACAAGCGCGAGAAAGATCCTTAGTTTCTTCATCTGGAGATCCCGGCCCGCCGGCGGGCGTCCACGATGGATGCCCGCCGGCGGAAATGGAGTCGATCGGATTAGGTACGGAGCTTCCTCTGTCTACCAGTTCACCTTGGCGAAGATCAGCCCCTTGAACTCCGTGGCGTCATATCGGTCGCCCAGGTTCATGTACGGACCGCTTCCGGTGCCGCCATGGCCGCCGTGTTGGGCGAAGAAGATATCCCATTTACCGCGGACCGTGGAGTAGCGGTAGGTCACGATTCCCATGTGGGAGATCTGGTCCGTCTTCCGGTTGATGAACCAGATGATGTCTCCTACCTGAGCCTCGGCAATAGTCTTGCGCACCGTAACCCGGTGCTGCCCTGCGAAGTGATTGTAGTTCTTCTGGGCGGCGGAGAACGTCCAGGAGTCCTTGCCCCATTCGTGGCTCTCCCACCAGGAACCGTTGTGCCGCTGGTCGAGCCAGCCGAACCACGAGGCGGCGTGTATCTGCCGGTAGCGTCCTCCTCGTGCGAGCGCCTTGGAGACGAAGTTCGCGCAGTCGTTGGGGTACTCCCAGCCTGCCCTTGTGGGGGCTCCCACGTTGGCGACCGCCCACGCCGCGGCAGCGCTAGGGCTGACCGCCGCGGTGACGTTCGCGCGGAGGTCGTTGTCCGCCTGCAGCGCCGTCAGAGCAGGGGCTGGATCATCGGGCACGCCTCCGGCCCAGGCGTTTATTTCCACTTCATCGATGTCGACCGGTGCGTCGACGGCTCCACTACTGTTCTGGCGGGTCAGTCGGAGGCCCGAGCTGCCCGTGGTGAACACGAAGTCGCTCTGCTCTTCCCAGCCATTCACCAAAGGAGCGCCGTCGGTGCCGTAAGTCGTCTTTCCGGTGATCCCGGTTCGCACGATTATGCTGCCGTCTGCGGCAGCCGAGACCAGGGTGTGGGAGAGCCCGATCTGTGAGGTATCCCTATTGGGGGCTCCGTCGGTCAGGAGATTGTTCTCGTTGGTGTAGAGGATGGGAGCGATCGCCACTGCCTGCGAGTCGCCGTCGGTGGCATCGCCCGTGTTCTCGTAGCGCTTGTCGCGCATACCTTGAGTGGCGTCGACGAACTGCTCGACCGCCTCGACGAAACTCGTGGCGTTCGCGACGGCCTGAGGTGTTACGGGAGCGGAGGTCTGCCATGGGCCGCTTCCGTATGCCGTCCGGGCTCTGACCTGGAATCGGTAGCTCATTCCGTTGGTCAGGCCGTCGACGATGGCGCGGTCCACTTCGCTGCTCAGCGTGCGCAGCACGTTGCCGTCGGCGTTCAGAACTTGGATGTCGTAGCTGTCGACAGGAGCGTCTGCCCCGAGAGTCTCCGGCTTTCCCCAAGCGAGCAGGACACCTGCGTCTCCCGCGCGGGACCTGATATCAGTGATCTTTCCGGGGGCGGTCGGTGGAAGGTACTCGATGGTGAGTGAGATCGGTACCTGTCCGGAGGCGTCGCCCAGGGTCGTCGGCGGCAGGGTCTCGTCGGCAAGCAGCACGAGTCCAGGGTCGACGAAGTAGTCGCCGGTGGTCTCCTGCCGCCACTGCCGCACGGTGCCTGTCACGTCCACCTGTGCCGCGCTCAGATCGGCTTGCTGCTCCGGAGCCGCCACGAGGTCGCCGGCGAGTTCGGCGCCGTCAGGGGAGTCAGATAATTCGGTCTTCTTGGCGTAGACGGAGATCTTCGCGCCCGCGGGGCACGGTCCGCCGCAGTCGGCGCTTCCCAGCTTGAGGATCGCCGACGTGATCTGGGCGCCCGCCGGGACACGGGCGAGATCGGCCTTCACCAGAGAGATACGACGGTCCGCTCCGGCTCCGCCGACCTGCACGGCGGCTGCATCCACAAGGGCACAGGGCCCGCCGTCGCATGCGTCTGCCGCTGTCTTGGCCGTTCGGATGGTCAGCTTGCTCTTGTCGAGGACGACGGTATCCGTCCCGACCGGTTCCTGCGGTGCCGAGCCACTGGTGCTGAAACGTATGGCAGGCGTCTTGGCCGAGCAGACCTCCTCCACGCATGCCTCCATCTGCCAGCTGTAGGAGGCGTTCGCGGAAAGGACACCGTCGGGAACTCGCAGTGAAACGCGGGTGCCGCCCTTGACCGATCCCTCGCCGAAGGGGGTTGCGCCGACAGGGGCGCCCTGGGCGTCGTAAAGGTAGAACCGTCCGGTGACCAGTTCTCCGGAGGGACGCGAGACGATTCCCGAGAGGATCGGGTTGGTCGGTTCCGTCAATCCGGTGGCCAGATCGGTGGGCGCGTGAGGTGCGTCAGAGGTGATCCGATAAGCGGGAGTCTGGCTGCACAGTACGGTGGAACCGCTGACGCAGGCCTTGAAGGACACCTTGAAGGTATCGGGGTTGCCCATGGCGAAGGTGTATTCCGTGACCTGTCCCGACGGCACGTTCGTCAACGGTGGTGGATTGCCGATCGGGCCCGAGGCATCCGAGACCGTCACGAAGTAGTCGACATTCTCCCCTCCGGACGTGGTCGAGCTGTAGGCCACCTTCACCTGGCCGCTGCGTGAGACGACGTCGTTCCCGGTGACAGAGTCCGCACTGCTCAGCGTCACCTCGGGAATGGCTGGAGGAAGCTTGTACGTCACGGTCAGCGTGGGCGGGGTGCCGGACTCCCCGGCCCCCTCCGACGAGGTGAAAACGCGGTAATTGCCCGTCTTCGGCTCCGCCGGGTCCTGGAGTACAACGCCGTGGTTGGGCGAGCCCGCCTGCCAGTCCTGCACGATCCCGGTGACGTTCCAGCGCATGAATCCGCTCCCGCAGAAACCCTCCTGGGAGCCCTCCTTGCTGATGACCGCGTCCTCGGTTGTGTTCGTCGGTTGCGGAGACCAGGTCAGGGTGGTGGCGTCCCACGCACTGGTGACCCGGCGCACCTGGACGCCGGTTCCGACGGAGGTTCCGCAGCTGGGGGCATCCACATTCTGCAGAGCGAGCTCCGCCGACGTGATCGACGATGGCAGGCCCGCGGTGTTGAAGCGAAGGTAGGCGCGCGACAGCTCGTCGCGCTCGCGTGACCCCACGCTCAGATACGGGCCGTCCACGTTGTTCCAGTCGAAGACGCTGTTGACGTCGGTGTCGTCGTTGAGCGGCAGCAGCACACTCGGGTCGACCGTGACGGGATACCGGGTGGCCGGGTCATTGAGGAACGAGGCGTCTGGCTTCAGTATCAGTGCTTTTCCGCCATCGCCGGTTGCGATTCTGGCCGTGATCTTGCCGTGGCGGCCCTTGTCCCCGTGGCGACTGTGGATTCCAGCGGTCTCGCCGGAAGGACCTGACTCCCACATCTCCGGCTTGGTCGATAACGCGACCGGTTTCTTCTCGCCGCCGGACAAACTCAATCGCCCGTCGGCCGCCGCCTCCATGTTCAGGCCATTGAGCGTAAACGGGACCTTGATCTCGACGGGGGCGCCGGGACGTTCGCGAAGCACGATATCGAAGCGAAGACCAGTGGGTAGGGCCGTGACGACGAGATCTCCTGTAGGCCCGGCTGCTCCCCGGTAGACGGCAGTGTTGCCACGCACCGTCGGTGTGGACAGGGTTGACGGCCAGCGAAGCGCGAACGTCTTCCCGCCGTCGTAAGCCAACTGGGCAAAGGGTGCGTTTCCCCCAGTTGACAGCTGCACGTCGGCCTTGGAGACCTTGGGCCGGAGCGCACCGTGGGACTCCACCAACGTGGTGTCGATCGCAGACCAGGTGCCGTCTGCCTGTTTCACTCGGACAGGCCCACTGTTCACGGTCGTCATAAGGTGCCCGTCGGGATAGGCGATGGTATCCGAGGTTTCCGACGTGGCCGCGGAGACGTGAACCGGTTGGCCCCGTTTCTTTGCGTCGGCCAGCGCGGTCGCCATGGCGGTGTGGCTTGCGACCTTGTCAGCCGGACGTGGAAGGAGCGTTCGGGCGGGAGAAGCGGGGGTCGTGTCCGGAGAGGGGGCGGCTGATGCGGGGACGAGGGTCTGGAAAGTTGCGAGGACGGCGATGAGGCCCACGGTAAATCGGCTGGCGCGTGTGCCCGGCCTTTGACTCCTTCGCACTGCACTCCTTTGCTCCAGCGTGCCTGACATCGAAGATCGACAAATGATCCACGCGGAGCGTAAACTATGAAGTCAAGGGCGTAAAGGTTCAAAACTGGTCAGGTGTCTGGGCTTCATGACCACCGCATGCTCGGCTGATCCTGACGAATGCGGCCAGCAGCAGGTGAAATAGGTTCCCCGTCGATGTCCTTCCTCGACGAGGAAGCGGACAGCCGGAAGCGCCGGAGCAGCGGCGTGAGGGGTGGCCGGCGCCGGAGGTGCGGATCCGGGTCAGGGCTTGCGCGCGAGGCCGCCGAAGCAGGCCACCTCGCGGGGCTCGCCCCACGGGTTGTCCTCCGGCCGCCATCGCGACACCGAGACGATGCCGGGTTCGAGCAGTTCCAGGCCGGTGAAGTAGCCCTCGATCTGCTCGGGGCTTCGCGGCGTGTAGGGGGTGGCGCCGCTGCCCGCGTTGTAGCCGCCCAGCGCCTTGACGTACGCCGGGTCGGTGTCGGAGCCGTCGTAGAGCGCGAGATAGCTGCCGGAGGGTAGGGCCGCCAGCAGTCGGCGCACGATCTCCCGCGCCTCGTCGTAGTCCGCCACCAGGCCGAGGATGCCCATCAGCATGAGTGCGGTGGGCCGCTCGAAGTCCAGCGTTCCGGCCGCCTCCCGCAGGATGCGGCCGGGGTCGCGTACGTCGGCCTCGATGTAGTCGGTGGCCCCCTCGGGGGTGCTGGTCAGCAGCGCCTGGGCGTGCACCAGCACCAGGGGGTCGTTGTCGACGTAGACGATCCGGGACGCCGGGGCCAGCCGCTGGGCGACCTCGTGGGTGTTGCCGACGGTGGGCAGGCCCGTGCCGATGTCGAGGAACTGGCGGATCCCCGCCTCGCGGGCGAGGTGTCCTACAGTGCGCACGAGCATCTGCCGGGACTGGCGGGCGATGTCCACCATTCCGGGGAAGACTGCGCGGATCCGTTCCCCCGCCTCTCTGTCGACGGGGTAGTGGTCCTTGCCCCCCAGGAAGTAGTTCCAGACGCGAGCCGAGTGCGGCACGCTGCTGTCGATCCTGCGGACGCCGGGGTCGTCGGCGGAAGGAGTGTCGCGAGGAGTGTCGCTCATGGGGGGCCTCGGAGTGGTCGGAACGGAGAGACGACCGCACCCGCGTCAGTGATCTCCGCTCGTTGCTGGCGGATCGCGCGTCGCGCCCATCCTTTCCGATCAAGCTCCGGCACGCAACCACACGGGTCGGGCTGAAAAGTGCGGTTAAGGCCGCGGTCGCCCCGATACCATCCCGTCACCTGGAGGCGTCGGCGTACGGCCGGCACCGGTGAGACCCATATCGGGGAGGACAGGGATGATCTCGGCTCGACCGGAGGCTGCGACTTCTCCGGACGGACGGCCGGTGCAGCCGCGGGGCGGGCCGACGGTGGTGCGCATGATGCTCGGCGCCCAGCTGCGCCGGCTCCGCGAGGCCAGGAACATCAGCCGTGAGCAGGCCGGGCACGTCATCCGCGCCTCCATGTCGAAGATCTGCCGGCTGGAGCTGGGCCGCACCCCCTTCAAACGGCGCGACGTGGCCGACCTGCTCACGCTGTACGGCGTCGTCGACAGCGGGGAACGGGAGACGATGCTGGCGCTCGCCGAGCAGGCCGGCACCCCCGGCTGGTGGCACCAGTACAACGACCTGCTGCCCGGCTGGTTCGAGGTCTACGTCGGGCTGGAGGAGGCGGCGGCCACCATCCGCACCTATGAGGTCCAGTTCGTGCACAGCCTGTTGCAGGCCGAGGACTACGCACGCGCGGCGATCCGGCTGCGGCATCGCGGGGCGCCGGGGTCCGACGTCGACCGGCGCGTCGGCCTGCGCATGCGGCGTCAGCGGCTCCTGGACCAGGCCGACGGGCCCCGCCTGTGGTCGGTGGTGGACGAGTCGGCGCTGCGCCGCCCCCTCGGCGGCCGGGACGTGCAGCGCCGCCAGATCGAGCACCTGATCGAGGCCGCCGCGCGCCCGAACGTCACCCTGCAGGTCCTGCCCTTCCTGGCCGGGGGTCACCCCGCCGTGGGCGGCCCCTTCACCATCCTGCGGTTCGCCGAGCCCGACCTGCCCGACGTCGTCTATCTCGAACAGCTCAGCAGCGCGTTGTACCTCGACAAGCAGGAGGACGTGGACGACTACACCGCCGTGATGAACGACCTCAGCGTGCAGGCCGAGTCGGCCCGCGACACCGTGACCATGCTGCGCGCGATTCTCCGGGATCTGTGAGACGGGGGCTGTGAGGTCAGCCCCTGCCCAGGTGGGCCAGCAGGCGGTCGAGGGGCCAGGTGTTCACCACGTCGTCCGGGGTGAGCCAGGCACGCTGCGCGATGCCCACGCCGAACCTCTGGTGGGCCAGATGCGGGACAGCGTGGGAGTCGCTGTCGATCGAGAACCTGACGCCGTGGTGGCGCGCGAGCCGTACGAGGTCGGAGGGCAGGTCGGCCCGATCGGGGTAGGAGTCGATCTCCATGATCGTGCCGGTCCTGGCGGCGGCGCGGAACACCGCGTCCCAGTCCGCGTCCACCGGCGGCCGCTTGCCGATCTTCCGCGTCGTGGGGTGGCCGATGACGTGGACGTGCGGGTTCTCGCATGCGGCGATGAAACGGCGGGTCATCTCCTCCCGTGACTGGGTGAAGTGCGAGTGCACCGACGCGACGCAGACGTCGAACCCGGCCAGCACCTCGGCGGGCCAGTCCACCGAGCCGTCCGGGGCGATGTTCAGCTCGCTGCCGTGCAGCAGCCGCATGTCCGGATATTTCGCCTGCAGCTCGGCGATGCGGGCGCGCTGGGCGAGGGCCTTGTCGAGGGTCATCCGCTGCATGACCAGGTCGGGCGCGTGGTCGGTCACCGCGTAGTAGGAGTAGCCGCGCATCGCGGCGGCGGCCACCATGTCCTCCAGTGAGGCGATGCCGTCGGTGAGGTCGGTGTGGGTGTGCAGGTCGCCCCGCAGGTCGTGCAGCTCGACCAGGCGCGGCAGCTCGCCCCGCAGCGCGGCCTCCACCTCGCCGCCGTCCTCGCGCAGCGCCGGGTGCACCCACGCCATGCCGAGCGCCTGGTAGATCTCCTCCTCGGTCTCCGACGCGATGAGGCGGTCGCCGTCGAACAGTCCGTACTCCGACAGCTTCCAGCCCTTCTTGACCGCCATCTCGCGGATGCGGACGTTGTGCTCCTTGCTGCCGGTGAAGTAGACCATGGCCGCGCCCCACGACTCGGCGGGAATGAGCCGCAGGTCGACCTGCAGGCCGCGGTCGGTCCTGACCGAGGTCTTCCGCTCGCCCTTCGCGATGATCTCGGTGACGTACGGCTGCCGCGCGAACAGCTCCATCAGGCCGGGGTCGCCGACGGCGAGGATGTCGATGTCGCCGATCGTCTCGCTCATCCGGCGCAGCGATCCGGCGAAGGCGATCCGGTCGGCGGGCAGCGAGGCGATGACCCGCTCGGCGAGATCCGTCGCGATGCCGAGATGGACCCGGTCGGCCGACCGCTCCATGTGCTCGATGCCCTTGAGCAGGTTCTCCTCGGTCTTGGCGCCGAAGCCGCGCAGGCCCTTCAGACGGCCGTCCCGGATCGCGTCGGCCAGCGCGGCGGGGGAGTCGATGCCGAGCTCCTGGAACAGGAACAGCGCCTTCTTCGGGCCGAGCGAGGGGATCCGGGTCAGCCTGCGCACCCCCTCGGGCACCTTGCCCCGCAGGTCGTCGAGCTGGCGGAAGCTGCCGCGCTCGAGGAACTCCTCGACCTTCTTGGCGATCGCCTCGCCCACGCCCGGGATCGACCGCACATCGGTCTCCCCGAGGTCCCCGGGGAATCCCGCGATCGACTTGGCCGCCTTCTGGTAGCTGCGCACCCGGAAGGCGTCCCCGCCGTTCAGTGCGAAAAGCTCGGCGTACTCCTGCAGCGCCGCGGCTGCCTCGTCATTGGCCCGTCCCATGCGTCTCAGGGTAGGAGAAGCGGCAGCGCGCGTTCGAACGAACGGATCCAGTACGGCCAGGTATGGGTGCCGTTTCCGTAGAAATCCGTCGTCACCTTCACCCCGGCCTTCTCCGCGGCCCTGGCGAAGTTCAGGTTCTGCCGCATGATCGCGGCCTCGGTGCGATCGACCGGTCCGTCCCCGTGGTCCAGCGGGCCGGGCTCGCCGTCGCCCGCGGACGCGTAGAGGCGCACGCCCTTCAGCCGCCCGGCCAGGTCGGCGGGATTGTGCTCCGGCCAGGCGCTCGGGTCGCCCCACAGGTCCTCGGTGTCCACGCCGTTGTCCGCCATGAACGCCCGATATCCGGGGACGTCGTCGCGGGTGTCGAGCACCCCGGAGAACGACGCCGCGGCCTCGAACACACCCGGATGCCGGGCCGCGTAGACGAACGCGCCGTGGCCGCCCATGGAGAAACCGGCGATCGCGCGGCGCGTGCCGACGCCGTACCGCGGCTCGACCAGGCGCGGCACCTCGGTCAGGTGGAACGTCTCCCAGGCGGGGCCGTCACGCCAGTCGGCGTACCAGCCCATCGAACCGCCCTCGGGGACGATGACGACGGCGTCGAGGCGGGCGGTCAGCCGAGCCACCTCGCCCGTCCTGAGCCAGTCCCAGCCGCCGCCGGCGCAGCAGCCGTGCAGCAGGTACAGCGCGCGCCAGCCGGTGGAACCCGGCTTCCAGGCCGCGGGCTTCACCACCCACACCGAGCGCCTCCCGCCCGTGGCCGGGGAGTCGATCACGAGTCTGTCCGTCCGCCCGTCCACGGCCTCGTGCGAGACGACCGCGGCCGAACCCGGGGGACGGACGGGCGGCGGCGCCGCGGACTCGGCGGTGCTCTGGCAGCCGGTCGCCATGACGACGAGGACGAGCCACGTCAGAATCCTCTTCACGAGGGGCTGGATGTCATATCGATCAGCCGCCGTCAACCCTGGAGAAGGGCTTCGCGTAGACGAAAGGCCCGCGCGGCGGCGGGACCGGCCGCTCGAACACCCGGACCTGGAAATACGTCCCCCACTTCGGGTCGGGGGCCGTCACGCCGTACGTCTCCGAGTGCTCGAAGCCGAAGCGGGAGTAGTACGCGGGATCGCCGAGCAGCGCGACCAGCGGCTCGCCGAGCGCCTCGGCGGCCCCGAGCACGGCGTGCACGAGCGCCGAGCCGACGCCCCGCCGGTGGTGAGCGGGGTGCACGGCCAGCGGGCCGAGCCCCAGCACGGGCACGGACCCTATGTGGGCCCTCGTGCAGACGACGTGACCCGCGATCCCGCCGCCCGGTGCATTTGCCGGTGCCGGCGCCGGTGCGACGAGTGACAGCTCCGGCAGCCAGCCGGGGTCGGCGCGCAACTCGTCGAGCAACGTCACCTCGACCGGCAGCCCGTCCGGCCGATCGGGGTTGCGGGCCGCTTCGTAGGGGGCGAAGGCGGCGGCGGCGACCGCGCGGACGGCCTCGACGTCGCCGGGGTTCTCCCGTCGGATCAGCATCCGCCCAGCCTCCCGCCCGCCCTCGCGACCCGGCAAGGGATTAACGGGCCGAGCCGACCACGGAAGGCGGATCCGAACGCGCGGAGCGGTCATGCGCTCCGGCGGCAACGCCAGTGAGACGCCGGGGCTTTGTCGCGCGATGTGGTTGATTCGGCTGCAAACCTGGTCATCAGTACCAATATCACTGCTCTCAAGAGCTAATTTGCGGCTTTATGAGCGAATTGGTGCGAAATTCGAGTCCGCAGGGCTTGACCTGCCGCAAGCCGGGCCGCGGCCGACCGGTGATCGGCCGCATGACTTGACCGGATCCCGGTGGGGCGAATAGCGTCTCCCGAAAATTACTTAAAATGCTGCGAAAGTTTCTGTGGCGGTCAGACACGGCGATCGGGTGCCGTTGTGTCCCCCTGTCGATCGAGAGACAGCAGTAAGGAGCACTGATGCCGGAGCTGACGGACCCCGAGCCGGTCGCCAAGCCCGTCCCGCGAATCAACACCACGGTTCCGCATCCTGCCCGGATATACGACTACCTGCTGGGCGGCAAGGACAACTTCGCGGCCGACCGTGAGGCGGCCGAACACCTCCTCAGGATTTCGCCGGGGACCCGCGAGGGCGTCCGCGCCCACCGCGCCTTTCTCCGCCGGGCGGTGCGGCATCTCGCCACCGAGGCGGGAATGACGCAGTTCCTCGACATCGGCACGGGCATTCCCACCCAGGGCAACACCCACGAGATCGCTCAGCAGGCCAACCCCGAGGCCCGGGTGGCGTACGTGGACAACGACCCCATCGTCCTGGTGCACGGCCGTGCCCTGCTGACCGGCAGCGCGGCGGGGATGACCTCGGTGATCGAGGCCGACCTGCGGAAGCCGGAGGCGATCCTGTCCCACCCGGAGGTCCGGGCCGTGATCGACTTCGACCGTCCGGTGGCCGTCATCATGGCGGGCGTCCTGCACTTCGTCACCGACGAGGAGGACCCGTACGGCCTGGTCGAGACCTTCAAGGCCGCCGTGCCCTCGGGCAGCCACCTGCTGCTGTCGCACATCACGCTCGACTTCGCCCCCCAGGTGAGCCAGGAGGACTTCACCAAGCCCTACGACAACAGCACCGCGCCCATGGTGCCCCGCACCCACGACCAGGTGCTGCGGTTCTTCGAGGGCTGGCAGGTGATCGACCCGGGCGTGGTCGAGGTGGTGCGCTGGCGGCCTGACGAGTACAAAGACCGGGAGCGAATTCCCGGAGGTCACGCCTGGGCCTACGGCGCCATCGCGGCGAAGCCCTGATGGAGGGCCGAGAAGCACACGTACGGTCCCGCGTATGGCCTCCGGCGCGGCGCGCGCACCGGAGGCCATCGCTTGCGGCTAGAGGGAAAGGGTCAGCAGGTGGAGCCGGACTGGGTCAGCGGCCCCGCCGGGCTCACTGCGTGAAGGTCCACTTCTGGTTGTTTCCGCCCCAGCAGGAGTACAGCTGGATCTGGGTGCCGTTGCCGGTGCCCTGTCCGACGGCGTCCAGGCACAGCCCGGACTGAACACCGACGATGGAGCCGTCGGAGTTGAGGCGCCACTTCTGGTTGTCGCCGCCCCAGCAGGAGTAGATCTGGACCTTGGCGCCGTTGCCGGTGCCGGCGGCGTCCAGGCACTTGTTGCCGTACACCCGGAGCTCGCCGGCGGAGGTGGAGGTCCAGGTCTGGTTGGTCTGGCCGTTGCAGTCCCAGATCTGCAGCTGGGTGCCGTCGTTGGTGCTGGCGTTGGGCACGTCGAGGCAGCGGCCGGAGCCGACACTCCTGATCGGCCCGCTACCGTTCCCGCCACCGGGGCTGGGCGAGGTGCCGGGGCTGGGCGAGGTGCCAGGGCTGGGCGAGGTGCCGGGGCTGGGCGAGGTGCTCGGCGTGGCGGAGTTGAGAGCGTTCAGGACCGAGGTGTAGGCGGCCTTCTTGTTGCCGTTGCTGTCGAACAGCAGCGGGCTGGTGTTCGCACCGAGCCAGGAGTCGCTGTCGCGAACGCCCCACACGGTGATGCCGACGCAGCGCGGCACGGCCAGGCAGTCGTTGGTCACGCTGGCGTAGGTGGAGGCGGAGCCGCCCTGGATGTCCAGCTCGGTGATGGCCACGTCCACGCCGAGGGCGGCGAAGTTCTGCAGGGTGGTGCGGTAGTTGCCGGGGTAGGGGCTCTGGCCGTTGAAGTGGGACTGGAAGCCGACGCAGTCGATCGGGACGCCGCGGGACTTGAAGTCCTTGACCATGTTGTAGACGCCCTGCGTCTTGGCCCAGGTCCAGTTGTCGATGTTGTAGTCGTTGTAGCACAGCTTGGCCGCGGGGTCGGCGGCCCGCGCGGTGCGGAAGGCGACCTCGATCCAGTCGTTGCCGGTGCGCTGCAGGTTGGAGTCGCGGCGGCCGCCGGTGCTGTCGTCGAAGGCCTCGTTGACGACGTCCCAGTAGGGGATCTTGCCCTTGTAGTGGGCCATCACGCCGTTGATGTGGTTGATCATCGCCTGGCGCAGCGCGCTGCCCGACAGCGACTGCATCCAGCCGGGCTGCTGGGAGTACCAGGCCAGCGTGTGCCCGCGCACCTGCTTGCCGTTCTGCACCGCCCAGTTGTAGACCCGGTCGGCGTTGGTGAAGTTGAACTGGTTCTGGTTCGGCTCGGTGGCGTCGATCTTCATCTCGTTCTCGGCCGTCACCATGTTGAACTCACGGCTCGCGATGCCGGTGTAGTTCCCGTCGCCGAGTTTGCCGCTGGCGATGGCGGTGCCGAAGTAGCGGCCGGTTTGAGCGGCAGCTGCGCCGAGCGTGCTCGCCGCGGCGTCGGCGGGGACCGTCACCGCCACCACCGCGGTGGCCGCGGTGAGTACGCCGAGAGCGCCGGCGACCAGAGCCCGGCGCAGCCGGGTTCCGGGCGGGGACATGACGTTTTCGCCCATGTCTGAGCCTCCATAACTGAATCACCAAGGGGGAACGTGCAAGTTCCCGTGAGAACGACGCCGCGCCTCGTCGCTTGAGGACGCACACCACCAGGGCGTCGTGATCGGCGGCCCCCTGCACGTGCACCACCACCCGGAGCGGGGGACCGCCTCGGAGGATCAGTGTGGAAACCTCCCCGAAACTTGTCAAGGCTTCTACGGAAACTTTCGGCCTACCTGGCCAAGGTATGTGTGCAAAATCGGTTAAGTAGGTGGCATCTGCGGGCCGAAAGTTTCGGTGACCGTAGGCTGGACGGGAGAGAGGTAATGAAAGTTTCAACATCGGCCTCTCGCCGGTCTCGTGGGCCGTCGCGATAACGCCCAGTCAGGCCACACCCAGACCCCTGACAGCGACGCGAACGCGTATCAAGGCCCTTGACAACGGTTCTCCGCCTCGTATTGGCTCCGCCCCACACCACCTCCAAGCACCCCGATGGAGAGGAGAGCCGATCGGAAGACGCGTTGTGAACGCTCACAGCCATCGACGACGGCGGCTTGCCGCCGCCTCGGTCGTCCGCCGGCTCGGAAGACGCTCGGCCGATGTGCGGGCACCTCGATCACCGATCGGCGGTGCGGGAGAGGAGGGCGATGGCACTACCCTGCCAGGGTGAGCGTGGAAGTGTCCGTGGTGGTCCGCTATCGCAAGGCCGTGACGTACGGCGTGAACGCGCTGCTCGGCGCGCTCGAGACCGCGAAGGCCGAGTGCGATCTGCGGCTCGGGACCACCCCCGGGGAAACCGCGGAGCACATCGCGGCCAGCCCCGCGGACCGTGTCCTGGTCCTCTGGTCGTTCTACTCGCCGGACGCCGAGGCGATGGCCGCCGAGCTGGCCACCGTACGGGCCCTGGCCGACGACCCGCGCGTCCTGCACATCGCCGGCGGCGTGCACGCCACCGCCGAGCCGCAGCAGGTCATCGACGCCGGCTGGGACCTCGCCGCGATCGGCGAGGGGGAGCCGACGATCGTCGCCCTGGTCGAGGCGCTGCGCGCGGACCGGCCGCTCACCACCGTCCCCGGGCTGGCGGTGCGCGACGGTGACGGCATGGCGCTGCGCACGCCACCGGCCCCGCAGTTGCCGCTGGACGCCTTCCCGTCCTTCCCCGACCGGCGCCGCCACTTCGGGCCCATCGAGATCACGAGGGGCTGCGCCTACACGTGCCGCTTCTGCCAGACGCCCTTCATGTTCGGCGGCAAATTCCGGCACCGCGGCGTGGACAGCGTGCGCGAGCACGTCCGCCGGATGGCCGCCCACGGCCTGCGCGACGTCCGTTTCATCACCCCCACCTCCCTCTCGTACGGCACGCAGGGGACGGAGCCGGCGCTGGACGCCGTGGAGGAGCTGCTGGCGGGCGTGAAAGAGGAGCTGCCGGCGAACGGGCGGGTGTTCTTCGGCAGTTTCCCCTCCGAGATCCGTCCCGAGCACGTGACGCCGGAGGCGATGCGGCTCCTCAAGCGTTACGTGGCGAACGACAACATCATCATCGGCGCGCAGTCGGGCTCCGACCGCGTGCTGGCCGCGGCCGGTCGCGGCCACGGCAGTGCGCCGGTGCGCGACGCCGTGCGGATCGCCGTGGAACACGGTTTCCGCCCGAACGTCGACTTCATCTTCGGCCTGCCCGGCGAGTCATCCGAGGACCAGGACGCGTCCCTGCGGCTCGCCGCGGACCTCGCGGATCTCGGGGCGCGCATCCACACCCACACGTTCATGCCGCTGCCCGGCACGCCGTGGCGGGACGCCGAGCCCGCGTTCATCCCGCTGGCCACGATGCGTGAGCTGGACCGGCTCGCGCAGCGCGGCGACGCCTACGGGCACTGGCGCAAGCAGGCCGAGCACGCGGCGCGGCTGGCAGAGACGGCGAAGGCCTACCCGCGCCGCGCCCGGCGCCGCCGCACCACCGACGGCTGACGACCCCGCCCTGTGTCTCGCTCGCCGAGCCCTTTCCCGGGCCCGGCGAGCGTGGGGCCTCTCGATCAGAACTGCTGCGGCCGCGCCTGGTACGGCTCCTCGAAGAAGGCGATCTCCTCCTCGCTGAGCTTCAGCTCGACCGCGGCGAGCGCGTCGTCCACGTGGTGCGCCTTGGTCGCGCCGACGATCGGAGCGGTCACGGCCGGGCGGCTGAGCAACCACGCCAGGGAGAGGGTCGCGGGGGAGACGCCCCGCTCCTCGGCGGTGCGGGCCACCCGCTCCAGGATCGCCTCGTCGGTGGGCCCGCCGTACAGCTGCTCCTGCCTGGCGCCGTCGCCGACCTGCCGTACGGTGTCGGCCGGCTTGCCCGCGCGGGCGAGCAGGCCGCGTGCGAGCGGGCTCCACGGGATGAGCCCGACCCCCTGGTCGAGGCACTGCGGGATCATCTCCCGCTCCTCCTCGCGGTGCAGCAGGTTGTAGTGGTTCTGCATCGAGACGAACCGGGTCCAGCCGTGCTTGTCCGCGGCGTGCTGGGCCTTGGCGAACTGCCACGCCCACATGCTGGAGGCGCCGATGTAGCGGGCCTTGCCGGCCCGGACGATGTCGTTGAGCGCCTCCATGGTCTCCTCGATCGGCGTCTCGTCGTCCCACCGATGGATCTGGTACAGGTCGACGTAGTCGGTGCCGAGGCGGGCGAGGGAGGCGTCGATGGCCGACATGACGTGCTTGCGGGACAGGCCGTAGTCGTTCCTGCCCTCGCCCATGGGGAAGTAGACCTTGGTGGCCAGCACGTAGTCGTCGCGCCGGGGGAAGATCTTGCGCAGCAGCCGCCCGGTGACCTCCTCGCTGACGCCTCCCGAGTAGACGTCGGCGGTGTCGAAGAAGGTCACGCCGCCCTCGGCCGCCTTGCGCACGATGGGCTCGGCCTGCTCCTCGTCCAGGACCCAGCCGCCCCACTTGGCCGGTTCGCCGTAGCTCATCATGCCCAGGCAGATCCTGCTGACCTTCATCCCGGTGGTGCCAAGTCGTCGATACTCCATGGCAGCACCCTATTCACCCCAACTCACCGTCAGCGCGGCAGCGGTGGCTCGAGCGTCTGCTCTCCCTGTCCGCCACGGGCTTCGCCGCGCATCGGTCGCCGGACTCCGCTCCGGCCTGACCTCACCTGGAGGCGTTCCAGGTGTTCGACGGGCCCTGGCCCGTCGGCACGGTCGGGCTGAACCGTACGGGCAGGGCCTCCAGGCTGCGAACCCACAGCGAAGGGCGCCAGCGCAGCGCGTCAGGTTTCACGGCGAGGTAGACGTCGGGCAGCCGGTCGAGGAGGACCTCCACGGCCGTCTTGGCGATGATCCCGCCGAGCTCGGGCGCGGGGAAGGGGCAACCATACTCGCCGTGGCCGAAGGCCAGGTGCGCCCGGTTGGCGCCGGAGCCGGCATGGGCGGCCGGTTGCACCTGCGGATCCGCATTGGCCGCGGCGATACCGAGCACCAGCATGTCGCCCCGGCGGATGCGCCGCCCGGCCAGCTCGCAGTCCTGCACGGCCCAGCGATTGGGCATGTTCGGCGTGGGCGGGTCCTTCCACAGCACATCGTTCAGCGCCTCGCCGACGCTGCTGCGGCCGCCTTGCAGGCTCATCGAGAAGTGGTCGTCCATCAGCATCAGCCGCAGGGTGCTGCCGATCCAGTTGCGGCAGTTGTCATGGGAGGAGATCATCGTCATGATCAGGTCTTGGACGATCTCCTCGTCGCTGATCCGCGCGTGGTGTGCCAGCATGTGCGAGGTGAGGTCGTGGCCCGGCAGGGCGCGCTTGTCGGCGATGAGCCGGCTTAGTTTGTCCAGAATTCGGGAAACCGCGGAGAGGGCCTCCTCGCCCCCGCTCAGCACGTGGTTGACGTCCTCGACCAGCTCCGGCAGGTCGGTCTCCGCCAGCCCGAACAGCCGGGTGATGACCTGAGCCGGAATTCGGTCGGCGTACTGGGAGATCAGATCGGTCTGACCGTCTCCGGAGAACTCGTCGATCGCGAGGTCGGCGATCTGCTCGCAGATCAGGGCGAGCTCGGTGCGGTCGACGCTGTCCAGCGCGTCGCTGATGGCGCCGATCCGCCGCTGGTGCTCGGCCCCCTCGGTGTACATCACGGACGGTTGCCATGTCACGTACGGGCGCGCCGGCCAGTCAGGGGGGAGGTGGTCCTGCAGGTTCCAGCGCCTGGGGTCGCGGCTGAACAACCGCGGCTGGCTGGTGACATGGTGCAGCTCGCGATAACCGATCACGTACCAGACGGGCATGCCGTCGAGGAGAACCGGGACGACGGGGCCGTGCTCGCGGCGCATCTCCTGGAACAGCGCGGTCGGGTCGTCGCCGATCAGTGACGCGTGCAGTCGTACGGCATCGGCGTGGTCGGCGTATCCCTTCAGCGGCTCCCGTCTCTGCTCGGCCTGCTGCGATGCGGGCGAGGCGGCGGACGGGTCTGCGGAGCCGGGCAGGGGAGGGGAGTTCGTCACGGCATGCTCTCTCGGGCGGGCAACTGGTCGTAGGTGCGGGTGAGGTGCTCGATGAGCGTGATCAGCACGTGTTTGGACGAGGACCGCTCTCTCGCGTCGCAGTCGATGAGCGGGACCTCGGGTGAGAGTGCCAGCGCCTCGCGCACCGAATCCAGGGTGGGCCCGTCGGTGAAGCGGTTGACCGCGACGACGAACGGGGTCCGGTGGTGCTCCAGCCGGTCGATGGAGTACCAGGAATCTTCCAGGCGGCGGGCGTCCACCAGGACGACCGCGCCCAGGCTGCCGGCGAACAACTGGTCCCACACGAACCAGAACCGCTGCTGACCGGGCGCGCCGAACAGGTAGAGGACCTTGCTCGCGTTCAGCGTGATCCGGCCGAAGTCGAAGGCCACCGTGGTGGTCGACTTGGTCCGTACCCGGCTGGCGTCGTCGATGCCCACGCTCGCCTGGGTCATGACCTCCTCGGTGCTCAGCGGGCGGATCTCGCTCACCGAGCCGACCATGGTCGTCTTTCCCGCCCCGAACCCTCCGACGATCACGATTTTCAGGGCGTCCGCGGCGGTCGTGCGTAGGGGCGTTCGCGTGGTGGCCGCCATCTGGTCAGAGGTTGTGGAGCGCAACGAGCACCTGCCTCAGGATTTCGGGATCCGGTCGTCCGGCCTGTGCGGCGATCGACGGATGACGGACGGTGATGCGACCGGTGTCCAGCAGGTCGCACAGCAGGATCTTCACCACGCTGACCGGCAGTCGCAGTTCCGCTGAGATCTCCACCACCGCCGTCGGCCGCTGGGCCATCCGTAGGATCTTGATGTGCTCGGACTGCATACCGGGGGTGGGGGCGCACTCGCTGACGATGAGGGAGACGGAGTCGAAGGCTTTCTCATCGGCGCTGGTACGCCCACCGGTGACGGTGTAGAGCCGGTCAGGGTCTTCTTGGTCGATGGCTCGCCGTGTCATCCGCGGTCGTCGCTGTTCTCCGTTTGCCGCGGCGCCGCAGTGAGGTACACCCCGATCTGCTCCACCAGTTCGTTCATGTTGTGCGCGATAAGCCCCACCTCGCCGTCCTCCTCGGCCACCACGGCCAGGTGGGCGCCGTCCCCGGCCGGCACGATGAGCAGCAGTCCGCCGGCGAACTCCACCATCGCCTGCCCTGCTCCGATGCCGTCCCCGAACTCGGCGGAGGCGCTCAGCGAAAGGCTCTGGATCCCGGCGGCCAGAGCGGAGAGCTGGTCGGCCCCGTCCAGGTCGAGGCTGGCGGTGAAGCACATCTTCAGGCCGTCCCTGGTCAGCACCAGCACATGCCTGATCCCTGGGGTCTTCTCTTTGAGGTTCTCCAGTAGCCAGTCGAAGTCACGATCGGTGGTGTGCGAAGCGTCGGTTGTGCTCATAGAAACGACGGGGTGCCCCTTCGGCGCGGGAGGGACGCCCCCTGCCTCCTCATCTGTGAATCCAAAAATGTCCGGTGGTCGGCGGACGCGTGTCAAGAGTCGCCCGGGGCCGGGGGAGGGGCTGAGGAGGAAGTACGCCCACGGCCGCCGGCTTGGCGGAACGCGGCGAACCTCGCAGCCGAGTCAGGCCCCTCGCGCGCGGGCTTGGCCGGCGATGCCTGCCGCGCCCTGGTCGCCTCGGCCAGCGTCTGCCCCCGGCGCCGCCTGGGCAGCAGATCTTCGGACTCGTCGGCCGGCCCCTCCTGCGCGGGTACGGCCGGTGCCTGTGCGGCGGCCTGCATGGCGGGCTGCATGGGATGGCGGACCGACGCCTCGGCGTCGGGCGGCACGGTGGCCGACAGGGGCTGCGTGATCAGCAGACGCGGGATCAGCATCACGACCCCCGTGCCACCGCGGGCGGATGACCGGAAGCTGACCGTCAGGCCGTACTTGTCGACCAGGCGTCCCACGACCGCCAGGCCCAGCCGGGTACCGGACAGCGTCCGCAGGTCGAGCGGCTCGGACACGAGCCTGGTGGCGTGCTGCCGCTCGCGCGGGCGCATCCCCAGGCCGCTGTCCTCGATCGTGATCACGACGCCGGCGTCCTCCTCGTCCACGTACACGTGGACCTCGGTGCCGTGCGCCGAGAACGTGGCGGCGTTGTCCATCACCTCGGCCAGCGCGTGCATCACGCCCTCGGCCGCGTACCCCGCGACGGCGACGGTGCTGGTGGAGTGCAGCCGGATGCGCCGGTAGGCGCTGATGCGGCCCATCGCGCCGCGCAGGACGCTCTCCATGACGATCGGCCGGGTCCATCGCCGCCCGGAACGGCCGCCGCTCAGCAACGCGATGTTGTCCGCCAGCCGGCTCATCTGGGAGACGCGGTGGTCCAGGTCCAGCAGGTCGGCGAACACCTCCTCATGCTCGCCGTACTGCTCCTCCAGTTCGCGCAGCCGGGCGAGCAGGCTGGTGGCCTGTGCCTGCACCCGGGCCGCGGCCCCGGCGCACGCCGCCATCACGGCGGTGCCCCTGCGCTCGCTCTCGGAGAGCTGCCGCGCCGTCTCGCGCAGCAGGTCGCGTAGCGGCTCCTGCCCCGGCTGGCGTATCTCGGCCAGTGCGGCGCTCACCGACATCCGGTCCGTCTGGATCCGCCGGAACAGCTCCGGCAGCGCGTCGTCGATCAGCCGGGAGATCTCGCCCTCGGTCGCATCGCGGGACGTCCGGGCGGCGGCGCGCTCCCGTTCGAGCAGTTCGAGCTCGTGCCCGGCCGCTTCGAGCAGGTGCCGCAGCGGGCCGTCCGGAGGCTGCGGTATCTGGGAGAGCGCGTCGGCGATCGAGGCGCCGTCCCGCACCTGACGTCCCAGCGAGGGCAGCGACTCCTCGGCCACTCGCAGCGTTTCCCGCTCCAGCCAGGTGAACCGCGCGCCGGCCCACTCGGCCCGCTCACGTAGCCGGCGACCGGTGCCGGAGTAGTGGACAGCGGCCGCGACGGCGCCGGCCAGGAGTACGGCCGAGACCCCGCCGACGAGCGCCATCAGCTCTCTGGCCTCATAAGGGGCGGCGGACATCGCCCACAACCACACGCAGGCCGTAATGATCATGGTGCCGAGAAAGGCGAGGACCACCAGTTCCCTCGGTGAAAACCTTCTCCGTGCCCGGTGGGGTACATCTACTGACATCAGCGTCCTCGGGGTGGCGGCAGAGCATGACAAGGCCGCGTCGAACCTGCTGTTCTCCCTGTAAGACGGGACGGCCATGCGGTGCCGTCTCACAGCAGAGCGTGAACCGGCACACACCGTAGCACCATGCCTACGGCTAAGAACAGACAGTCACTCTCGGACCATGTGTTTCAGCTCTTATCAACCACGAGTCAACGCATCCATTGACTAATACTCACTTTTTGGGACATTTATGGATTTATAGTGACGATCTCCCGTGGGGGTCGAGGTATGCGGCCTTGTCGTCCCGATGGGCTGCAAGAAGATCGTCCGGCCGCGCTCGCCCCATGAGGGCCTACTGCGATGAGCACGTCGGGCGTCTCGTCGTCCCACCGATGGATCTGGTACAGGTCGACGTAGTCGGTGCCGAGGCGGGCGAGGGAGGCGTCGATGGCCGACATGACGTGCTTGCGGGACAGGCCGTAGTCGTTCCTGCCCTCGCCCATCGGGAAGTAGACCTTGGTGGCCAGCACATAGTGGTCCAGACCCAGCCGCCCCACTTGGCCGGTTCGCCGTGGCTCATCATGCCCAGGCAGATCCTGCTGACCTTCATCCCGGTGGTGCCAAGTCGTCGATACTCCATGGCAGTACCCCATTTGCCCCATCACTTCGCCGGGCGGGACGGGTGCCCGCCCGTGCGCGGAGCGGGGGGGCCGACCAAGGGGGCAGGGACGGCCGGGACGGTGGAATCGAATTGGGAAGCGCCCGATTGCTTCCATAATCGGGAGTCTTGCGCCTTTCGTCATGTCCTGACATTGTTCTGGCAGCATCCAATGGCGTTTCTCCCGGGATCGGCGCCAGGCTGGTTCTCCGGAATCGGACCCGTCATGAAAAAGTGGACATCGAGGCTGGCCGCAGGCGCCTCTGTCGCACTCGTTGCGACAACGCTCACCAATACGTTGACTACCGGCGCGGCCTATGCCGGACCCAACTGCAGCGGTAGCGCGTGTTCCGAGGTCGGCAACGCCGGCAATGACGGCGTCACGGCAGTGCACAACTGGACGTGCGACTCCGGTATGACCGGCACCGCCAACACGGGGTGCGCGGGAGGCGACTTGTATTACCTCAGCCCGGGTGCGCACACGCCCGCGAATCGGGACTGGGACGTCGTCCGGGTGGACGCCGGTTGGTGCTACAAGATCAAATTCATCAATTGGTGGGGAAAGGTGTAGACCGTGACCTATAACCGGATAGGCCTGTCTTCGCCCACCTACGTCAAGGTGGAAGATGCCAGCTATGCCGAAGTGCAGGCCCAGTCCGCTTCCAGCTGTCCTTAGCCTCGGGATCTCACGTGATGTGATGCCCGAGGGCTGATCAAGAGACTGAGCCGTGCCATGCCGCTTAGTACTACAGCCTGACTTCGTTATGTCGTAGCCATCGTCGCCAATAGTGACTGTGACGGGCGCGGGTCTGATGGTCACGTCGGTGAGTTGACCAGGCCAATACAGAATCAAGAGCGCGTGCGGCAGGGACGATCACGTGTGCCAGGAGACGGCGAATTTCTGCTCGTGTGAGGCGGACCAGGCCGCCTGGGCTTTTGGGGCGTGTGCGGCGGTGACGGCGAGGTAGGCGTGGGCGAGCATCGCGAGGGTGATGTGGCGGTGCCAGGCATCGAACCGGCGGACCTGGTAATGGTCCAGGCCGGTCTCGTTCTTGGCGGTCTGGAAGCATTCCTCGATCGCCCAGCGGGCTCCGGCCACGCGGACGAGGTCCTCCAACGTCGTTCCCACTGGGGCGTAGCACAGGTAGTAGGCGATCTCCCGTTCGCCTTTGGCGCCTGGGACCAGGGAGCGTCGGGCCAGTAGCCAGCGCCGATAGCCGGGCTCGGTCTCGTAATGCACAGTGGCCAGCGCCCAGTCATAAAGCCGGGGCCCTTTGGCCCCATCGCCGCACGACAGGCGCTTCCATGCCTCGGGCGGGGCGCCCGCGACGAGGGTATCGGCGCGCACGGTGGCACCCGCGACGATCTGGTTCTTGGGGACGGCGACCACGTAGTTGACACCGCGCCGCTCCAGGAAAGAGCGGAACTTGTAGTCCATGCCGTAGGCCTCATCGGCCGTCGCCCATGACACCGGCAGGCCCGCCTCCAAGGCACGTGCCAACATTTGCCGGGCGAGCATCGGCTTGGTGGCGAACTCCACTTCGTCAGGGATGCCGGCCTGCGCGCACCGCTGGCGGTCGGCCAGCCAGGACTTGGGCAGGTACAACTCCGCATCGATCAGGGCCCGGCCCAGCGGGGATGCATAGGCCAAGAACACGCCGAGCTGGCAGTTTTCGATCCGGCCTGCAGTACCTGAGTACTGACGCTGCACCCCCGCCGACTTCGTGCCCTTCTTGATGAAGCCGGTCTCGTCCACGATCAGCACCGCATCCCGGTGCCCGAGGTGTTCCACCACGTAAGCCCGCAGATCCGCCCGCACACCCCGAGCGTCCCAGCGGGCGCTGACCAGCAACCGCTGCATCCGATCCGGCGTCGCGTCGCCAGCCGCCTCGGCCAGCTGCCAGCCGTTCTTCCGCTCCACCGGAGCCAGCAAGCCAGTCAGATACGCCCGCGCCTGACGCCGCGGCTCCACCCGCCCGAACCGACCCGCCACCCGCGCGAACAACGCATCCAGGCCGTCCACCCACTGCTGAAGGTCGCCCGCACTCAACCCACTCATGATCCAGAACTTTAGATCACGAAGTCTGGCTGTAGTACCTAAGGTAGTCGGGCTCAGGCCCCTCCCACTCCGGAGGTCGGTTCGAACAACGCGTTGAAGGCAGGATGGACGTCGTCGGCGTCGTCGTACCGCTGGCCTACATGCGTTCAGCCTTTTCCGCTCGCGCATCGTCGGTCTGTGGGTACCGGCCGCATAGGTGGCCGCCACGAGCATGGGAGTCCTGAGTGGTGTCGTGTTCGGCCAGGTCGTAGGGATTCACCGCGGGCTGGTCTTGCTCGAGCGCTGGCTCCTGGCTTGCTCCGGCGAGTAACGTTGAGTTAAGCAAACAAGATCGAGATACAACACTGACGGGACACACTCTCGCTGCTGGCAGTGCCGGAGCCGGATGGGTTCGCGGCCATGTACGGCTCGTCGCCGTTGCTCAGGCGCGCAGCCACTCCCTGGCCCCCGCGAGTATCTCAGGTGGCGTCGTGCGGTTGACGTCGGCGATCAGGTCGGCAATGGTGACCCTGCGTAGCGACTCCCGCCAGACGCGGTCGGCGGAATCCATCGTGCGGGCGATCGGGCAGGGAGTGTCACACCGCTCCGCCGGCACGGCCATCGGGCCTCGCTGACGCACTTCTGTACACCGGAACGCCGGCTGGACGCCGTCGATCGCCTCGACCACGTCCAGCACCGTGATCTCGTTCGCAGCCCGAGTCAGCACATAGCCGCCGGACTGGCCCAGCGTCGAGCGCACAAGGCCTGCGCGGGACAACAGTTGCAGCTGTTTGGCCAGATAGCTCTGTGAGACGTCGTGCAGCTCGGCGAGCTTGGCCGCCGTCACCGGCGCGCCCGCCCCACTGAGCACGACGCAACAGTGCAAGCCCCACTCGACCCCGCCTGACATCTTCATTCGCCCAGCCTACTTGACTCGGACAACTGTTGTCCGAATAGAATCTCGGACAACGGTTATCCGAATTCGGAAGTGGGACATGCGCATCGTCGTTGCCGGGGGAACCGGACTCATCGGGTCGAAAGTCGTCGAGTCGCTGCAGATGCTGGGTCACGACGTCGTTCCGGCCGCGCCGGGAACCGGCGTGGACACGATCAGTGGCCGCGGCGTCGCCGACGCGCTGAAGGGCGCGGACGTGGTCGTCGACGTGACCAATAAAGTGATCTTCGAACCCGAGCCGATCCTCGACTTCTTCACCACCTCCACCCGCACCCTGCTGAACGCCGGGCGGGAAGCCGGGGTGCGGCACCATGTGGTGCTGTCGATCGTCGGTGTAGACCGGCTCTTGCACCCGGGCTACCTTGAGGCCAAGGCCGCGCAGGAACGGCTCGTCGCCGAGTCGGGCACCCCTTTCACCATCGTGCGGGCGACACAGTTCTTCGAGAACCTGACGGCCATGGGCGCCGGCATGGCCCAGGACGACGTGATCGTGCCACCCACCGCGGACCTTCAGCCGGTCGCTGCGGCCGACGTCGCCGCCGCGCTCGTGGACGTAGCCACCTCCGCCCCGCTCGACGGCGTGGTCGAGGTCGCGGGGCCGGAGCGCGCGGCGTTCGCCCGTTTCATCGGTTCGGCGCTTGCCGCGCGAGGTGATGAGCGCCCCCTCAAGCCGGACGCCGGCGCCGGCTACTTCGGCGTACCGATCGTGCGGGACTCGCTGGTTCCGCTCGGTGTCGCCCGGATCGGGCGCACCACCTTCGACGACTGGTCAGCCACTCAGTCCTCGTGACCCCCGCCAGCACACGCCTGGCTCAACAACGCGATATCCACGCCTGAAGGAGAAATCATGACCACCCACGTGCACACCGGTGAGCCCCGCCTCGACCTGCGGACGGCCGCCCCAAAGGCCGCCAAGGCGCTGTACGCCGCGGACCAGGCCATTCTCACCTCGCCACTCGATCCGACCATCCGCGAACTGGTCAAGCTGCGTACTTCGCAGATCAACCACTGCGTGCACTGCATCGACCTGCACAGTCACGATGCGCTGGAGCAGGGCGAATCGCTGAACCGCATCATCCAGCTGTCCGCGTGGCGCGAATCGGCGCTGTTCACCCCGGCGGAACGGGCGGCGCTCGAGTACACCGAGGCCGCAACGACGCTGACCCCGCACGGCGTCAGCGACGAGGTCTGGGCCGGCGTCCGCGACCTCATGACCGACGAGGAACTCGGCGCGCTGGTCGTCCAGGTGGCTCTGATGAACGCCTTCAACCGAGTCGGTGTCCCGCTGCAGATGCCGGCGCAACCTCGCAATTGACTTAGTCGGGCCGTTGAGGTGCTGCGCATGGCGGGCCGGCTACAGAGATTGAACCGCTGCAATCTGTGCAGCTGAGCGGCCTGATTTTGCCTGCGAGAAGCGGCAGCGTTTGTCGGTCAGCACCGCACGCCTACCTCGCCGGGGATCATTCCCTGCGGCGGCGCTTCGCCAAGGACGTCCTGGCGGCCGGGCGGGTGCCGCCGTTCTGCACCGCCCGGATGCTCGGGCACAACCCGGGTCATCGATTTCGGCATCGCCCGCACGGCCGAGGTCACGGCCGGCATCACCGAAGGACTCATGGGCACCCCCACTTACATGGCACCCGAGCTGTTCTCCCGCCGAGAAGCGCCCTGCTGACCGACGGCGCGCAGGCCGCCGCGGGCGTACGGCCTCCGGACTCCCTGGCAGCGGGGCCCGCGCTCGGCGTGGTCGCCGAGCAGGTGTACGCGGCGCTGCCGAGCGCGAGGTGGCACGCGACCTGCTGTTGCGCCTGATAGACGTGCGGGACGGTGAGGAGGTGGCGCGCAGCGCAACCCTCGGCGAGCTCGTCGAGGGGCGGCCTGACGAGGAGGAGGCCCAGCGGGTGCTCGAGGCACTCGATCGGGCGTCGCTGGTCCGCCTGAATGTCGGCACTGTCACCTTGGGCAAGGCCGCGCTGCTTGCGGGGCCTAGTACCCAGCCGTAGTTCCTGATCATGGCTCGTAAAGAGCTTGCCGCCGGTAGTGGCTGGCCTGGGCGCGGGCTTGGTGGCGTCGCCGCCAGCGGGACCAGCGGAGCAGGTGGGTCATGCTGTGGGCGGTCTGGATGAGCACCGGGACGAGCAGACGCCGGATCTCGGCGAGCGTCAGCGGCGCCAGTTCGGGTTCGGCCGGCTGGGCAGCGCGTTCTTGGGCGGTAACCGCGGCGAGGAGGGCGTGGGTGAGCATGGCCAGGGTGGTCCACCGGTACCAGGATGTCCACCGGCGGACTTGATGCTCGTCCAGACCAGTCAGGCCCTTGCCGGTCTGGAAGGACTCCTCGATGGTCCATCGACGGCCGGCCACCATGACCAGGACCGCCAGCGGAACCGGGCCGGTGCGTAGCAGCGGTAGAAGGCCAGCTCACCGGTGCGCCGGTTGCGGCGGATCAGTAACCAGTGCCGTGCTGGCCCTTCGCGGTCGATCTCGACGACGGCCCAGTCGTAGTAGCGGTGCCCCTTCGCGCCCGTGCCGGCCGACAGCCGCTGCCAGGACGCCTGCGCCACCGAGAAGATCACCTGATCGGCTCGGCAGACCCCGGCGCCGATGGTCACCCTGTGGCTGGAGGCGACCGCGAGCACGTACCCGACCTGGCGGGCTTCCAGCTCCGCTCGCAGGTGCGGGCTTTGGCCGTACACCTCATCACTGGTCACCACCTCGCCTGGACGCCTGCGTCCAGAGCGCGTGCGACCATCCGCGTCGCCAGCTCACCCTTGGTAGCGAACTGGCGATCGGCGGGTACTCCCGCCCTCCGGCACCGCCCGGCATCGTCGGTCCACGCCCGGGGCAGATACAGCTCCCGGTCGATGAACGCGTGACCGGCCGGGGTGGAGTAGGCCAGGAAGGCCGCGACCTGGCTGTTCTCGATCCGTCCGGCGGTGCCGGTGTACTGGCGCTGCACCCTGACCGTGCTCATGCCCTTCTTCAGGTCGCCGGTCTCGTCCACCACCAGCACCGCCCTGTCCTGCCCGAGGTGCTCCACCACGTAGCCGCGCAGGTCGTCGCGCACGGCGTCGGCGTCCCATACCGCCCGCGACAGCAGGTGCTGCATCCCGTCCGGCGTACGGGTCTCCGGCATATTCGGCCAGCGTCCAGCAATTCTTACGCGGTAACTCCGACAGCAGCCCGCCCAGCAGAGCCCGGACCCGCCGCCGCGGCTCCACCCGGGAGAACCTGCTGCCGATCCGGCCGGTGAGCTCATCGAACATCGCCTGCCACTGCGAGGCCGCTACGCTACCGCTTGCGGCCACCGCCCGATCTTTGATTGTCAGCACAACACTCGATGATCGCGGTGGCCGTCCCCATCTCCGCCACCAGCCCACGCGCAAGATCGCCATCTACGGCTGGAGTATTAGGTATGGCACGCCGGTGCCTGTCGGCGCGGCTGCCGGCGGCGCACCGCTCGGTGGGGAGAGGGGCGAGTCACCAGCGCAGGGCGGTGAAGTCGATCGGCCGGGGTGAGAGCCGCCCGGCGCGGCGGGCCAGGGCGTGCATCCGGCGGGTGAACTCGTCGGCAGGCAGCCGCTTGCGGTCGCCGTGGCCGGGCAGCAGCCATTCGAAACGCACCCGCGGTGCCGTACGGGCCAGCGACGCGGCCAGTTCCGTGATGGAGTACCAGGTGACCGACTCGGCGACGGCGATGTCGCCGTCGGTGCGGGACCAGTAGAAACTGTCACCGCTGAAGCAGTAGGTCTCGTCGGCGAGATACAGCACGCTGCCCTCGGTGTGCCCGGGCAGCGGATGCGCTGTCACTCCGTCGGCGATCCCGATCGGCTCGGCGCCCCGGAGGACGCCGTCGGCGTCCGGCGCGGCGGCCAGGTCTCCTTCGTGGATCCACAGGCGGGCGCCGAAACGGTCGGCGTATTCGCGGCCGTGCGCGGCGTGGTCGCGGTGGGTGAGCAGCACATCGGTGATCGGACCGAGGGCGGCGTATTTGGCGGCGAGGGCGGAACTCCAGCGCGGCGTGTCGATCATCATGAGGTTTCCGGCAGGCCGGCGCAGCAGGTAGGAATTCGCGCCCGCGGTGTGCCGCGAGTTGTGCCCGCACAGGTGCACGTGCTCGGAAAGGCGGAATGGGAAGGGGTCAAGCGCCGGGTCCGGTCCGCGCGCGCCGCGCCGGATCGATCGGGTGTGACAGGCGAAAGCCGCGGCGTACAACGCGTCCTCCTCCGCGTCCGTGCGCGGCTGACGGACGACCGAGGAGCGGCCGTCGACCTCGGCGACCAGGTCCGGTGCGAGCTGCCGGGCGACGTCGCAGTTGGTGCAGCGGTCATCGACGTGCCAGACGGCCTCGGCCGGGTGCTCGTTCATGACGTTGTCCCTCCGCGCGGGCCGGTGGAAATCGGCGACCAATTGGATATCACGCGTTATGTAGGAGAACAAATCCAAGAATCCTGTTGACTTTTCCGCGGACGGCAGCTCTCGGATGCCTTCTCTGTGTGCGGTTGACAATTTCGAAAATAGTGCTCTGTGTGCCGTTCGCGGGTAAGGCGATTGTCATGATGTGCTCAACGAGCCGGTCGTACGCCGCGGTCTTTCGCCGCCCCTCGGCCCGTGGTGCGCTCCCTCCTCGCGGCATCCGGCTCCTGCACCATGATCCCGATCCGCACGTCCGGGCCATGGCGGCCGAACTCGTCGGTCTTTGGGTGCACGATCACCCGGACGCCCTCGCCGCCCTGATCCGCAGTCGCGACGACGACCCGTCACCCGCCGTACGCAAGAAAGCGGGCTGGTACGCCCCCGGCGGGCCCATTCACCGCAGAACCGCGCCGAAACCCGTCCGCGGGTCGTGACGTCTTCGCTAGCGTGCGGGGGTGTGGCGGAGAACGTGTATGTGGGGAACGCTCATCTGGACGCGGTCGCCGACCGCGGGTGGCTGCTGGGGCATTTCAAACCCGCTGACGATGTGAGGCACAGCGAGGACGTCGAGATCAAGTGGTACGTGCATCCTCGTGGTGACCGGCGCGCGGAATGGGTGACGGGCGAGAAACGCACCGCGCTCCTCGTACTGATCAGTGGCCGTTTTCGTGTCGAATTCCCTGGGCGAAGCGTGCTGTTGGCGAATCAGGGCGATTACGTGGTGTGGGGCCACGGGGTCGATCACTCCTGGCACGCCGAAGAGGAGTCGGTGGTGCTCACCGTCCGGTGGCCGTCGATTTCGGGGTATGCGGTCTCCGGCACGGCTTCCGCGTA
Organism: Microbispora sp. NBRC 16548; assembly: GCF_030268985.1. Lineage (NCBI taxonomy): Bacteria > Bacillati > Actinomycetota > Actinomycetes > Streptosporangiales > Streptosporangiaceae > Microbispora > Microbispora sp. NBRC 16548. Next base: position 853,386 of record NZ_BSSF01000001.1, read on the forward strand.
GCGGCCGGGACCGGGCCGGGTCAGCGGGCGGACCTCCGATTGGCGGTGCGGCGCATCGGCCGAGGGGACCCGCGGAGCCGCCTCTAGAATCTTGTTCCATGGCGATGTACGTCCCCCTCGGTCAGGGCCGATACCAGGCGACGGAGCACACCCAGGGGCCGTGGGATCCACGGCAGCAGCACATGGGACCCGTCACCGCGCTGCTGGTGCACGAGTTCGCCCGGGTCCCCGGCCGTTCCCCCGGTCTTCCTCCGGCCCGGCTGGCGGTGGACGTGTTCGCCCCCGTCCCGGTGGCGGAGGTGGAGGTACGCGCCGAGATGATCAGGGACGGCAGGCGCGTGCAGTGCCTCGGCGCGTCCCTCACCTCCGGCGGGCGCGAGCTGGTCAGGGCGACCGCGTGGCGTATCAGGGAGGCCGGCAGCCCGGCGAGCGAGGCCGCGCCGCCGCCCGCGCCGGTCCCGCCGCCGGCCCCGGGCGACGCGGAGTCGTGGATCGCGCGGGGCTTCGGGTATGGCAGGGCCACGGACTGGCGGTTCGTCAAGGGCTCCCCGGACGAGGCCGGGCCCGCCGTGGCGTGGGGCAGGGCACGGGTGGCGCTCGTCGAAGGTGAGGAGATCACGCCGCTGGAACGGCTCGCGATGTTCGCCGACAGCGGCAACGGCATCAGCGGCGTCCTGGACTTCGGCGCCTACCTGTTCGCCAACGTGGACCTCACCATCTCTCTGTTCCGCGCCCCGGAGGGGGAGTGGATCTGCCTGGACGCGGCCACGACCATCGGCCCCAGGGGACGCGGGCTCACCCGCACCACGCTGTTCGACCAGTCCGGCGAGGTCGGCACGGCGACGCAGACCCTCTTCGTCGAGCCCCGGACCGCCTGATCCCGTAGCCGAGGCGTCAGGCGGCCGTACAGGTGATGGGCGACGGCACCTCGACGGTGCCACCAGACCAGCCGACCGCGAATTCCGTCGTCACCGCCGCGCCCGGCGGCAGCACGCCGTTCCAGGGCTGGTTGGTGATGGTCACCGTGGCTCCCGGCGTGCTGTAGCCGCCGTTCCACAACACGTAGCTAAGACCGTTGGGGACCTTGAAGGTGACCATCCACGAGGAGATGGGCAGGGTTCCCGTGTTCCGCACCGTCAGCTCGCCCCGGGAGGCCGCCGTCCACGTGAGGATGAAACGGATCGTCGCCTCGCACGAGCGTGTGCCCGCGGGCGGCGACGGGCTGGGCGACGGTGAGGGGCTGACCGACGGCGACGGGCTGGGCGACGGTGAAGGACTGGGCGACGGTGAAGGACTGGGCGTGGGGGAGGGGCACGGCGAGGCACTGGGCGACGGCGTCGGTGAGGGGCTGGGTGACGGCGACGGTGAAGGGCTGGGCGAAGAGGAGGCACTGGGCGACGGTGAGGGGCTGACCGACGGTGAGGGGCTGGGTGACGGCGTCGGTGAAGGGCCGGGCGAAGGGGAGAGGCATGGCGAGACGCCACCGGACGGCGAGGGCGACGGTGAGACCGACGGGCCGCCCGACGCTGAGGGCGACGGGCCGGACGGCGGCGAGCCGATGACGGGCGGGATCCGGATGATCCGGTCGTCGCCCGAGACGGGAGTCCCGTTGCCGTCGCGGTTGCTCGTCGCCAGCCAGAGCCAGCCGTCCGGACCGACGGCCACGGTGCGCAGCCGTCCGAACCTTCCCTGGAGTTCGGCCGCCGGGGTGCCCGGAGTGCCGCCGCTGATCGGCACGGTCCACAGACGTGCCCCGCGCAGGGCCGCGGCGAAGAGCGTCCCGTTGGCGTACGCGAGGCCGCTGGGAGACGCCTCGGCCGGGTGCCAGGTCACGATCGGGTCGCGCCAGCGTGTGTCGCCGCACATACCCTGGCAGGCCGGCCAGCCGTAGTTGCCTCCCGGGACGATGGCGTTGAGCTCGTCCCAGGCGTCCTCGCCGAACTCCGTGGCGTACAGCCGGCCGCCCGTGTCCCAGGCGAGGCCCTGGACGTTGCGGTGGCCGTAGCTGTAGACCGGCGAGCCGGAGAACGGGTTGTCCGGAGGGATCGAGCCGTCGGGCCTGATGCGCAGGATCTTGCCGCCCAGGGTGCCGTTCTGCGCGTTGGCGGGGTTGCCGGCGTCGCCGGTGGAGACGTACAGCATGCCGTCGGGACCGAACGCGATCCGCCCGCCGTTGTCCGACGGGCCCCGGGGAATGCCGGCGAGGACGACCTGCTGTGTCTGAGGTGAGTTCAGCCGGAACCGGACCACGCGGTTGTCATAGGTGGTGGTGAAGTAGACGTAGACGATCTGGTCCTGCGTGAAGGTGGGGGACACGGCGATGCCGAGCAGGCCGCCGTCGCCTACCGCGTACACGTTCTTGACGGTGGTCACCAGTGTGGGCGTGTACCCCGGATACACCCGCCAGATGTTCGCGGTGGCGCGTTCGGTCACGAGGGCGCTGCGGTCCGGCAGGAAGTCCATCCCCCAAGGCGTCAGCAGCCCCGTGACGGCGACCTGTGGTTTGGTGAAGTCGAATCCGGTGGTGGCCGCTCCGGCGGCGACCGGCCGGGTCATGACGACTGCCGCGGCGGCGGTCACGGCGCAGAGGACGGCCGCGAGTGCCGCGGACAGGCGCTTGGGCATCACACGCTCCCGGGAGCGGACGGGGCTACCGGCTCAATCGAAAGCGTCGCCCGCGCCCGAGGCAATGGACCGGCGCGGGCCCGCCCACCGGCCTGCGTGTTCGTCCGCCGCCGGGGCCCGGGTGAGGAAACTTTCAGACTCCGCGGCGGTGATGGCAGGTCAGCGGGCCGCGGGCCGGACGCGGATGATCCGGTCGTCGTCGGCGGACGGCGTCCCCCGGCCGTCGCGGTTGCTCGTCGCGATCCAGAGCGAGCAGTCGGGCCCGACGGCCACGGTGCGCAGCCGCCCGTACGTCCCCTGGAACTCGGCCACCGGGGTGCCCGCCGTGCCGCCGCTGATCGGCACGGTCCACAGCCGCGTCCCGCGCAGGGCCGCGGCGAAGAGCGTGCCCTTGGCGTACGCGAGGCCGCTGGGAGACGCCTCGGCGGGGCTCCAGGTCACCAGGGGATTGGTGAAGCGCGGGTCCGAGCACACGCCCTCGCAGATCGGCCAGCCGTAGTCGCGGCCGGGGAGGATGCGGTTGAGCTCGTCCCAGGTGTTCTGGCCGAACTCCGTGGCGTACAGCCGGCCGTCCTCGTCCCAGGCGAGGCCCTGGACGTTGCGGTGCCCGTAGCTGTAGACCGGCGAGCCGGCGAACGGGTTGTCCACGGGCACCGTGCCGTCGGGCCTGATGCGCAGGATCTTGCCGCCCAGGCTGTTCAGGTTCTGCGCGTTGGCCGAGTTCCCGGCGTCGCCCGTGCCCACGTACAGCCTGCCGTCCGGTCCGAACGCGATCCGCCCGCCGTTGTGGGTCTGGGCGCGGGGGATGCCCGTGAGGATCGGCTGCTGTGTCTGGGGCGAGCTCAGCCGGAACCGGACCACCCGGTTGTCGGAGGCGCTCGTGTAGTACGCGTAGACCCACTGGTCCAGGGCGTAGACCGGGGAGACCGCGATACCGAGCAGGCCGCCCTCACCCCCGGGCGTCACGTTCGGGACCGTGGCCACCTTCACGGGCGCGGATCCGCGGCGCACCCGCATGATGTCCGCCGTGTCGCGCTGGGAGACGAGGGCGCTGCCGTCGGGAAGGAAGGCCATCCCCCAGGGTGCACGCAGTCCCGTGGTGACGACCTGCGGGTGGGCGAAGTCGTATCCGTCGGTGGCCGCGTCCGCGGTGCCCGCCCGGATCGCGACGAGAACCGCGGCGGCGGTCACCGCGCTGAGTGCGGTCGCGAGCGCCACGACGAGACGCTTGGGCATGAGAGGCTCCCGGGGCGGGACATGGGCTTACGGCTCGTGACGTGCAACTCGCGAACCGTACACCGCGCCGAACCAGGGAATGCGCCCGCCGCGCCGGTGTGGCCGTCATGGGAGCCGCCCTTGGCCGATCCTCGGTGACCTGCGCATTCGTCCGTTCCCTCGGCCCGCGCGACGGGCCGGAGCGCGGGAGCCCCGACACGCTCGCGCGGCCCCGCGTCACCCGATCACGTCGGTCGTCCAGCCGTGTTCGTCGGCGCCGAGCACGGTGATCCGGTCGAGCAGCCCCCGCGGACCGCCGATCGCGCGCAGCGACGCGGGCACCGGGCCGTCGACCTGCACGCACACGTCGAGGCCGGCGGCGCTCGTGCAGGTGCTCTTCCGAGGCTTCGGGGAGCCTCCTGCCGGGCTGACGCCGACGGTGACGGGGAGACCGTTCGCCGAGAGGAACACCTGCAGTTCCCACGCGCCGGTGCCCCGCAACGGCGGCCGCCACAGCTGCACCTCCTGTACGCGGACACCGGCGGGCAGGCCGCCGATGCGCAGCGGCAGCGGCACGGCGCGGTCCCCGACGGTCACGCCAGCCGCGACCCGCAGCAGGACCTCCTGCGGATCGGCGACGTTCAGGTAGTAGGCGTGCAGCTCGGCCCACCGGCCGCCGGCGGTCTGCCAGCGCAGGTAGGCGTCGCCTCCGTTGAGGGGGTCGGAGGCGTCGTGGGTGAGCCAGTAGGCGGGGCGGCCGTGGACCCGGGCGGACACGGCGACTCCCTCGGCGCCGTCGGCGAACCTTCCCGGCTCCGGCTCACGGTCGCCCGGGTAGAGGCCGAGGATGATCCGCGCGCCGTAGTCGCCCCTTCCCCGCGCCAGTATCTGGTCCCCGTGCGGCCCCGCCTGGTAGCCGACTCCGGCGATCTGCTCCGGCAACCAGCCGAACGAGGCGTGCGCGATCAGCGGGGAGGGCCCGGTGGACAACGTCACCGCCGCAGCCGGCTCCGGCGCCGGCCTGACGAGCGGCATGGCCGCCAGGACCGCCGCCAGGACGGCGACGCCGACGAGGCCGACGGCGCCGATCGTCCGGGTTCGGCGACGGAGCAGCCGCCTGCGTCCTGTCTCGCGTGCACGGGAGAGGTCCAGGGCCATCGGGGGCGCGGGCGCCTGCGCCAGCGCCTTGAGCTCGGCGGCCAGGTCCGCGATGTCGCCGGTCATGCTCGACGCTCCTTCGGCGAAGCGACGGGACGGGTCCGGAGGAGGCGGCGCAGCGTGTCGATGCCCCGTGCCGTCTGGCTCTTCACGTTGCCGGTCGAGCAGCCCAGCGTCCGGGCCGCCTCCTCGACGCTGAGGTCGCAGAAATACCGCAGGACGACGGTGGCCCGCTGGCGCGGGGGCAGGCAGGCCAGAGCCGCCCGCAGGTCGAGCGCCGCGTCGACGTCGCCCTCGTGGTCCGCGACGTCGTCTTGGGCGCCGCGCAGCACGATCAGACGCGCCCACGGCGCCCGCCGCTCGGCCAGGAACGTGTTGACGAGCGTCGTACGGGCGTAGCCGTCGACGTTGTCCGCCCGACCGGCGCGATGCCAGTTGGTGTAGAGCTTCGTCACGGTGGCCTGCACGAGGTCGTCGGCGGCGTGCCAGTCGCCGCACAACAGGTAGGCGACTTTGCGCAGCCACAGCGCCTTCGCCGTCACGTACTCGGTGAACTCGGCGTCGCGCCCCGGACTTCCGCTCACGTGCGTCCGCCCCCCTTTCCATGCCCGCGGGCGTGCTCGCCTCTCTGATGCGCGCGATGCCGAGAAGGTTGCACGGCGGACCGAGACGCGCCTACTGGACGGCTTCTTGAAGCGGCGGTTCCGCGCCGCCAATTCGGCGGCAAGCGGCCCACAAGTCGCGATGCGTACAAACAGTGGCGTGAACGACTACGACATCCGGCGGCCGACGCCCGCCGACGCGGTGGCCATCCACGAACTGGTCGCCGAGCACGACGTCGAAGTGACCGGCAAGCCCGACTGGACGCTCGACGACATCGCCGACACCCTCGGCGAGCTGGACCTGGAGCACGACAGCTGGGTGATCCGCTCGGGCGGGCGGCTCCTCGGCTGGGGCTACGCCAGGCGCAAGGGAACGAGCGACAACGTGGACGTCGACGTGCAGGCGCGGGAGCCCGGCGCGGCCGCCCTGGTATGGGACCTGGTGCTCGGCCGGGCCGGCGACCTCGCCCGCGAGGCCGGGCACGACCACGCGGTCGTCGACGTCAGCGTCTACGAGCAGGACACGGTCATGCGCGAGGCGGCCAAGGAGCGCGGCTTCGCACCCGCGACCAGCTTCCACCGCATGCGGACCGACCACGCCGGCGTACGGCCCCTCTTCCTGCCCGGGGTCACGGTCGAGACCGGCGCACTCGACGGCGAGGAGCTGCTGCGCGTGGCGCACGCCGTCCAGCAGGAGGCGTTCGCCGAGCACTTCGGGTTCGTGCCGAAGAGGTTCGAGGAGTGGGCCGACGAAATGGAGGCGTCCAGCGCGAACGACTGGACGCAGCTGCTGCTGGCCCGCGTCCACGGCGAGCCCGCGGCCATGCTGCTCGGCACCAACCACTTCGTGCCCGACGAGAACTGCGGCTACGTCCGCACGCTGGCGGTGCGGCCCGCCTTCCGCGGGCGCGGTCTCGGCCGGCTGCTGCTCACGCGGGCCTTCGAGGCCGACGAGCGGCGCGGGCGGGTGGGCACGATCCTGCACGTGGACAGCAACAACACCACTCCCGCTCTCGGCCTCTACCGGTCGGTCGGCATGCGCGCGGTGCTCGTCATCGACGTCTGGCGGGCCCTCGTAGGTCCCACGCGCTGAGATGTGGTTGCTCACAACCCGGATACCTCTACTGTGAAATACGGAGGATTCAGACATCAAGGGAGTGGTTGATGCTGCACGAGAGGCTCGAGTCGGTCTACGACAACGTCCTGCGCCGCAATCCAGGTGAGATCGAGTTTCACCAGGCCGTACGGGAGGTGCTGGAAAGCATCGGCCCGGTGCTCGGCAAGCACCCCGAATACGCGGAGCAGAAGATCATCGAGCGGATCTTCGAGCCGGAACGGCAGATCATCTTCCGGGTGCCCTGGGACGACGACCGGGGCGAGGTGCACATCAACCGCGGCTTCCGGGTCGAGTTCAACAGCGCGCTCGGGCCGTACAAGGGCGGGCTGCGCTTCCACCCCTCCGTCTACCTCGGCATCATCAAGTTCCTGGCGGTCGAGCAGATCTTCAAGAACAGCCTGACCGGCCTGCCGATCGGCGCGGGCAAGGGCGGCGCGGACTTCGATCCGAAGGGCCGCTCCGACCGGGAGATCATGCGCTTCTGCCAGAGCTTCATGACCGAGCTCTACCGGCACCTGGGCGAGTACACCGACGTGCCGGCGGGGGACATCGGCGTCGGGGGACGGGAGATCGGCTACCTGTTCGGCCAGTACAAGCGCATCACCAACCGGTACGAGTCCGGCGTCATCACCGGCAAGGGGCTGACCTACGGCGGCGCCCAGGTCCGCACCGAGGCCACCGGCTACGGCTGCGCGTTCTTCGTCGAGGAGATGCTCAAGGCGCGGGGCACGTCGTTCGACGGCAAGCGCGTGGTCGTCTCGGGCTCGGGCAACGTCGCCGTCTACGCCATAGAGAAGGTGCGCGAGCTGGGCGGCGTCGTCGTGGCCTGCTCCGACTCCTCCGGCTACGTGGTGGACGAGAAGGGCATCGACCTCGACCTCCTCAAGCAGGTCAAGGAGGTCGAGCGGCGCCGCCTCAGCGACTACGCCGAGCGCCGTGGCGCCGAGGCGACGTACGTCGCCGGGCGCAGCGTGTGGGAGGTGCCCTGCGAGGTCGCGCTGCCGTCGGCCACGCAGAACGAGATCACCGGCAAGGACGCCGAGGCCCTCGTGCGGGGCGGGTGCGTCGCGGTCGGCGAGGGCGCCAACATGCCCACCACGCCCGAGGGCATCCGGGTGCTTCGCGAGGCGGGGGTGGCCTTCGGCCCCGGCAAGGCCGCCAACGCGGGCGGCGTGGCCACCAGCGCCCTGGAGATGCAGCAGAACGCCAGCCGCGACTCGTGGACGTTCGAGTTCTCCGAACGGCGGCTCCAGGAGATCATGAGCGACATCCACGCCCGCTGCCTGGAGACCGCCGACGCGTACGGCATGCCGGGCGACTACGTGGCCGGCGCGAACATCGACGGCTTCAGGAGGGTGGCGGACGCGATGCTCGCCCTCGGCCTCATCTGAGCGCTCATCCGAGTGCTCATCCGGAGTTCCGGCGGGTGCGCAGGAGAGGCAGCGCGCACCCGCCCGCGGCCAGCGAGACCGCGGCCAGCCACAGCGACGTCACCGTGGCGGCGTGCGCCGACGGGGCGAGGCTGAGGAACAGCGTGCCGAAGACGGCCACGCCGACGACCTGGCCGAGCTGGAGCATCATGGCCAGCAGGCCGCTGGCGTCGGCCGCGTCGGCGGGCGCGACCCGGGCCAGCGCCACCGCCATGAGCGGGCTGAACGTGCCCGCCATGCCGGCCCCGATGGCCACGAAGCTGATCTCCAGCAGCGGCTCGCCGTGGCCGCCGCCGGCCAGCGCCGTCGCCAGGGCCAGCTCGCCCGCGGCGGTGACGACGGCGGACACGACGATCATCGGCCGGTGCAGGCGGGCCGGCAGCCGCTTCCAGTTGAGGCTGGTCAGTCCGAAGGCGGCGGCCGCGGGGATGAACAGGCAGCCCGCCCGCAGGGCGCTGTCGCCGAGGCCGCCCTGCAGGTGGAGGGCCATGGCGAACAGCCAGCCGCCGTACGCCGCCATGACGAGGAAGATGCCGGACGCGGCGACGGCCACCCCGGGGGCGCGCAGCAGGCGGCCGGGGACGAGCGGATGCGCCGCACGCCGCTCCACGAGCAGGAACGCGCAGAACGCGAGAACCGACAGGCCCATCGCGACCCACCCCCACAGCGGCCAGTCCTCCTCGTGGCCGAGCACGAGCGGCACGACCAGCAGGCAGACCGCGAGCGACAGGGTGACCAGACCGGGCACGTCGAGGCCATGCTCACGCCGCACGTGTGCGGCGGGCAGCGTCCGGGCGCCAGCGGCCAGCAGCGCGAGCCCGATCGGCACGTTCACCAGGAAGACCGGCCGCCAGGCCGTGCCGAACAGGTCGGCGGTCACCAGCAGCCCGCCGAGCACCTGGCCGACGACCGCGCCGACCGAGATGACCGTGGCGTAGACGCCGAGCGCCCGCCCCCGCGTGGCGCCGTCGAAGGTGATCTGGATCAGGCTGAGCACCTGGGGCACCATCAGGGCGGCTCCCGCGCCCTGCACCAGCCGGAAGGCGATCAGCACGCCGGTCGACGGGGCGAGCCCGCACATCAGCGACGCGGCCGTGAACACCGCGAGCCCGGTGAGGAACAGCCGCCGGTAGCCGAGCAGCCCCCCGAGGCGTGCCCCGGTGATCAGCAGCATCGCGTACGCCACGGTGTAGCCGGAGATGACGAGTTGCAGCCCCGAGCCGGTGGCCCCGAGGTCGGTGCGCATCGTGGGCGCGGCGACGTTGACGATGGTGGCGTCGAGGATGGCCATGAACTGCCCCGCCAGGATGACGGTGAGCAGCACAGCCGACGAGGTCCGCCGCGCGGCCAGCGCGCGGGTGGTGACAGTGGTCATGGCGGCAACGATGCCGCCGCCGCGATACCGGTGCCGAGAGCCTGCGGATACTGGTACCGACACCACCTGGCAACGCGTCCGCCCACTCGGCAAGATGGGGAGGTGACGACGGGGACCGGCACCAGGCACACCAGGCGTGACGAGCTCGCCGCCTTCCTGCGCAGCAGACGCGAGCGAATCCGGCCCGAGGAGGTCGGGTTGCCGCCCGGCCTGCGCCGCCGTACGCCGGGCCTGCGACGGGAGGAGGTCGCCCAGCTCGCGGGCGTGGGCGTGACCTGGTACACCTGGCTGGAGCAGGGCCGCCCGATCAACGCGTCGGTGCAGGTGCTCGACGCCATCGCCCGTACGCTGCGGCTCGACGCGGCCGAGCGGGAGCACCTCTACCGGCTGGCGGACCTGCCCGAGATCGCCGATCTCGGCGACGGCCGGGACGCGCTGGACGCCGAGGTCCACGTGATCCTGCGCCACCTCGATCCGCTGCCCGCCTCCGTCTACAACGGGCGTTACGACCTGCTCGCCTGGAACACCTCATACGGCGCCCTCTTCGGGGGCCTGATCGGGCAGCCTCCGCGCGATCGCAACGTGCTGTGGCGGGTGTTCACGCTGCCGGACTGCTGCTGCCCGTTCGTCAACAAGGACGAGGAGCTTCCCCAGATGGTCGCCACGCTGCGGGCGGCCTTCGGCAGGCACGTGGGCGAGCCGGCGTGGACGGGCTTCGTGACCCGGCTGTCGGCGGTCAGCCCGGAGTTCGCCCGGATGTGGGCGACGCACGACGTGGCCAGGCCGGGCACGCGGATGAAGCTGCTCAAGCACTCGTCCGTGGGGCTGATCCGCCTGACGTCCACCAGCATGGCGCTGCCCACGCCACCGGAGACCCGCATCGTCGTCTACACGCCGATGGACGACGAGAGCCGGCAGCGGCTCGAATGGCTGAGGGCGCATCCGGAGTCCGCCCGCTGCCCGCTGCATGCGGAGACGGTGCCTGGGTAAAGGCGCGGTCATGGCCTGCAGAATCAGCGAACTCGTCGTCGACTGCCACGACCCCGAGCGGCTCGCCGCCTTCTGGTGTGAGGTGCTGGGTTTCGAGGTCCTGGAACGCAAGGACGGCTGGGTGGAGATCGGCCCGCCGGGCACCGGCTTCGGCGGCCTCCAGCCGACGCTCATCTTCGAGCCGGTGCCCGAGCCCAAGCGAGGCAAGCTGCGCCTGCACATCGACGTCAACCCCACCGACCGCGACCAGGAGGCCGAGCTGGAGCGCCTGCTCAAGCTCGGCGCCGTACCGGCCGACGTGGGCCAGACCGGTGAGGAGGACTGGCACGTGCTCGCCGACCCGGAGGGCAACGAGTTCTGCCTGCTGCGCCGCCGCCTGTGAGCCTCGCGCGGGCCGATGCGGTAGCGTCCGGAGGGTGGCGAGGATCTTCACGGTCGACGAGGCCAGATCGCTGATGCCGGCGGTGCTGGAGCACGCCCGCGCGTTCGTCGCCGTACGCGCCGACCTGGCCGAGCTCACCCACGACCTGCGGCACGCGGGCGCCTCACCCCTCGGCGGCCTGCCGGAGGCCAAGGGCCTGGAGGCGCGGATGGACGAGATCCTCAGCTGGTTCGACGCCGAGGACATCGAGATCAAGGGCGTCGCCCCGCTGCTCGTCGACTTCCCCGCCGTGCTCGGCGAGGTGTCCGTACGGCTGTGCTGGCTGGAGGGGGAGACCGCCCTCGGCTGGTATCACCGCAGCGACCTCGGCTTCCCCGGCCGCCGCGCCCTGCCCTGACTTCGCGGCTGCCGCCACGCTCTGCCCCGATCTCGGCCGCGCCGATCGCGGTTTCGCCGCAGCGGCCACGGCGGGAATCATGAGCGGGTGTCGTGGAACTCGCTGGATCGGGCCCGCCGGCTGTGGGCGGCGCTGGCCCGCGTCCCTGTCACGTTTCCCGGCCCCGGGGACGTGGCCGTGGTGGTCTCGCCCGAGTCGTGGATGTGCCCGCCGGGATGGACGGGCGTCGTGACGCTGGACGGCGCCGCCCTGGTGACCGTGCCCGGCACCGATCTGGCCGAGCCGTTGCGCGACGCCCTGCTCGCCGGCCGCATGGATCTTTCCCTGCTGCCCGCCCGGCTTTCCGCCCTGCTTTCCGTCCACGACGTGCTGGGCCCGGCGACGCTCGCGTACCTCGACGCCGGTGACTTCGCCCCCGCCCACACCGGCGCCCGGGCGGAACGTCTGCCGGCGGGCCATCCGGACGTCGGCGGCCTGGTGGCCGCGGTGGGCGGGCGGGACGCCGAGGAGAGCGGCGTGGAGGAGATCACCTCCGCGGTCTGGGTGCTCCGCGACGGCCCGGACGTGGTCGCCGCCGCCGGGTATCGCCCGTGGCTGGACACGGCGGCGCAGATGTCCGTCCTGACGGCGGCCCGGTGCCGCGGTCGTGGCCTGGCCCGCGTGGTGGCCTCGGCTGCGGTGGCCGACGCGCTCGCCGACGGGCTGCTGCCGCAGTGGAGAGCGCGCCCGGAGCCGTCGCGACGCGTGGCCCGCGCCCTCGGATTCCGGGAGACCGGCGCCCAGATCAGTCTTCTCGTGCGGCGCCGACCACTGATTGGTAGTGACCCGGAGTTCGCCGACTCGTGAGGCCGCCGGGCATCGGCGCCGAAGCGCAGTGAGGTCGGGCATGGTCGCGGCCTCCATTCCCGCGGTGACCTGACCGCGTCGGCGAAGCACCGTCAAGATCGCCCGGTCGTGGGCGTCCTGCGTCCTGTGCGACTCGAAGACCACCGTCCCGACATCGCGCGCCGACAGTTCGGGCAGCGTCGCCGTGGTGGCGCTGCCGGTGTGCCGGGTGGTGCTTCGCCGACTTCCCGCGCCGGGTGACCCTGTGGCGGCGCCGGCCCGCAATCCCCGGCTTGCCGAGTTCCAGGCCATGCCGACCGCGGCCAAGGCGATCCGGCCGCGGGCCTCCCTGGCCGGGCGGAAGCCGCATGACCTGCGGCCGGGGGAGATCGGGCTTGAGCTCGGCGAGCAGCTGCTGCCGCGCGGGCGCGGCCCGGTCTCCTGTCTTCCAGCTGGGAGGACGCCGAGGTCGATCTCATGGCCCCTCGGTCGGGCACGCGCGTGTTCGCGGGGACTGGAGCATGCTCGGGCTTGCAGGTTGTTATCCAGAAGGATAAATTTATCCGCATGGATAACAACTCGGTGTGGACTCCCGTGCGGGTGCTCTTCGTCGCGGTCCTCGTCATCTCGATCGCGGCGCTGGGTGTGGCCGCCGTCGTCGGCGGCACCTGGGTGGTGTGGTTGCGCGGGGCGGCCGTGGCCGCGGCGTCCGTCTGGCTCGTCGCCCTGACCGGGCAGGCGGCGCGTGGCAAGAGAGCCGCGTACGTACGCATCCGCTTCGTCAGCATCGCCGCGCCCATCGGCATCGTGCTCATCCTGCTCGCGCCCGACAGCGGTTATCCGGTGTGGATGAAGGCGGAGCAGGGAGTGGTCGGCGTCCTGGTCGCCGCCGTCGCGCTGATCGTCAACCGGCGTGCGGTGCGTGAGGCGTACCCGAAGGGTGGCAAGCTGAGGTGACATGAGAAGCCCTGGGACCCGTCAGGTGGCCACCGAGGCGCGCAGAGCTCAGATCGCCTCGGCCGCGATCGCCGTGCTCGCCGAGCGCGGCTACGCGGAGACCACGTTCGAGGCCATCTGCGAGCATGCCGGGCTCAGCAGCAAGAGACTGATCACCTACCACTTCTCCAGCAAGGACCGGCTGTTCGAGGCCGTCGTCCAGCAGGTCGTCGCCGACGCCGCGGCCTTCATGCGCCCGGCGCTGCGGGCCGTGCACGGAGCCCGCGCTCAACTGGAGGCGTTCATCAGGTCGAACATCGCCTTCGTCGCCCGCCATCCCGGGCACGTGCGCGCGGTGCAGCAGATCGCCTTCAACCAGGCCCCCGTCGGAGGCCCGGAACGGGACGCCGCGATCGGCAGGCTGGTGGCCCTGTTCGCGGACGGGCAGCGTACGGGGGCCTTCCGGACCTTCGACTGCACGGTGATGGGAGCCGCTCTGCGCGCGTCCATCGACACGATGGCCGAGCGGGTCGTCGACGGTCTCGATCCCGACGTCTGCGCGGACGAACTCGTCGAACTGTTCGACCGCGCGACCCGCGCCGAGCCGTCCGCCGGCGCTGGGTGACCGGCGTCAGTCGGACAGGTCGTCGAAGCCGTCGAAACCGCCGAAGGCGGCGCCGTACCGCACGCACACCATGCGGGCCACGGACTCGTGCGCGCCGAGGGGATCGGCGCACCCGGCGCCGATCGACTCGGCGGCCGTCGTGATCCGCGCGAGGTCGGCCTCGGGGCCGATGACGTACGGCACCATGGCCAGCCGGTTGGCCCCGATGTTGCGCAGGCGCTCGGCGGCGTCGCGCACGCTCGGCTGGCCGTCCAGCGCGGCGGGGACGACGGGGAGCGTCAGGCGGGCGGCCAGCAGGACGGCCGTCGCGTCGGCGCCGCGGGCGGCCTCGTCGCCCCCGGCGGTCGCGACGATGATCCCGTCGACCGGCGACGAGACGTTGAACAGGCGCATCCGGTCGGCGCGGGCCAGGCCCGCCTCGGCCAGGCGCACGTGCAGGGCCTCGGCCAGCAGCGGATGCGGGCCGAGCGGCTCGGTGATCCGCACCGCGGCCTCGCTCTGCGTCACGGCGTCCCGTACGGCGCGCAGCACGCGCGGATGAGGCCCGGTGACGAGCGGGACGACCACCGCGGCCGGTCCGTCCGCGGGCCGCTGGGCGGCTATGGACGCGAACTCCTTGGTGAGGTCGGCGCCGCCGTCGGCCAGCGAGACGATGCGAAGGTCGATCTGCGGGTTGTCGAGCCTGACGATGGAGGCGACCTCCATGGCCACGTCACCGCTCGGGCCCACCGGGTCCCCGGCCTTGCCCGGCACCGCCAGGACCAGGGCGGGCGCGTCGGGCGGCAGGTCGGCGGGGAGCGGCCGTCGGTGGCGACCGGTTCCGGGCCGAGGAGAGCGCTCTCTGGTGGGGAGCTTCGGCGGGTCCTCGTGACCTTCGTTCACACCGGCGGATTCTAGGGCGAATCTGGTCGAAGAGCAGAACCAACGCGCGGCTTGTTGCGGCTTGGTGATCTAGGCGGTTTACGTGTTCGTTACTTGACGCTCCTCAAAGGACCCGGTTTGATATGGACTCATCCGGCCGTAAACGTTTACAGACCGCTGTGCGTTACCGGCCAGTAAACGATTACAGGACACTCTCTTCCAAGTGAGGTGCCGTTGACCGAGGGTCCCACGATCACCACGATCGCGCAACGCGCCGGTGTGTCGATCGCCTCGGTGTCACGGGTGCTCAACGGGCTGCCGACGCGCGAGGACACCGTGCGGCGCGTCATGCGCGCGGCCGACGAACTCGGCTACGTCCCCAATTCGGTGGCCCGCTCGCTCCGCAACCGCCGCACCGACCAGATCGCCTTCGCGATGGCCGACATCGGCAACCCGGTCTACGTGGCGATGGTGCGCGAGATCCAGCCGCTGCTGAAGGAGGCCGGCTACCGGCTCCTGATCCACTCCACCGACGGCGACGCCGAGGACGAGCTCGGCGTGCTGCGCGGTCTGCGCGAGCGCTACGTGGACGGCCTCATCATCAGCCCGTTGCGCGGCGTCACCGAGGAGCACGTCGAGGCCATCGTCGCCGCGCGCGCCCCCGTCGTCGTCATCGGCTCGCTGCCCGAGGACATGCCGGAGGGCGCGCTGGTGGACAACGTCCGGACCGACTCCAGGACCGGCGTACGGCTCGCGCTGGAACACCTGCACGCCATCGGCAGGCGGCGCATCGGCTTCCTCAACGGCCCGCTCGACACCGTTCCCGGCGCCGCCCGCGCCGCCGCGTACCGGGAGGCGCTGGAGGCGCTGGGCCTGCCGTACGACGAGGACCTCGTCGAGGTGGGCGACTTCTACCGCGACAGCGGCGCGCGCGCCGCGCGGGCGCTGCTGGCGCGCGTGCCCGGCGTGGACGCGCTGATGTGCGCCAACGACCTCATCGCGCTCGGCGCGCTCGACGTGCTGCGCGAGCAGGGCAGGGACGTCCCCGGCGACGTGGCGGTGGTCGGCATGGACGACACCGACCTCGCCTCGGTGACCTGGCCGACGCTGACCAGCGTCTCGCTCGGGTCGGCCGAGCGCGGCCGGGCGGCGGCCGGGCTGCTGCTCGACCGGCTGCAGAACGGCCCGCGCGAGCCGCGGGTGGCGGTCGTGCGGCCGAGCCTCACGATCCGCGGCTCGACCACTCTTCCCGGGACATCGCCGGGAGGTGCCCGGTGACCGCGCTCGCCGAGCGGCCGTACGGCCGCGCCGGAGGCGGGTCGCGGCGCGGGCCGCGGTCCGGGAGCGGCTTCGCGCTGCTGCTCCCCGCGCTCGTGCCGGTGCTGGTCTTCAGCGTGGGCCCGCTGGTCTACGGCATCCTGCTGGCCTTCACCGACGCGAGGTCCGGCCGCAACACCGAGACCTCGTTCGTGGGCCTGGAGAACTTCGCCGACCTGCTGTCGGACGGCGACTTCTGGGAGTCGTTCCGGATCGGCATGATCTGGGGCCTGTCGGTGACCGTGCTGCAGTTCCTCGCCTCGCTGGGGCTCGCGCTGCTGCTGAACCAGGACCTGCGCCTGCGCGGCGTCGCCCGGGTGCTGGCGGTCGTGCCGTGGGCCATGCCGCCCGTGGTGGTCGGCCTGATGTGGCGGCTGGTCTACCACCCGGACGCGGGCCTGCTCAACGGCCTGTTCGGCTCGGGCGTCGACTGGCTGCACGACTTCTCCCTCGCGCTGCCCGCGGTCATCGTCGTCGGAGTCTGGACCGGCATGCCGCAGACCACGGTCGTGCTGCTCGCCGGCCTGCAGAACGTGCCGAGGGAGCTGTACGAGGCGGTCAGCGTGGACGGCGCGGGCCCCTGGCGGCGGTTCTGGAACGTCACGCTCCCGCAGCTGCGGCCCGTCATTGTGGCCATCACCTCGCTCGACTTCGTGTGGAACATCAACCAGTTCAGCCTGGTCTACGTGCTCACCCAGGGCGGGCCGGGCGGGCGGACGAGGCTGCCCATGCTGTTCGCCTACGAGGAGGCGTTCCGGTACGGCTTCTTCGGGTACGCCGCGACGCTCGGCGTGGCGATCACGATCGTCGTGCTGGCCGTGCTGGGCCTGTACCTGTGGCGGCAGGCGCGGGAGGGAGACTGACATGACCCGCGCGCTGAAGTATCTCGCCCTGCTGGGATACGTCGTGTTCCTGGCGTTCCCGCTGCTGTGGCTGCTGTCCACGGCGCTGAAGACGCCGCAGGAGATGGCCGCCCTCGACCCCACGTGGATCCCGCGCCGGCCCACGCTGGCCAACTTCGCCGACGCCTTCGCGGAGCAGGACCTGGTCGGCGCCGGGCTGCGCAGCCTCGTCGTCGCGGTCGCCACCGCCCTGATCACGGTGGCGCTCGCGCTGCCGGCGGCGTACGCGCTGGCCCGGTTCCGCGGCGTGGCCGGGAAGGTCGCGATCGGCTGGGTGCTGGTCAGCCAGGTCTTCCCGGTCGTCTTGATCATCATCCCACTGTTCATGGTGCTGCGGCGGCTGGAACTGGTGAACACCCTCGCCGGGCTCACGATCGTGCACGTCACGTTCGTCATGCCGTTCGCGCTGTGGATGCTGCGCGGATACGTGCGGGCGGTGCCGCGCGAGCTGGAGGAGGCGGCGGCCGTGGACGGCGCGGGGCGGCTGCGCGCACTGGCCGCCGTCGTCGCGCCGCTGCTCGCGCCCGGCGTGGTCGCGACACTGCTGTTCAGCTTCATCTCGTCCTGGAACGAGTTCATGTTCGCCCTCGTGATCCTCAAGGATCCCGAGGTGGAGACCCTTCCGCTGACGCTGGTGCGCTTCGTCGGCCCGGAGGGGGTCGCCCGGCTCGGCCCGCTGGCGGCGGCGTCGCTGCTCGCGACCGTGCCGAGCCTCGTCTTCTTCGCCATCATCCAGCGGCGCCTGCGGTCCGGCCTGATGGCCGGGGCCGTCAAGGGCTGACCCGCATGGCGACACCTGATAGGAGGGTCTCGATGAAGAGATTGAGTGCCGCGCTGGCTGTGGCGGCGGTCGCGCTCGCCGCCGGATGCGGGAGCGGCGGAGGTGACGGCGGCGGCGACGCCGCGTCCGGGCAGAACGGGGAGCCGGTGAAGCTGCGCTTCCTCAGCCTTGCCTGGCAGAAGGAGTCGATCGAGGCCAACAAGCAGATCGTCGCCGATTGGAACACGGCCAACCCGAAGATCCAGGTCGAGTACGTCCAGGGGAGCTGGGACAACGTCAACGACCAGCTCGTGACGTCGTTCGAGGCAGGCGACCCGCCGGACGTCATCCACGACGACTCCCCGGCGCTGTCGAGCTTCGCCTCGCGGGGCTTCCTGCTCGACCTCACCGGCAAGGTCCCCGCCGAGTTGAAGAGCGACATCCCGCAGGCCGCGTGGGACACGGTCACCTTCTCGGACGGCAAGAGCGGCCAGGGCGTGTACGGCGTGCCGTTCCTGCAGGAGTCGCAGGTGCTCATCGCCAACAAGAAGCTGCTCGACGGCGCCGGCGTGCGCGTGCCCACCCCGGAGTCCCCGTGGACGTGGGACGAGTTCGCCGACGTGGCCGAGAAGCTCACCAAGAAGGGCGCGTACGGCGTGGCCTGGCCGATGAAGTCGCCGGTCAACAAGGTGCTGAACCTGGCGCTCAACTTCGGCGGCACCTTCTTCGACACGCAGAACGGCAAGACCACGGTGAAGGTCGGGCCGCAGGAGCGCGAGGTGCTCCAGCGCATCCACGACCAGCTCTACACCGACAAGTCGGCCGACCCGTCCGCGCTCGGCATGGGCACCGCCGACCCGCTGCCGGGCTTCTTCGCCGGCAAGTACGCGATCGTCCCGGCCGGGGTCTACCTGCGCCAGCAGGTGGCCGAGCAGGCGCCGGGCGGATTCGAGTGGGTCACGCTGCCCCCGCTGAAGGGACAGACCTCCCAGCAGGGCGCGGTCTCCCAGACGCTGTCGGTCGCGGCCGACAGCAAGCACCCCGACGAGGCGCTGAAGTTCATCGCCTACTTCCTGAACGGCCCGAACCAGGCGAAACTGGCCAAGGGTGACTGGCTGCTGCCCACCAGCACGACCGCTGCGAAGGACCCCGCGCTCACCACGAAGGAGAACGGGTGGGACGTCGCCACCGCCTCAGCGAAGGACCTCGTCGTCGCGCCGTTCCTCAAGGTGAACGGGTTCGACGAGTGGAAGAGCAAGGTGGCCACGCCGGCGATGCAGGAGTACTTCGCCGACAAGATCAGCCTGGACGAGCTGGCCAAGCGGCTCGTCGAGGAGGGGAACAAGGTGCTGGAGCGGTACAGCCGTTGATCTCCGTACGCGACCGCGCCCGGGGCTGCCTGCTCGGCCTGGCCGCCGGCGACGCCCTGGGCGCCCCCGCGGAGAACCTCGCTCCGGAGGAGATCGCCGCCCGGTGGGGCGTGCTCACCGAGATCGAGCGCGGCGGCACCGACGACACCGAGTACACGATCTTCGCCGCCACCGTGCTGCTGCGCCACGGCCACGCGCTCACCTCCGAGGACGTGGCGCGGGCCTGGCGCGAGGAGATCGTGGCGCGGCTCGACGGGCCGATGCGCGGCGCCGGGTTCTCCGAACTCGGCACCGTCGAGGCCCTGCGCCGCGGCCTGGAGCCGCCGCTGACCGGCCGGTGGCACGCCCACGGCTGGTCCGACGGCCTGGCCATGCGGGCCGCGCCGTACGGGATCTTCGCGGCGGGCGACCCGGACGAGGCGGCACGGCTGGCGGAGACCGACGGGCGGGTGAGCCACACCGGCGAGGGGATACTCGGCGGCCGGGCGGTGGCAGCGGCGGTCGCGGTCGCGATGACCGGCGCCCCGCCCGGCGAGGTGGCCGGGGCGGCGCTGCGGGCGGTCCCGGAGGACTCCTGGACGGCCCGCAACCTCCGCGCCGCGCTCGACGTCGCCGCCCGCGCGCCCCGCCCCCTCCTGGGACGTGCCCTTCACGACACGGTCGTGGTGGCGCACTACCCGTGGACGGACCTGGCGCCCGAGGCGGTCGCCCTCGCGTTCGCCGCCTACGTGGCGGGCGGCGGGGAGGTCGAGGCGTCGGTCGTCACGGCGGCCAACCTCGGCAGGGACGCCGACACCACCGCCGCCGTCGCCGGGGCTCTCGCGGGGGCGGGCCGGGGCGAGGCGGCGGTGCCCGCGCGCTGGGCCAAGCGCATCGGCCCGGTGGCGGGCCGGTGCCTGCCCGTGGTCGCCGGACGGGACGTCCGCGACGTCGCCGACGAGATCGTGAAAGGACTGTAGGACCACATGCCATCGGGGGACAGGCGGGACGGGCGGGACAGGCTCGATCGTGTGCGGGGCGCCTTCGCCGGTCTCGCGGCCGGCGACGCGGCCGGGTGGCCGGCCGCCCGGCACCGGTCCTCGCTGCTGGCCGGCTGGAGCAGGCGGCTGCACCGGGAACTCGACGCGTTCGCCGAGGAGCACCAGGTCACCACGCTGCCGGTGCCGTTCGCGCTGAACCAGCCGGTGGCGCCGCTGGCGGCCGGCCCGTCTGACGACGCCGAGTGGCTGGCCTGGACGGCCCTGACCATCCGGGAGGACCGGGCGGAGGCGTTCGGCCGCCTCGCGGGCCGCGACGACGTCCGGGCGCGCATCTCGGTGTGGGCGGCGCTCGACAACCTGGCGGCGGGCAAGCGCCCGCCCGCCAGCGGGCATGACAACCCCCACCACTTCGACGACGCCGCGGCCGTGCGGGCCGTCGCCTTCGGCGTGGCCGGGCTGGACCCGCTGGAGGACGCGTGCGTCACCAACGCGGAGGACGGCGTGCTCGGCGCGGTCGCGATGGCCCGTGCGGTGGCGGCGCTGACGGAGGGCGCCGCGATGGCCGACGCGGTGGAGGCGGCGCTCGGCGCGCTGCCGCACGACACGGCCATCGGGCACGCGGCGCGCGAGGCGCTCACGGCGGCGCGGGCGGCGGGCTCGCCCTTCGCCGCCGTCCCGGCGCTGGACGCCGCCGTGCTCGACCACGTCTACAGCTACGGCGTGGCCGCCGCGCAGACGGTGCCGATCGCGCTGGCCCTCGCGGACGCCGCCGTCTCCTCCGCCGGACGGACGCCCGGTGTGGAGGAGATCGGCGCGGAGGCGTTCGGCGCGGGCGTCTCGGCCGCGGCCTGCCTCGCGCCGGTGGCCGACTCCGCGCCGGCGCTCACGGGCGCGCTGCTCGGCTGCGCCGCGGGGTACGACGCGCTGCCCGCCGCCTGGCGCGAGCGGGTCCGCACCCTCGCCGGTTGCTGCCTGCCGGAGCTCGCGGGAACCGACCTGCTGGACATCGCCGGGCGACTCGCATGACGCCCGTCACATCATGCGTACGGATAAGGGGGAGGACTGGATGACGCCGCAGGAGGACCCGCCGGTCGATGTGCTGGCCGACAAGGCGGTCGGATGCGTGGCGGGCGCCGCGGTGGGCGACGCGCTCGGCGGAGCCACCGAGGGATGGACGCCCGAGCAGATCCAGGAGCGCTACGGGGGTCGTGTCCGCGGCGTCGTCCCTCCCTTCAACGAGGACTGGCGCAACGCCCGCCCGATCGCGCCCTACCACAAGGGGGACGGCCACGTCACCGACGACACGTTGATGACGCACGCCCTCATCCGGGTGTACGAGCGGGTCGGCGGCCACCTCGACGCCTACGCCGCCGCCGAGCACCTGGTAGCCGAGATGATGGGGGAGAAGCGGTGGATCCCCGAGCTGGAGGCCGAGGCGCTGCCGCTCCACCGGGTGTTCCTCGCCGAGAAGTGGCTCGTGCTGCGGCTGCACTACGGCCACGCCGACCCCCGCGAGGCGGGCGTGGGCAACATCGTCAACTGTGGCGCCGCGATGTACATGGCCCCGGTCGGCGTCGTCAACGCCGGCGACCCCGACGGCGCGTACGCGGAGGCGATCGACCTGGCCGGGGCGCACCAGTCGAGCTACGGCCGCGAGGCGGCGGGGGTGCTCGCGGCGGCGGTCGCCGAGGCGATGCGGCCGGGGGCGACGCCCGACTCGGTCGTCGCCACCTGCCTGCGGCTCGCCCGCGACGGCACCCGGGCCGCCATCGACGCGGTCTGTTCGGCCGCCCGGGGCCTCGGCCACTGGGACGGCTCGTTCGAGGCCCTGCGGGCGGCGATCCGGCCGTACGACACGGTGGCCGACACCTACCGCGACCAGGGTCTCGGGGCGCGGCGGCCGAGCCGGGTGCACAGCATCGAGGAGCTGCCGCTCGCGCTCGCGTTCCTGGTCATGGCCAAGGGCGACTACCGCGAGACCGTGCTCGGCGGCGTCAACTACGGGCGCGACGCCGACTCGATCGCCTCGATGGGCGGCGCCGTCGCCGGGGCGCTCGGCGGGCGGGCCGCCGTCCCCGCCGACTGGTTGGAGCAGGTGGCGACGGCCAGCCGTACGGACCTGGTCGGGCCGGGGCTGACGCTCGCGGCAGTGGCACGGCGGGTCCACCAGGCCGACCGGGAGCGCCGCCGCGCGCACGAGGCCGCCTTCGACGCCCTGCTCGCGCCGCGAGGGGAGGGGGACGCGCGATGATCCGGCTGACGTGGGTGCAGCCGGAGGACCTCGTCGGCCACGAGCTGCGGCAGGCGGCCGAGGACGGACGCGGGGCGCTCCCGGAGGTGGCGGCCGTCGGCGACCGCTGGCACGCCGCCGGGGGACACGACGCGCCGCCCCGGGCGGGCGCCTCCCCGGAGCCCGCCCCCGAAGAGCTGCGCGCCCTGGCCGGGGAGCTGCTCGACGAACTCGCGGCGATCCCCTCGCCGCTGCCCGAGCCCTCGGAGCTCGGGGAGATCGTGGCGAGCTGCCCGGACTGGCCCGGCGTCCGCCCGCCCGTCCGGCCCGTGCCCGGGCGGGTCCTGGCCGCGTGGTGGGGGAGGGCCGCCGGATGCCTGCTCGGCAAGCCGGTGGAGAAGATCCCTCGCGAGGGGATCAGGGCCATCGCCGAGGCGACCGGCAACTGGCCGATCCGCGGCTGGTTCACCGCGAAGGGGCTGCCGCCGGAGATCGCGGAGCGGTGGCCGTGGAACCGCCGCAGCGCGGCCACCAGCCTCGCCGAGAACATCGACGGCGTGCCCGAGGACGACGACCTCAACTACGCGCTGCTCGCGCTCGCCGTGCTCGAACGGCACGGCCGGGACTTCACGACCGAGGACGTCGCCCGGACCTGGCTCGACGCGCTGCCCGCCGGGCGGGTCTTCACCGCCGAGCGGGCGGCGTACCGCAACCTGCTCATGGGTCTCGAACCCCCCGCGACCGCCGTCCATCGCAACCCGTTCCGCGAGTGGATCGGCGCGCTGATCAGGGCCGACGTGTACGGCTGGGCCAATCCGGGCGACCCGGCGACGGCCGCGTCCTGGGCGTGGCGGGACGCCCGGCTCAGCCACACGGCCAACGGAATCTACGGCGCGATGTTCGCCGCCGCCATGTGCGCGCAGGCGCTCGTGGCCGGGGACGTGGGCGAGGTGGTCGAGGCCGGGCTGTCGGTCGTGCCGCCCGGCTCGCGCCTGGCCGAAGCCGTACGGCAGGCCGTCGCGGCCGCCGCGGCGGAGCCGGACTTCGAGCGGGTCGCCGACCGGCTGTACGCGCGGCACGGGCACCTCCACTGGGTGCACACGGTCAACAACGCGGCGCTGCTGGCGGCGGCCCTCGTCCACGGCGCCGGGGACTTCGCCGCGACCGTCGGCGCCGCCGTGGCCGGAGGCTGGGACACCGACTCGGCCGCCGCCACGGCCGGGTCGATCGCCGGGGCGCTGGCGGGCGGCGTCCCCGAGCGGTGGACGACCCGGGACCGGCTGGCCAGCAGCCTGCCCGGCTTCGACGGCGTCTCCATCGAGTCGCTCGCCGCCCGCACGCTCGCGCTCGGTGAGGGGGGCCGACGGTGATCTCGGTGTTCGGCAGCGCCAACATGGACCTGGTGGCGTACGTCGCCCAGGCTCCCAAGCCGGGGGAGACCCTCACGGGCCGTGAGTTCCGCACGATTCCCGGCGGCAAGGGGGCCAACCAGGCGATCGCCGCGGCCCGCGCGGGGGCCGACGTGGCCTTCCTCGGGGCGGTTGGGGACGACGCGTTCGGGCCGGTGCTGCGCGCCGCGCTCGCCGAGGCGGGCGTGGAGGTGGCCGCGCTGCGGGTCGTGCCCGGCCCTTCGGGCGTCGCCCACATCGTCGTGCAGGACGGCGGCGACAACTCGATCATCGTGGTGCCCGGCGCGAACGGCGCGGTCACCGGGCCCGCCGGGCGGGACGCGGAGATCATCGGCCGGGCCGACGCGCTGCTGCTGCAACTGGAGCTGCCGATGGACGCCGTGGTCGCCGCGGCACGGGTTCCCGGCACCGAGGTGATCCTGACCCCGGCCCCGGCGGTGCCGCTGCCCGCCGAACTGCTGGAGGCCGTCGACCTCATCGTGCCCAACGAGCACGAGGCGGCGGCCCTCACCGGCCGCGACGATCCCCGGGACGCGCTGGAGGCGCTGCTCGACCTTGTCCCCGAGGCCGTCGTCACCCTGGGGGCCCGGGGCGCCCTCTACGGCTCGCGCGACGGCACCCGGCTGCACGAGGCCGCCGTACCGGTGCGGGCGGTGGACACCACGGCGGCGGGGGACACCTTCGCCGGGGCGCTGGCCGTGGCCAGGACCGAGGGGGCCGACCCGGCGCGGGCGCTGCGCTTCGCCTCGGCCGCGGCGGCGCTGTCGGTGCAGCGGGAGGGCGCCAGCACCTCTATGCCGCACCGCCACGAGATCGACCGTCTTCTGGAGGGACTGTGAGCACAGGCGGGCCGCTGGAGGGGGTCCGCGTCGTCGACGCGGCCACGCTGTTCGCCGGGCCGACCGCGGCGATGCTGCTCGGCGACTACGGCGCGGACGTCGTCAAGGTGGAGCACCCGCGCAGGCCGGACCCCTCACGCGGGCACGGGCCCGAAGGGCTCTGGTGGAAGATGCTCGGCCGCAACAAGCGGACGATGACGCTCGACCTGTCCACCGGGGAGGGCCAGGACCTGATGGTCCGGCTCGTCGAGGACGCCGACGTGCTCATCGAGAACTTCCGCCCCGGCACGCTGGAGCGCTGGAATCTGTCCTGGGACCGGCTCAGCGAGGTCAACCCCGACCTGGTGCTGGCCCGGGTGACCGGGTTCGGCCAGTTCGGCCCGTACGCGAGGCGGCCCGGCTTCGGCACCCTCGCCGAGGCGATGAGCGGGTTCGCCGCGATGACGGGGGAGCCCGGCGGGCCGCCCACGCTGCCGCCGTTCGGGCTCGCGGACGGCATCTGCGCACTGGCCACCGCGTTCGCCGTGATGACGGCCCTGCGGTCGGGACGCGGGCAAATCGTCGACCTGTCGATCATCGAGCCGATCCTGACCGTGCTCGGCGCCCAGCCGACCATCTACGACCGGCTCGGCGTCGTGCCCCCGCGTACCGGCAACCGCTCGGTCAACAACGCGCCGCGCAACACCTACAGGTGCCGCGACGGCTCCTGGGTCGCGGTGTCCACCTCGGCGCAGAGCATCGCGGAACGGGTGATGCGCCTGGTCGGGCGGCCCGACCTGGTGGACGAGCCGTGGTTCGCCACCGGCGCGGGCCGGGTGGCGCACGCGGACGAGCTCGACACGGCCGTGGCTGCGTGGGTCGGCGAGCGGACCCGGGAGGAGGTGCTGCGGGCGTTCGAGGAGGCGGAGGCCGCGGTGGCGCCGATCTACGACGTGCGCGACGTGCTGGCCGACCCGCAGCTGGGCGCGCTCGACGCCGTGACCACCGTGGAGGACCCCGAGCTGGGCCCGCTGCGGATGCAGAACGTGATGTTCCGGCTGTCGGAGACCCCGGGACGCATCCGGTGGACCGGCCGTCCGCACGGCGCCGACACCGACGAGATCCTGCACGGCCTCGGCCTGACCGGCGCGGAGATCGAGGCGCTGCGGGCCAAGGGAGTCGTGTGACATGTCACAAGGTGATCGGGCATGAGTGGCGATCTTCCGGAAAGGGGCACGGAGGATTCGCGAGGAGTTGACGCCGTGCCTTCTTCCGGGCCTTCTTCCATGCCTTCTTCTGGGCCTGCTGCCGCCCCCCTGACGTGGTTGTACGTGCCCGCTGACCGCCCGGACCGGATCGCCAAGGCCCTCGGCGGCGAGGCGGACATGGTGATCGTGGACCTGGAGGACGCGGTCGCCGCGGAGAACAAGGGCGTCGCCCGGGCCGGGGTCGTCGCCCTGCTGGCCACGCCGCAGCCGCGTGTGGAGGTCCGCGTCAACGACGTGCGCACGCCGTACGGCCAGGCCGACCTGCACGCGCTCGGAACGCTGCTGCACGGCAGCGGCGGCCTGCGCCTCCCCAAGGTGGAGTCGGCCGACGAGGTCCGGTGGATCGCCGACGCGGTGCCGGGCGTGCCGCTGCGCCCGATCATCGAGTCGGCCCTCGGGCTGGAGCGCGCCTTCGAGATCGCCACCGCCTCACCGGCCGTCGCCGGGATCGGCCTGGGCGAGGCCGACCTGCGCGCCGACCTCGGCGTGACCGACGAGGCGGGCCTGACCTGGGCGCGTTCCCGCATCGTGGTCGCGGCCCGGGCGGCGGGGCTGCCGGCCCCGGCCCAGTCCGTGTACACGAACGTCCGCGACCTCGACGGCCTGGCCGCCTCCTGCGCCGCGGGCCGCGCCATGGGCTTTCGCGGCCGGGCGGCCATCCACCCCATCCAGCTTCCGGTGATCGCGGCGGCCTACCGCCCGACCAGGGAGGAGATCGTGGCCGCCCTGGAGATCGTCTCCGCCGCCGACCAAGGCGCGGTCGCCCTCCCCGACGGCCGCTTCGTCGACGAGGCCGTCGTCCGCCAGGCCCGCAGCCTTCTCACCGACGCCGGCGACCACTGAGATGCTTCACGTCGTACGCTGCGCGACGAACACGAACTCGAGACCCGGGCGATCCGGGGCGTCCCACACCTCCAGCACGCGATAGCCGTTCGCGACCAGGCTCGTCTCCACCTCGTCCCGGTCGCGGAACCGGAGGGTCGAGTCCGACGTGACGACCGCGCCGTCCGCCAGGAACCTGTAGGTGTAGCGGAAGGACACCAACGGCGGGCTCACATCGGTGACCTCGAGACGCCGCTCCACGAGCCCGGCCTCCGGAAGGTCGAGGACGACCGGATCGGTGTCGGAAGCCCACTCCTCCCAGGCCCGGCGTTCGGGGCGCCTGGTCTCGAACACGAGATGGCCCCGCGGGCGAAGCGCGCCATGGATGCCCCGGAGAGTCCGAGTCCAGTCGCCGTCGGTGAGGAAGACCTGCGCCACGTTCCCCGTCATCACGGCGAGGTCGGCGCCGAACGTCGGGACCCCGGTGGCATCGCCGTGGACCCAGGTGATCCTTCCGGTCCGATCCTTCGATCCGGCGATCCGCAGCGACGCCTCGGCGGGATCGACGCCCATGACCGTGCGTCCGCTGTCCGCCAGCAGAACCGACAGGCACCCCGTTCCGCAGCCGACGTCGAGCACGCGGTCCGCGCCCAGCTCGTCGGCGATGCCGAGATAGGCGTCCAGGTCGTCGCGGTCACCGCCGAAGGCGTCGTAGACGGCGGCCAGGCGAGGGTGGGCGAAGATCGGGTCAGGCATTGGACGACCATAACCCGGCCTTACGCCGGCGTCACGGCCGTGGGACGGGCGTGCGGAGCCCGGGCCGTCTGACCGCGTGCCCCGTGACCCGGATTGGACTCCATGACAATATCTGCTTAGATTGTCAACCGCTCCGCCGCGGCCTGGCCGAGCTTCGTGAGCAGGAAGGCAAGACCAAATGATTAGGCAACCGAATTATTCGGCACCCAGCGCATCTGTCCGTGGGTTCGCGTCCGTGGCGGCGGTCGCGACGGCCGCGGCCTCCGGCTACTTCGCCGTGGGCGGCATTCTGACCCCCGGCGCCCTGGTGGCGGGCGGGGACGCCGCGGCGGCCCGCGCGTTCGCGGCCTACATGTCCGCACGCGGCGTCGTGCTCCTCGGCGCCCTGCTGCTGTGCACGGCCCTGCGCGCCTGGCGCCCGCTGGCCCTGGTTCTCACGCTGAACGCGGCCGTCCAGGCGGTCGACGCCGTGATCGGGGTCGTCCGGCGCGAGCCGGCCCAGGCGATCGGCCCCGCGTGCTTCGCCCTCATCCTGGCCGCCGCGGCGGTGCTGCTGGAAAGGACTCGGCGATGATCGGACGACGGGCCTTCCTCGCCGGAGCGGCGGGCCTGCTGGCCTCGCGTGCCCGGACGTCGTCCGCCGCCCTGCCCGACTACGTGAGCGGCTCGGCCATCCAGGCGCTGCTCGACCAGGCCAGGGACGGCAGGGGCACCAGGGACGCCGCCGGACGGTACGTCGCCAAGGTCCCCAAGGCCACATACCTGCTGACCAAGCCGCTGATCGTGTACGGGAACACGCACCTCGACGCGACCGACGCCAGGATCGTGGCCCGATTCCCCGCCGAGGGCGTCAAACACACCATGGTCCTCAACGCCGTCGGCGCCGCGACCGGCGGCTACGCCGGGGCGGGCAACATCGCCATCACCGGCGGCAGCTGGGATCCCGTGTGGGACTTCGTCCAGCGCGACAGCCTGGATCAGGCGCCGGCCATGAACGGCATCACGATCATTCACTCCAGCGACGTGCTCATCCAGGGCGTGACCATGTGGAACGTCAAGTGGTGGCACGGCATCGAGCTGAACGCGGTGCGCCGCGGCACCGTTCGCGACTGCGCGCTCAAGGGCTGGATCGCCGATCCAGGCCAGGGGCTGTGGCACGGCGAGGCCGTCCAGCTGGACCTTCCCGCTGGGGGCAACACCTGGGGCGGCGCCGACGACCTGACCCCGTGCCGCGACATCCTGCTGACCGGCAACGTCTGCGACGCCTCCGGCTCCCAGGCCGGATGGGGCCAGTTCACCGGGTCGCACACCACCGACCCGGACCGCCCGCACTCCGGCGTACGCATCGAGAACAACACCGTCCGCAACACCCGCTGGGACGGCATCGCCACGGTGAACGCCACCGGCGTGCGCATCGCGGGCAACATGGTCGACGGCTGCGAGGGTGGCATCTACGTCAAATCGGTCGCCGGCGGACCCTTGCGCGCCGTGGAGATCACCGGCAACCAGGTGACGAGCTGCGGTGTCCGGGACTGGCTGGCCGTACGGGCCGACGCCACCGGCCCGATCACCGACGTCGCGGTGACCGGCAACGTGGTCCCGTGTTCGAGGGTGCGCTACTACGGCTCGGTCACCCCCAGAACGGGCACGACCCTGGACTGCCCGCCCGCCTAGCCCGGGCTGCGCCGGCCGTCAGGCGTGGAGAACGGCGGCCGGCCTGCTGGTCAGGCCCCTGACCGCGAGCTCCACGAGCTGGCGCAGGCGCTTACGCAGGACGGCCGGCTCCGCCTTCTCCCGCACTATCCCCGACAGCGCGTCCACCAGGACGGCGGCGGCGTCCGCAGCGGACAGGGCCGCGTCGAGCAGGTCGAGTTCCTCGGCCGCGTCGCCGAGTGTGGCCTCGACGACCGACAGATAGTCCGACTCGAACGAGGCCATCACGTCCTCGACGACCACTGCGGCCTCGGCGAACAGCTCCGCCCGATACTCCGCCTCGACCGTGCCGGCGAAAAACTCGACCCTGATGACCAGGACGTCGTAGAGGCGGTCGGCGACGGGCCGGCCGGAGCGCCGTGCGGCCTCGGCCGCGGCGACGATGTCGTCGGCGAACCGGCGCGCGACCGCCCTGAAGACGTCTTCCTTACCTTTGAAGTGCAAATAGACGGCCGGACGTGACATGCGTGCCGCACGCGCGATCAGGTCCATGGAGGTGCGGCGGTAGCCGTACCTGCCGAACACGTCGAGCGCGGCGGCCACGATGTGGTCGCGCTTGGCCTCGGCGGCATCTGTCATGCTGACACGATATACGCGTTCCGTCAGCTCGCCATCGTGCTGCCGCGTTCCGCTCCGCGCCGATCACGGCGCGCCGCCGCCCGCGCGGACGCCCCGCAGCCCGAACGCCCGGGTCACCGAACGGTTCGGGTCGGTCGCCGCCAGCGCTTTGCGCGCGCGGCGGCGTAGACCGTGTAGCCGCGCGCGACGAGTGCCTCCACGCGGAAGGTCCTGCCAGGGGATACGACCTGGCGCGGCGGGTCCAGGAGGCGCTCGGCTGGGGGGTGTACCTGATCGCGGCCGCGCTGACCGCGACCGCCGGCGTGGGCGTGCTATGACAATATAGACGTTAAATGTCAGTAAGACATCCGGTTGGGTTGGGGGGCGCCGACGGCATGGCTCTCCGTCCGATGTCCGATTGCCATCACCCCACAAATTTGGTAGGAAATACCTATGTTTACGGCATCGTGGTTGGTCAGACGTCGGCACGTCGACCTGTGCCGTCTGAACGGCTCGGCCTGTCGCTCCTGAACCTCGGCCTCCCGGCCGGTCACCTTCGCCGGCCGTCCTCCTTCCGTTGCCGTGCCGTGCCCGCGATCGAGCGGCGCGGCCCCGCGCCCTCCTCCCGGAGCGACCACTGTGACGTCATCCCCCTCCAGATCCGTCTCCGCCGCCCCCCGCCTCCTGACGCCGGACGAGGTGCCCGCGTCCGCCGGTCCGCCGCCCGCCGGAGGAACGCCTGCCGCTTCGGCGCCGGCCCGGCGGGGGCGCAGGGCCCGTCGGATCGGCGTGCGGGTGCTGTCGCTGCTCGCCCTGCTCGCGCTGTGGCAGCTGGCGGCGGCAGCGGCGGGCAACCCGTCGTTCGTGCCCGCGCCCCGGGCCGTGTGGGACCAGCTCGTCCTGCTGTCCACCACACACGACGGCGTCCGCGGCTACGGCGGCCACCTGCTCGTCGAGCACCTGGGAATCAGCCTGCGCCGCATCCTCATCGGCTCGGCGCTCGGCGTGGCGGCGGGGCTCGTCCTCGGCGTCGTCCTGGGCGCCATGCCGTGGATCCGCCTCGTGGCCGAGCCGGTCGTGACGTTCGTACGGGCCCTGCCTCCGCTGGCGTACTTCAGCCTGCTCATCATCTGGTTCGGCATCGACGAGACGCCCAAGCTGTGGCTGCTCGCCATCGCCGCGCTCCCGCCGGTCGCCGTGGCCACCGCCGCCGCCGTCCATGGCGCGCCGACCGGGCTGGTGGAGGCGGCCCGGGCACTGGGCGCCTCACGGTGGGACGCGATCAAGGATGTCGTGCTGCCCGCCGCGCTGCCGGAGATCTTCACCGGTGTCCGGCTGGCCGTCGGGGTCGCGTACTCCTCGGTCGTCGCGGCGGAGACCGTCAACGGCGTGCCCGGCATCGGGGGGATGGTGCGGGACGCCCAGCGCTATCTGCAGACCGACGTCGTGGTGCTCGGGCTGCTCGCCATCGGCCTGTCAGGACTGCTGATCGACGGCCTGCTGCGCGCCGCGGAGACCCGGCTCATCCCCTGGCGCAGCCGCGTCTGAGCCCCTGCCAAGCCTCGTCAATCCCCCTCCCACTGCAAAAGGAACTCTCCGCCATGTCACGACCACGCCTCACACGCCTGCTTTCCGTCGCCCTGGCCGCCGCGACGGCCGCCGTCCTGGCCGCGTGCGGCAACGGCACCGCCTCCGGCGGAGGCGGAGACGGCGGGACGGCGGACCGCACCATCCGCGTCGCCTACCAGGCGTTCCCCAGCGGGGACCTGATCGTGAAGAACAAGGGGTGGCTGGAGCAGGCGCTGCCCGGCTACACGATCAAGTGGACCAAGTTCGACTCCGGCGCCAGCATCAACACCGCCTTCGTGGCCAAGAGCGTGGACATCGCGGCCATCGGCTCGAGCCCGGTCGCGCGCGGGCTGTCCGCGCCGCTCAACATCCCCTACCAGGTGGCGTTCGTGCTCGACGTGGCCGGCGACAACGAGGCCCTGGTCGCCCGCGACGGCACCGGCATCTCCTCCGTGGCGGATCTGCGCGGTAAGAAGGTGGCGACGCCGTTCGCCTCGACGTCCCACTACAGCCTGCTCGCCGCCCTGGACCAGGCGGGAGTGCCGGAGTCCGCGGTGAACCTCGTCGACCTGGAGCCGCAGGACATCCTGGCGTCCTGGACCCGCGGCGACATCGACGCCGCGTACGTCTGGCTGCCCACGCTTGACGAGATCAAGAAGACCGGCAAGACGCTCATCAGCAGCCGCGAACTGGCGACCGCGGGCAAGCCCACCCTCGACCTGGGCGTGGTGTCCACCGCGTTCGTCCAGGCGCACCCCGACGCGGTCGACGCCTGGCGCAAGGCCGAGGCCAGGGCGCTCGACCTGATCGCGGACGATCCCGACGCCGCGGCCCAGGCGGTGGGCGCGGAGCTCAATATCGGCAAGGACGAGGCCAAGGCGCAGCTCAGCCAGGGCGTCTTCCTCAAGCCGGCCGACCTGGCCTCGCCCGAGTGGCTCGGCACGCCGGACAAGGCCGGCGGCCTGGCGCAGAACCTGGTGAGCGCGGCCCAGTTCCTCAAGGACCAGCAGAAGATCGACACGGTGCCCGACCTCGCCACGGTGGAGCGGGCGATCTACACCAAGGGGCTCCCCGGTGTCCTCACGTCCTGACCCGGCCGCCGCCCCGGCCACGGCGGACGAGGACGTCGCCGCCGTCCACCTGCACGAGGTCGGACACGTCTACGGCGGCGCGGGTGGCCCGGTCGCCGCCCTCGGGCCGATCTCCCTGACCGTCCCTCCCGGTGCCTTCCTCGTGCTCGTCGGGGCGTCCGGATGTGGCAAGAGCACGCTGCTGCGCCTCGTCGCGGGCTTCGAGAGGCCCACCTCCGGCACCGTACGGACCGGCGGCGCCGAGCCCGTCCCGGGCAGGGGCGCCGGGATCGTCTTCCAGCAGCCGCGCCTGTTCCCGTGGAAGACCGTTGGCGGCAACGTCGAGCTGGCCCTGCGCTACGCCGGCGTGCCCCGTGCGGAACGTGCCCGCCGGGTGCCCGAACTGCTGGAACGGGTGGGCCTCCACGAGGTGGCGGACCGCAGGATCTGGCAGATCTCGGGAGGACAGCAGCAGCGCGTGGCGATCGCCAGGGCGCTCGCCGGCGACGACCCGCTGCTGCTGCTCGACGAGCCGTTCGCCGCCCTGGACGCGCTCACCCGCGAGCGCCTGCAGGAGGACCTGCGCCGGGTGAGCGCGCAGACCGGCCGCACCTCGGTGTTCGTCACCCACAGCGTCGAGGAGGCCGTGTTCCTCGGCAGCCGCGTCGTCGTGCTCACCCGGCGGCCGGGCCGGATCGCGCTCGACCTGGACGTCGACCTCCCGCGCACCGGAGTGGAGCCGGACGAACTGCGCGCACTTCCCGCGTACGCCGCGCTCCGCGCCGAGGTCGGCCACGCCGTACGCGCCGCCGCCGCGTGAAGCACCGCAGCACCAACCGTGAGGAGAGTGAGATGACCACACCGACCGCCGTGAAGCTGGACCTGCGGCCCCTCGGGCCCCACTTCGGCGCCGAGGTCGAGGGACTTGACCTGGCGACCGCCACCGACGAGGAACTGGCCGCGGTGCGTGCCGCCCTGGTCGACCGGAAGGTGCTGTTCTTCCGCGAGCAGAGCCTGGACGACGACGGGCAGGTGACGCTCGGCCGCCGTCTCGGCGAGCTGACCGCCTCCCACCCTGTCGTCGGGGGCGTCGACGAGGCGCATCCCGAGATCTATGCCCTCGACAGCGCCGACAACGGCTTCGCCGACGTCTGGCACACCGACGTCACGTTCATGCCCCGCCCGCCGCTCGGCTCCATCCTGCGGGCGGTGATCCTCCCGCCCACCGGCGGCGACACGAGCTGGGCCGACAGCCAGCTGGCCTACGACTCCCTGTCCGCCCCCGTGAAGGAGCTGGCCGACCAGCTCACCGCGGTCCACGACGGCAACCGCGAGTTCGGTTACTACCTGGCCCAGCGCCGCGGCGGCAGGGGCAACGTCTGGGACGGCGAGATCGTCACCCGGCTGGAGCCGGTGGAGCACCCCGTGGTCCGCGTCCATCCCGAGACCGGCCGCAAGGGGATCTTCGTCAACCCCGGGTTCACCTCCCACATCGTGGGCGTGTCCGAGGCCGAGAGCCGGGCCGTCCTGGACCTGCTCTACGCCCACCTCACCAAGCCCGAGCACATCGTGCGCCACCGCTGGAGGACCGGCGACGTCGCCATGTGGGACAACCGGAGCACCGCCCACTACGCCAACCGCGACTACGGCGACGCGCACCGCGTGATGCACCGCATCACCCTCCGCGGCGACCACCCCTTCGGCCCCGGCCGTACGAACGGGTGACCGGGCGGCGACCCATTCCGTCGCCTGACAAGGGACGATCTGCGAGCGCAATGGTCACGACCTGTGAATGGGAGCCGCGCCGACCCAGTGGTGGTAGGCGTCCATGTCGACGTTGCTGCCGCACACGATGGTGACCACGTGCCGTCCGGCGAAGCGGTCGCGGTCTTCGAGGATCGCCGCGATGCCGAGCGCGGCCGACGGTTCGACGACGAGGCCGGCGTGGTGGAGGAGCAGCCGCATACCGGCCGTGATCGATGCCTCCTGGACCAGGACGGCGTCGTCGGCGACCAGGAGGAGGTCGTCCAGGACGGCCGGGATGGGGCGTCGGCCGGCGACGCCGTCAGCGATGGTGTCGGTCGAGTCGGTGGTGACGACGCGCCGTTGGCGCCAGGAGTGCGTCATCGCCGGTGCGCCCACCGGCTGGACGCAGATCACCTCGACGTCGGGCGCGCAGGCCTTCACCACATGACCCACGCCGGTGGCCAGCGCCCCGCCGCCGAGGGCGATCAGGACGGCGTCGAACGACGGCACGCTGTCCACCAGCTCCAGGCCGATGGTCGCCGCGCCCTCGCAGGTCTCGATGTCCAGGCTGTCTTCGACCAGCCGGATGCCGTCGTGCCGCGCGACGGCCGCCGCCCGCTCGCGGGCCATGTCGAAGTCGCCGTCCACCAGCTCCAACCTGGCGTGCAGCGCCCGGATGCGATCAAGCTTGGCCGCAGGCGCGAAGCGGGACGCCACGACGGTGACGTCGAGTCCGCGGCCGCGACCGGACCAGGCGAGGGCTTGGCCGAGGTTGCCCGCGCTGGCGCACACCACGGCTCGCGAGCCGTTGCCGGCGAGCATGCTCGCGACCACCTCGGTGCCGCGGGCCTTGAAGCTGCGGACCGGGTTCGCCGTTTCGAGCTTGATGCTCACCGTGCACCCGAGGTCGGGCTCCAGCGCCTCGCACCGATACAGCGGAGTGTCGAGAAAAATCGGGTCGATCATCCGGCGAGCCGCCCGGATCCGAGCAGTGTCGAGGCGCGTCTCCTGCACGACACAGCAGCGTACGCCGCCGCCGCTGCTCCGTTTCGGGCGGACGCCCCGCGACCCTCGGCGTCGCTCATCACCGAACCGGGCGTGGCTGGGTCTCGCGGCGCGCACCCGCCTTACCTCCGATGCCCCTCATCGGCACGCCTTCTGTGGCCGGAGTCCCGTGCAGTGCTGGCGAGCAGCATGTCCAGGGCGGCGGGGTAGGCGCTGTCGTTCATGTCGGCCACCAGTAGAGGCGCGACCGCCGCGATGTTGGGGTGGGTGGCGGGGGACAGGCGGGCGTAGGTCGCCTGCCACATCTCCTCGTCCGCCCTGCGCGCCTGCTCCGGCAGCGCGAGGGACGCCGCGTCCAGCGCGGCGAAGGCCAGCGTCATGTCGATGAAGGCGTGATAGACGCGGACCGCCGCACGGTCGGGGAAACCGGCGCCGCGCAGCAGCCCGAGTATCGCCTCGTCGGCCGCGATCTCGTGGGACTTGCCGCTGATGCGGCTGGCCGTCAGCACCGCCGCCTGGGGGTGTTCGAGGTAGGCGGCGTGGATGCGCAGGCCCAGCTCGCGAAGGTCGGCGCGCCAGTCGCCGGTGCCGTGCCAGCCGTCCATGGCCCGGCCGATGAGCATGTCGCCGATCGCCAGGGTCAGATCGTCGATGCCGGCGAAGTAGCGGTAGAGCGTGCTGGGGTCGGCTCCGAGTGCGATGCCGAGCCGCCGTACGGACAGTCCGGCGGAACCGTGCTCACGCAGCATGCGCAGCGCGGTCCGCACGATCAGGTCCTCAGAGAGAACGACTCCGTTCTTCGTCGGGCGCCGCCGCCGGCGCGCCGACTCGGAAACCACCGGCTTGGGCATTGTGCTCTCCTCTCCGGCGGCCAGCTTATGCCAACGCCATTGACGTTTCGTGCGGTGGTGACGTTGGATCGTGTGCACCAAAGGTGTCTTTGTCCCGAAAAGGGAGTTTTGTCATGCGTATTCTGCTCGTCGGCGCAGGTGGGGTGGGCAGCGCGATCACCCGGATCGCGGCCCGCCGATCCTTCTTCGAGCACATGGTCGTCGCCGATTACGACCTGTCCCGCGCCGAGGCGGCCGTCGGCGCGCTGGGGGAGGCGGGCTCCCGCTTCAGCGCCCGGCGGGTGGACGCGAGCGACGAGGCCGCGGTGGTGGCGCTGCTGGCCGAGCACCGTTGCGACGTCCTGCTCAACGCCACCGACCCGCGGTTCGTGATGCCGCTGTTCCGGGCGGCGCTGTCGGCCGGTGCGCACTACCTGGACATGGCGATGTCGCTGTCGCGGCCGCATCCGGAGCGCCCGCACGAGGCGTGCGGGGTCAAGCTGGGGGACGCCCAGTTCGAGATGGCCGCCGAGTGGGAGAAGGCGGGCAGGCTCGCGCTGGTCGGCATCGGGGTGGAGCCGGGGCTGTCGGACGTCTTCGCCCGATACGCCGCCGACGAACTGTTCGACCACATCGAGGAGATCGGCATCCGCGACGGCGCCGACCTCACCGTCGAGGGATACGACTTCGCGCCCTCTTTCAGCATCTGGACCACCATCGAGGAGTGCCTCAACCCGCCGGTCGTCTACGAGGCCGGCCGGGGCTGGTTCACCACCCCGCCCTTCAGCGAGCCGGAGGTGTTCGACTTCCCCGAGGGCATCGGCCCGGTCGAGTGCGTCAACGTCGAGCACGAGGAGGTCCTGCTCGTGCCCCGCTGGATCGACGCCGAGCGGGTGACCTTCAAGTACGGGCTGGGCGCGGAGTTCATCGACACGCTGCGGACCCTGCATCTGCTGGGGCTGGACCGCACCGAGCCCGTCGGGGTCGTCGCCGGGGGCGGCACCGCCGTCAAGGTCTCCCCGCGCGACGTGGTCGCGGCGTGCCTGCCCGACCCGGCGACCCTCGGGGATCGCATGCACGGCAAGACGTGCGCCGGCACCTGGGTCAAGGGCACCAAGGACGGCAGTCCGCGTGAGGTCTACCTCTACCACGTGGTCGACAACCAGTGGTCCATGTGCGAGTACGGCTCCCAGGCGGTGGTGTGGCAGACCGCGGTCAACCCGGTCGTGGCCCTCGAACTGATGGCCGCCGGCGTCTGGTCCGGCACCGGCGTCCTGGGCCCGGAAGCCCTGCCGCCCCGGCCGTTCCTCGACCTGCTCACCGCGTACGGCACCCCGTGGGGCCTGCGGGAGCAGTAGGCGGCGGCACGGACGGGCGCGGCGATCGTCTTGTGCTGACGTTCAGCGGCCGAGGCGCCGGTCGAGGAAGCCGCGGACGGTCTCGGCGAGTTCGAGGCGCTGATCGGAAAGGGCGTGGTCGGTGACGAGCACGCGGTGCTCCAGGAGCGGCACCGGATGTGCGGTGTAGGCGGCCACCACGGGATCGTGGTGTTCGGCGGCGGGGGTGACGGTGTCGCGCCCGGCCGTGCCGACGAGCAGGACCGGCCGGTCGGCGAGCTTCGGGGCGAGCGCCGACAGGCTCCACGCCTCGCCCGCCTCGATCATCTCGTCCACGAGCGCCGCGCCGCTGGTCCCCCTCAGGGGAAGCAGGTCGTCGCCGAACCCCTCGACGTACGCCGCTCGCAGCGCCGCGTCCTCCCGGCAGGCGACCGCGACAGAGCCGAAGTCGAACGCCGACACCGACGCGACCGCGCTGACGCCCGGGTCGGCCGCCGCGGTCGTCAGCGCGGCGAAGCCGCCGAAGCTGTGCCCCGTCAGCGCCAGCCGGTCCGGGTCGAGGCGGTGCGCGGCGGCGAAACCCGGCTCACGTACGGCCGCCGTGACGCGGGCGGCGTCCTCCAGCGCGCCGGCCCACGACCAGGAGCCGCCGACGCCCCAGGAGCCGCGGTAGTGGAAGACGAGGGCGGCGTACCCCGCGCGGCGCAGATGCTGGGCCAGGTCGAAGTTGCGCTCGTGCCCGGGGAAGCCGTGCAGCAGCACGACGATCGGATGCG
Organism: Microbispora sp. NBRC 16548; assembly: GCF_030268985.1. NCBI lineage: Bacteria > Bacillati > Actinomycetota > Actinomycetes > Streptosporangiales > Streptosporangiaceae > Microbispora > Microbispora sp. NBRC 16548. Next base: position 891,160 of record NZ_BSSF01000001.1, read on the forward strand.
GTCCCGGCCCGGCCGGCAGGTGAAGGACGCCCAGCAGGGTCTCGCCGTCGCTGTCGAACGTCACGGCGGCGTTGGCCGTGGGAATCTCGGGGGTCATCCGTCCTCACAGAGATCGAACCGATCGGTACGATCAAAGGCTACCGGATTCGTCCGCAGTGCTCGCGTCACCGGAGGGGCGTCACGCGGCTTCCGCGTTGAGGACGCGCCCCGCGGGCTCGCGGGTGTGGACCCACGCCGGGAGCGCGGTCAGCGCCGCGACGGCCAGCAGGATGGCGAGCGCGGCGGTGAGCAACCACGGTCCCGGGGGCGTGATCGGTGTGGCGAAGAACCAGTACAGGCCGAGCCCGACCGGAATGCCCGCCGCCACTCCGGGCACCGCGGGCAGGAGCTGCGTGACGCAGTGCGCGGCGACGATCTGGCCGGGAGTGGCGCCGAGGGTACGGGTGATGGTCAGGGCGCGCCGGGCCTGCACGGCGGTGCCCCAGCTGAGCAGCACGGTGTTGAGCGTGGACAGCGCCACCAGCGCGAAGGTGACGGCGAGCAGCACCTGGCCGGTCTGGTCGGTCCGCACTTCGAGGGGGCCGAACCGCCTGACGGCGGGGGTCGCGTCGAGTTCGGCGTGGAAGGTGAGCAGCGCGGTGACCATGACGGTGGTGGCGGCCGTGCCGGCGGAGGCCAGGACGGCGCGGCCGGGCCGGCGGGCGAGCAGCCGGACGCCGAGCAGCAGCGCGGTGGGCAGGTAGGCCGTCACGGCGTTCAGGCGCGGGCGGCGCGTGAGCGTGTGCGCCGGGTCGGCCAGGGTCTGGACGGTGCTGCCCCGGGCGGCGCGTACGGCGGGACCGAGCGCACCGGTCACGGCGACCACGACGGCGAGGAAGACCGCGGCGAAGACGGTGACGGAGTCCGGAGGGCCGGCGGTGTCGAGCAGCCCGGCGCTGGGATCGATCAGGTGGGGCGCGGCCAGCGTCCCCGCGGTCAGTCCGAGCGCGGTGGACAGGAAGGTCAGCAGCAGGTGCGGCGCCAGCAGTACGGCGGTGACGGTGCCCGGGCCGGCGCCGACGGCCTTGAGCAGTGCGGCACGCCGGTTGTCGCGGGCGGCGCGCGCGGTGGCGAGCGCGGCGAGGGTGACGAGCGCGGCCGCGGCGAGCAGCCAGCCGCCGACGACCAGGGCGGGTTGCATGTTCCTGATCATGACGGCGTCCGTTTCGAGGACGGTCTGCCAGTTGTGGGTGTTCACCCAGGAGTCGCCCCTGCGGTCGTCGGTGAACACGGTGGCGCTCCACCGGTGGGGATCCGCAGGGTCGGTCAGCTTCAGGTGGATCAGGTGGACACCGGGGGTGTGCCCCGCCGCTGCGTGGGCGTCGGCCGTGGTGAGCCAGATCCTGCCGCCGTAGTCGGACGGCCCGGGCCCCTGGGCCCAGTCGCTCCACGGGTACACCGGGGTGGCCGCGCTGATCGCGATCCCGACGATCGGATAGCTGCGCTTGACGATGGTGACGCGGTCGCCGACGCGCACGCCGAGTGCCTGCGCGAAGCCGCGCTCGACCACGGCGCCGCCGGGACGCACCCAGGTCCCGGAGGTCACCAGCGGCCGGTCCACGGCGGACGGTGCGCTGTCACGTCCCTCGACCGAGGAGTGCGCGGCCCGGCCGTGTGCCCGGATGGTGGTGTCGAACGCGAAGATCGGGTCGGCCTGCGCGGCCACGCCGGGCGTGTCCGCGAGACGTCCGGCCAGGCCGGACGGGTTCGTGTCCGTCGTGATGGCGGTGATGTCGGGACCGGCGGTGGCCGCGCGGGTCTTCAGGTACGCCGTGGCCAGGGCGTTGCGGGCCGTCAGTCCGAGCGTCAGGGAGGCGATGGCGAGGGTGACGGCGATCAGGAACACGAGGGCCTCGGCGGGGCGGCGGCGCACGTCGTGCCGGATCAGACGCCAGGTCAGCAGCAGGTGTCCCACGGTCAGTCCTCCCAGCGCAGCAGCGCGCCGAGCCCTGTGCCGCCGAACCCTGTGCCGCCGCCGTGGCCGTGCCTCGTGCCGCGGCCGTTGCCGTCCAGGCGGGTGTCGTCCGCCAACGTCCCGTCGCGCATGGAGACGACGCGGTCCGCCGTGGCGGCGACGCGCTCGTCATGGGTGACCATGACCAGGGTCTGGCCGGCGGCGCGTAGCTCGTCGAAGAGCCGGAGGATGTCGTGGGTCGCGGCGCTGTCGAGGTTGCCGGTGGGCTCGTCGGCGAGGACGACCACCGGATCGTTGGCCAAGGCGCGGGCGATGGCGACCCGCTGCCGCTGCCCGCCGGAGAGCTCGGAGGGCAGATGCCGGGCGCGGCCGGCGAGCCCGACCTGGTGGAGAAGTTCCGCGGCACGGTGGCGGGCGGCCCGCGGTGAGGCGCCGGCGAGCAGCGCGGGCAGCTCGACGTTCTGCGCCGCGCTCAGTTCGTGCATCAGTTGGTAGGCCTGGAAGACGAACCCCACGGCGCGGCGCCGCAGTCTGGCCAGCGCCCGTTCGCCGAGGTGGTCGATGCGCCGGCCGCCGAGCCATACCTCGCCCTCGCTGGGCCGGTCGAGCCCGCCGAGGAGCTGGAGCAGCGTGGACTTGCCGCAGCCGCTGGGCCCGGTCACGGCGAGCGTCTGCCCGGCGGGAACTTCGAGGTCGACCCCGTCGACGGCCCACACCAGGCTCTCGTCCTCCCCGTACAAGCGCGTCAGGCCGACCGCCCGCAGCGCCGGCCCGGCCGCCTCGGCGGGCCGGTGGCCGGCCGGTCCCCAGCCCGGGCTTTCGTCCGGGTCACTGTGCAACGACCGGCCCATGACCCGCGGCACGACTCTCTTCATCCGTTTCCTTCGCTTTCCCCGCGTGGGGCGCGGGCGGACCAGGCCCGCTCGCACGCCTCCAACCAGCGCAGATCGGCCTGCAGCCGGAGCGCGATGCCCTCCAGAAGCAGTCCGGCCTCCGAGTCCGTGTCGTGAGCAAGGGCGGCGCGCTGGGCCTCGGCGAGGCTGCGCATCAGCTCCCGCCGCCGCGCGTCCACGAGCGCGAGGGGGTCGGCCAGACCCGACTCCGCGGCGGCCACCAGCTTCAGATGGAACTCCGCCACGTCCGCTCTGGGCCCGGCGCTCTCGGCCATCCATGCGGCCACCCGCTCCTGCCCGGCCGCGGTCAGCGCGTACACCTTGCGCCGCGGGCCGCGCACCGGCGCGTCCTCACGCTCCTGGACGACCAGGCCCGCCTTCTCGAGCCGGGTGAGCGTCACATAGATCTGCCCCGCGTTCAGCGTCTCGCCCAGCGGTCCGAGCGCGGTCACCAACCGCTGGCGCAGGTCGTACCCGTGCGACGGCTCCTTGGACAGCAGCGCCAGCACCACGTCCTGCACGGGCCACCCTCCTCTGCGACCCCTCAATAGATAGCGGTTAGCCAAAAGGGCGTCAACCCGGTCCCGGACCTCGTCGGCGGGGGACGGGAACGGTCCCGCCCGCGCTGAGGCGCGGGCGGGACCGCGACGAGGCGCCTACCGTGTCAGGCCCGTGGCCGTACCGGTCACCTGGGCATAGCCCGCGGGGCGGCTGGTGAAGGCGCCCCTGCCCTGGGTCCGGCCGCGGAGCCGGGTCGCGTACCCGAACAGCTCGGCCAGCGGCACGGCCGCGGTGACCACGACCGTGCCCGCCCGCGCCGCCGAACCGGTGACCCGGCCGCGTCTGGCCGCGAGGTCGCCCAGCACCCCGCCGACGGCGTCGTCGGGCACGGTGACCGTGACCTCGGCCAGCGGTTCCAGCAGGGCCATCACACCGGCACGCAGCGCCTCCCGCAGCGCGAGCCGCCCGGCCGTGCGGAACGCCATCTCCGAGGAGTCCTTCGGGTGGGTCGCACCGTCGGTCAGCGTGACCCGCAGGCCGGTCACGGGATGACCTCCAAGCGGGCCCTCGGCGAGGGCGTCCCGGCAGCCGGCCTCCACCGCCCCGACGTATTCGCGTGGCACCCGGCCGCCGGTGACCGTGGACCGGAACACGAAGCCGGCGTCGTGCTCAAGCGGCTCCACGTCGAGCACGACGTGGGCGAACTGCCCGGCGCCGCCGTCCTGCTTGACGTGCCGGTACAGCAGGCCGGACACCCCGCGGACGACCGTCTCCCGGTAGGCGACGCGGGGCCGTCCGACGGCGACGTCGAGCCCGTGGGTGCGGCGCAGCTTCTCCACCGCGACCTCCAGGTGCAACTCGCCCATCCCCGACAGCACCATCTGGCCCGTCTCGGGGTCGGTGCGGACCGACAGCGAGGGGTCCTCGTCGGCCATCCGGGCCAGCGCGGTCGCGATACGGTCGGCGTCGCCGCTCCCGCGCGGCTCGACGGCCACGAAGACCACCGGCGAGGCCGTGACCGGCGGCTCGAGGATCAACGGCGCTTCGGGAGCGCAGAGGGTCGCTCCGGCGCGGGCCGCCTTGACCCCGGCCACCGCGACGATGTCCCCGGCCGTGGCCCGGTCCGTCTCGGTGTGCCGGTCGGCCTGCACCCGGAGGATGCGCCCGATCCGCTCGGTGCGCCGGGCGCCCGCGTCCAGCACGACGTCTCCTCTCCTGATCGTCCCCGAGTACACCCGCAGGTAGGTCAGCCGTCCGGTGGGAGCGGCCTGCACCTTGAAGACCAGCGCGGCGAACGGCGCCGCCGGGTCGGCGGGCCGCTCCTGCTCGGGCCGCTCCTGCTCGGGCCGCTCCTGCTCGGGCCCGTCCCACGCGGCGCGTACGGGCGGCACGTCGGACGGTGCGGGCAGGTAGGCGACGACGGCGTCAAGCAGCGGCTCGACACCCCGGTTGCGGTACGCCGACCCGCACAGCACCACCACCGCCTCGCCACGCAGGGTCAGGTCGCGCAGGGCGGCGGTCAGGGTCGGCGTCGAGATCTCCGGCCGGGCGCAGAACTCCTCAAGCGCCGCCGGATGGAGCTCGGCCACCGTCTCCTCCAGCAGGCGGCGGCGTCGGCGGGCCTCGTCCCCGAGGGCTTCCGGCACCGGGCCCTCCGTGACCGTGTCACGGCCGGCGTCCCACACCAGCGACCGCATCCGCAGCAGGTCCACCACGCCGGTGAACCCGTCCTCCCGCCCGATGGGCGACTGGACGACCAGCGGGGTGACCCGCAGCCGCTCGCGGATCGACTCGACCGCCGTGTCGAGGTCGGCCCCGGCACGGTCCATCTTGTTGACGAACGCGATGCGCGGCACGCCGTACCGGTCGGCCTGCCGCCACACCGACTCGCTCTGCGGCTCCACGCCGGCGACGGCGTCGAACACCGCGACCGCGCCGTCGAGCACCCGCAGCGACCGCTCCACCTCGTCGGAGAAGTCCACGTGCCCCGGGGTGTCGATCAGGTTGATCCGGTGGCCGTCCCACAGGCAGCTCACGGCCGCGGCGAAGATGGTGATCCCGCGGTCGCGCTCCAGGGGGTCGAAATCGGTGACGGTGGTCCCCTCGTGCACCTCGCCGCGCCGGTGGACGGCGCCGGCGAGGTAGAGGATCCGTTCGGTGACGGTGGTCTTGCCCGCGTCGACGTGGGCGAGGATGCCCAGGTTGCGGATGCCGGTCAGCGGGACGAGGTGAGTGCGGTTCAGGTCGGCGCGCATGGCCATGCCCTTCGGGAAGTGTTCCTGCGGTGGCGGGCGCGATTGGCCTGACGAGAAGCACCGGCCGGATTCGGGCCGGGCGGCGACCCCCAGGGCGACGCGATGGCAGGACCGCCGGGGAGACGGCGGACGACCTGCGGAGCGGGCCACGTGGAACCGGCGCGCGGGCCTATGTGTGGCACAGAGCAGCACAGTGCGGCAGTGCAGCACAGAGCGGCACAGCGCAGCACAGAGCGGCACAGAGCGGCCACACGGCCAGGGGTGCGGAGTTCGTCAGGAACGTCCGGTGCCGGCCGCGCGGCTGGCACCGGGAAGCGACGTAGACACCAGGATCACCTCGTACCGTGACCGGAGGACGACGACCGCGATGCGCTGGCGCACGGTCAACTCCCCTCTCGTGGTCAAGGCGCGCGGCGCCGTGGCGGCGCGCGTGATCAGTGGCGAGTGTACGGAAACCGCCCCGAGCCGGAAAACGGTTTTTCGCTCCGGCCGGGGCGGGGCTCCGCGCACGCGGCTCTACTCCTATGCGTAACCGCCGGTCGCCCGCCCGTAAGCGACGGCGTAGCGGTGACCGGGGACGCCCGCGACGGATGGTGAGTGCGCCCGGCTCGGCCGACGCCTCGCTCGCCGCTCGCCGCATGGGCACCGCGCCGTCGCCCTGCTCGCCTGACGCGGCCGGGCGAGCAGGGCGGGAGCCCCTGGCGCGCCCGCACGCCGACCTCGCCCGCGCGTTCGACCTCTCGACCGGTGAGTAGCGCCGCCCCTGCCGTTCCCGCGCGCGTCCCGCCGCCAAGGCGGCTCCCGCGGAGCGGCGTACGGCCGAGCTGCGGGTCTACCTGCTGGTGGAGAATCTGCGGCGGCAGTTCACCGCGGCTATGGCCGCGCCCACCCGGGCCCGGGGCTACCCGCCGTACGAGGGGCAGCACGTGCTGATCGTGGAGGTCGCCCCCGGCCTCGCGATCGAGCGGGTCATCGACCTCGCCCTGCGCGCCGTGCCGTCCGTCGAGCCGGGCATCCTGTTCGTCGAGCGCCAGTTCGGCGTGCTCGAGGTGCACGGCTCCTCACTGGGCGACGTACGGCGGGCCGGGCAGCCGATCCTCGACGGCATCGGCGCCCCGGCGGGCGACCAGTTGCGGCCCCGGATCCTCTACACCGACGTCATCGAGGACATCACGGACCAGCACGCGGTGCTCATCAACCGCAACCGGCAGGCCTCGATGGTCCTGCCGGGGGAGACGCTGCTGGTCTGCGAGATGACCCCGGCGCTGTTCGCGACCGTGGCGGCCAACGAGGCCGAGGCGGCGGCGCCGGACATCACGCTCGTGGACGTGCAGATGATCGGGCCCGCCGGGCGGCTCTACATCAGCGGCCGCTCCTCCTCGGTTCGTACGGCCAGGGACGCCATCGATCCGGGTCCTCGAGTCCGTGGAGGGCCGCGACCACTAGGAATCCGGGGGCGCGGGGGAAGATCTGACGGACACTTCCATAGGATCATTTAGGAGAACGCATGCAGGTCCACGACCTGTCCGGCGGCGGCGACGTCCTCGCCCGCATCGAGGGGGTCGCCCGCCGCGCCCTTCGGCACTACGACGTTTCCCCCGACGCCTCCGTGACGCTGCTCAGCGTCTCGGAGAACGCGACCTTCACGGTCGGCGACGGCGGGCGCCGGGCGATCCTGCGGGTCCACCGGCTCGGCTACCACTCGCTGGAGGCCATCGCCAGCGAGCTCGCCTGGCTCGACGCGCTCCGCGACGAGGCCGGGATCGTCACGCCGCGCGTGCTGCCCGCCCGTGACGGGTCGCGCGTCGTCACCATGCGGGATCCGGGCTCCGAGCCCCGTCACTGTGTGATGTTCGAGTTCCTTCCCGGCGCGGAGCCGGCCGAGGACAGGCTGGTGGAGGAGTTCGAACGGCTGGGCGCGCTGACCGCCCGCATGCACCGCCACGCCCGCGCCTGGGCGAGGCCGGCGTCCTTCACCCGCTTCCACTGGGACCTTGACGCCGCCTTCGGCCCGCGGGCCCGGTGGGGCAGGTGGCAGGACGGCGTCGGCGTGGACAGGGAGGCGCACGCCGTGCTCGCCCGGCTTGAGGCCGAGCTGCGCCGCAGGCTGGAGCGGTTCGGCAAGGGCCCCGACCGGTACGGGCTCATCCACGCCGACCTGCGCCTGGCCAACCTCCTCGTGGACGGCCAGACGGGGACGAGCGTCATCGACTTCGACGACTGCGGCCTCGGCTGGTACCTCTACGACCTCGGCGCCGCCGTCAGCTTCATCGAGCACCGGCCCGAGGTGCCGCACATGGCGGAGTCGTGGGTGCGCGGCTACCGGTCCGTGCTCGGCCTCCCGAAGGAGGACGAGGCCGAGATCTGGACGTTCATCATGTTCCGCCGCCTCCTCCTCGTCGCGTGGATCGGCTCCCATTCGGCCGCCGACGTCGCCAGGGAACTCGGCGCCGGCTACACCCAGGGCAGCTGCGAGCTGGCCGAGCGCTATCTCAGCGGATCACTCTAAGGAGTCCATGTGTTCACCCCAGTGGCCGGGCGGTCGGTCGTCGTGACCGGCGGCAGCAAGGGCATCGGCAAGGGCATCGCGCGGGTCTTCGCCCGCGCCGGCGCGAACGTCCTCATCGCGGGCCGCGACGAGGAGGCGCTGAAGGCCGCCGCCGCCGAGATCGGCGCGTCGTACGTGGTCGCGGACGTGTCCAGGGCCGCGGACTGCGAGCGCATCGCCGAGACGGCGGCCGAGCGGCACGGCGACGTCGGCGTGCTGTGCGCCAACGCCGGGATCTTCCCCGACAAGAAGCTCGCCGAGATGACCGAGGCCGACATCGACGAGGTCGTCGGCGTCAACCTCAAGGGCACCATGCTCTGCGTCCGCGCGTGCCTGCCTGCGCTCGAGGCGTCCGGCCACGGGCGGGTCATCCTCACCTCCTCCATCACCGGTCCCTTCACCGGCCTGCCGGGCTGGTCGCACTACGGCGCCAGTAAGGCGGGGCAGCTCGGGTTCATGCGCACCGCCGCGATCGAGCTGGCGCCGAAGGGCATCACGGTCAACGCCGTCCTGCCGGGCAACATCCTGACGGAGGGACTGGCCGACCTGGGGGACGACTACCTGCGCGGGATGGAGGCCGCGATCCCGATGCGGCGTCTCGGCTCGGTCGAGGACATCGGCAACGCCTGCCTGTTCCTCGCCACCGACGAGGCGGCGTTCATCACCGGGCACTCGCTGGTCGTGGACGGCGGCCAGGTCCTGCCCGAATCGCAGGATGCGATGAGCGGATTGTAATTCGTTCTTAGCCGCAGGGACCGATAAGCCCATTCCCCGCGATGCTCAGATATTAGATAGCTCTAAGCTGCATACTGTGTGTCGTGGCTGCAACCCTGCGGTCGAACAGCAACGTCATTTTCCGGTGCGCATTCCGTGTCGTGTCGTGTGGTGCCCGAAGTACCGGCGGCGCATACTGGGCGGCCGGATCGAAGAACGCTTGAAGGAACTCATCCGCGAGGTGGTGGACGAGAAAGGGGCATGGCTGGTGCGAATGGAGGTCATGCCCGACCACGTTCATCTGCTGGTCGAGGTCGATCCGCAATACGGTGTTCACCGGCTGGTCAAGGCCATCAAGGGTCGCTCGTCCCGCGTGCTGCGTGAGGAATTTCCCCACCTGAAGTCCCAGCTCCCGACGTTGTGGACGAACTCCTACTTCGTGGCCACGGTTGGCGGCGCACCCCCGGCCATGGTGAAGCGGTACGTCGAGCAGCAGAAGGGCCGTTGAATGCTGACCGGCCGCCGCTACCTGCTGGCGTTCACCCCAGAGCAGGAGACCCTCGCCGAACTCATCGGCGACGCCTGCCGTGCGGTGTGGAACACCGCGTTGGAGCAGCGCCGGGCCTACAGGCAGCGTGGGGCGTTCACCGGCTATGTGGAGCAGGCCAGGCAACTGGCCGAAGCGAAGAAAGACTTCCCATGGCTGGCCGAAGCCCCGTCGCACACGCTTCAGCAGACGCTGCGCGACCTGGAGAAGGCATGCAAGACGCGCGGCACGTTCAAGGTCCGCTGGCGTTCCAAACGCAAGAGCCCGCCGTCGTTCCGTTCCCCGACCCTGGACACCTGGCTGTCGAGCGCGTGTCACACCGGTGGGGCCGGGTGAGATTACCCAAACTTGGCTGGGTCCGTATCCGGTGGACGCGTCCGCTCGGCGGTCGGCTCCGCAACGCCACAGTGCTGAAGGACGGCAGACGCTGGTACATCGCGTTCTGCGTGGAAGACGGGCTGGTGGAGCTCGCGCCGAACGGCAAGCCGCCTGTCGGTGTGGACCGAGGCGTCAAGGTCGCTGTGGTCACCTCGGGCGGATGGATGTGTGACCGCGAGTTCTTCACGCCCGGGGAGACGATTCGGCTGAAGCGGCTTCAGCAGCAGCTCGCCCGGCAGCGGAAAGAGTCCATGCGGCGCGCGGTCGCACGGGCGAAGCTGGCGAGACTGAACGCCCGCATCCGCAACCGGCGCGCCGACTTCCTCGCCTGGACGGCGAATCGGCTGACCCGTGACCACGGGCTGGTCGTGGTCGAGGACCTGAAGGTCAAGAACATGACGGCCAGTGCCAAGGGCACCATGGAGCGGCCCGGGTCCCGCGTTCGTCAGAAAGCGGGGCTGAACCGGGCCATCCTCGCCAAGGGCTGGCGCGGGCTGCTGACCGCCTGGCGGCGGGACGTTCGTCAGCGGCGGCAAGGTGGAGCGCGACCTGTCGAGCGTGGTCGGCGTGCCGGTGCTGCTGCGCGAACAGGGCTTCACCGCGGGCTGCTCGCCGAGCGGTACGGCGTGCGGCCCGCCGACGCGCTCGAACGCATCGAGGCGGTGGCGGCGGGAGAGGAGGAGGCGGCGGTGCTCGGTGTGGAGCCCGGCGTGCCGGTCCTGGCCATCACCCGCACGACCTCCGACGAGCAGGGCCGGGCCTTCGAGTTCTCCCAGGACGTCTTCAGGGGCGACCGCACCCGCGTCCTCGTCCACGTCAGCGGCGCCACCGGCGCCACGCACTCCGCCCGCGAGCAGGGCCGGCTCGTGCGCTTCCCGGAGGTGACGGGGTGACGGCACGCACGGATTCCTGGGCGGTGCGGGTGGCGAGCGCGCCCGTCAGCTTCGGCGTCTACCGCGCCGACGGCGCGCCGCTCGGGTCGCAGGAGTTGCTCGCGACGATGCGCGAGGCCGGGTACGACGGCACCGACTCCGGGCCGATCGGATACCTGGGCACGGCACCGATCCTTCCCGAGCGGCTCGCGGCGCACGGTCTCGGGCTGGCCGGCGGCTGGGTGGACCTGCGCTACGACGACCCGGACGGCTTCCGCGAGGACCTGGCCGCCCTCGACGCCGCCCTCGACGTGTTCACCGCCGCCGGCGACGCCGGGGCCGGGGCGGCCGATCCACGGTTCGCGCCGCGACCGACGCTCGCCTGCCCGGACCGGCCCGAGCGGTTCGCCCGTCCCGGCATGCCGGCCGACCCGAGGCTCTCCCTGCCCGACGACGACTGGCCCGCGTACGCCGGGCGGATCGGCGAGGCGGCGGCCCGCTGCCGCGACCGCGGCCTGGAACCCGTCTTCCACCACCATCTGGGCACCGACGTGGAGACGCCCGAGGAGATCGAGCGGCTGCTCGGCTCGACGGACGTCTCTCTGTGCCTGGACACCGGGCACCTGTGGCTGGCCGGGGGCAACCCGGTGGCGGCCATCCGCGACTGGTCCTCGCGCATCCGCCAGGTGCACGTCAAGGACGCCTCCCGAGACGTCCTCGCCCGGATCCGCGCGGGCGGCGGCGACCTGTGGGACCTGGTCGCGGCGGGCGGCTTCCCGCCGCTCGGGCAGGGCGACCTGGACCTGCCCGCCGTGCTGGCCGAGCTGCGGCGGTCGGGTTACGAGGGCTGGATCGTGATCGAGCAGGACGTCCCGGCCTTCCGCGCCTCGGACACCGAGGCCCTGGCGCGGGCCGTCGCCGACCAGAGGGCCAACCGTGCCACCTTCGGCGAGGCCCTCCGCGCCGCCGGCCTCGCCTGATCTCGCCCCGCCTGATCACGCCCCGCCGGGCGCGCGCCAGAGGCAGGACTCGACGACGATGGCGGTATGACGACCGCCGCGAATTACGCCGAGTTCGCCGCACGAGAGGCCCACGGCGTGTCCCCGGCGTACGAACGCCTGGCGCTCGCGGTCTCCCGCGACCGCGAGACGCTCGCGCTGCTCGGTGCGCTCCCGCCGGCGAAGCGGCAGCCGAACCTGCTGTTCGCCGTCGTACGGTTCCTCGGCGGCCCGGTCGAGGACCCCGCCGCGTTCCTTGACTACACCGTGGGCAACTGGCCGGCGGTCGAAGCGGAGATGCGCACCCGGGCCACGCAGACGAACGAGGCCGGGCGGTGCGCGGTGCTGCTGCCGGTGCTCGCCGCGCTGCCGCAGCCGCTCGCGCTGCTGGAGGTCGGGGCCTCGGCCGGGCTGTGCCTCTTTCCCGACCGGTACGGCTACCGCTACGGCGACCACCTGGTCGGCTCCGGCGAACCGGTCCTGGACTGCGCCGCGACCGGGGTGGCGCTACCGGCCCGCGTACCCGACGTGGTGTGGCGGGCCGGTCTGGATCTGAACCCGCTCGACGTGACCGATCCCGCCGACGTCGAGTGGCTCGACGCCCTCATCTGGCCGGAGCACGAGCGGCGGCGGGCCCGGCTGCGGGCTGCGGCGGCCGTCGCCGCGGCCGAGCCGCCGCTGCTCGTGCGCGGCGACCTGGCGGACGACCTGTCGGAACTGGCCGCGAAGGCCCCGGCAGGCGCCACGCTGGTCGTGTTCCACACCTCGGTGCTGTATCAGGTGCCGGCGCCGCGGCGGGTGGCGTTCGCCGAGGTGGTCCGCGGGCTGCCGGGGCACTGGATCGCGAACGAGGCCCCCGATGTGCTGCCGCGCCCTGGTTTGCCGCACCCTGGTCTGCCGGAGCCGCCCGGCGCGGCGCTGTACAACGTGCTCGCGCTGGACGGGACGCCGCTCGCCTGGACCCTGTCGCACGGGCAGGCGATGGTCTGGTTCGCGTGACCCCGCCCGCCGCGGAGCGGCTTGTTTGTCGCCTGTCACTGCTATGAATTGCGCCATCTTCTGATCTTCACGGAAACGAGTCGTTCGATGGCGTCAGTGATGTTTCGCGATGAGACCGCGACAGGCCGCGCTCTGGCCGAGTTCTCCCTTCCGGACCTGCCCGACCGGACCACGGCCCGTGAGCTGGTGCGTCTGCGTGTCCGCGAGGAGGTGGCCCGTCACAACGCCTCTCCCGCGCCGTACTTTCGCGGTCTGGTCACGCCGACGGACGCCGAGGCGGAGCTGAACGGCCACCGCATGCGCACCACTCGCACGCTCGACTGGGAGAAGCAGGCCGACGCCGCCGAGGCCGCCTTCGCCCGCAACGGCTTCCTGCTGCTGGTCGGTGACTGCCAGATCGAGGACCTCGACACGGAGATCGACCTGACCGCCGATCCTGTGGTGTCGTTCGTCAAGCTCGTCCCCCTGGTCGGAGGCTGACGTTGGACGCGTGGCGCTACCTGAGCCAGGCCGACAAGGACGAGTTCGAGAGGCTGGATACCGAGATCACCGGCCCCGCGATCACCAGGCAGGTCCTGTCATGAACCTCCATGGCACGCCCCTGTCCCCGCGGGCGCGGTTCCTGCACGACCTGATGACGGGGGCCGCGAGGCTTGTCCAGCTGGAGCGGCTCCTGCAGGACCTGATGGCGGGCGTCACCACGCGTGCCGCACAGGGGCTCGACGCCTCGCAGCTCAGCGCGTACGAGCTGGGAGCGCTGCTTCCCACGGCATACCGCGTCGACTTGGAGCCTGCCGATGCCGTTCTGGCGCGGTGGGAGATCGAAAGGGAGGCGAGTGAGCGTCAGCCGCTGTTCACACCGGAGGCGTGCGCCGACCTGTTCGACGCCCTGGCCGGCCGACGGGCGGACATCCGGGTCGCAGTGGGCGCGCTGGTCCGGTGCCCCGCGGGCGCGCCGCTCGACCGGCTGGCAGATCCTGCCCGCGCTCTGGTGGAGCGCCTGCTCCAGGAGGATCGGCTCGATGAGCCCTTCTCGCTGCTGGCGGCCGCCGGGCTCGCCGGGCTGGACGCCCAGGCGGCCGAGCGGCTCACCGCCGGGCGCGGGCCGCTGGGCGTGGCCGAGGTTGAGCTGCTGCTCGGCTGGGACCCCATGCAGCGGGCGCTGTTCGCCGAGTTCGCGCGGGAAAGCTCCCGCAACGCCCCGCCGCCGCTGCCCGACGCCCGGGAGCGGCTGAGCGTCCTTCCTGGCTACGCCGCCTTCACCTGCACCATCGTGGAGGCGGCCGCGGCCCGCGTCGACGCCATCCACGCCGGGGAGGTGCCCTACCGCGCGGAGAAGGCGTTCGGCGTGGGGGAGAAGCAGACGATCGGCCGCGCCGTACGGATCGCGCTCCTCCGGGACGAGCCCTGGCTTCCCGAGCCGCTGGAGCGGCTGGTGCGCGGTGTCGCGGTGGCGCCCACCAAGGCCAGGACCCTGCCCTCACAGGGGGTGCTGTTCGAGATCGCCCGCGCGGCCGAGGACCACCCGACCCCCGAGGCCGTCTCGGCCCTGCGCGCCGCCAGGGACGCGACCCGGCACGCGGGCGTGCCCAAGCAGCTCGACCGCGTGCTCAAGCGCATCGAACCCGCGCTGGCCGACCGTGTCGAGGTCGCCTTCCGGCTGCCGGACGGGCGCGTACGGCAGACGCTGGGCGAGCACACCGCGGTCATCTCGGTCGAGGGCGAGGTCGAGTTGTCGTGGTGGCACGGGGACAGGAAGCTCAAGACGGTTCCTGCTGCGGTCAAACGGGAGCACCCCGAGGAGGTCAAGCGGCTGCGCGAGCTGGCCAAGCAGGTCCGCCGGCAGCAGAAGACACTGGTCAGGGCGCTGGAGGCCGGGTTCGCCCACCAGGTCGCGCCGCCCTACCGGCAGCTCGAGGGACATCCGGTCGCGGACCGGCTGATCTGGGAGTTCGAGGTGTCGCCCGGGGTGTGGCGCAGCGAGCTCGGGCTGACCGTGCCGGACGTCCCCGTGCGGCTGTGGCATCCGGCCCGCGCCACGCCGGACGAGGTGCGGGCCTGGCGCGAGGTCGTGCAGGACAAGGAACTGCGCCAGCCGTTCAAGCAGGCCTTCCGCGAGGTGTACCTGCCGACGCCCGCCGAAGAGACGACGGCGACCTACTCCAACCGGTTCGCCGGGCACGTGGTCGGCTACCACAAGCTGTACGCCCTGCTCAAGCAGCGTGGGTGGCAGGCCCCCTATCTGGGGCCGTGGGACGGCGGCGGCGACGGAGAGGCCAGGCGGGTGCTGGGCGGAGGGGGCTGGCGGGCGACGTTCCTCCACGACTACCTCTGGCACGAGGACGGATACGCCACCACCGGCGAGGTCCGCTTCCACCGGATGGCCGGGGACGGCTGGCGTGAGGCGCGGCTCGCCGAGGTGCCGCCGCTGGTGTTCAGCGAGGCGATGCGGGACGTGGACCTGTTCGTCGCGGTCGCGTCGATCGGCGCCGATCCGGAGTGGCTCGACCGGGGAGTCGACCGGCTGCGGGACTACTGGCAGTCCTACGGCTTCGGGGACCTGTCCGAGAACGCCCGGGTGCGGCGTGACGCGCTCGCCCGGTTGCTGCCGCGGCTGGCGATCGCCGATCGGTGCGCGCTGACCGATCGTTTTCTGGTGGTGCGGGGTGAGCTACGCACGTACAAGATCCACCTGGGGTCGGGCAACATCCTGATGGAGCCCAACGACGCCTACCTGTGCGTCGTTCCGCGGGGGTCGGGTGACCGGGTCTTCCTGCCCTTCGAGGAGGACGGCGGCATGCTGTCGGTCATCGTGTCCAAGGCCTTCCTGCTCGCCGCCGACACCGAGATCACCGACCCCACGATCGTCCGGCAGATCCGTCCGTGACTCACTGCACGCGGCGCAGCCTGCGCAGGAACGCCAGGAGACCGGACCTCGGGCGCCCGTCGCCGCCGTCCTGCGCGACCGGCGGTGACGGCTCGCCGCCGGTCTCCGGCGCGGGCCGGGGCGTGCCGGCGAAGCTCGCGCTGAGCTCGTAGTTCACGGGCAGGGAGCGCAGCGCGCGGACGAAGGGGGAGGGACGCCAGGGAAGCTGGTCGGCCGGAATCGCCGGCTTCAGCGCCGAGAACCGGTCGAGCAGGCGGCGCACCGCGATCGTGGACATCTGCGTGGCCAGCCGCTGGCTCGGGCACCTGTGCGGGCCCGCCCCCCACGCGAGGTGGGCGCGGGTGCTGCGGACGCTGTCGCGGGTGAGCGCTCCGGCGAACCGGGGGTCGGCGTGCGCGCCCGCGATGGACAGCATCACCGGGTCGCCGGCCGCGATCGTGAAGCGGCCGAGCTTCACATCCGTCCTGGCGTAGCGGAAGGTCAGGTTGGCCAGCGCCGGGTTGGCCAGGGCGACCCGGTTGACCACCTCCTCGATCGCGCCGACCGACACGCTCTCCCTGAGCCGGGGATTGGTGATCACCTCGAGGATGACGTTGCAGATCAGGCTGCCGGTGAAGTCCAGGAAGCCGGACAGCATCATCAACTCGCGGGCGAGCTCCTCGTCGGTGAGATCCGGCTTCGCCTCGATCATGTACGACGGCAGGTCGTCGCCGCGCCGCTGCCGTTTGACCGTCGCCAGTTCGAGGAGGGCGGCACACAACCGCTGGTACGCCCCGGCGGAGTCGGGGCCGTCCAGCAGGCGCCACTGGTCCTCCACCATGTCCTCGCCCCGCTCGATGGTGACGCCGAGCAGGTGGTTGGCGACGAGCAGCGGGAACGGCCGCCCATACTGGGCGGCGAGATCGGCCCGCCCGGTGGGCCCGGCCTCCGCCATCACGCCCACGAGGTCGTCGCAGTACCTCACCATGGCGCGTTCCAGCCGCTGCGCCTGCTCGCTCCCGGGATCCTGGAACGGCCGCAGGCCCGCGATCCAGGCGCCGCGCAGACCCCGATGCCTCTCCCCGTCGTGGAAACCCGAGTTGTCGGCCCGCAGGAGGGCGAGCAGCGGCCAGTCGGCGGGAACGCGCCCCTCCGCGTACGCCCGCCAGTGGTCCACGCGCTTGCTCCACACGTCGCGCGCGTTCTGCATGATGTGCAGCACCTCGTCGTAGCCGAGCACGAACCAGACCGGCACGCCGAGGACGTCGACCGGGGCCACCGGGCCATACCTGGCGCGCAGGCGCTCGTGGACGGGGGCGGGATCGGTTTCGTATTCCCTGGTGAGCAGGGACTCCAGCGGCAACGAGATGAGCCCTTCCACGGCCGACGCCGACCATCTTTCGGAGACCAAGGCCTGCGCCCGCCTTTCCTGCCATATGTGGGGTATGGGCGGCGATCTTAGAGCGTCCGCCCGCGAATGTCAGCGCCCCCGGCCCCACGCGTGCTGCCGGATGGGGGCGGAGCGGCGACGTAGTGTGGCGGCATGACGCTGGAGCTCGACGGCAGGATCGTGAAGATCACGAATCCGGACCGCGTGGTCTTCCCGCGGACCGGGCACACGAAGCTCGACCTGATCTCCTACTACCGGGTGGTCGCGGAGGGGGCGGTGCGCGGCGTGGCCGACCGGCCGGTGATACTCAAGCGCTTCGTGCACGGCGTCGACCGCGAGGCGTTCTTCCAGAAGCGCGCGCCCGCCAAGCGACCCGAGTGGGTGGAGGTCGTCGAGCTGAGCTACCCCTCCGGCCGCACGGCGGACGAGGTGGTGATCCGCGACCTCGCCCACCTGCTGTGGACGGTGAACCTGGGCTGCGTCGACCTCAACCCCCATCCCGTACGGGCCCATGACCTCGACCATCCCGACGAGCTGCGGATCGACCTCGACCCCGTGCCCGGCGTGGGCTGGGAGCAGATCGTCCGGGTCGCCCTCGTCGCCAGGGACGTGCTGGAGGAGCACGGCCTGACCGCCTGGCCCAAGACGTCGGGCTCGCGCGGATTCCACGTCTACGCCCGCATCGAGCCGCGCTGGACCTTCCGCGAGGTACGGCGGGCCGCCGAGGCCGTGGCCAGGGAAATCGAGCGCCGGGAGCCGGACGTCGCCACCAGCCGGTGGTGGAAGGAGGAACGGCAGGGCGTCTTCGTGGACTACAACCAGAACGCCCGCGACCACACCGTCGCCTCCGCCTACTCCGTACGGCCGACCGGCCTCGTCTCGGCCCCGCTGGCCTGGGACGAGGTGCCCGGGTGCCGGCCGGAGGACTTCACGCTCGCGTCGATGCCCGACCGGTACGCCGGGGCGGGCGACCCGTGGGCCGGGATGGACGAGCGGGCGGGGTCCCTGGACGCCCTGCTGGAGCTGGCCGAGGCCCAGGGGCCGCGGCCGGACAGGCCCGCCGCCCCGCCCGGAGGGGGGCGGCGTCAGTCCGTCATGCCGCTCGTCGAGATCGCCAGGGCCGCCACGCGGGACGAGGCGATGGCCGGGCTCGAACGATGGAAGGCCCGCCATCCCGGGGTGGCCCGCCTCCTGCAGCCGGCCGACGTCCTGGTCGACTCGATGCGCGGGCGCAGCTCGACCTGGACGAGGATCAGGGTCAACCTCCGCCACGTCCCCGAACCCGACCGCCCCGGCCAGGAACCGCTGGAGGTCGACTACGACCCCTGGGCAGGGCCGTAGACCTCCCACAGCTCGCCGAGGAAGAACCGGCAGAAGCGGGTCACGGCCGCCGTGCCGTCCGGCCCGGCCGTACGGAAGGTCGTGAGCATCCGCACGAGGTCGGACGGCATGATGCGCAGCGTCCCCGCGGCGACCACGGCGGCGTCCTCGTCCCCGTCCTCCTCGACGTGCCCCTCAAGCAGGCGGGCGTGCAGGGTGGAGGTGTCCAGCCACAGGCGGGTCGGCCTGCCCGGCAGGATCTCCTTGTGCCCGGCCAGCGTGCGGGGGCGCCCGTCGGCGTCCCAGAAGCGCAGGCGGTAGCACATGCGCCGCTGCCCGGCCGTCTCCCCGGGAACGAACAGGTTGAACGAGCCCCGGGCGATCGGCCGCCTGCCCCCGCACAGGTCGGCCTCGATCCAGCCCTCCGCCCTGGCCTCGTGCTCGGGCTCGGTGAGGAAGCGGTCGATGTCGTCGATCGTGATCGTGAGACGGAAGGCGAACGGGCATCCTCCGGCTCCACTCCCGCGGGCCGTCCCGCCGGGCGGGCCGGGCTTCAGGAGCCCCCGCATCTCCTCCACGAACCACAGCGAGGTCCGGCCCTCGAACACGCTCGGCTCGTCCGCGCGTCCGGCGGCGAAGGGACGGCCGCCGGAGACGGCCGTCGGCTCCGGGACGGCCTGCGTTTCCGGTGTTCCCATCGTCTCCTGAACCTCCACAGCGCCGACCTCCACTGCGCCGACCGGCACCGCACCGGCCGGCACCGCACAGTCAGGCACTGCGCCGGCCTGCGCCGCCGGCCGCGCCGCCGCTGGCCGCGCCGCCGCCGTCCCCACCGGCACGGCCTCCGCCCCCACCTCGATCGGCGGCACGGCGGACAACGCCGCGGTCTCGACCCCCACGGCCTCGACCCCCACGGCCTCGACTCCCGTCGAAGGCGCGGCGAGGGACGCGCGGGACTCCAGGATCCGGGTGCTCATGCGGTCGGCGAGCGCGGCGATCGTCAGCGACGGGTTGGCGCCGACCGGCCCCGGCAGCGCCGCGCCGTCCGCGACGTACAGCCCGGGGAAGCCGAAGACCTCTCCGTACGCGTCGCAGACCCCCTCGCCCGGATGGCGGCCCATCGGCGCGCCGCCCAGCGGATGCACGGTCATGACCCGCCTGCGCCACCACGGCGGGCTGTCGGCGTACTCCGCGCCGAGCACGTCGCCGATCCTGCGCATGATCGCACGCAGCCGCTCGTAGTAGTCCTCGCTGGTCTCGGTCGTCCAGTCCACGTCGAGGCGGCCGTCGCGCAGGCGCAGCCTCCCGTCGGGGACGTCGCGGCCCATGCCGAGCAGCGGCAGCGAGGTGCCCGACAGCTCGCCCCGGCCGATCAGGTCGGCGAACTCCGCCGACAGGTTGGTGTCGTGGGTGAGGATGTTGCGCAGCCGCCGCAGCAGGAACCGGGCGACCCTGCCCGGCCCCATGTCCGCGCCCTCGACCAGGTAGTCGACGAACTCGGGGTAGCCGCCGTCCTCGATGTAGGCGCCGCGCCCGTCCGCGCCGTCGTCGAGCCGGATCGCGCTGGTGATGACCGGCCCGCGGCTCGCCCGGATGGGCCGGGTCCTGCTCCGGTCGGTGGCCCGCAGCAGGAACGCCAGCATGTCCCCGTTGCCGCAGAAACGGCTGCCGATCGTCCCGCTCAGGCCGGGGAAGGCCGCCCGGTTCTTCAGCAGCAGGTATGACGTGCCGTACGTGCCGGCGGCCAGGACGAGCCGGTCGCAGCTGATCGTGTGCGGCCCGGTCCACCGTGGCGGCCCGTCGCCGTCCTCGTGCGCCTCGTCCCCGCGCGGCATGTGCTCGACGTACTGCACGTCGTAGCCGCCGCCCACGCGCGGCCTGATGTGCCGCACCTCGTGCAGCGTCCGCAGGTCGGCGCCGTGGTGCCGGGCGGCCGACAGGTAGGTGTGGTCGAGGCTGTTCTTCGCGCCGTCGTTGCAGCCGAGGTCGCACTCGCCGCACAACCGGCACGTACGGCGCGGCACCCCGTGCAGGTTGCCGTACGCCGGGCCGGTGAGCGGCACGCCCTGGCAGGGCTGCGCCCCCGGCGACGGCGCGAAGCTGACGGCCAGCGGCGGAAGCCGCCAGTCGAGCCCCAGCTCGGCCGCCGCGTCCCGCATGGCGAGCGTCTTCAGCGTGTCGTCGAAGCCGGGATGGCTCAGCGGGTAGGGCGAGACGCCGATCATGCGCTCGACCGCGTCGTAGTGCGGTTCGAGGTCGGCCCTGGTCACCGGCCACGACTCGTAGCCGCCGCCGGGCAGCGCCTGTTCGTGGACGAACCAGTCCTCGTCCTTGCGCAGCATCACGTTGGCGTAGATGAGCGAGCCGCCGCCGAGGCCGCTGGCGACCACCGAGTCGCAGTCGGAGAAGCTCCAGATGTCGAACATCCCGTACAGGCCCTCGGCGGGGTCCCAGAAGGCGCGGCCGAGCTGGGCCGGGCCGCGCGGGAATTCGCCCGGCGCGTACGCCCTGCCCCGCTCAAGCACCACCACAGACAGCCCGGCCTCGGCGAGGCGGCAGGCGGCGACCGCGCCGCCGAAACCCGAACCGACCACGACCGCGTCGACGTGTTCCATAGATGTCTCTCAGTGACGCGGTCAGCGACCGCTGTGTCGCTTCAGGAAGTCGAGGATGTGCGGGAAGACGTCCCGGTGCGCGTTCTTTCCGATCAGGGGGTCGATGTGCCCGTAGCCGGGCAGGATCCGCAGCTCGTGCCGCCCCGGCGCCGCCTTCGACAGGACGTGGTGGCAGACGATGTTGGAGTCGGTGAAGACGTCGTTGTGGTCGCCCGTCACGAACAGGATCGGCGTGTCGACGTCGGCCGCGTTGACCAGGTAGTCGTCCGGCAGCGCGGCGAACCTCGGGTCGCCGGTGTCGTACTTCACCGCGCGACCGGCGGCCACCATCTTCCGCACGTGCCGGTAGTAGTGCAGGTCGCTGGCGCCGTTGAGGTCGGCGAGCCGCTCATGGAGGTGCGTGCTCGGCGTCAGGTTCCCGTGGCGGTACATCGCGGGCCTGCCGCTGCCCCACATGAAGCTCTGCATGTGGCAGGCCGCCTCCCGGCACTCGGGATGGAAGTAGGAGAGGGCGCGGGCCAGCAGCCACCGCCGCGTCAGCGGGGGCGCGTCCCTGAACCGCGGGTCCAGGTAGGACAGGCCCGTGCCGTACTCCAGCAGCGCGGGACCGAGGGCGAGCTTGAGGCGGGCCCAGGGGTGCACCCGGGGCGTCAGCGCGACGCTGTTGGCCACCACGCTGGCGATCCCGCTCACGGCCCCGGAGAACAGGCTCATGTGGAAGGTCACCGACCCCAGGCAGTGGGCCACCACGTGGATCCGCCGCGCCCCCACGTGGCGGCGGATCTCGCGCAGTGCTGCCGGGTGGTCGTACTGGGCGATGTCGTCCAGCGTGTGCCTGCGGGTCTCCATGGTGTACGGAAACCTGTTGCTCATCCGGAAGTCCAGCGCCCACACGTCGCCGAACCCGCTGTCGTGCAGGAACCTGACCAGGTTCGTGTGTTCCGGCATGATGAACATGTCGCTCGACGAGGTCAGTCCGTGCACGAGCAGCACGACGTCGTCCGGCGCCCCCTGCGCCGGCGTGTCGTGGCTGCGGAACCGGGTGAGCTGTAACCCCAGCTCGTCCTCGGTGGCGAACGGATGAACCGTGACCTCGGCGTCCCGCACGCCGTCGAGCGTGAACCGGGGTATGCGGTGTTCCATTCGATCGCCTTTCTGCCCGGGGCTACGATCCCAGGACCAGCCATAGCGGCGACATCGTGGAAAACCCGTACTTGTCGGCACTCACCGCGTGAGGGCGGTCGCCACGCCGACCCGGGAGGTGACCTCCAGCTTGGTGAAGATCCGCGACAGGTGCGTCTCCACCGTACGGACGCTGAGGAAGAGCCGCTCGGCGACCTGCTGGTTGGTCAGTCCCTCGGCGACCAGCAGCGCCACCTCCAGCTCCCGGGGGGACAGCCCGAATCTGGCCGCCTCCCCGCCCGCGGCCGTGGTCGCGCCGCCGCCCACCCGTACGCCGAGGCGGCGCAGCTCGCGCTCGGTGCGCGCCTTGAGCGCGCGGGCGCCGCAGGAGTCGAAGACCTCGGCCGCGGCACGCAGGTTCTCCCTGGCGCGGCTCCGGCCGCCAGGCGTCCCGAGGTGCGCGAGCCCGGCGGTGAGCAGGGCCCGGCCGGCGTCGAGCCGCCGCTCGCCCGCGGCCAGCAGCCGGGCCGCCTCCTCCGCGGCCGCGGCCGCCGCGGACGGGTCCTGACGGGACAGCGCGTGCGCGCGGGCGAGCGCGGCGAAGCCGCAGTAGGCCGGCAGGCGTGGTTCCTCCAGCCGCACGGCGAGCGCCGCCCACTGCGCCGCCCGCGCGGACGCCTCCGTGCCGGCCTCAGTGCCGGCCTCTGTGCCGGCCTCCGTGCTCGTCTCCTGGGAGGCGTCCGCGTAGGCGAGCGTCTCGCACGCCTGGAGCAGCGTCCCCGGGTCCACCCGCGGCGACTCGAACCGGTTGCACGCGTCCAGCACCGCCTCGACGCCGTCCGCGAACCGGCCCGCGTTGACCAGGGCCTGTCCCCGCGCGTAGCGGGCCGTGGCCTCCCAGGTCTCGCCCGCCCCGACGCCGCACCGCACGGCCTCCTCGCCGGCGCGCAGGGCCGCCTCGTCGTCGCCGCTCCACGACTCGGCCAGGCAGAGCTGGGTGAGCGCGAAGACGAGCTGCTGGCCGGAGTCGAGCAACCGGGCGCCCTCGACGGACTCCTCCGCGGTGGCCCTGGCCTCCGCCAGGCGGCCCGTCGCCACCAGCGTCTTGGCCCGGCCCGCCAGCAGGTTGGTCAGGATGTAGGTCTGCCCGGTCGACCGTGCGACGGCCGCCGCCCGGTCGAAGTGGCGCAGCGCCTCGCCGTACCGGCCCAGGTAGGACTCGGCCCAGCACAGCCAGGCGATGGCGTCCAGCCACTCGGACAGGTGCTCGTCCGGGGCGTCGGCGAGCAGCTTGCCGGCGATCTCGGCGTAGCGCAGCGCGTCGTCCGTACGGCGGGCGGCCAGGGCGGGCATCGGGCGCAGCGCCGCCACCGCGACCGCGAGCCCGGGCTCCCAGTCGTCGGCGGTGTCGGGCATCAGGTCGAGCACGGCCTGGGCGGCCCGGAAGTCCACCCGCATCATGCTCTCGGCGACCAGGCGCATCCGCATCGGGACCGCGGCGGCCGCCCGCGGGTTGGGCATGCGGCTCAGCTCGTCGAGCAGCAGCGCCCTGGCCTCCTGCGGGCGGTCGAGCTGGCGCTCCATCAGCGCGCAGACACGGGCCGCGCGACCCCTGCGGGGGTAGTCGTCCTCGGGCAGCATGCGCAGCAGCGCGCGGGCGGTGTCGCGGCCCTCGGCCAGCCTGCCGCTGATCCCCTGGGCCCAGCTCAGCTCCAGCATCAGGGCGAGCCGGTCCTCCCGGGCCGCGGCGTCGTCCGGCATGAGCCGCAGCGCCGCCTGCAGCCAGTGCGCCGAGGTGGCAGGCGCGTGCGCGGTCACCGCGCGGGCCGCGGCCACCAGCACCTCAACCGCCGGCTGGTCGCCGAACGACCCGGAATGCTCCACGTGGTGGGCCTGTACGGTCGCCGGGGCGCCCAGCTCCGCCAGGTGGGCCGCGATCCTGGCGTGCGCGCCCAGGCGCCAGCCCGCCGCCGCCGACTCGTAGACGGCGCGCCGCACGAGGGGGTGGCGGAAGCGGAACCGCGCGCCCACGCTGCGGACGATGTCGCGTTCGACCAGTTCGTCCAGCGCGGCCAGCGTGGCGGCAGGCAGCACCTCGGCGGCCACGGCGGCGACGGCCGGCTCGAACTCGTCGGCGGCGACCGCGGCGGCCTGGGCCACCAGCAGCGCGCCGGGGGACAGGTCGCCCAGCTCGACCTGGAGCGCGGCGAGCACGGTCGGCGGCAGCTCGGTCACGTCGGTGCCGTCCATCCGGGCCAGCGCCTCCAGGTAGAACGGGTTTCCGCCGCTGGCCTCGTACAGCGCCATGCCGCGTCCCCTGCTGACGTCGGGGCCGAGGAACTGCCGGACCTCGGCCGCGCTGAGGGGACCGACCACGACCTCGTGCCCGCGCGGGCCGGCCGCCGCGGCCAGCCTGGCCACGCGCGGGGCGGCCTGGGCCGGACGGTAGGCCACGGCCATCAGCACCGGGCCGGCGGGCGGGTGCCGCACGACGTGGTCGAGGAACTCGAGCGTGCCGTCGTCGGCCCAATGGACGTCGTCGAGGACCAGCAGCAGGCCGGTGGGCCCGGCCAGCGCGCCCACCAGATGCCGTACGGCCCGGTAGAGCCGATATCGGGCCAGGCCGCTGCGGTCGTCGGCCAGCGCGGGCTCGTCGCCGGCCGGGGCTCCGTCGGCGGCGAGGCCGGGGAAGACGCCCGACAGCAGGGCGGCCTGCCCGGACCCCACGGTCCGGGCGACCTCCTCCCGGCGCGCGTCGAGATGGTCGTCGAGCGCGTCCACCAGTGCGCTGTAGGGGAGCATCTGCTCGTACTCGGCGGCGCGTCCCCACAGCGGGGTGAAGCCGTCCCCGCCGGCCATCGCCGCGAGCTCGCCGAGCAGCCGCGTCTTGCCCGCGCCCGGCTCGCCGGCCAGTGCGAGGAACTGGAACCCGTCGCGGCGGCTCGCGGCCATCGCGCCCCGCAGCGCGGTCAGCGCGTCCCGCCGTCCGACGAGTGGCACGGACGTGCCCGTGACGACCGAACCGGCCGTGCGTCCGTCCATTCGCACCCCACACGCGAACGCGCGGGCCGCCCCCGCCGGCCGCGCCGACAACACCCAGTAAATGCACTTTACAGATCACGAGACCCGGACAGGGGGCCGGTCCGGCATTGACACCCTATGGAAAGTATTCGAAAAGGAACCGGTCAGTTCGGGCGATTCCGGGATCAGGGGCGCATGGCACCGGGTACGGGACGCGTCGTTCACACATCGTCACCGCGGAGGTGCCAGGTGCTGGACCGGATCGCCGATCCCAGGGGGCGGCGCACGCCGTACGGACCTCCCGACGCGGTGGAACGGCTGGCCGCGGCCCTGCCGAGCCACATGCGCGACGCGCTCCCCCCGGTCATCCGCCTCGGCAGCCCCTGGCCGGTGCGTGTGGACGTGTTCCCGGAGGACGGCGTCGCCGAGCCGGACGTCGAGCGCTGGGTTCCCGCCGTCTCCGCGGCGGGTTCCAACGGCGACGCCCTCGACCTGGCCGTTCGCGGCGGACGGGTCGTGGGCGTGCGCGGCCGGGCCGGTGACCGCGTCAACCACGGCAGGCTCGACCCCCGGGAGTGGCACGCCTGGCAGCCGCGCGCGGGCCGGCTGACCCGCCCACTGGTGCGCGAGAACGGGAGGCTGGTCGAGGCGACGTGGGACGTCGCGATGGACCGCGTCGCCGCGAGGTCGCGGGAACTGCTCGCCCGCCCCGGCGGCTGGGGCCGCCTCGCCTTCCACACCGGCACGCGGCTGTTCCTCGAGGAGCACTACACCCTCGCCGTCATCGGCAAGGCGGGGATCGGCACCCCGCACATGGACGGCGACACCCGCTGGGGCGCGGCGGCGGCCGCGGCCGCGCTCGCGGCGAGCTTCGGCACCGACGGCCAGCCGGGCTCGTGCACCGACGTGGACCACTGTGACGCGCTCGCGCTGTGGGGACACGACTGCGCCGCCACCCATCCCGTGCTGTGGGAGCGCATGCTCGACCGGCGGCTCGGATCCAGTCCGCCCGCCATGATCGCGGTGGGCCCGGAGGGGACGGCGGCGGCCAGGGAGGCCGACGTCCACCTCGCCGTGCGTCCCGGCACCAACGTGGCCCTCCTCAACGGCCTTCTGCACGAGCTGATCGCCGGTGGCTGGCACGACGCGGCCTACGTCGCCGCGCACACCGTGGGGTTCGAACGGCTGTGGCGCATCGTCGAGGCCTACCCCGCCAAACGGGCGGCGGAGATCTGCGCGGTGCCGGTCGGGCAGATCGAGCAGGCCGCCGAGATCCTGGGCGCGGCCGAACGGCTGGTGTCGGCCGTGGGCCCGGCCTTCCTGGGCTCCAACCAGGCGACCGCCGCCGCCTGCCAGGTCAACAACGTCCACCTGCTGCGCGGCATGCTCGGCCGTCCGGGGGCCGGGCTGTTCCAGCTCGGCGGGCCCGGGTGCGACGCGCTGGAGGCGGGATCGGCCGCGGACCTGCCCGGGCTGCGCAACTGGGCCGACGCGGGGCACGTGCGCGAGCTGGCGGACCTGTGGAACGTCGACCCCGCCGTCATCCCGCAGTGGGGGCCGGCCACGCACGCGACCCAGATCCTCAGGTACGCCGAGGAGGGCTCGGTCGGGCTGCTGTGGATCACGGCGTCCGATCCGGCGGCCACGATGCCCGGCCTCGACCGGATCCTCGCGAGGGAGGACCTGTTCGTCGTCGTCCAGGATCCGTACCTGACCGAGACCGCGCGGCTGGCCGACGTGGTGCTCCCGGCGGCGGTCTGGGGCGAGAAGACCGGCACCGTCACCGGCGCCGACCGCACGGTGCACCTGTGCGAGAAGGCGGTCGAGCCGCCGGGGGAGGCCAGGGCGGACCTCGACATCCTGCTCGACTACGCGCGGCGGATGGACCTGCGCGACCGGGACGGCCGGCCGCTCGTGCGCTGGACAGACGCGGAGTCGGCGTTCGAGGCGTGGAAGGCGTGCTCCAGAGGCCGTCCCTGCGACCACACCGGGATCACCTACGACCGGCTGCGGACCGGCGGCGTCCAGTGGCCCTGCACGCCGTCCAGCTCCCACGGCATCGAGCGTCTGTACGCCGGGGGCCGCTTCGCCACCGGGCCGGAGGACTGCCAGACGTTCGGGGCCGACCTCGCCACGGGGGCCGAGTACGGCGAGGAGCGGTACCGCGCGGAGAACCCCGGGGGACGGGCCTTCCTCCACGCCGCCGACTTCGAGCCGTCTCCCGAGGTCGCCGACGACGAGCACCCCTTGGTCCTCGTCACCCGCCCGGGGCCGCGCCGCTTTCCGGCCCGGCCGGCCCGTCTCGGCGACGCCGTGCCGGAGCCGTTCCCGGCCGAGCCGCGCCTGGAGGTCCACCCCGGCGACGCCGCGGCGCTCGGCGTCGAGGACGGCGACCTCGTCCGGGTCGAGTCGCCTCTCGGCGTGCTGGAGGCCGTCGCGTGCCTGTCGGGCGTACGCCCGGGGGCCGTGGTCCTGCCGCTCGACGGGCAGGGCGAGGCCGTGACGCGGGCGGTGGCGGAGCTGACGCTCACCGGGTGGGACCCGGTGTCCCGCCGGCCGCTGCGCACGCCCGCGGCTGTCCGGCTGGTGAAGGCCGGGCGGCGCGGGGAGGCCGCCGTGGGGGAGGGACTCTACTCGGCCGCCGCCACGCGCCTCGGCTGCGGTGTGACCGCGCGGCCCGAGGTGACGGCCGCAGCCGGAGGAGGGGAGGCGCCGGAACGATACGAGGAGGTCTGACGTCCGCGATCGCCGGAGACGAGGTGGGTCGGCCTACCGGAAGGAAGCGACGAGACATGATCCTTGCAGGCACACGCACCGCTTGGGGGGACGCCGCCCGCGGATGGGACGATCCGTGAGCGAGCATCTGGCGCGCTACCTGGAGACGCTGTCCCGCACGCAGCACGCGCTGTCGTCCGGATTCCGCGCGCTGCGGCGCGGCCATCCCCGGGAGCCGGATCTGGGCGGCGTCTGCGAGCGCCTGGCCGCGCAGTGCGGCGACCACGCCGAGCGGCTGGAGCCCTTCCTGCGGCGGTACCGCGCCGGGGGCTCCCGCGCTCCGCTTTCCGGGGAGCCGCGTGCGGTCGAGGCCGGGCCGAGGACGGCGGGGCTGCGGCCGCCCGGCCTGGAGGTGCCGCGCCTGGAGGCGGCGGGTTTCGACGGGTTCGACGCCGCGGGTTTCGACGCGGGTCATTTCGATCCGGGTCATTTGGATCCGAGTCATTTGGATCCGGGGGGCCTGGAGACGCCGGACCTCCAGCGCGTGGTTCGCGGGGCAGGGGAACGGGAGCGGGCGGGCGCCGAGGGCGCGGACGCGGGGCCGGGCCGGCGCCCGCGCGCGACGCCCGGGCGAGGCGGGGACGGTGGCGGCCTCGCGCTGCTGCGGGACCTGCACGGGCTGTACCTCCTCGCCACCGAGTGCGACCTGTCCTGGAGCGTCGCCGCGCAGGCCGCCCGCGGTCTCAGGGACGACGAACTGCTCGGCCTCACCCGCCACTGCGCCTCCGAGACGGCCGTCCAATTGCTCTGGCTGCGCACCCGGATGCGGCAGGCCGCGCCGCAGGTTCTCGTCGTCTCGTGACATGCCCCGCGTTAGGGAAAATGGCGACAAAGCCCGTCATTAAGCGGAAATCCAGGTGATCGTCATAGGATTTCGGGAAAATGGATTGTGCTCATACAGGGCAATTGATAGAAGATTATCTCGGCGCCGGAACCGGCAGAGATCGGCCGCGCTCATCGTGGTACCGGTGCTCATGGCGGGGGCGTACCGGTGGCGGCGGGAAAGCTTCGCCCCGAAAGGCGAGCGCGCCGCGCGTTCGCCGGCGCTGGCCGCATGTCCCAGCAGCCGGCGCCGGCGCGAACGACCGCAGGAGCGAGCGCCTACCCGCGCTAGGCCACGCCGGAGAGCGTCACCTCCCTGGCCATGATGGGCCGGTCGAGCGCGTCGTCGTGGCCCGCCCGGCCGGTCAGTCGGCACGGGCGTTCGGCGGCGGCGCTTTCCGTTTCGTACGGCCACTGGCGGCCGGAACGCCGAAGGCCGGATCCGCTGGGATCCGGCCTTCGAGTCGTGGTGGACGATACTGGGATTGAACCAGTGACCTCTTCCGTGTCAGGGAAGCGCTCTCCCGCTGAGCTAATCGTCCGTGCCCGGATGTCGTCCGGGCTCCGAGCGGAAGACGGGATTCGAACCCGCGACCCTCACCTTGGCAAGGTGATGCTCTACCACTGAGCCACTTCCGCAGCCATCGCTCGGGTTTCCCCGGCGACGCGTGAACAACTCTAGCGGATCCCCGGGGGTGCCGGTGCCAACTGCCTCCGATCCCCGTACGCGGACGCGCCGCGTGGCCGAAGCGTGGCGAGACGTTGACCTGCGGGGCGGGCCGCGCGCAGGATGAGGCCGCAACCGTAGGCAGGAGGGGGTTACGTCATGGCGAAGGTGCTGATCATCACCGGCGACGCCGCCGAGGACCTGGAGGTGATGTACCCGTACCAGCGGCTTCTCGAGGAGGGCTACGAGACGCACATCGCGGCGCCGTCCGCCAAGAAGCTGCAGTTCGTGGTGCACGACTTCGTCGAGGGCTTCGACACCTACACGGAGAAGCCGGGCCACACCTGGGCGGCCGACGTGGCCTTCGCCGACGTGAACCCGGACGAGTACGCCGCGCTGGTGATCCCTGGCGGGCGCGCCCCCGAGTACATCCGCGGCGACCGGGACGTCCAGGAGATCGTCCGCCACTTTGCCGACGCCGGCAAGCCGATCGCCGCGCTCTGCCACGGGCCGCTGGTGCTCGCGGCGGCGGGGGTGCTGAAGGGCCGGGAGAGCAGCGCGTACCCCGCCTGTGCGTCGGACGTCGAGAACGGCGGCGGCACGTGGGTCGACAGCGAGGCGCACGTCGACCAGAACCTCGTGACCGGGCGGGCCTGGCCGGACCACCCGGCGTGGATGCGCGAGTTCATGAAGATGCTGCGCGCCGCCGCCCCGGCGGCCTGATCCCCGCTCAGCCCGCGGGTGTCCAGAAGGGATCCCGGCCGATGAACCCCAGCATCCTGATCTGCGGGCCCGCGTCGTCCGGCACTGCGACCGTGGGACCGTAGTGGCCGGATGACCGGATGGCCTCCTCCGCCTGCTCCAGCCCGGCCAGCAGCCGCGCGCAGAAGTCCGGGTCCAGCCGGTCGTCCTGGCCGGTGGCCCGGGCGAGATCCCAGGTGTGCATGAACACGTCGGCGGTGTAGAACCGGTCGATCGCCTGGTCAAGGGGCAGGGCGCCGGTATGTGGATTGGCCAGGGTCCGGCAGGCCGTCGCAGGGTCGTCCAGCAGCGCCTGCACGGCCTCGCAGTGGACCCGCCACGCTCCGACGGGGTCCTCGTCCACCGAGGGCCCCTCGGACAGTTCGGGCAGGTCGACGCCCGCGCCGGCCGAGAGGAACCCGGGGAGCCACTCGGTCAGATGCCGCACGATGTCGCGGGCGGTCCAGCCGGCGACGGGGGACGGCGCGTCCCAGGACCGGGTCGCCCGGACCCTCTCGGTGAACAGCCGGCCGACCTGCCGGTGTCGCTCCGCGGGGTGGTCGGACAACGTCATCGTCGATCGAACTTCAACGCCAGCTGATCGAGTACGCCGGGCAAGATCGCCATAACATGGCATTCAACCCAAAAGATCAAATCACCGTGTTATTTCCTCACAGCTTCATTACGCGAGAAACTTGCTCTGCCGCGTCCCGAAGTCGGCCCAGCCGTGGGTGGCGACGATGCTGCGAACCGTCTTCGAGCAGCCGGACGCCGCCTCGGTCTATGCCCAGCACCGCCATGTCGTGGAGGCGCTGGAGGCCAAGTATCCGGCCGCCGCCGAGCACCTGGACCAGGCCAGAGACGACACCTTGGCGTTCACCGCGTTCCCCAAGGCGGTGTGGCGGCAGGTGTGGTCCAACAACCCCCAAGAGCGGCTGAACAAGGAGATCCGCCGCCGCACCGACGTGGTCGGCATCTTCCCTAACCGGGAGGCGATCCTCCGGCTGGTCGGCGCGGTCTTGGCCGAGCAGAACGACGAGTGGACCGAGCAGCGCCGGTACATGGGGCGGGAGATCCTGGCCGAGTGCCGGAAGAAGACCAACTCCGAGAACGAGACAAACGATGCTAAAGCGAATATTGAGGTGATTGCCTCTTAAAAGTCCACCGGGTTACGAGTGGCCTTCTCAAACACCACCTCTCCGGGCGTGGCCCGCCGAACTCCTGTCCCCGGCCGCGGGCAACAACGCAAAGCTCGCCGCCTGGCTCACCGACGCCCGGGCCGCCAACCTGCCCCACCTGCACGGCTTCGCCAACGGCCTCGAACTCGACCGCGAGGCTGTGAACGCCGCCATCACCTTGCCGCACCACAACGGCCGAACCGAAGGCGTCAACACCCGAACCAAGAGAATCATGCGGCAGATGCACGGGCGCGCTGGGTTCGACCTCCTGCGCCATCGCATTCTCCTGCACTGAAGATCACTGAGCGCCACCACCGATTACGGGACAGAGCCGTTGGCTGGACATTCCCTAACAACGTGATCCCTCGCGTTCATGGCACCTGGCCAGCACTCGCTGCAGCGGGAGTGCGTCGGGTCGAGGAACTTATCAAGGCCATGCTGGTTGACGTCGATACTCACGTTGACACCGAGCTCCCCAGCAGAATCGCTGACCGTCTGAGCGCTCTCCGGCGGGTGTTTAACGACGACCACGTGCTCGATCAGCTACAAGGACTCACGATCCTGCGCGCAGGCCGGCTTCGGGTCTCCTACCGCGCCGACCTCTTCGGCTACCGAGATGAGACTGGTCCGGAAGGTGTAGACGCGATCTACCTGCCTGACGAGGGGCATCTCGTGTACGCGGACGGGGCATCCGACCGAGCACTCGCACGAGAACTTGCCCGGGCCATCGCGCCCGACGACGACCCCGGTCCACTCGCCCTGCGGCTTGAGCCAATCCTGAGTGCTGCGGTACGGCGAGCGGCTCACCGGTGCGCGGCCGGTCTCTCCCCGGCCTGAGCCCGACCCGAGCCCAACCCGGGCGCGAAACGGTCTGACGGCGCGCGGCCTACGGGTGGGCGTCCAGGGCGATGTACTTCTCCTCGAGGAATTCGAGGATGCCGTCGAAGCCGCCCTCCCGTCCGAGTCCGCTCTGCTTCACGCCGCCGAAGGGCGCGGCCGGATCGCTCACGACTCCGCGGTTGATCGCGACCATGCCCGCCTCCAGCCGGCGGGCGACGGCCATCGCCTCGCGTTCCTCGCCGAACACGTAGGCCATCAGGCCGTAGACGGTGTCGTTCGCCATGCGTACCGCCTCGTCGACGTCGTCGTACCGCACGACGGCCACGACCGGGCCGAAGATCTCCGTCGAGCTGATCCGCGAGCCGTGCCGTACGCCGGTCAGCAGCGTGGCGTCGTAGAAGGCGCCGTGCTCGGCGGACTTCCCGCCGTGGACGAGCCTCGCCCCCTCCTCGACGGCGCCGTCCACGAGTTCGGCGACCTTGTCCCGCTCGGCGACGGAGACGAGCGCCCCGACCTGCCGTGAGCGGTCGAGGCCGGGCCCGACGGACAGCGCGGCCAGTTCCGCGGTCATCCGCTCGACGAACTCGTCGTGCCGCGAACTGTGCACGTAGATACGGTTGGCGGCGGTGCACGCCGCGCCGCCGTTGCGCATCTTGGCCAGCAGCGCGCCTTCGACGGTGACGTCCATGTCTCGGCC
This sequence comes from Microbispora sp. NBRC 16548, assembly GCF_030268985.1. Taxonomy (NCBI): domain Bacteria; kingdom Bacillati; phylum Actinomycetota; class Actinomycetes; order Streptosporangiales; family Streptosporangiaceae; genus Microbispora; species Microbispora sp. NBRC 16548. The sequence continues at coordinate 923,873 of NZ_BSSF01000001.1, forward strand.
CCGGGGAGCACGATGAGCGGCGCGTTCCCGCCGAGTTCCATCGAGGCGCTGACCACGGTGTCGGCGCAGGCGTGCAGCAGGTCGCGCCCGACCTCGGTCGAGCCGGTGAACGAGAGCTTCCGCACCTCCGGCCGGTTGATCATCTTAGCGACGAGGGGTCCGGTCGGCACCGGCGTCACCAGGTTCACCACACCGGCGGGGACGCCGACACGCCGCAGCACCTCGACCATGTACGCCGCCGTCAGCGGGGTCTCCCGGGCCGGCTTGAGGACCGTCGTGCATCCGGCCGCCAGCGCGGGGGCGAGTTTGCGCGTCGCCATTGCCGCGGGGAAGTTCCAGGGTGTGATCAGCAGGGCGACTCCGATCGGCTGCCGGTCGACGATGATGCGCTTGTCACCGGCCGGCGAAAGGCGATAGTCGCCCGGAATCCGCACGGCCTCCTCGGCGAACCAGCGGAAGAACTCCTTGGCGTAGTTCGCCTCCCCGATCGCGTCGGACCAGGACTTCCCGTTCTCCCGCACGATGATCTCCGCGAACCGCTCGACCTCGGCGGTGAGGATCTCGTAGGCGGCGCGGAGCAGTTCGCTCCGCTCCCGGGGGGCGGCGGCCGCCCAGCCCTCCTGCGCGTTCGCGGCCGCGTCGACGGCGGCCATGCAGTCGTCCTCGGTGGCGGCGGCGTAGCGGGCGATCACGGTCAGGTCGGCGGGGTCGACGACGTCGAAGCGCTCGCCGCCGCCGCCCGGGCGCCACTCGCCGTCGATGAAGAGGTCGGCGAGGTAGGTCATGGGTCGCTCCGTTCGGTGAGGTCGCCCGTGTAGGCGTGTTCGAGGATGTCCAGCAGCGTGGCCGATGGCGCCGGTATCGGCGCGATGGCGATCAGCCGCGTGGAGCGCGACGCGAGCTCGGCGAGCTGCGGCAGCTGCTCCCGGGTGATCCCGATCTCCTGGAGCGACGCCGGCACCCCGATCACGCGGTTGAGCGCGACGATCGAGGAGATGGCGTCCCCGGCCCTGCCGTCGTCGGTGGCCGCAGTGGACCCCAGGGCGGCGCCGACCGCGGCGATCCGCTCGACGACCTCGGGTTCGGACAGGCAGGCCTGGAGCACGTACGGCAGCAGCAGCCCGGTGCCGAGCCCGTGCGGCGTCTTGGTGAACGCGCCGATCGGGTACTGCAGGGCGTGCGAAAGGTGCGTGCCGGTCGCGCCGAAGCAGACGCCGGCGAGCAGGCTGCCGAAGGCGACCTCCTCCCGCGCCCGGCGGTCGCCGGGTTCGCCGACCGCCACCGGCAGCGACGGGCCGAGCCGCTCCACCGCGCGCAGCGCCATGGCGTCGGTGAACGCGTTCCTGCCGGTGAAGACGGGAAGCCCGCCGTCCCACGACTGTTCGAGCCGGGCCGCCGTGAACGACTCGACCGCGTGCACGAGAGCGTCGATGCCCGCGAACGCGGTCACGCTCCGGGGCGCGCCGAGGGTGAACTCCGGGTCGACGATCGCGGCGACGGGGATCAGGTACGGGCTGGAGATCCCGACCTTCGTCTCGCGCTCGGGGTCGGACACCACGGCGACCGGGGTCACCTCCGACCCGGTGCCGGCGGTCGTGGGGACGGCGACGAGGGGCAGCACGGGCCCCGGGACCAGGTTCTCCCCGTAGTACCGGCTGAGCGGCCCGCCGTGCGTGACGAGCAGCCCGACCAGTTTCGCGGCGTCGAGGGCGCTTCCGCCGCCGGCGGCGAGGATGACGTCGGGCTCGTGCTCGCGCGCGAACGCCGCCGCGTCGTCCAGCGACTCGGTCGGGAGCTCCGGCCTGATGTCGCTGTAGACGGCGACGTCGAACCCGGCGGCGGTGAGCCCCGCGACCGTCTCGCCGAAGATCGGGGTCTCGATCAGGAACGGGTCGACGACGGCGAGCACCCGGCGACCGCCGAGACCCAGCACCTCGCCCAGTTGCGCGCGTGACCCGTAGCCGAAGTGCACGCGCGCCGGCAGCCGGAGCGTCCCGGCCGGGATGTCCATCAAAGCCTCCCGAGGGGGCCGTCGCCTTCAGGCGACGGGGGAATCGGGAGCGGGAGGGCCGCCAAGGCCCGAGCATGCCCTGACAGAGATGATGGTGATGAGCACCTCCCGGTGAGGTCTGACCCAAGCCCTGACTGACTTCGGGTCTTCAACGGGCTGTCAGGTCCGCGCATCACAGATGTCCTTCCGGGTTTTGTCGGCGCCAGCCGATATCGTGGTGTTGTCGTTACCGGACGTGATGGGAGGTGGGTGTGCGCAGGTCGTTCAGGTTCCTGCTGCGCCCCACCGTCCGGCAGGCGGCGGCGCTGGCGGCGTTCCTGGAAGACCACAGGCAGCTGTACAACGCCGCCCTGGAGCACCGCCGTACCGCCTACGCCAAGGCGGGCGTGACCGTCCGGTACGGCGACCAGTCCGCCGACCTGAAACTAAGCGCCGGTCGAGAGCTGATCGCGGTGAACCCCGCCGACACCTCCCGCACGTGCGCCCGCTGCGGCCACGTCGCCAAGGAGAACCGCGTCACCCAGGCCGAGTTCGCCTGTACCGCGTGCGGGCATGCCGCGCACGCCGACGTGAACGCGGCGATCAACATCTTGAGGGCAGGGCTTGCCCTTCGTGAAGCTGCGCAAGCGGCCTAGCGAGAAGCCGCTCCCTTCAGGGAGTGGAGGAGTCACCATGTTTCTCCTGCCGCTGCGATTACTTGATCGCGAGCGCGTTCGGCGGCGAGCCCACCCCGCCGACGAGGTTCAGCGGCTTGCACGTGAGGAAGAACTCGTAGACCCCGTCGGCGGCGCAGTCGGCGGCGAGGTCGTCGAGCTTCCACAGCTCGCCCATCGCCATGCCGAGCAGCGCGATGAGCGGGCGGTGCAGCATTCCGCTGTGGTCCACGCCCCGCTCCGGGGGCCGGTCGTGCTCGGACCGGAAGTCGGACTCGAGCACGGGGTCGGCCTCGACGGCCGGGTTGTCGCCCGCGACGAGCGCGATCTGGCGGTCCCAGAGCCAGCGCAGGATCGACTCCCGCTGGGCCAGCCCCGGCGACTTGTTGCGCCGGTTGAACTCGACGCGTTCCTCGGTCGACTTGGCGACGTAGTTCTCGGCCCACCCGGTGCGCAGCAGCAGCAGGTCGCCGCCCTGCCAGGTGACGCCCTGCGCCGCGGCGATCGCGTCGAGGGTCACGTCGTCGAGCGCGATCGTCTGCTCGCAGTCGTACGGCCGGCCCTCCCGCTCGAAGAAGCGGGGCACGTCGAGCAGGACGCCGCGCCCCGCGATCCCCGACTGCGCCCAGTTGTGGATGCCGAGCGCCGTCGAGCCCTCGTTGTTCTCCTCCGCCGGAAGCCCGCCGTAGAAGCCGTGCCTGGGATGCCCGATGTGCCGCAGCGCGTCGAGCTGCGAGGTGGACTGCAGGTAGAAGGAGTCGAGCCAGTCGTCGCGGTGGAACTCGTTGTTGGCGAAGACGTGGTGCTCGGTCCGCCGCCTGGTCCCGGTCGGGTACGGCTCGAAGGCGTTGACCGGGTAGTCGAGGTTGAACCGGCGCCCGGTGCGGACCAGGCGGGCCGCCGCGGCCACGCGCTCGGGGGTCAGGAGGTTGACGGTGCCGAGCTGGTCGTCGCGTCCGAAGACGTCCCAGCTCGACCCGGCGACCTCGGCCTCGGCGAGCTCGTCATAGTTCGGCAATACGTTTCCTCTCTTGGCCGCCGCCCAGTTCGTCGCTGAGCATGGCGGCGGTGCTAAGGAGCTTGGTGAGGGCCTGCGATCCGGGCGAGAGGTCGGCCATCTGGTCGGCTCCGAGCACCGCCACGGTGGCGCAGATGCCGTACTCGTCGTACACGGGCGCCGCCGCGGCGAACAGGCCGTCGGGGTGGCTCGTGATGCTGTAGCCGTTGCGCCGGGCCATGTAGACCCCCGCCTCCAGCTCCGACCGCCTGGCGGCCGACATGCCCTCGGTGGCGCGTTCGAACGCCTGCTGGTCCTTGCAGGCGAGGAAGACGCGCAGTTGCGAGGAGTTGTGGTCGAGTTGGGTGCCGGAGTGGACCGTCACGACGAGGGTGCGGCTGAGGTCCTCGTTCACGAGCGCCACAACCGGCCCCCGCGCGCCCCAGACGCCGAGCACCGACGTCATGCGCACGGTGGCGGTGAGCTCCGCCAGGTACGGCGGCGCGATCTCCACGACGCGCCGCCGCCCCAGGGCGTAGATCCCCAGCTGCACCATCAGGCCGCCCAGGACGAAGGTGCCCCTGCGGTGCCCACGCTCCAGAAAGCCCGCCGTCACAAGCGAGGCGCAGTACCGGTACGCCGTCGTCCGGTTCAGCCCCAGCCGCTCGGCGACCTCCGCCGCCGTGAGCTCCGTCGTATGCGGGCCGAAGAGCGCGCAGATCTGCCCGACCCGCTGGACCGCCTGGATGTCGGAGCCGGAGGCCTCGCCGCTCACGTCAATGTTCGCCATGGCTGAACTCTAGTTCACATGGAAAACTTGACAGTGGGCGCGAGGCGAGCGTGTGAGACAACTCTCAGCTCACCAGCCAGTTGTTGAGCTTGGTCGTGACCTCGTCCCAGTGCTGGGAGTACCACTCGATGTCCTGGACCACGGTCTTGCCGGTGTTCGCCGGCCCGTAGACCTCCACGGCCTTGCCGTTGTCGGTCAGGTTCGGCTTGGCCTCGAGGTTGACCGGCACGGTCCCCAAGATCTCGGTGATCTTCGCGACCGGCCCGGGCTGCACCAGCGACCGCAGGAAGTCCTGCGCGGTCTCCTTGTTCTTCGAGCCGAGCGGCACGGCGAGTGCGTTGACCGACACCACGGTCGTGTCCCACACGATCTTAATGTTCTTCTTCTCGTTCAGCAGCGCGATCAGCCGCGAGTCGGACAGCAGGAACATGTCGACCTGGCCGGAGGCGGCCGCCTGCTGCAGCGCGCCCACGTTCGGCGCGAAGAGGGTGTCCTTGCGGATGGTGGCCCACTTGTTCAGGGCGCGGTCGACGTCGAGCGGGTAGAGCTTGTCGGGCGCGACGCCCTCGGCGAGGAGCGGGTACTCCAGGATGCCGTTCTGCAGGTTGGTGATGACGCCGCGCTTGCCGGGGAACTTCGCCGTGTCGAAGAAGTCCGCGAGCGTCTTCGGCGCCGTCGCCGGGTCCGGGAACTTGTCGGCGTTGTAGGCGAACGGGCTGGCGTTCCCGAAGTTGCCGACGTAGCACTCGCCGATCGCGTTGGGGACGAAGTCCTTGGTGTTCAGGTCGCCGAGGTTCAGCTTCTCGAACAGCTTCCCGCAGTGCTGCGTCGCCGCGGCGGGCGCCACCGAGACGACGTCCCACTGGACGACGCCGGAGGTGACCTGCGCCTTCACCTGGGCGACGTCGGCCGGCGAGGAGTTGACGAAGGTGACGTTGGGGTGCGCCGCGGTGTAGGGCTCCTGGAACGCCTTGATCTGCGCGTCCTGGCCCGATCCGCCGTAGGAGACGTAGGTGAGCCGCACCTGCCCGCCGGCCGCGTCCGAGCCCGCGTCGCCACCGCCGCCGCCGCAGGCGGCGAGCAGCAGCATGGCCGCGGTGAGACCGGCGCCCGCGAGGACGGTTCTTGATCGAGATTTCATGATCTTACCTCTCAGAAGGAGTCTGCCGCCAAAATCGTTCGCAATGCGGTCAATGGACCCCGAGATGCGCACACGGTATCCGAGTCGCGTCCGACAAGTACAGAGTCCGCACCTAGATCGTTTATATTTGTGCGATAAATGAAATCTGAGTTCACGATGCGGTCTTACCGGACGTCAGAGGGCATGCGAAAGAAACGCGCCGCGAAACCGATGGCGGCCGCGTTTCCCGGCGCTTCAGGCGAGTGGAATGACGGAAAACCCCGGCGGTCAGGCCGCGACGATCCGCTGCGCCCCCGGCCTCCACCAGGCCACGATCTCGTCGCCGATGGCGTAGTCGCCGCGCAGCGGGCTGACCCGGGTACGGCCCGGCAGCCCCCGCCGGCCCATCGCCAGCAGCAGCGTCCGGTACGAGCCCATGTACTCCACGTCCCGGACGACCGCCCGCACGGCGTTGGCCCCGGGCGGCACCTCGTCCCGGCGGGCCGCGACCTCGACGTCCTCGGGCCGCACCACGATCGCGCTGCCCGCGCGCACGCCGGGATGCGCGGCGACGGTGGCGGGATCGACGCCCCAGCTCTCGCCGTCCCAGACGATGCTCCTGTCGAGAGCCGCCTGCCCGAGCTCGAAGACGTTCGAGTCGCCCAGGAACCGCGCCGTGAAGAGGGTCTCCGGCTCGGCGTACAGCTGCTGGGGCGTGCCGATCTGCTCGATGCGCCCGTTGTTGAAAAGCGCGATGCGGTCGGAGAGGTTCATCGCCTCCTCCTGGTCGTGCGTCACGAAGACGAACGTGGACCCGACCTCGCGGTGGATGCGCCGGATCTCCGCCTGCAGCGCCGAGCGCAGGTTGCGGTCGAGTGCGCCGAGCGGCTCGTCCAGCAGCAGCGCCCTGGGCTCGAACACGATCGCCCGCGCCAGCGCGACCCGCTGCTGCTGCCCGCCCGACAGCTGCGAGGGGTGGTTGTCGTCGCGCCCGGTGAGCTGCACGAGCTCCAGCACCTCGGCGACCTTCCGGGCGATCTCCCGCTTGGGGACCTTGCGCTCCCGCAGCGGATACGCGACGTTCTGCGCCACCGTCAGGTGCGGGAACAACGCGTAGTTCTGGAACAGCATGCCCAGGTTGCGCCGGTGCGGCGGCACGTCGCTCACGTCGGTCCCGTTGAGCGCGATCGTGCCGGCGGTGAGCGTCTCGAACCCGGCGATGAGGTTCAGGGTGGTCGTCTTCCCCGAGCCGCTCGGCCCGAGGAACGTCATGAACTCGCCGGGCCGGATCGTCAGCGAGATGTCGTCCACCGCCGGGGCCGCGAGCCCGAAGTCCTTGGTGACGCGGTCCAGGCGGATCTCGGTGCCGCTCGGAGTCCCGGGCGACGATCCGGTGGCCTTCACCGTCGTCGAAGGTGTCGTCGTCATGGTTCTCCTATCGGCGGCGAGCCCTGCCGCGGAGCAGCTGGGGCAGTAGGAAGATGATGGTCACGGCCACGACCATCAGGCTCGACGCCGCCGAGATCGTCGGGTCGATCTCGACGGTCACGCTGTTGTACATCTGCACGGGCATGGTCTGGAACACCGGCGACCGCAGGAACAGCGCGAGCACGACCTCGTCGAACGAGACGATGAACGCGAAGATCGCGCCGGTCAGGATGCCCCGGCTGATCAGCGGCATCGTCACCCGGACGAACGCGCGCGACGGCGAGGAGCCGAGCGACGAGGCGGCCCGCAGCAGCTGCGGGTCGAAGCCGCCGAGCGCGCCGGTGACGGACACCACCACGTACGGCACGGCGATCGCCGTGTGCGCCAGCACGTACCCGAGCACCGTGCCGGTGAGCTGCCAGCCGAGGAAGGCGATGTACACCGCGACCGCGACGACGATCGCCGGGGCGACGATCGGCACCATCAGCAGCGTCCGGAGGAACCGGGCCACCCTCCCCTGCATCCGCGACAGCGCCACCGCGGCGGCGGTCCCCACCGTCGTGGCCAGCACCGCCGTGAGCGTCGCGACCAGGAACGAGTTGCCCAGGGAGTTCAGCCAGGTCGGGCTGGTGAAGAAGTTCTCGTACAGCCGCCAGGTGAAGCCCCGCGGCGGGAACTCGAACGTCGCCGCGTCGCTGAAGCTCATCGGGATGACGAACAGCGTCGGCAGGATGAAGAAGATGACGACGACCCCGCCGAACGCCTTGAGCCACCACGGGATCGGATCGACCTTCGTGTACCGTCGGCGTCCGGCAGCCGGGCCACTGGCCGTCGCCGGGCTGCTGGTCATCGCTGGGGTGCTGGTCATCGACGGCCTTCCGTTCGACCGGCCGCGACCACACCGATCGCGGACATGGTGCCACCCATCCGGTTCGCCCATGCCACGAGCACGAGCGTGACGACGAGAACGAGCATGCCGAGCGCCCCCGCGGCGGCGAAGTCGAGCAGCAGGGTGGTGCGCTGCGCGAGCAACTGGGCGACGAGCGACTCCTGCGGCGACCCGAGCAGCGCCGGGGTCACGTAGAACCCGAGGCTGAGCGTGAACACCAGGATCACCCCGGCCATCACCCCGCCCCGGGACAGCGGCCAGTACACCTTCCAGAACGCCGCGGTCGGGGAGGAGCCGAGCCCCCGCGCGGCGAGCAGCAGCCTGCGGTCGATGGCGCCCAGGGTGCTGAACAGCGGCAGCACCATGAACGGCAGCATCACCTGGGTCATCGCGATCGTCACGCCGACGGTGGTGCCGTAGAAGACGACGTCGTCGGCCCCGAAGAACTCGAACAGGCTCTGCACCGGCCCGCCGTCCTGCAGGATGATGATCCACGCGAAGTTCCGCGCCATCACCGACGTCCAGAAGGGGATCAGCACGATCACCAGGAGGATGCCGCGCGCGCGTGGGCTCACCCGGGTCATCAGGTACGCGTACGGGTACCCGATCAGCAGGGCGGCGGCCGTCACCGTGGCGGCGGTCACCGCCGTGCGCCAGAGCACGGTCAGGGTCACGCCGTCGGTGAAGAGGTTGCTGTAGTTGCTCAGCGTCCACCCGGGGGTCGAGACGCTGCGGATCAAAGTGTCGGCCAGCGGCACCAGCAGGATCCCCGCCAGCAGGGCGAGCGCCGGTACCAGCAGGGGCCAACTCGGCCATCGGATCTTGTTCGAGGACATCCTCGTCCCCCTCCAGCTTGTACGGCTCAGGCGGTCAGTAAAGCAAGCCGTTGTTCATATCACAATTACTGTGTCCGTATCGTGAACATTCAACGGCTAGGCGCTGTACCCGCCGTCCACCGGCAGGACGACGCCGCTGATCTGGCTCGCGCGGTCGCTGAGCAGCCACGCCGCCGCATTCGCCACCTCGATCGTCGTGCCGGCCTTCCGCAGCGGAACCGCGGCGACCCGGCGCTCCACGGCCGCCGGGTCGTCCTGCCGCCACTTGACGAACATCGGCGTCTCGGTGGGGCCGGGGGCGATCACGTTGACCCGGATGCCGAACGGCCCGTTGTCGTGCGCCGCCGTACGGGTGAAGCCGATCACCGCGTGCTTGGTCGCCTGGTACGCGCCGAGGCCCGTGTTGCCGCGGAACCCGCCCACGCTGCTGGTGTTGACGATCGACCCGCCCTTGTCGCGCATGGCGCGGATCTCCTCGCGCAGGCACAGCCACACGCCCTTGACGTTCACCGCCATGATCCGGTCGAAGTCCTCCTCGGACACCTCGTCGAGCCGGCCGAGCTGGTTGATGCCCGCGTTGTTGAACGCGCCGTCGAGCCGGCCGTATCGGGCGAGGGTGTCGTCGACGAACCGCGCGACGTCGGCCCCGACGCTGACGTCCCCCACGGTGTAGGCGACGTCGTGACCCGCGGCGGTGAGCTCCTCGGTGAGCGCGGCGAGGGTGTCCCGCGACCGCGCGGCGACCATGACGGAGGCGCCCTCCTCGGCGAAGACCCGCACGGAGTCGGCCCCGATGCCGGTGCTCCCACCGACCACGAGGACGACCTTCCCGGCGAGCAGCCCGGTTCCGGGCGCGGGGCGCGCTCCTGGGTTGTCGGACAAGATCTCTCCCTCTCAGTTTCGCAATTGGGGTAAATGGTGCATAGCCCCCGATCCGGCGCTGACCCCGGGGTGGCGGGAAGTGCCCGTCGAGCGGGGTGGTCGTCGGCGCCGGACCAGCGGACGCGCGGCTCAGCCCTCCTGACCGGCCGCCCGTCCCTCGCGCACGGCGGCCGCGGCGGCCGACCCGAGCAGGCCGGCGTCGTTGCCGAGCATCGTGAAGGAGTACCCCGCGTCGATCGCGGCCCGCACCGACCGCCCGGTCGCCGCCCCGGCGTTGCCGATCGGCTTGCCGGCGGCGGTGCACGCCTTGATCGTCTGGCTGATCAGCTCGACCACCCGCGGGTCGTCCTCCGTCGTCTCCTCGGAGGTGGACAGGTCGGCGGCCCCGACGAGCAGCGCGTCCACCCCAGGCACGGCGGCGATCGCGCCCGCCGACCGGGCCGCCTCGGCGCTCTCGATCTGCGCGATGAACACCGCCTCCTCCTGGCCGTAGCGCAGGTACTCGGCGCGGTCCATCGCGCCCCAGGCCCCGGCGCGGCTCGTCGAGCCGACGCCCCTGGCGCCCAGCGGAGGGAAGCGGATCGCCCGCACGCCCGACTCCGCCTGGCCGACCGTGTCCACGTGCGGCAGCATGATCCCTTCGGCCCCGGCGTCGAGGACGCGCTGGGCGATGCCGCCGTCCAGGTTGGGGATCCGGACGATCGGCGCCATTCCCAGGTAGTTGGCGGTGCCGATGAGCCGGTACGCCGTCTCCAGGTTCATCGCCGAGTGCTCCAGGTCGATGACCACGAAGTCGAACCCGGCCAGCGCGAGCAGTTCGACGCTCTCCATCACCGGCAGCTTCACCCACGTGCCGAGGGCGGGCCCGCCGGCCCGGGCCAGCGCGGCCCGGAACCGGCTGGTGCGCGCCGTGCTCATGGCGCCGGGTACTCGTCCGCGTTGAGGATCCACCCGGGACGGGCGGAGAAGTCCTTGCGCGGCGGCGAGAAGATGTCGATCAGCTTCTGGTACGGGCCCACGCCCTGCGTGGTGTGGATCGCCGGCGGCGGGATGACGGTCAGCGACGGCGTGCTGACGCGGCCGTGATCCTCGGGCCGCCATTGGGTCGAGTCCGGCCCCCAGGGGTACTGCATGTGGTGGACGAACTCCCCCTTCACCCCCAGCGAGAGCTGTTCGAAGTCGTCGTGGGAGTGTGGGGAGAGCTTGAGCGGGTCCCTGGGGGTGGGCTCTTCCGCGAGGAAGTTCACCATCAGATTGGTGGTACGGAAGATCCGGCCGAACCGCCCCTCGGTGATCGGCGTCTCCGCGAGCCGGTAGACGCGTAGCCGGAAGCCGTCCACCGGGTCCGGCCACGGCACCAGCGGGGCGCAGCGGGGGTCCGGCTCGGCGTAGGCGGCGGCGTTGAGGGCCGCGTCGCGCAGGTCCTCGGCGACGGAGGAGAACACCCGGATGATGGGCCCGTCGGTCAGCGCCTCGATGACGCTGTCCCCCGGCGGCACCACCACGAACGCCTCCTCGGCCACCTCCCGCGTCTCGTCCCCGGCGATGACCCGGATCGAGGCGCTGTCGGAGTACAGCAGGACGGCGTACTCGTCGGGCTGTCCCGCACGCGTGAAACGATCGCCGGCGACGGCGTCGGTCCACGCCAGCACGACGTTCTGCCCGCGGGCCAGCCAGGTCCGGCTCCCGCCCGGGCCGGTCTCGGCGGGCGCGAACTCGGAGAACTCCAGATACTGGGCCGCCCGGATGGGGGTGGACGGATCGACCGCCGTCTGCACGGCCGGGGCGTTCGCCAACTGGGACCGGAGGTCGTCCTTGGCGTACATCGTCATGTGGTTGCCTCTCGTAGCCGTTACAGCGTGATGTTCTTCGCGCCCTTGAGTGCCAGCATCCGGCGGGCGTCGGCGGGCGTCGCGATCTGTTTGCCCAGGTCGTTGAGCACGTCCCGGACCTTCCGCACCTGCTGCGTGTTGCTCGTCGCCTTCTCGCCCTTGCCGATGTAGAGGTTGTCCTCCAGGCCGACGCGTACGTGACCGCCCAGCCAGGCGCTGTGCGTGCAGAACTGCATCTGGTTGCGCCCGGCGGCGAAGGCGGAGAAGTGGTAGTCGCCGCCGAAGAGCTTGTCGGCGATGGCGACCATGTGCGTGAGGTTGGCGTGGTCGGCCCCGATGCCGCCGAGGATCCCGAAGACCCCCTGGATGAGGAACGGCGGCTTGGCGAGCCCCCGCTCGGCGAAGTGGGCGAGCGTGTAGAGGTGCCCGATGTCGTAGCACTCGTACTCGAACCTGGTGCCGCCCCGTTCGCCCAGCTCCCGCAGCGCGTACTCGATCTGCGCGAAGGAGTTGATGAACGGGTGCCCGTAGGTGTTCTCCACGTAGGGCTTCTCCCACTCGTACTTCCAGTGGGTGATCCGGTCCGCGATGCCGGAGAAGACGAAGTTCATCGACCCCATGTTGAGCGAGGCGAGTTCGGGGCTGAACCGGGTCGCCGCCGCGAGCCGCTCCTCGATCGTCATCGACGACGCCCCGCCGGTCGAGATGTTGATCACCGCGTCGCAGCCTTCGACGATCGGCGGGATGATCTTCTCGAAGACGCTCGGCTCGAACGCCGGCCGGCCGTCCTCGGCATGCCGCGCGTGCAGGTGGATGATCGCCGCTCCCGCCTCCGCCGCGGCGAGGGACTCCTCGACGATCTGCTCCGGCGTGATCGGCAGGTGGTCGCTCTGCGACGGCACGTGAACCGATCCCGTCACCGCCGTACTGATGATCACACGGTCGGCGTCGATCACGCCGGTTCCTCCTCCAGCCCCAGCAGGAACGCGGGATTGGCCGCGATCATACGGCGGACGTCCTTCTCCGGCACGCCATGGTCGAGCAGCGCCCCCACAAGGTAGATGTAGCCGTCGACGGGCAGCGGGTTGCCCTTCTGCCCCAGGTCGGAGGAGATGACGGTCCGCTCGGGGCCGACCCGGTCGATCCAGTTCACGAGCTGCTCGATGGGCCAGCCGATGGCGGTCACCTCGGGGTGGTACATGGCGATCTCATGCTCGATGTAGGCGCCGTAGCGCATCAGCTCCTCGATGTCGTCCTCGGACGCGCCGATGATGAAGTCGGGGTGCTGGACGAGCAGGCGCCGCACGCCCTTGCTCTGGGCGACCTTGAACAGGGCCTTCATCGAGTCGACGTCCAGATGCCCGCCGGTGAGCAGCGTGTCGGTCTCGGCGACGATGTCGACGACCGCGGCGGTGTCCGCCGACACCTTCCCCGACTCGTCGAAGATCGACACCTCCGATTCGAGCAGGTCGATGGCGGCGGCGGGGAACTCGCCGCCGTGGTGGTGGTGATCGATGTGCTGACGGGCGCACGTCGTCGGCGCCCAGACGCACCGCCCGCCCATCCGCAGGCTCATCGCCACGGCCGACCGGTTCATACCGCCGACCTCGCTGTTGAGCGCGACCCCTCCGTACACCGGCGTGGGCGCGTCCGCGAGCCAGGTGCTCATGGCGAGCAGGTCCATGACCGTGTTGTGGTGGTGCGACTTGACGAGGATCGCGCGCATCCCGATGCGCGCCCCGTCGTAGGAGGCCTCGACGTGGTTCAGCCGTCGCGGGAAGGGGCTGGGTCCCGAGTGGCAGTGCAGGTCCACGGCACCGTTCAGGACCTTCAGTACGGCCGGCGAGACGGGCTTGGGGTCCTCGGCTGCAAGCAACATGATCTCCGTAAGTGCGGACTACGAACTGGCCGTTCATATTACGGAACACATGCCGCCCATGTCTACGTCGTGTGAGACGCCGATCGACCAGCGCCCACCGCACCGGCGGCCCGCATATCGTCGCTGGTCAGCCCGCCTTGCCGGGCGCCGCACAGCCGCTGCTATCTGCGCATGGACTGACAGCCCGCACGCCGAACAGGCTCTTGGCGCGCCTTACGACCCGCACGAGGGCTCACTTTTCACGATCCGAAACGATGCACTGCATCACGAACTTGCGACGGATTGGCTGGGCATGACAGGCCTCCCGCGAGAGACCTTGATACCGACCGGCCGCCGACGCCACGCACCAAGCGACCGTGAATCAGGACGACGCCTCTCGCCACTTCTGCAGGCATCGGTCGACCTGCTCACGCAGGGGCCTGGCACCAAGCCGGTTGTCGATCTCGATATGCGGTACGGCGGGCGGCTCGTCGAGACGTTTCACGTACTCGTCGTACCAGCGTCCTTCCCGCTCCCCTTCGGTCCTGCCGTACGCGGCGAGGGTGGCCGACACAAAGCCGCCGTACAGCGTGTCCTTGTCCAGCAACGCCGGAACGGGGTCGAGCCGGACCAGCACGGCCGTGGCGAAGCCGGTCTTCTGGTCGGCTCATGGCGGTTGTGCCGAACGCGGACTGGACGACCGCAGGCTCGGTCTTGATCTGAAGGTTCTGCGGGACGCCGCCACGGACGGCCATGTGTACGGTTTCGTCGTCAACTGGATGACGAAGGAAGACCTCTTGGGCCTGCTCGGGAAGCCTGACGTGCGCAACGTCTCCATCGTCGAGGCGGTGCCGCACCCCGATCGCGTACCGCATTGAGCACGACGAGCTGAAGGCGTCCCCGGCCGGGCGTGCACGGCTTCGTCCCCATCGGGTGGCCCGCGGATCCGCTGCCCCTCGCCGGCGACCCCAGAGTCATGTCGCTTGAGACGGCTGTCGAGACGCCGCCGGGGCGGGCCTTCGGACTGATCCTGCCCGAAAACGGGCAGGAAACTTGTTAGTCGGCGTCCTTGCTGCGTTAGGGTCCTGCTCTGTGTCCACGGCACGGCATCCCTTCGAGGATCTGATCGGCCACCTCACCCGGACCACTTCATTGGGGCCGGGGGAGGCGGCTCGCGTGGTGGCCGACGTCCTGACGTACTTCGGTGAGCCCGCGGACGAGTACGTGCGGCGCCGCCACGGCGAACTCAAGTCGAGGGGGCTGACGAACGACCAGATCTTTCCCAGAATCTCCGCCGAGCTCGCGGGAAGACGTGTCGCGGCACCGGAGCTGACCCTGCGCCAGCTCCGGCGGATCGTTTACGGATAGGAGCGGTTATGTGCGGAATCGTCGCTTACGTCGGGCCTAAGGATGCGGCGCCCATCCTGCTCGAAGGTCTCCAGCGGCTGGAGTACCGGGGCTACGACTCGGCCGGCCTCGCCGTCGTTAACGCCAAGAGCCTCAAGACGCGCAAGGTCAAGGGCCGGGTCGCCGACCTGGCGGCGGCGGTTCCCGCCAAGTTCAAGGGCACGATCGGCATCGGCCACACCCGGTGGGCCACGCACGGCGCGCCCAGCGACGTGAACGCGCACCCGCACCTCGACCAGGAGCAGCGGATCGCCGTCGTGCACAACGGCATCATCGAGAACGCCGACGAGCTGCGCCGCCGCCTGGAGGGCGAGGGCGTGAAGTTCGAGAGCGAGACCGACAGCGAGGTGCTCTCGCATCTCATCGGGCGCATGGTCAAGGACACCGACTCGCTGCGGGAGGCCGTCCTGCGGGCGCTGAACAGCGTGGTCGGCACGTACGGCATCGCCGTCGTCGACGCGCAGCGCCCCGGCGAGATCGTGGTGGCCCGCAACGGCAGCCCGATCGTGCTCGGCCTCGGCGAGAAGGAGATGTTCGCCGCCTCCGACGTCGCCGCGCTCATCCGCTACACGCGCCAGGTCGTCCACCTGGAGGACGGTGAGCTCGCGGTCATCAAGGCCGACGGGTTCAACACGTTCACCAGCGACGCCAGGGAGACGGCCAAGGAGCCGTTCACGGTCGACTGGGACGCCGGCCACTATGACAACGGCGGCTACGAGCACTACCTGCTCAAGGAGATCTCCGAGCAGCCCGACACGGTCGCCCGCACGCTGCGCGGCCGGATCGACGACCGGTTCCACATCGCCCACCTCGGCGGCCTCAACATGGACGCCCGCGAGACCCGCTCGTTCCGCCGGGTGAAGATCATCGGCTGCGGGTCCGCGTACTACTCCGGCCAGATGGGCGCGCAGCTCATCGAGGAGCTGGCCCGCATCCCCGCCGACGCCGAGCCCGCGTCGGAGTTCCGCTACCGCAGCCCCGTCGTCGAGCCCGACACCCTGTACGTCGCGATCAGCCAGTCGGGGGAGACCTACGACACGCTCGCCGCCGTGCAGGAGCTCAAGCGCAAGGGCGGCCGGGTGCTCGGCATCGTCAACACCGTCGGCAGCGCCATCGCCCGGGAGACCGACGGCGGCATCTACCTGCACGCCGGTCCCGAGGTCTCGGTGGCCTCCACCAAGGCGTTCATCTCCACGGCCGTGGCGTTCGCGCTGCTCGCCCTGCACCTCGGCCGCGTACGCGACCTGTCGCCGGCCGACGGCCGCAGGATCTGCGAGGGCCTGCGGCGGCTCCCCGAGCAGATCAAGGAGATCCTCACGCTGGAGGACCGGATCAGGGAGCTGGCGAAGAAGTACGCCGACTCGCCGGGCATGATGTTCGTCGGCCGGGTGCGCGGCTACCCGGTGGCCCGCGAGGGCGCGCAGAAGCTCAAGGAGATCTCCTACGTCCACGCCGAGGCGTATCCGGCGAGCGAGCTCAAGCACGGCCCGCTCGCGCTGATCAGCCCCGAGCTGCCGACGGTCGCGATCGTCCCCGACGACGAGCTGCTGGACAAGAACCTCACCACGCTGGGCGAGATCCGGGCCCGGCACGGGCGGATCCTCATGGTCGGCCACCGCACCTCCGAGGCGGCCGACGACTGCATCGTGGTGCCCAAGAACGAGGTCGAGCTCGACCCCATCCTGCTCACGATCCCGCTGCAGCTGTTCGCCTACCACGCCGCCGTCGCCCTGGACCGCGACGTCGACCGCCCGCGCAATCTCGCCAAGAGCGTGACGGTCGAGTAGGACCCCTTCCCCCCGTACGGCCCGCGCCCGCCCGGTGCGGGCCGTACGGGCATGCCGGAATGAAGAGCCGAAACGGGCGTTGTTGCTTATTTCGGGCGCGATGACCTGCGAGGCGGGGCTGTCTGCGGGGCATCACCTCTGAGTGGGGGTGAGCGATGGCCCGGTTGCGCGACTTCCTCGAACGCTTCCGTCCGGCGGGGACGCCGGGCGCCGCCGCGCCAGCGGGGGTGCCCGCGGACTACGCGGTCGATGAGGCCGCCGAGCTGAAGGCGGTCTTCTCGGCCTTGGACGAGGTGCGGGACCGGTGCGAGGGCGAGCGCGCGCGGGCCCGGCAGGCCGCGCGGCAGACGCTCGAGCGGGCCCGCACCCAGGCGGCGGCGATCGTCTCCGACGCCCGGCGGGAGGCGGAGGCGGAGCGGGCCGCGGCCCTCGCGGCCGGGCGGCGCGAGTCCGGCGAGCGGTGCGAGGCCATGATCCGGGACGCCGCGCACGCCGCCGAGGAGGTCCGGCGCCGGGCCGCCGCCCGGCTTCCCGATGCGGTGGCGCGCGTGGTCGCCGAGGTGAGGTCCCTGGCGGGTGGTCCGTCGTGACCGCCGCCTGGGTCGCCGGGTCCACCCGGGCGAGGGCGCTGGCCCGCCGCGGGCTGGGCCTCACGCGGGCCCGGCGGGTCGCGGCCTGCGCCTGCGTCGCCGACGCGGTCGCCCTGCTGGCCACGACCTCGTACGGGCACGACGTCAGGCGCGGGCAGAGCCTCGCCGAGGCCGAGCATGCCGTGCTCGCCACCCTCCTGTGGCACCTGCGGGTGCTCGCCGGCTGGCTGCCCCGCGAGGGCGGTCAAGTGGTGCGCCTGCTGGCCCGGTGGTTCGAGATGACCAACGTGGACGAGCTCATGTGCCGGCTCGCCGGACGGCCGGCCGATCCGGAGTTCCTCCTCGGCTCGCTGGCGACGGCGTGGCCCCGGCTGCGGGATTGCGGCTCCCTCGGGGAGATCCGCGCGGAGCTGAACGCCTCGCCGTGGGGCGACACCGGCGGCGCCGGCCTCCGCGACATCCAGGTGGGCATGCGCCTGGCCTGGGCGGCCCGCCTCGCCGAGGCGCTGCCGTCCGCCGCCCGGGCATGGGTCCTGGGCGGGACGGCCCTGCTGGTGGCACGCGAACGGCACGCCGAGGGCCGTGACCTTCTCCCGGAGCAGCGCGACCGATGCCGTCCGCTGCTGGGCGAGCGGGCGCTCGCGGCGGCGTCGATGGCCGAGATGGCCGGCCGCCTTCCCCCGGCCGCCCGGTGGGTGCTGCGGGACCTCGACGACCCCGAGGAATTGTGGCGGGCCGAGCGGCTCTGGTGGAAGCGGCTGGAGGACGACGGCAGGGCCCTGCTCGCGGAGTGGAGCTTCTCACCGGTCCCCGCCCTGGGCGCGGCGGCGGTGCTCGCGGCGGACGCCCGGCGGGTGTGCGCCGCACTGGAGCTCGCCGCACTGGAAGGCGCCGCACGGGAACGTGCCGCGGGGAGAGGTGGCGATGAACTCCTGTGAGCGGATCTCGTCCGGGCGGGCCTGCCCGCGCGGGGTCTCGTGTGAACACCACGCCGGGCCACCCTTCGGGTGACGGTGATGACCTGGCGTGCGGCTCTGCGGCCGGTCCTCATGGAGCGGGTCGCGATCGTCGCGCCCGCGCCCGCCCTCGCCGACGTGCTGACCCTGGTGGGGGAGGCGGGGGCGGTCGAGCTGGCCACGCCCCCGGACGCGTCGGTGGAGACCGTGTCGCGGGCGGCGGTGGTCCGCGGCGGCGTGGCGGCGCTCGCCGGGTGGACGCCCGCCACGCTCGTCGCCGGGCTGTCGGCCCGCCTGGCGCCCGCCGGCGGGGCGGTCGTCCCGCTGCCCCGCCCGAGAGGCGTCGAGGCGCCGTCGCTGCTGCACACCGAGGGGCTGCGCCGTTCCCTGTCGCCGCTGGTCCTCGCCTACGGGACCGTGCCGTACCGCGACGTCGATCCCACCCCGCTCGCCGCCGGTGCCTACGTGCTGATGTTCGGCATGATGTTCGGCGACGCCGGGCACGGAGCGCTGCTGCTCGCGGCCGCGGCGGCGCTGTACCTCCGCCGTCCCCGGCGGCTCGCCCGTTCGCAGCGGCTGGAACGGTTCCGCCGGGCCTGGCCGTTCGCGGCCGGCGCGGGACTGACGAGCGTGCTCTTCGGCCTGCTGTACGGCGAGTTCTTCGGGCCCACGGGGGTGGTTCCGGTGCTCTGGCTGGAGCCGCTCGCCCACCCCGTGCACCTGCTGCTCGCCGCGCTGGGCGCCGGGGCCCTGATGCTCGGCGGCGCCTACGCGCTCGGCGTCGTCAACCGCTGGCGCGAGGGAGGCTGGCCGGTCGCCCTCTACTCGTCGGCCGGGATCGCCGGCGCGGCGGTGTTCACCGGGTTCGGGCTCGCGTTCGCCGGCTGGTACTACCGCCTGGACGGGCTCACCGTGGCGGGCGGCCTCGTCGCGGCGGCAGGGCTGGCGCTGGCGCTCGCCGGGTTCCTGGCGGAGGCGGGCGGCGGCGTGAGCGGCGTCGCCCAGGCCGCGATGCGGCTGTTCGACGTGGTCGTACGGCTGGGCGCGAACCTGGTCTCCTTCGCCCGGCTCGCCGCCTTCGGCCTCACGCACGCGGCCATCGGGTCCCTCGTCTGGCGGGGCGCCGTCACGCTGTGGCCCGGCCGGCCCGTCGCCGCCGCACTGGTCTTCGTCGCGGGCAACACGGCCGCGCTCACGATCGAGGCGCTCGTGGTCGCCGTCCAGGCGCTCCGCCTGGAGTACTACGAGTTGTTCTCCCGGCTCTTCCAGGCCGAGGGGCGCCCGTTCCGTCCCTGGCACCCGCCACCGACCTCCAGGGAGGCCACGCCATGTCCGTCTGGGTCAGACGAGGCCTGCTCGCCGTGAACACCGCCATCGGGCTCGGCGCGCTCGTCGTCCTCATCTCGGCTCTCACCGCCGGCGCCGCGAGGGGAGCCGCGGGCGCCGCTCCGGCAGGGGCCGGGGGCGCCGCGCTCCTCGGCGCGGCCATCGCGGTGGCCGGCTCCGCGATCGGCGCGGGCATCGCGGTCGCCTACACCGGGGCCGCCGCTCTCGCCGCGATGAGCGAGCGACCCGAGCTGTTCGGCCGGGCCATCGTCATCGTCGGCCTCGCCGAGGGCATCGCGATCTACGGGCTCGTCGTCGGCATCATCCTCATCGAACGGGCGTGAGGCGGCCGTGGGCACCGTGGCGATCATCGGCGAGGCCGTCCGGGTGGCGGCCTACGGACCGGCGGGCGCTCTCGTTCTCCCGGCCGAGGACGCGGAGGCGGTCCGTACGGTGTGGCGGGCGCTGGGGCCGGACGTGGCCGTCGTGATCCTCACCCCCAGCGCGGCGGACTTCCTCGCGGACGTTACCGGCGGGCCGCCGAGGGTGGTGATGCCGCGATGACGACGATGCGCGACACGCTGGCGCCGGTCGCGGACGCCCTGCTGGAGCGGGCGCGGCGGGACGTGGACGCGATCGCCGCCGCGGCGGACCGGGAGGCCGCCGAGATCGTCGCCGCGGCGCGGCGGAAGGCCCACGAGACGATCGCCGAGGCGCGGGCGCGCGGTGCGGCCGAGGCCCGGGCGTACTCGTCCGCGGTGCGGGCCCGGGCCCGGCGGCAGGCGCGCGGCATCGAGCTGGCCGCCCGGCGGGAGGTCGTGGAGGAGCTGCGCCGGCGTGCGGCGGCGGCGGTCGGGGACCTGCGGGAGGACCCCTGCTATCCCGCGCTGCTGCGGCGGCTGGCCGGGCTGATCCGCGATTCCGGCGGCGACGACCTCGTGGTGCGCGAGCATCCCGGCGGCGGGTTGGTGGGCGAGGGCCGGGGCCGCCGGGTGGACTGCTCGCTCGGCGCGCTCGCCGGCAGGGCCGTCGACGCCCACCAGCCGGAGATGGAGCGGCTGTGGGCACCGTGACGGACGGCGCCCCGAAAGGCGCGGTGAGAGGCGCGGTGAGAGGCGCGGTGACGAGGGTCAACGGGCCGCTCGTGGAGGTCGAGGGTCTGGCCGGAGCCGCGATGTTCGAGCTCGTCGGTCTCGGGCCGCACCGCCTGCCCGGCGAGGTGATCGCCCTGCGGGGCGACCGGGCGACCGTGCAGGCGTACGAGTACACCGGAGGACTGGCCCCCGGGGATCCCGCCGAGCGCCGGGGGGCGCCGCTGTCCGCCCTGCTCGGACCTCACCTGCTCGGCGGCGTATTCGACGGCCTGCTGCGCCCGTTCGCCGGCAGGGGCATGTGGCTGGATCCCGAGGCGCCGCCGACGGTGGAGGAGACCCGCTCCTGGCGGTTCCGTCCGCTCGTGCGTGAGGGGAGCGCGACGGCGGCCGGCACACCGATCGGGAGCGTCGAGCGCGAAGGCTCGCCGCCCTACCTGATCCTCTCGCCGGGCGGCGAGGTCTCCGCGATACGGCCGGCGGGCGAGTGCCCGGCCGGGGTCCCGCTCGCGGTCGCCGGGGGCGCGGAGGTGACCGCCGAGCGCCGGCAGCCCGTCCGGCAGGCGCTCGCGTACGCCGCGCGTCTCGACGAGCCGGTCCCCCTGACGACCGGCCAGCGGGTGATCGACCTGTTGCTGCCGGTCTCCCTGGGCGGCACGGTCGCCGTTCCCGGCGGGTTCGGCACCGGCAAGACGGTGCTGCTGCAGCAGATCGCCAAGTGGTGCGACGCCGACATCGTCGTGTACGTCGGCTGCGGGGAGCGCGGCAACGAGATGGCCGACGTCGTCGGGGAGTTCGGCCGGCTGACCGATCCGCGCGGCGGCGGGCGGCTGTCGGAACGCACCGTGGTGATCGCGAACACGTCGAACATGCCGATCATGGCCCGCGAGGCGAGCGTCTACACCGGGGTCACGGTCGCCGAGCACTTCCGCGACATGGGCTACGACGTGGTGCTTGTCGCGGACTCGACCTCCCGCTGGGCCGAGGCGCTGCGGGAGCTGGGGTCCCGCGGCGGCGCCCTGCCGGCCGAGGAGGGATATCCGGCAGACCTCGCCTCCGCGCTCGCAGCCTTTTACGAGAGGGCCGGGCGCGTCACCACGCTCGGCGGCGCCACCGGGTCGGTGACGATCATCGGCGCGGTGTCCCCTCCGGGAGGCGACCTGACCGAGCCGGTCACGGCCCTCACCCAGCGGTTCGTACGGTCCCAGTGGACGCTCGACCGCGATCTCGCCTACGCGCGGCACTATCCCGCGGTGTCCTGGGAGGGGTCGTTCGCCCGCGACGCCGACGCGCTCATGGCGGCCACTTCCGGCGGCCCTCGGCGGCGCGCCCTGGTCGCCGATCTCCTCGGAGAGGCCGACCACCTGGCCGCGACGGCGGAGCTGGTCGGCGCGGGGGCGCTGCCCGCGCACGAGCGCGTGATCCTGCTCGCCGGGCGCCTGCTCCGCCAGGGCTTGCTCCAGCAGAGCGCGCTCAGCCCCGCCGACGCCTTCTGCCGGCCGGAGCGCACCGCCCTGCTCGCGGACGCGCTGCTCGCGGTGGTGGACCGCTGCCGGAGCCTCGTCGAGCAGGGGGTGCCGGTCGCCCGGATCGAGGAACGCGACTTCTCCCCGCTGCTGAGAGCGAAGGAGGCGCCGGAAGAGGAGATCGCGGCGCTGCGCCACGCCGTGCTGCGTGAGCTGGAGGAAACGCGATGACCGAGGCCGTGGCGAGCGGAGCGACTGGAACCGGTGCGACGTTCTGGGCCCCGGTGGAGTACACGGACGTGGCGGAACTGCGCGGCCCCTTGATCGTGGTGCGTGGTATCGGACACGGCGGCCGGGGCGTGGGCTGGGACGACTACGCGTCGATCGAGCTGGAATCGGGAGAGGTCCGGCACGGACTCGTCCTGGAGTCCGACCGCGACCTGGCCGTCATCCAGGTGTTCGAGGGCACCGCGGGGATCCGGGCCGAGGGCACTCGGGTGAGGTTCGCCGGCCGCCCGATGCGTGTCCCGGTCGGCGCGGGCTGGCTGGGGAGGGTCTGCGACGGGCGCGGCCGGCCACTGGACGGCGGCCCTCCCGTCTCCGGCGCGAGCGACGCGGCGGTGAACGGCTTCCCTCTCAATCCCACCCTCCGCGAGCCGCCTGCGGAGCCCGTCCTGACGGGGATCTCCGCGATCGACCTGCTCACCACGCTGGTGCGCGGGCAGAAGATCGCCGTGTTCTCCGGCGGCGGGCTGCCCCACCTGGAACTCGCCGCGCAGATCGCCGCCCAGGCCGGAAGCGCCACCGGGAGTGCCTCCGGCAGCGGCGGCGGCACGCCGTTCAGCGTGGTCTTCGCCGCCATGGGGCTGACCCACGCCGACGCGGCGGCCGTACGCGACACGCTGGAGGAACGCTCGGCCGGGGGCGGGCTGACGCTGCTGCTCAACCTCGCCGACGATCCCGTGATCGAACGCATGCTCACCCCCCGGCTCGCGCTGACCGTCGCCGAGCACCTCGCCTTCACGCTGGGACGGCACGTCCTGGTGGTGCTGGCCGACATGACCGCCTACTGTGAGGCGCTGCGGGAGGTGTCCGCCGCGCGGGGCGAGATCCCCGCCAGGCGGGCCTACCCGGGCTACCTCTACAGCGACCTGGCCTCCCTTTACGAGCGGTGCGGACGCGTACGGGGCCGGGACGGCTCGCTCACCGTGCTGCCGGTGCTCAGCATGCCCGCGGGGGACATCACGCACCCGGTGCCCGACCTGACCGGGTACATCACCGAGGGGCAGATCCTCCTGACCCGGGATGTCTCCTCCTACCCGCACATCGACCCGCTGTCCTCGCTGTCGAGGATGATGCGGGCGGGAGCCGGGCCCGGCCGCACCCGCCCCGAGCACGTGGACCTGGCCGCGCAGATCCTGGCCGCGCTGTCCCGTGCGCGCCAGGCCAGGGAGCTGGCCGAGATGGCCGGGGAGAGCGCGCTGAGCCCCGTCGACCGCCGCTACCTCGCCCTGGCCGGGGCGTTCGAGCGGGACCTTCTGGCACAGCGGCGCGACGAGTTCCGCTCGCTGGAGGAGACCTTCGACCGGGCCTGGCGGGTGGTCTCCGTGCTGCCCCGGCGAGAGCTGTCGATGCTGCCCGGGGACGTGCTCGACGCGAATTACCGGGAGGGCACGTGACGCTTCGCGTGCCCCCGGGCAGGGCGGGACGGCTGTGGCTGCGGCACCGGCTGGCGGTCCTCCGGCGTGGCCTGGCCGTGCTCGAACGCAAGCTGCTGATCCTGCGCCGGGAGCGGGAACGCCTCACGCTCCTGGTGGAGCGCACGGGGGCGGAGTGGGAGGCGGCCTGCCGGGCCGCGGACGTCTGGTCGCTGCGCGCCTCGCTGCTCGGCGGCCGCCGCGCCTTCCGGCTCGCCGGGTGCGGCCCGCTGGCCCAGGAAGGGGCCGAGGCGCGGGTCGAGGTGCGGATCGAGTGGGCCGACGCGGCGGGGACGAGCTATCCGGGCCGGGCCGTCGTCGTCTGGCCCGCGCAGGACGGATCGGCCGCGATCCCGCTCACCGCCGCGCTCGGGCCGGCGGTGGACGCCTGCCGTACGGCGCTGGCCGCCGCCGTGGCCCACGCGGCGGCCGGGGAGGCCGAGCGCATCGTCCGCGCGGCGGAGACCGAGACCGGCCGCCGGATCAGGGCTCTTCGCGACCACGTCCTGCCACGTATGGAGGCGGCGCTGGCTGCCGTGGAGCTGGCCCTGGACGACATGGAGCGCGCGGACGGCGCCCGGGTGCGCCGCGCCGTCTCCTTCCGTTCGAGCCGCCGCCCCGACTGACCTCATCGATCACCGCAGCCGTAACGTCCGTTATGCGGTGACATGGTGTAGTTACTCATAGTCTGTGCGTGTAAGGGACTCTTCGGGTAGGAGGGTGCCGACATGCGACGCCGTACGGTCCTCGCGCTGGGGGCCCTGGCCCTCGCGGGCGCGTGCGGCGTCCAGGCGCCGCCACATCGCAGGGAGCTCTCCCTGGCCGTCCCGGGCCCGCCCGGAGGATGCGGGGACGGCGTCGCCGCCGGGTTCAAGGCGCTCGTCGAGGGGCGTGGCTGGGCCCGGGCCGTACGGATCAGGCGGGAGGCCGGCGACGGCGGGACGGCTCTCGTCCGGCCGGGCGGGCCGCGGACCGACCTGGTGATCGCCGATCCCGCACTGCTGGCCGCCTGCGCGCTGGCCCGCGACCCCCTCCTGGTCGCCAGGGCCGTCCCGCTCGCGCGGCTGACGGGGGAGTGGGAGGTGCTGGTCGCCTCGCCCGGCTCGGGTTACCGCACGTTCGAGCAGTTCGCCGCCGCGCTGCTGCGCGACCCCGGAGGGCCCAGAGTCGCGGGCGGCGCCGACCGCGGCCCGGAGCACCTGCTGCTCGGCATGACCGCGCAGGGCCTGGGGGCCGACCCACGCCTGCTCGACTACGTCGCGTTCGGCAGCAGGGCGCAGGCCGTCGCCGCGGTCCTCGACGGGCGGCTCGCGCTCGGGTTCGGCAGCAGGCGCGAGGTCGCCCCTCACGTGCGCGCAGGACGGCTGCGGCCGCTCGCGGTCTCCTCCGCCGAGCGGCTGCCCGGGGTGGACGCGCCGACGCTGTCGGAGTCGGGCGTGCGGGTCGTGTACGCCGACTGGACGGGGCTGATCGCCCCGCGCGGCACGCCCGGGCGGGACGCCCTGCTCGACCTGTGCCGGGCCGTCGCCGGCACTCCCGGCTGGCGGAGCCTGTGCGACCGCAACGACTGGACGCCGATGTGGCTCGACGGCGACGACTTCGGCCAATGGCTCGTCGGCGAGGCGCGCCGTACGGCCCTGCTCCTCAATGATCTCGGACTCCGCTGAAAAACACAACTTGTAGGGGCGCTTGCGAGAAGGGCCACAAGATGTAGGATCCATCGCGTTGCTGGTTCACCCCAGGTGAGGCAAGAGGGAACCCGGTGCGAATCCGGGACTGCCCCGCAGCGGTGAGCGGGAACGACCGCCGTCACACAGCACCGTGCTGTGTTCCAAGCACTGGGCGCGAGCGCGCCCGGGAAGCGACGGCCAGTAGGACCGGCGGGCGCGAGCCCGTCCGGACGCCCGCGAGTCCGAAGACCTGCCAGTGACGCGCGCGCATGGGCGCGCGCCCCGCGCCGGGCCCCGAGGGCGGGCTCGCCGCAACGTCACGGCACGGTTCCCTCTCGTGCGCGTGCGCCGCGGCATGCCTCCCCTCAGTCCGGCCGGGACACGGAACGACGAGGAGAGGGCATCTGATGACCATCACCGACCCGGCCTCCGCGTCCGCGGACCCCGCTTCACGTGAGCGGGGCGGGCCGCGGGCTCCGGCGGGAGACCGTGGACCCGACGCCTCGCGCGGCTCCGTCCCCGGCGCCGGCGCCGCGTGGCAGGCCGAGGCCCGCGCGGACGGCGCGCGGGACGCGGCGGCCGTCCGGCAGGCGATCGAGGAGGCGGCGGCCGGGGTCATCGCCGACCCGGAGAACTCACGCCGGGCGGCCCGGCTGCTGAGCGGGCTGATCGCGGAGGAGGCGGCGGCCGAGGGGGTGCGCACCTTCTCGGAGTCGGTCGCCGCCGCCCACGCCGCCGGGCTGCTGGGCGACGCCGTCGCCGCGTTCGTGGCCGGCGAGGCCGAGGCGCTCGACGCGCTGATCGACCCGGCGGCCGACGACCGGTTCGAGTACTTCGGGCTGCGCACGGTCTACGACCGCTACCTGCTGCGCCACCCGGTCACCCGGCGCGTGCTCGAACGCCCGCAGCACTTCCTGCTGCGCGTCGCCTGCGGCCTGTCGGCCACGGTGGCCGAGGCGGCCGAGCTGTACGGTCTGATGTCCACACTGGCCTACCTGCCCAGCTCCCCGACGCTGTTCAACTCGGGCGCCCGCCGGCCGCAGCTGTCGTCGTGCTTCCTGCTCGACTCGCCCCGCGACGAGCTGGAGAGCATCTACGGGCGGTACGGCCAGGTGGCGCGGCTGTCGAAGTACTCCGGCGGCATCGGCATCGCCTGGACGCGGGTGCGCTCGCGCGGCTCGCTGATCCAGGGCACCAACGGCCTGTCCAACGGCATCGTCCCTTGGCTGCGCACGCTCGACGCGTCGGTGGCGGCCGTCAACCAGGGCGGCAGGCGCAAGGGCGCGGCCTGCGTCTACCTGGAGACCTGGCACGCCGACATCGAGGAGTTCCTGGAGCTTCGCGACAACACGGGCGAGGAGTCGCGCCGCACGCACAACCTCAACCTGGCCAACTGGGTGCCCGACGAGTTCATGCGCCGGGTCGAGGCGGACGGCACGTGGTCGCTGTTCGACCCCAAGGAGGCGCCCGAGCTGACCGACCTGTGGGGCGAGGCGTTCGACGCCCGCTATCGCGAACTGGAGGCCGCCGGGCGATACGTCCGGCAGGTGCCGGCCCGCGCCCTGTACGCCCGGATGATGCGCACCCTCGCCCAGACCGGCAACGGCTGGATGACGTTCAAGGACGCCTCCAACCGGGCCTCCAACCAGACCGCGCGGCCCGGCAACGTCATCCACCTGTCCAACCTGTGCACCGAGATCCTGGAGGTCACCAGCGACGGCGAGACCGCCGTGTGCAACCTCGGCTCGGTCAACCTCGCCGCGCACCTGACCCCCGAGGGCGACGCCGTCGACTTCGGCGGGCTGCGCGCCACCGTCCGCACCGCCGTACGGTTCCTGGACCGGACGATCGACCTCGGCTTCTACCCGACGCCCGAGGCGGAGGCGGCGAACCGGAAGTGGCGGCCCGTGGGGCTCGGCGTCATGGGCCTCGCCGACGTGTTCTTCGCGCTGCGCCTGCCGTTCGACTCGCCGGAGGCGCTGGCGCTGTCGACCCGCATCGCCGAGGAGATCGCGCTCGCGGCGTACGGCACCTCGGCCGACCTGGCCGCCGAACGCGGGCGCCACCCCGCCTACGAGGAGACGCGGGCGGCGGACGGCGTCCTGCACCTCGACCACTACCCGTGCGCCCCGGCGCATCCCGAGGAGTGGGCCGCGCTGCGGGCCAGGATCGCGCAGACCGGGCTGCGCAACTCCCTGCTCGTGGCGATCGCGCCGACGGCCACGATCGCCTCGATCGCGGGCTGCTACGAGTGCGTCGAGCCGCAGGTGTCCAACGTCTTCAAGCGTGAGACGCTGTCGGGGGAGTTCCTCCAGGTCAACCGGTATCTCGTGCGAGACCTTCAGGCTCTCGGCCTGTGGACCAAGCCGATGCGCGACGCGATCAAGCTCAACGACGGCTCGATCCAGGACATCGCCGCCGTCCCGGACGAGCTCAAGACGCTCTACCGCACCGCCTGGGAGCTGCCGCAGAAGGCGCTCGTCGACCTGGCCGCCGCGCGGCAGCCGTACGTCGACCAGTCGCAGTCGCTCAACCTCTTCATGGCCGCGCCCACCATCGGCAAGCTCTCCTCGATGTACGCCTACGCCTGGCGGTCGGGCCTGAAGACCACCTACTACCTGCGCTCCCGCCCGGCGACGCGGATCGCCCAGACGACCGTGCCGGCCGTCGCCCCCGCCGAGGCGGTCGCCTGCTCCCTTGAGAACCCCGAGATCTGCGAGGCGTGCCAATGAGAACGATGCTGCTCGACCCGGGCATGGACCTGACCCTCCGCCCGATGCGCTACCCCGGGTTCTACGAGAGGTACCGCGCGGCGATCAGGAACACCTGGACGGTCGAGGAGGTCGATCTCGCCTCCGACCTCGCCGACCTCGCGACCCTCGACGAGGGGGAGCGGCACCTGATCAACCGGCTCGTGGCGTTCTTCGCCACCGGCGACTCGATCGTGGCCAACAACCTGGTGCTGAACCTCTACCAGCACGTCAACGCGCCCGAGGCCCGGCTGTACCTCAGCAGGCAGCTGTTCGAGGAGGCGGTGCACGTCCAGTTCTACCTGACCCTGCTGGACACCTACCTGCCCGACCACGACGAGCGGGTGAAGGCGTTCGCCGCCGTCGAGCACATCCCGTCGATCCGCGACAAGGCCGAGTTCTGCTTCCGCTGGATCGACTCCATCAGCGAGCTGAACCGGCTGGAGACCCGGGAGGACCGGCGGGCCTTCCTGCTCAACCTCGTCTGCTTCGCCGCCTGCATCGAGGGGCTGTTCTTCTACGGCGCCTTCGCGTACGTCTACTGGTTCCGCTCGCGCGGGCTGCTCGGCGGTCTCGCGACCGGCACCAACTGGGTGTTCCGCGACGAGTCGATGCACATGGAGTTCGCCTTCGAGGTGGTGGACACCGTACGCCGCGAGGAGCCGGACCTCTTCGACGACGAGCTGGGGGCCCAGGTGACGCGGATGATGGAGGAGGCGGTCGCCGCCGAGCTCGCCTTCGCCCGTGATCTGTGCGGCGACGGGCACGGCGTCATGAGCGCCGGCAACATGCGGCGCTACCTGGAGTACGTCGCCGACCGCAGGCTCACCCGGCTCGGCCTGCCCGTGCGATACGGCACGGACAACCCCTTCCCGTTCATGGAGTTCCAGGACGTGCAGGAGCTGGCGAACTTCTTCGAGCGCCGGGTCTCGGCCTACCAGGTGGCCGTCGAGGGCGACGTCAGTTTCGACGAGGCCTTCTGACTCATCCGGTTTTCGGCGCTCCCGTAAAGGGCAAAGGGAACCCCATGACGACGACAGGGGGCGCCGTCACAGCGGCAGCGTGGAACTGGGCGACCTTGGCGATCGCCGTGGCCGCCGCGATCGTCGCGGTGGAACTGGTCCGGCGGGTGCTGAAATCGCGCCTGATAGGGGAGCGGTGGGCGCTCGCCGGGCCGTTCGTGCGCAGGTGCACCTGGCCGGGCTTCGCCTCGGCCGTGATGGGCACCGTCAAGGCGGCCTACGACCCCGACATGCCCGGGTCGGACTCCAACGGCTTCCAGCGCGTGCTCGCGCTGCTGCTGATCGCCTGCGTGACCTGGTTGTTGATCCAGGCGGCGTACGCGGTGACCGACGTCGTCCTCGACCGGCTGACGCGGGTCGAGGGCGAGCGCAACCGCCGCGCCCGGCGCATCCGCACCCAGATCACACTGGTGCGCCGGGTGTCGGCGGCGGTCGTCGTGGTGCTCGCGCTGGGGGCGATGCTGTTCACCTTCCCGCAGGTGCGGGCGCTCGGCGCGGGACTGCTCGCCTCCGCGGGGATCGCCGGCGTGGTGGGCGGCATCGCGGCCCAGTCCACGCTCGGCAACATGCTGGCCGGGCTGCAGCTCGCCTTCAGCGACGCGCTGCGGCTCGACGACGTGGTCGTGGTGGAGGACGAGTGGGGCCGCATCGAGGAGCTGACCCTCACCTACGTGGCGCTGCGCCTGTGGGACGAGCGGCGGCTCATCCTGCCCGTGTCCTACTTCACCACCAATCCGTTCGAGAACTGGACGCGCCACGAGAGCCGCATCCTCGGCAGCGTGTACCTCCGGGTGGACTGGTCGATCCCGGTCGAGGAGGTGCGCACCGAGCTCTACCGGGCGCTGCGGGAGAACCCGCTGTGGGACCAGAAGGACTGGACGCTCCAGGTCACCGACATCACCCCGGAGGGGCTGGTCGAACTGCGCGCCCTGATGAGCGCGGCCGACTCGGCGAGCGCCTTCGACCTGCGCTGCGACATCCGCGAGCACCTGGTGAAGTTCATCCGCGAGAAGTACCCAGAGAGCCTCCCGCGCCTGCGCGTCGAGACCCCCGCACGCTGAGCGTCGCATCCGCCCTTCCCCACCAGCCCGCCAGACCGGTGACGGATGTCAGGGGGCGTTGGACGGCCGCAGGAGCCTGCTCGCGCCGGCGATGAGCGCGGTGGCGAGGATCCAGCCCGCGGCGATCAGGCCGTTCGCCAGCCACTGGGTCCATCCGGCCGGCTCCCAGGCGCCCCGCTGCTCGAACACGCTCACCGGCACGAGCAGGTCGAGCGTGTAGACGAAGGCGTTGAAGTGGCGCGACTCGTCCAGCCCGATCTGGTGCGGCGGCCAGTGCGTGAAGATCGCCGTGCCCGTCGCGAGGAGCAGCACGGCCCACAGGCCGGCGAGCCAGGGCCGGTAGCCGTAGCCGACGAGCCCGTCGAGCAGCCGGCCCCACAGCCGCCCGGGCGCCCGCAGCGTCCGCCGCCGCGCCCGCTGCCTGGCCAGCAGCACCCGGCGCGCGTCAGGCTCGTGCCCGATGCGCCGGCAGTAGGCGGCCAGCTGCTCGTACGGCTGGGGGCGGTAGCCACCGGGGTCGCGTCGCAGCCAGGAGAGCCGGTCCGCCAGGGTGGCGGGGCCGCGCAGCGACTCGTACGTCAGCCCGTTGAGGCGCACGTCGCCCGGGTAGCTCTCCGGACGGTCGAACAGCACACCGAATCGGGAGTAGCCGAGGTTGACCTCGCCCTCGATCGACTCGGGCAGCAGGATGAGCTCGTCCGCCTGCATGTGGCTCAGGTGCAGCACCCGGCCCCGCGCCCGCAGCACCGCCCCGTGGAACGACAGGACCCCGCCGATGCGCGCGCCGCGCAGCCGTACGGTTCCGTGGGCGGTGAAACCCGCGCCGAGTTCGGCCGCGGCGGCCTGCAGGTGGTCGGCGTGCACGGCGGGGGTGCCGTCCGCGGTGACGACGGCGCCCTGGAGGTAGAGCCCGCTGGAGAAGCGGGCGCCGATCAGCCGCAGGCCGCCCGTGGCCCGCATGTCGCGTAAGAAGGCGCTGCCGTCCACGACGAGCCCGCCGGCCCACAGCGCGACCGACTCCCAGGTCCGCGGCTCCTCCGATCCCTCGGGGCCGTTCCAGGAGCCCGCCTCCGACGGGTCCGCCCCCGGTTCCCGGTACGGCGCCTCACCGGGGGTGCCCACCCGCGTGCCGGAGAGCCGGAGCTGCCCGGTCACGTGGGCGTTGTCCAGGCGAATCCCCGCGCGGACGACCGATCCGTCGAGGTCGAGGAGCCCGTCGACCGTGGCCCGGCTGGCCCGGAAGCGGAAGATGTCGCAGCGCCGCAGCCGCACGCCCCTGGTCCTGGCGTCGTTGAGCGAGACCGCTCCGGCGATGTGGCAGTCGAGCAGGTGGACCTTCGCCTCGATCGTCGCGTCGGACAGGTTGAGATCGCCGACGATCCGCGCTCCGGCGAGCCGGACGCCCGGCACCCGGCCCGATCCGCCGATGCCCCGGTCGAGCACCAGGGCGGAGATCACCTCCGCCCGGACAACCCGGGAGCGGCCCCACAAGCCTTTTGAGCCCCGCGCGCCGCCGGAGGAGGCGTCCGTCTCCCGGCCATGGCGCAGGTCGACCCAGCCGCCAGTGGGGTAGGCGTCCCAGAGCCGTCGTTCGGCGGGGGTAAGCCGGCGGAAAGGGGGCCGCGATCTTCCCATGAGCCGACGATATCGCCGATCTTCTAAGGGGCCGGCCCTCCGGCTGACCGGCCCGCGCACCGCGGAGAGTGTGACACCGATAAGAGGAACGCCATGGACAACCATCTGAACGGGCGCGTACGGGCGCGCTCGCTGGGCGTCGTCGTCGGCGGGTTGCCGACCGGGCCGCTGAACGCGATCACCGATGTCGAAGGGGTCCTGGTGGGTCACACCACGATCGACGACGGCGCCGATCTCCACACCGGGGTCACCGCCGTCGTCCCCCGGCAGCTGATCGCCGGGCGGCGGAACCTTCCCGCGGCCGTCTACGCCGGCAACGGGTACGGCAAGCTGGTCGGCTCGACCCAGGTCGACGAACTCGGCGTGCTGGAGTCACCCGTCGTCCTGACCGCCACGTTGTCGGTGTTCCGGGCCGCCGACGCGCTGCTCACCTATCTGATGGGCCGCCGCCCGGACGGCATCTCCTTCAATCCCCTGGTGGGCGAGACCAACGACGGCTTCCTGTCCGACATCCGGCGCCGCCCCGTCGCCGAACGGCACGTTCTCGACGCGCTGGAGGGAGCGTCCGGCGGGCTGCCGGGGGAGGGATGTGTGGGGGCGGGCACCGGGACGACGGCCCTGGGGTTCAAGGCCGGCATCGGCACCTCCTCCCGGCGGCAGGTGGTGGACGGGGCTCCGATCACGGTCGGAGCGCTCGTCCAGGCCAACTTCGGTGGCGTGCTGACCGTCCGCGGTGTCCCGATGCCGGTCGGCGAACTCATCCCGGGGGCTCGTCATCACGAGCAGGCCGGTGGCTCCTGCATGATCGTGGTGGCCACCGACGCGCCGCTCGACGCACGCCGGCTGGGCCGCCTCGCCCGCCGGGCGGTCTTCGCGATGGGCCGTGTCGGCGCGTCGTACTCCAACGGCAGCGGCGACTACGCGATCGCCTTCACCACGGCGCCGCCGCGGCTCCCGCCCCTGCCCGACGAGGCGCTGAACCCCGTCTTCGCCGCGGTCATGGACGCGGTCGAGGAGGCGCTGCTCAACTCCCTGTTCACCGCGACGACCACCACCGGATTTCGTGGCCGCACGAGCCATGCGGTCCCCTACGAACGGCTCCTGGGCGCGGACGGCCGGACCGCGCTCGCGTGAGCGCCGCCGGGCCCCCGGCGTCGGGAGCCCGGCGGTCAAGAGCCGCAGTCGCAGCAGCAGCCGTCCCCGCAGCAGCAGCCGTCTCCCGAGCAGCAGTCGGAGCAGTCGGAGCACGACGAGCAGCAGTCGCAGCATCCCGAGCAGTCGGGGCAGCCGTCGCAGGCGTCGCAGAAGCAGCGGTCCATGCACCGCTCCTGCCGATACTCGCTCCACGGCGGGCGGTAGAGACCACAGGTCAGGAAGGTCGTCACCCCGGCGACCGCCGTCAGCGCGATCCCCGGGCGCCCGCCCGGCGGCTCCTCAGGCGGCCCGCCGGGAGGGGCGTCGAAGGGCGCAGGGGAGGTGTCCCCGGCCGGCGTGCGGTGCGCCGCGCAGGCGGCGCCGTGGGCGCGCGGCCCGAACGCCCGGTCGACGGCGCGGCGGGTCTCGCCGCACAGCAGCGCCTCGACCAGGTGCCGCTCCTCCAGGTCGAGGTCGCGTACGGCCAGGCGCAGCCCGTGCAGCGCCTCCTCGCACACACGCCGGGCCTCGGCGGGCGAGGTGCCGGTCGCGTCCAGCGGGTTGTACGCCCCGCGGGCCCGGTCCTCGGCGAGGTCCTCGACCGCGTCGATCAGGTGCGCGATCCGGCCGAAGAAGCGGCCGGCCTCGCGCAGGCTCTCGGCGTTGCCCGGCCGGCCCGCGAGTGTGGCGGTGTGCGCGAAGGCCGCGGCCACGGCGGTCTCGGTGGGCTCGGTGACGTCGAGCAGCCCGCACCCGGGGGACGCCTCCAGCAGCGCCTGGCGGGCGGAGACCTCGGTCAGGACGGCCGTGTCGAAGCCGATCGACTCCGCGCCGCGCCGGGCGGCCGAGGCCCAGACGGCGGCCGTGGCGCGCACCGGGGCGCCGGTCACGCGCCGGGCCGCGATCCCGTCGCCGTCGGACGCGTGGTCGCGGATCTTGCCCGAGGCGAGGGCCAGCGAGACCACGGCGGCCAGGCGGGCGCCCCGGTCGTCCGACCGCACCACCTCCGCCGGCCGGAAGCCGCGCAGCGCGCAGGGCCCGGCGGTCCGCCGGTTCGGCCCGGCCCCGGCCCGTGACTGGGCCCGTGACTGACCCTGTGACTGGGCCTGTGACTGGGCCTCGGTCAGGACGGACAGGATGAGGCCGTCGTAGTTGGTCGCCATGCGGGCCAGATGTCCGTGCCGGTCCCGCAACGTCAGGCAGAGCCCGCACAGGTGCGCGCGCCAGGCCTCGTGGACGGACGGGCAGGAGTGGCGGGCACACGGCCGGAGGATCCCGAACACCCAGAGACTCCTTGGGGGTCATGCGTACGGGATCATCCCGTTGCGCGGCGATTATGCCACTTCGGGGCGGGACCCTGCCGGAGCAGCCGGGCGGGCGAGCTGGACAATCGATGGATGGAAGTTACCGACGGGTTCGAGCTGACCCTCGACGAGCACGTCGCCACCCTCACCCTCAACCGGCCCGCCAAGCGCAACGCCGTGACCGCCGCCATGTGGCGGGCGCTGCCGGGCATCCTGGCGGACCTCGCCGCCGAGCCGAAGGTACGCGTCCTCCTCCTTACCGGAGCCGGCGGAACTTTCTGCTCCGGTGCTGATATTTCAGAAATTCATGAGCTTGGCGATAAGGACGATGACACCGGTCTTACCGTTGTCGCGGAGCACGCACTGATGACCTTTCCCAAACCTGTGATCGCGATGATCGAGGGATACTGCGTCGGCGGCGGATGCCAGCTCGCGCTCGCCTGCGATCTGCGCATCGCGGCGGCCGGGGCCCGCTTCGGCGTCACCCCGGCCAAGCTTGGGATCGTCTACCCGCTCAGCTCCACGCGGCGGCTCGCGGAGATCGCCGGGCCCGCCACCGCGAAGCTTCTGCTCTTCTCGGCCGAGCTCATCAGCGCAGATCACGCCTTGCGCACCGGTCTCGTCGACGAGGTGTGCCCGCCGGAGGACCTGCGCCGGCGCGTCCACGGCCTGGCGGCCACGATGGCCGGCAGATCCCGGCTGACGCTGGCGGCGGCCAAGCAGATCATCGACGGCCGGGCCGGGGAGGCCGAGGTGCGCGCCTGGCAGCGGGAGGCCAGGGAGAGCGGCGAAATGGCCGAAGGTGTCCGGGCATATCGGGAGGGGCGTTCCCCTGGATTCTCTTGGGATGCAAAATAGGCATAAACGGGACTCGCAGTGGTAATGACCCTGTGAGGTGTGAGATGTCGCAGAATCCATTCGCCAGGTTCGCCCGATGGCTGGGGCTTGATAGGAATCCGCTTCGACGCCGGTGCGACCGGGTCGAAGCGGTGGTACGGCTTGCCGCCGTGCTCGGAGTCGTGGCGGCGATCGTGTTCGGCGTGATGCTCGGTATGCGCGAGTACGGCAACGGCCTGCGGACCGAGGCCCAGCAGATGCGCACCCGGCATCAGGTCGCCGCCACCCTGACGGGCGACGTGACGACGCCCCGGTTGTCGGTGGCCGGAGCGGCGGTCGGGCATGCCCAGGCCACCTGGGTGGCCCCCGACGGCACGGTGAGGGCCGGTGTCATCGAGGTCTCGCCCAGCAGGCATGCGGGTGAGACCGTGCGCATCTGGACCGACGGCAAAGGCGTGATCACGCCCCGGCCGCAGGACCGGGAGACCACGGCGGTCGCCGCGCTGACCGTCGGCACGGGCGTCCCGCTGGCCGCCGCCGCGATCCTCGCGCTGTTGGTGACCTGCACCCGCCTGGTCAACCAGCGCAGGGCCCGCCGGGTGTGGGAGGCCCAGTGGACCGTGGTCGAGCCCATGTGGCGGATCAACGGCCGCTGAGCCGCTCACACGCGGGCCGGCTCAGCGGTCGACGATCTCGTTCTTCCCGATCACGACCACACCGCTGCGGGTCACCGCGAAACGCTGGCGGTCGTACTCCAGGTCGAAGCCGATCCTGGCGCCGTCGGGGATGACCACGTTCTTGTCGATGATGGCCTTGCGGACGATCGCGCCCCTGCCGATCTTGACCGAGCCCATCAGCACCGAGTCCTCGACGTGCGAGTGGGAGTGCAGCACCACGCCGGGGGACAGGATCGAGCGCAGCGCGGTGCCGCCCGACACGATCACGCCGGGCGACACGAGCGATTCCAGCGCATGCCCCACCCGGTCGCCCTCGTTGTGCACGAACTTGGCCGGCGGCAGCGGATCGTTGCCGGTGTAGATCGGCCACCGGTCGTTGTAGAGGTTGAAGACCGGCTGCACCGAGATGAGGTCCATGTTGGCCTCGTAGTAGGCGTCGAGCGTCCCCACGTCGCGCCAGTAGCCGCGGTCGCGCTCGGTGGAGCCGGGCACCACGTTGTCCGCGAAGTCGTACACCTCGGCGCCGCCGCTCTTGACGAACATCGGGATGATGTTGCCGCCGAGGTCGTGCTTGCTGCTGGGGTCGAGGGCGTCCTCGCGCAGGGCCTCGATGAGGGCCTGGGTCTTGAAGACGTAGTTGCCCATCGAGGCGAAGATCTGGTCGGGCGCGTCGGGCAGGCCCACCGCGTCCTTCGGCTTCTCGCGGAACGCGACGATCCGGCGGCCCGAGGGGTCCGCCTCGATGACCCCGAACTGGTCGGCCAGTTCGAGGGGCTGGCGGATCGCGGCGACGGTCACGTCCGCGCCCGAGTCGATGTGCTGGTCGACCATCTGGCGGGGATCCATCCGGTAGATGTGGTCCGCGCCGAAGACGATCACGTGATCGGGCAACTCGTCGTAGATCAGGTTGAGGTTCTGGAACAGCGCGTCGGCCGATCCGGCGAACCAGCGCGGCCCGAGCCGCTGCTGCGCGGGCACCGGGGTCACGTAGTTGCCGAGCATCGACGACAGCCGCCACGTCCGGGAGATGTGCCGGTCCAGGCTGTGGTTCTTGTACTGCGTCAGCACCACGATCTGCCAGTAGTGCGCGTTCGCCAGGTTCGACAGAACGAAGTCGATGAGCCGGTAGATGCCGCCGAAGGGCACGGCGGGCTTGGCCCGGTCCGCGGTCAGCGGCATCAGCCGCTTGCCCTCTCCACCCGCAAGCACGATCGCCAGGACCTTCATAGGCAGGACCTTAACCCGCGAAATGGCTAACAAACACCAGGGACACCGGCAAACAGTGCGGATCAGGGACTCTAAGCTCACTCGTATGCGTGTCGATCTGCTGAGCCGTGAGTATCCGCCCGAGGTGTACGGCGGCGCCGGAGTCCATGTCGAGTACCTTGCGCGGGAGCTTCGCGGGCTGGCCGACGTGCGGGTTCGCTGCTTCGGTGCCCCTCGCGAGGAGCCCGGCGTGCGGGCCTACCCGGTCCCCGGGGGACTGTCCGGCGCGAACGCCGCCCTGCAGGTGCTCGGCGTCGACGTCGAGATGGCGGCCGGTTGCGAGGGCGCCGACGTCGTGCACAGCCACACCTGGTACGCGAACTTCGCCGGCCACGTCGCCAAGATGCTGTACGGCGTGCCGCACGTGATGACCACGCACAGCCTGGAGCCGCTGCGCCCGTGGAAGGCCGAGCAGCTCGGCGGCGGCTACACGCTCTCGTCGTGGGCGGAGCGGACCGCGCTCCACGCGGCCGACGCGATCATCGCGGTGTCCGAGGGCATGCGGCGCGACGTCCTCACGGCCTACCCGGAGGTCCCCGCCGAGCGCGTACGCGTGATCCACAACGGCATCGACACCGAGGAGTACGCGCCGTCCCGGGGCATCGAGGCCCTGGTCAAGCACGGCATCGACCCGGCCGTGCCGTACGTCGTCTTCGTGGGGCGCATCACCCGGCAGAAGGGCCTGGTGCACCTGCTCCACGCGGCCCGGTCGTTCGACCCGGCGGCGCAGCTCGTGCTGTGCGCGGGCGCGCCCGACACGCCGGAGATCGCCGAGGAGGTCACGGCGCTCGTGCGCGAGCTGTCGGCCTCCCGCAAGGGCGTGGTGTGGATCTCCGAGATGCTGCCCAGGCCCGAGGTGATCCAGATCCTCACGCACGCCACCGTGTTCGTGTGCCCTTCGGTGTACGAGCCGATGGGCATCGTGAACCTTGAGGCGATGGCGTGCGAGACCGCCGTCGTGGCGACCGCGACCGGAGGCATCCCCGAGGTCGTCGCCGACGGCGAGACGGGCCTGCTCGTCCCGATCGACCAGGGCGGGGACGGCGAGCCGCACGACCCGGAGGCGTTCGCCGCGGCGCTGGCCGAGCGGGTGAACACGGTGCTCGGCGACCCGCGCCTCGCGGCCGCGATGGGCGAGGCCGGGCGCGTGCGCGCGATCGACCACTTCTCCTGGCGGCGGATCGCCGAGCGGACCCACGAGCTCTACGCGTCGCTCACGAGCCAGGGATGATCATGGTGACGCCCGGATGCGCGCCCGGCCGGGTCAGCGCATCCGGCGCGTCGTCCAGGCCGATGGTGCGGGTGACCAGCAGGTCGGGGCGGAGCACGCCCGCCGCGATCAGCTCCAGCATCGGGGGATAGGCGTGGGCGGCCATGCCGTGGCTGCCCGCGATCTCCAGCTCGTGCGCGATCACCCGGCCCATCGGCAGGGCGGTCTGGCCGGGAAGAAGGCCCACCTGCACGTGGCGGCCCCGCCTGCGCAGGCTGCCGATCGACGCGGCGCAGGTGGCGGCGCCGCCCAGCGCGTCGAGGGAGACGTCGGCGCCGCCGCCTCCGGCCGCCGCCCTGACCCGCGCGGCCGACTCCTCGGGAGAGTCTTCCTCGCCGATCTGGACGCACTCGGCCGCGCCGAACCGCCGGGCCAGGTCGAGCGCGGCGGGGGACACGTCCACCGCGACGACCCGCGCCCCCACGGCGGCGCCGATCATCACGGCCGACAGCCCGACCCCGCCGCAGCCGTGGACGGCGAGCCACTGGCCCGCCCGGACCCGCCCCTGCTCGACGACGGCGCGGAACGCGGTGGCGAAGCGGCAGCCCAGGCTCGCCGCGGTGGCGAACGCCATGCCGTCCGGCAGCCGCACGAGGTTCACGTCGGCGTGGTCGATCGCCACCAGCTCGGCGAACGATCCCCAGTGGGTGAAGCCGGGCTGGGTCTGCCGCTCGCACACCTGCTGGTTGCCGGTCGTGCACTCGCGGCAGCTTCCGCAGGCGCAGATGAACGGCACCAGCACCCGGTCGCCCGGCCGCCAGCGGCTCACCCCCGGGCCGGCCGAGTCCACCACACCCGCCAGCTCGTGCCCGGGGACGTGGGGCAGGACCGTGATGTCCGCGTCGTGGCCCATCCACCCGTGCCAGTCGCTGCGGCACACCCCGGTCGCCTCGACCCTGATCACCACGCCGTCCGGCGGCGCCACCGGGTCCGCCACCTCGCGCACCTCGGCCCGCCCGCCGAACTCCTCGTACACAACCGCGCGCATGTCACGCTCCTTTCCCAGGCCGTACGCTAATCGGGTGATTGCGATCGACCGGGTACGGATGGCCTTCACCGACCGGCACGGCGGCGTGAGCGCCGGGCCGTACGGCACGCGCAACCTCGGCGGGGCGGTGGGGGACGACCCGGGGGCGGTCGCCGAGAACCGGGCGAAGACGGCCGCGGAGTTCGGGCTCGACCGGGTGGTCTTCATGCGTCAGGTCCACGGGACAGACGTCGCCTACGCGGAGGAACCGTTCGGCGACGAACCGCCCGCGCTGGACGGGGTGTTCACCGACCGTCCCGGGCTCGGCCTGGCGGTCCTGGTCGCCGACTGCGCGCCCGTGCTGGTGGCCGATCCGGTGGCCGGCCTGGTCGGCGGCGCGCACTCGGGACGGCCGGGCACGGAGGCGGGCGTGGTCCCCGCCCTGGTCGAGGCGATGGCCGCGCGGGGCGCACGGCCGGAGCGGATGGTGGCCGTGATCGGGCCGTCGGCCTGCGGGCTGTGCTACGAGGTGCCGGAAGACCTGCGCGAGCGCGTCGCCGCCCGCGTGCCCGAGGCCTGGTCGCGGACCCGGCACGGCACGCCCGCGCTCGACATCCGGGCCGGGATCGCGGCTCAGCTCGCCCGGGCCGGTGTGGCCGACGTCCGTCACGACGACCGCTGCACGATCGAGACGGCGGACCTCTACTCCTACCGCCGTGAGCAGCGCACCGGGCGCTTCGCCGGTTACGTCTGGCTCACCGGCGCCTGAGACCGCTCCGCCACCTGATCCCGCTCCGCTGCTTGAACCCGCTTCGCGACGGCCGCCGGAGGCCTCTCAGGCCCGTGCCCGCGGCTCCAGCCCGGCGTACGCCTTCCTGAGCAGCGCGTGCAGGGTCGCCCGCTCGTCCTCGTCCAGCGCGGCCAGCAGGTCGTCGCGCACCTCGCCGGCCTCGCGCAGGGCCGCCTCCAGTGTGGACCGCCCCGCGGGGCTGACGGCGACCCGGTATCGCCGCCGGTCCTCGGGGTCGCGCTCGCGCTCGACGAGGCCGAGCGGCACAAGGGTGTCCATCACCGCCACGAGGTCGCTGGGGTCGATGCCCAGCCGCGCGCCGAGCTCGCGCTGGGACGCCGGGCCGAAGTCGCGCAGCGCGGCCAGCACGGCCATGTCCCACAGGCCGATGCCGTGCCCGCGCAGCCGGTCGCCCATCCGGCGTCGCCCGGCGATGCCCACCTTCGACAGCAGGAACGCGGTGATCCCGAGCAGGGACGGGGGAAGTTGCGGCACGTCGCTCACGAGAGCAGGATAGGGCACAACCAATAGTTGGTGCCTACCAAGGGATTTCCATGGACGCTCTCTATCCTCGCGTGCTCGCCTCCCGGTTCGCCGAGTGCTTCCGCTTCTACGACGCCCTGCTCACCGCGGTGGCGGGCGCGCACCTCGTCAAGGGCGCGGAGACGGGGCCGTACGCCAACTGGGACCGCGACGCGGAGGCGGTGCTGGCCCTGCTCGACCGCGAGATGCTCGCGAAGGTCACCGGTGTGGACCTCGGCGGCGGAGGCGACGGGACGATGCTGGTCCTCACCGTGGACGACGTCGACCGGGCCGCCGCCGTGGGGGCCGCCGGCGGCGGCCGGATCGTGGCGCCGCCGAGCGCCCGGCCCGAATGGGGGCCGACCTGCCGCACCGCGCACCTGCGCGACCCCGACGGCAACCTGCTGGAGCTCCAGTCCTACTGAGCGCCGCCGCGCCGCCCGCGCAGCGCGGCCAGGAGGCCGAGGGTCCGCGCCCGCTCGCGTGCGTCTCCGAAGGGGCTCGCCACGAGTTCGGTCGCGCCCGCCTCGGCATAGGCCCGTACGGCGCGCTCGACCGCCGACTCGTCCCCGGCCACGACCGTCTCCTCCACCCCCGATCTGCCCTGGCGGTCCAGGATC
Source organism: Microbispora sp. NBRC 16548 (assembly GCF_030268985.1). Taxonomy (NCBI): domain Bacteria; kingdom Bacillati; phylum Actinomycetota; class Actinomycetes; order Streptosporangiales; family Streptosporangiaceae; genus Microbispora; species Microbispora sp. NBRC 16548. The sequence continues at coordinate 965,014 of NZ_BSSF01000001.1, forward strand.
GCCCGGTAGCTCGGCAGGTCGCCGACGGGTCCGAGGGACTCCGCGATCCGCCGCCGTACGCCCTCGGGGTCCGCGGTCACGCTCACGATCACACCGGCGACCACCTGCGGCCGCGGCCGTCCGGCGACCGCGGCGGCGCGGGTGACCGCCGGTGCCACATAATCGGCGATCGTCTCCGGGCCGGTCCAGGCGGTCACCACGCCGTCGGCGAGTTCGCCGGCCATCCGCAGCATGACCGGCCCGAGGGCGGCCAGCAGGACCGGCGGCGGCTCGGCGCCGGGCACCTCGACCCGGCCCGCCGCCGTCAGCGTCTCCCCCCGGTAGTCGACCTGCTCGCCCCGCAGCAGCGGCAACAGCGCGGACAGGTATTCGCGGACGTGCCGGGCCGGTCGGTCGTACGACAGGCCGAAGTGCGTCTCGATGAGCGGCCCGTGGCTCGGCCCGATGCCGAGCGTGAAGCGGTTGCCGCTGGCCGCCTGGGTGGTGAGCGCCTGCCCGGCGAGCATCAGCGGATGTCTCGGGTAGGTCTGGGTCACGGCTGTGCCGACGGTGATCCCGGGCACCTCGCGGGCGGCGAGAGCCGCGAGCTGGACGGCGTCCCACGACAGGACCTGGTTGAAGTAGGCGCTGTCGAGGCCGGCCTCGGCCGCCTCGCGCACCTGCCCGATCAGTTCGTCCAGGCCCAGGCCGATCCCTCCGGCGAGCACTCCGAGTTTCATCGCGCCTCCAATATGAATCGGAAATTCCGGTTCCGGTTGCGCACTCTACAATAAGCTGAATCTCGGATTCCGGTTGGGGGAGACCTGTGCGAGCCGACGCCCGGCGCAACCGCGCGCTCATCGTGGACGCGGCCGTCGACCTGTTCACGGCCCGGGGCCCGGAGGCCTCGATGGAGGAGATCGCGCAGGCGGCCGGGCTCGGCGTGGGCACGCTCTACCGCCACTTCCCTGACCGGCGGGCGTTGCTGGAGGAGATCGCGGCCGGCGCGCTGCGGACCCTGCTCGAGGCCGCGCGGGACCACGCCGCCCGCCCGGTGAGCCGGTGGGACGCGCTGCGGGCATGCGTCCGGTGCGGCGCCGACCTGCCACTGGCCCTGACCAAGTCGCTGTCGGACGGCGCCGAAGCCCATCCGGAGCTGGGCCCGCTCGTACGCGACCTCGACGCCCTGCTCGAAGACCTGGCCGCGGGAGCCCAGCGGGAGGGCGCCGTCCGCGACGACATCACACCGCGCGAGGTCGTCGGGCTGCTCAGCGTCGCCGTCTGCCGCCCCGGCGCCCGGCCCGACGACGCGCTGACCACCGTCATCCTCGACGGACTCAGCACGCGGACGGTCTCGCGCGGGGTCCGCACCTGACGATCGGCGCGACCGGCGGCGAGGCGGTGGCGGGGCGGCGCGGGCTTGCGAGGGGCTTGCAGCGGTTGCGGAAAGCCTGCGGCAAGAGGCGTGCAGGCGAGCGGGCCTATCACTGAGGTGCACGGACCCGGCGGCGACGGCCGGACCGGGACCGCCGATCAGCACCCTCGTCCCGCAGCAGCACAGGAGACTGACATGAAGCGCACCCTGCTCGGTCTGGCCACCGCCACGATCGCCGGTCTGGCCGTCACCGCCCCCGTCACGCTCATGGCCGGCCCGGCCTCCGCCGGCGGCGACTTCGGCCCGAACACCTGCCTGGAGGGCTACGTCTGGCGCGAGGCCCGCACTGGCGACGTCGTCTGCGTGACGCCCGCCACCCGCACGCAGACCCTCGCCGACAACGCCGCCAAGGCGTCCCGCTGGACCTCCGGTCCGTTCGGCCCGCACACCTGCGTCACCGGGTACGTCTGGCGCGAGGCGTTCACCGGCGACGACGTGTGCGTCACCCCCGCCGCCCGCGCGCAGGCCAAGGCCGACAACGGCAAGGCGGCCGACCGCAGGGTCTCGGCCAAGCTGTGGATCACTCGCTACACCGTCCCGCCCGTGGACAACGGCGACGGCACCGCCACCAGCACCTCGGTCGACGACATCCCGCGCCTCAAGATCAACGGCGACCACTACAACTTCGGCCAGGTCAGGCTCTACATCCGGTACAACACCGGCAGGCTCTACTGGAGCGGCACGGTGAGCGCGAGCGCGCACAGCGGCTACGTCGGCGGCAGCTTCGGCAAGAAGACCGGCGTGTTCGACTGCTCCGGAGGCGGCAAGGCGGCCAACGCCTACGCGCAGGCCCAGGACGTCGTGTCCGGCCGCTGGTCGCCCCGCCTTCCCGTACGCGTCGGCTGCGCCGTCCTGTAACCGGCGGCGCGAACACGGCGACCCGGAGGACCGGCCCGGTCGGGCCGGTCCTCCGGCGCGTCGCGGGAGAGCCGTCGCCCAGGTCAAGGGATCATCTGATACGCCTGGCGTTCCAAGCATCGTGATCGGGGTAGTCGGTGGGTCTGCGGGGACCGCCGGAGGCCGGCCCGCGACCCGGCCCCGGCGGGTCCCCACCCCCTGACGATGTGAGGACTGACATGGGAACCGCGACCCCGGTGCCGGAGACCAGGAGCATGAGCGGCGACGAACTGTCGGCCGACGACGCCTACGCCGCCATACGACGGTACGGCGGCTGGCACCTCATCCGCGACGCGTACGTCCGGTTCAGGTATGGCGACGGCACGAGCAACGCCCGCTCCTTCGCCTTCCAGACCTGCCTCGCGATCATCCCGGGAGCGATCGCCATCGTGGGTCTGAGCTCGGTGCTGCACCAGGAAAGCTTCGGCCGGCTTCTCGAGCTCACCCTGCGGCAGCTGACCCCCGGCGCGGGCTCGCAGGTCATCCAGGAGACGCTCAACCAGAGCCACCACGCCTCGGGCGCGGGGGAGAAGCTGGCCCTGTGGCTCGGTCTGCTGACCGCGCTGGTGTCGCTGACGACCGCCATGGGCCAGTTCGAACGCGGGGCCAACCGCATCTACGGAATCGAGCGCGACCGCCCCTTCCTGGCCAAGTACGGCAGGGCGCTGCTGATGGCCGTCACGGCGGGCCTCTTCATGAGCGTCGGCTTCGTCATTCTGGTCGGCGGCGCCGCGGTCGGGGAGGCCGCGGCGCACGTCTACGGCTGGAGCGACACGGTCCAGCGGCTGTGGGGCTGGCTGCGCTGGCCGATCGGTTTCCTGCTCGCCGTCCTGTCGATCTCGGTGCTGTTCCGCTCCTCGCCCCGGCGCAAGCAGCCGGGGCACACCTGGCTCGCGGTCGGGGCCACGGTCGCCGTGCTGCTGTGGACGCTGTTCACCTGGCTGCTCGCGCTCTACACCGCCAGCAGCCACACCTTCGGCGCGACGTACGGCCCGCTCACGGCGGTCATGGCGCTGCTGCTGTGGTCGTTCCTCAGCTCGATGGCGCTCTTCCTCGGCCTTTCCTTCTCGGCGCAGCTGGAGGCCTGCCGCGCGGGCCGCGGCGAGCCGGCCGAACCCGACCCCGGCCCCGCCCCGGCCTCGCCGCGGGAGCGGCAGCCGGTCGGGAGCGGCCGATGAGCTGGTGGCGCAGGCGGCTCGACCCCGAGCACGGACTCGGCCTGCGGCTGACGGTGGCGACGGCGGCGCTGGCGCTGATCGGGGTGCCGTTCACGGTGCTGCTGGTCTTCGTCAAGACCTCCTTCGGCCCGCTCACCGAGATCGACGAGGGCGCGGCGTGGGACCTGCACTCCTACGCGATCGGCAACCCCGGGTTCGCCCGGCTGATGGAACTGGTCAGCGACGTCTTCGGGCCGCTGACCTGGCGGATCGCGGTCGGCGCCGCGGTCGCCTGGCTGGTCTGGCGCCGCGCCTACCACCTGGCCCTGTGGGCGGCCACCACGATCACGGTCGGCGGCCTGCTCGGCCTCGCCCTGAAGGTCATCGTCGCGCGGGCCCGGCCCAGCCTGCCGGACCCCGTCGCCATCGCCCCCGGCGCGTCGTTCCCCTCGGGACACACGGTCAACGCCGTGCTCGGCGCCGGGATCCTGCTGCTGCTCGTCCTGCCCCTCGTGCGGGAGCGCGGGCGGGTGCTCGCCTGGACGCTCGCCGTGCTGATCCCGCTGGCGGTCGGCTTCAGCCGGATCGCGCTCGGCGTGCACTGGTTCAGCGACGTGGTGGGCGGGCTGGTGTTCGGCGTGGCGGTGGTGACCGCCACGGCCGCCGCCTTCGAGACCTGGCGCCGCCGTGACGTGGGCCGCCGGCCCGCCCAGCCGTTACGCGAGGGCGTCGGACCCGAGACGAAGAGGGAAATCGCCCCCGAAGGAGGACGAATTGGACGCCGTTCGTAATCGTGGCACGGCCCGGAGCGCCGGGTCGTCCTCGGCGCCCGCTCGAGGAGTGGCCGCGGAGGCGGCGCGGCGGGTCCTGCTCCCGCTCGCGCTCATGGCCCTGGTGACCCTCGGGCTCGGCCTGCTGCTCACGAAGGTCCTGGAGCACTCGACGCTCGTCGCGCAGGACGAGGCGGTCAGCCGCGAGATCGCCCAGGAGCGCACGCCGTTCTGGAACGAGGTGACCCACTACGGCTCGATGTTGTCCGACACGCCCGTGATCATCGTGGTGACGACGATCATGGCGATCCTCTTCCGGGTCGTCTACCGGCGCTGGCGGGAGTCGGTCTTCCTGGTGGCCGTCGTCTGCGCCCAGTCGGCGATCTTCCTGCTGGCGACCGTGTTCGCGCAGCGGGCCCGCCCGCACGTGCCGCATCTCGATCCCGCGCCGCCCACGTCCAGCTATCCGTCGGGGCACACCAGCGCCGCCGTGGCGTTCTACTGCGGCACCGCACTCGTGCTGACCCTGCACACACACCGCCACACGATCCTGAACGCGCTGTGGTGGCTGCTCGGCGCGGGAGCGGCCCTGGCGGTCGGCCTGTCCAGGCTCTATCGAGGCATGCACCATCTGACGGACGTGAGCTGGGGCTACGTGCTCGGGATCTTCTGCGTGGTCGTGCTCGCCCAGGCCCTGCTGCTGCGGCCGATCACGGCGTCGCGGCGCGCCGCGACGAAGCGGTCCGTACGCGGGGCCGCGCTGACCTGACCGCCCAGACGGTCACCGGCTCACGGCCACTGCTCTCGGCCACCGGCTCAGCGGCGAGCCGGTGGCCGGAGTGGTCAGGCCGACAGGCCAGTGATGCGGCAGGCGTCCGCCCAGCGTGCGGGATCGACCGCAGCGGGGGCGGGCTCGGCGGCTGTCCCTGTGGCGAAGCCGACGGCGAATTCGGCGGCGGAGTCGGGGGCGGTCCCGGCGTCGACTCCGGCAGCGGGACGCAGCAGGGCCCAGCAGTCGTCGATCGCGTCGGCCAGCAGGTCGCGCAGCAGCGGATCGGGGTCGGGCACGCAGGCCTGAGCGATGCCCCGCACCGCGAGCTGCACGGTGTTGGGCGCGGCGTACCTGCGGAAGCCCTTGGGCGAGACCCGCACCCCGCGCCCGAAGGTGTAGGCCCAGCGGGCGGCGTCAGGCACCTGGGCCAGCGCCTGCCTGCTGCGCTCGTCCAGGTCCCCGGCGGGGCGGCCCTCCAACTCGGCGAGCACGTGCTCGGCCGACAGGATCGAGACCGCCATCGCGAGCTGGCGCTCGTGCGCGACTACCGGCAGCGCGGCCCTGGCCGAGCACAGGGCGATCCGCGCGTCGAGGCGCGGATCGTCGCCCGTCAGGCCGATCACCGACGGGATCAGCTCGGCCAGGCGGGGCCGGGCGGCGTCGGAGGTGTGGTCGTTGACGAGGCGGGCGAGCCCGGCGAGCAGCGGGTGTGTGCACGACGGATGGTCGCTCCACCGCTCACCTGCGAGATAGGACGCGAACTCCATGAAGCAGGCGCCCTTGCTGGGATTGCGATGCTTGCCACGAGAGAGCATGGGCATCGCTGGAGGCATCTGACCGTGCACGAGCTACTCCACGCTGAATCGCCTGTTGTGTCCCTTTCAGTGTGCGCCCGTTATCGGACGTTGAGAAGAAGCCTTACCTCGACTTGTCCCGCGCATGCCGGAACGCTCCAGTGGCGGCCATGGGGGCCGTCACCGGTGCCCGGCGTGAACACGGCGCGGGTCAGGAACACGGCGCGGGTCAGGAACAGAGCGCGGTGTCGACGGCCTTCTCGACGTGGCCGAGCATCTCGAGGCTCTCGGATAGCCGGGTGACGGCGACGGCGACGGCCCGCCCGTCCTCGGTGACGGCGTTGCCGGGGTCGTCGCGGTGGTAGTCCTTCGGGTGCGGCGCGTCACCAGCCCGCTCGGAGGGCCGACGCTCGTGGAAGCGGAGGTGCCGTGCGACGCATGACATGCGTGCAGGCATCCGGAACCGGATGGGAAAAACAGAGGTGGAGACGGGATTTGAACCCGTGTACGCGGCTTTGCAGGCCGCTGCCTCGCCTCTCGGCCACTCCACCAGAGCGAGGCCCTCAATCGTGACCTCTCGGAGCGGAAGACGGGATTCGAACCCGCGACCCTCACCTTGGCAAGGTGATGCTCTACCACTGAGCCACTTCCGCGTCCGCCTTGCGGCGACGTGGCTACTGTACCGGGTTTTCGGCTGCGGTGTGTACTCAGAACGGCCGGGCGCTCGGTCTGCGGAACGCGCGGTCGGCTCCCCGCTCGATCGCGGGCAGGGTCAGGAAGATCTCCAGGATCCGCGTGAGCCGGTGCACCTCGTTGCGGTGGAAGTCCGGCCCCTCCGCCCTGGCCAGCATCAGCGACAGCGCCAGCGGCGGCAGCGGCGCGACGATCACGTGCAGGCCGGACGGCAGCGTGGCGGCCGTCGGCCGGGGCGGGGTCTTCTCGGGGAAGGGAATGTCCTCGGGTGCCCGCCAACTCGCGTACACGGTGACGCGCGGGTCCTTCTCGGTCGCCGCCGCCGCCCAGTCGGCGCTGAACAGCACCGGCATGGAGTCGATCAGCGTGCCGAGCGCGCGGTCGCCCGCCGTGGTGAGGAACTTGAGGATCTCGAGCTCCGGGTAGGTGCCGGGGGCCTCCCTGGTGCCCCAGATGCCCTCGATCTGGACCTCGTCCACGCCGTGCAGGGCCCGTACGAGGTCCTCGCGGGGGGCGGCGTCGGGCCAGTAGACGGTGAAGTCGTCGAGGGCGCGGCCGCCGCCCCGGTCGAGCACCGTCACCTGCGTGATGTCGGCGCCCGCGGACCCGAGGACCCCGGTCACCTGGCTCAGCGAGCCCGGACGATCCGGCAAGGCGATTCTCAGCCGCAGCAGCATGACGACCTCCCCCACCGTTGGTCCAGGTCAGATTAACCGGGGCAAAAGCCTCACGTCCATGATCTTGTACGGCTCACCGCCGGCAGCGGGGACAATGAACGGGTGAAAGTCGGCGTGCTCGAGGTCTGGCCCCCGGTGGTGCTCGCTCCCATGGCGGGCATCACGAACATCGGTTTCCGCACGCTGTGCCGGGAGCAGGGCGGCGGCCTGTTCGTGTCCGAGATGATCACTTCGCGGGCGCTGGTCGAGCGGGTGCCGCTGACGTTCCAGATGATCCGGTTCGGCGCGGACGAGTCCCCTCGCAGCATCCAGTTGTACGGGGTCGATCCGGCCGTCATCGGCAAGGCCGCGCGGATGATCGCCGAGGAGGACCTGGCCGACCACATCGACCTGAACTTCGGCTGTCCCGTGCCCAAGGTCACCCGCAGGGGCGGCGGGTCGGCCCTGCCGTACAAGCGGAACCTGCTGCGCGCGATCCTGCGCGAGGCGGTGGCCGGCGCCGGGCCGCTGCCGGTCACGATGAAGATGCGCATGGGCATCGACGAGGACCACCTGACCTACGTCGAGGCGGGCCGGATCGCCGTGGAGGAGGGCCTCGCCGCCGTCGCCCTGCACGCCCGTACGGCCCGCCAGCACTACGGCGGCGCCGCGCACTGGGACGCGATCAAGCGGCTGAAGGACGCGGTGCCGGAGATCCCGGTGCTCGGCAACGGCGACATCTGGAGCGCCGACGACGCGCTGCGCATGGTCGCGGAGACCGGCTGCGACGGAGTGGTGATCGGGCGGGGCTGCCTGGGGCGGCCGTGGCTGTTCCGCGACCTCGATCTGGCCTTCCGGGGCTCGGCCGAGCGCGTCCGTCCCCGTCTGGGTGAGGTCGGCGCGATGATGCTGCGCCACGCCGAGCTGTTGTGCGAGGTCATCGGCAGTGAGTCGCACGGGCTCGCCGACTTCCGCAAGCACGTCGGCTGGTATCTCAAGGGCTTCGTCGTCGGAGCCGAAACTCGACGCGCCCTCACTTCGGTCACCCGCCTGCCGGAGATGGCCGAGCGGGTGGCCGAGCTCGACGCGGACCAGCCGTGGCCGGAGGAGGCCGACGGCCCGCGCGGCAAGAGCGGCGAGAGGTCGAAGGTGTCGCTGCCGCACGGCTGGCTCGACGACCCCGACGACATGACGATCCCCGGCGCCGGAGCCGAGGACCCCACCTCCGGCGGCTGACCGGTGCTCATGGCGCTCGCTCCGCTCGCGCGGCTCACGGCGTCCGCTCCGCTCAGGCGTCTGCGTCCGCCCCGCTAGCTAGCGTCCTGAGCCTGAAATCAGTCGGCAACATCGTGCGAGGGAATCGAGGATTTCCTCTGTGGTCTTCTGCCATACGAACGGCCGGGGGTTGTCGTTCCACTGGGCGATCCAGTCCCGGATGTCCTTCTCCAGGGACTGGACGCTCTTGTGCACCCAGCGCCGGATGAGCTGATCGGTCAGGAACCCGAACCACCGCTCCACCTGGTTGATCCACGAGGAGCCGGTAGGGGTGAAGTGCATGTGGAACCGCGGGTGGCGGGCCAGCCACGCCTTGATCGCCGGCGTCTTGTGAGTGCCGTAGTTATCGCAGATCAGGTGGACGTCCAACTCGGCGGGAACCGTCTTGTCGATCGTGACCAGGAACTTCTTGAACTCGGTAGCGCGGTGCTGACGGTGCAACTCACCGATGACGGTTCCATCGTCGATGTTGCACGCGGCGAACAGGCTCGTGATCCCATTGCGGACGTAGTCATGGGTACGCCGCTCGGGCATGCCCGGCATCATCGGCACGACCGGTTGCGACCGGTCCAGTGCTTGGATTTGGGACTTCTCGTCCACGCAGAGCACTACCGCGCGCTCGGGCGGATTGTGGTAGAGGTCCACGACATCGACGACCTTCTCCACGAACAGTGGATCGGTCGAGAGTTTGAAGGTGTCGGCCTGGTGGGGCTTGAGCCCGAAGCCGCGCCAGATCCGCCCGATCGTGGACTTCGATCGGTCCGCCACGGGCGGACCGTCGCCACGCTCATACCGAGATCCCGTGCCACCTGTGCAGTGCTGGCCCCGGACTCGGCGCAGGCCAGTACGATCTTCGCTCGGCCCGCCAGCTCTGACACCCCCGCCGTCAGGCCATGCAGCAAGGCCCGCTCAGCATCAATGACCGAAAAGGTTCACCGGGTTGCTCGCCGGTCGACGTAGTCAACTGAGCTGAGCGTCGACCGATGGCGAGACGCATGGCAAGGAAGCCCACGCAACCGCGAACATTGAGGTTGCCGCGAACATCTAAGCGGACATGATGAAGACCTTCGCCGTGGGCCTGGTGGCTGCGGCAGTTACGGGAGCGCTGTTGACCCACCCCGCCGAGGCGTCCGCCAAGCTGTACACCCACCCCTGCCAGGGCGTCAGCCACTGCGTGGACGAGAAGACTGACGGTGAGGGGTGGATGGTCAACACGCCTAAGAAGAACTGGAAGAAGGTTATCTACCGCTTCCACCACCTCACCAGGCAGGCACGTTCGGTCTGCGGCAGCGGCAGCGGCTACCACACCAGCGAGAAGAACCTACACATCGCGATGTTCCTCACGGCCCCCCACAGCACCGCTAGGAAGACCATCGAGATCAAGGCCTCGGGACCCACCCCCCGGAAATACTGTTTCTAGTCTAGGTGCTCTCGCGTGGCGGCGGACGGCCCGGAAACGGGCGGACAGGGGTGCGGCGCCCGCGCGTAGGCTCGGGGCATGACGAACGCGATCATCACGGCCCGCGGGGTCGGGCTGGATCTGGGCGGCGTACCCGTGCTGCGCGACGTCGATCTCACCGCTGCTCCGGGCGAGATCGTCGCCGTCATGGGGGAGAACGGCGTAGGGAAGTCGACGCTGCTGCGATGCCTGGCCGGCCTGCACCCCTCGCCGCGCGGCGAGATCGACGTTCTCGGCGGGCCGCCGGCGGACCTGCCGGACTTCTGGCGCCGGGTCGTGCAGGCCGGCGACGAGCCCGCCTGGTATCCGGGCCTGAGCGTCCGCGAACACCTGGAGCTGATGAGGGCCGTCCAGCAGGACGCCCGCCTGACGGCCGACGAGGCGCTGGAGACCTTCGAGCTGCGCGCCCGGGCCGATCTCGCCCCGTTGTCGCTGTCCACCGGCCAGCGGCAGCGGCTGTCGCTGGCGATGGCCCTGCTCCGGCCGAGCCGCCTGCTCCTGCTCGACGAGCCGGAGCGCGGCCTGGACGCCGGGTTCAGGCAGCGCCTCGCGGGGATCCTGCGCGGCTACGCCGCCGAGGGCGGCACGGTCGTGATGGCCACCCACGACGCGCGGCTGGCGCAGGACGCGGGAGCCCGTGTGATCACGCTGCGGGCGGCGTCGTGATCCCGGCGGCCGCGCGGACGCACCCCGCCCTCGCCTACCTCCGCGCCCGCCGTGGGCGTCCGGCGACCTTCTCGGACCGCTACACCGGCGTTTTCGGCCTGCTCATCGCCGCCGCGGTGCTCGGCCGCCCGATCGCGGAGGCGCTCGCCGGGCTGGCCCACCACGCCGACCCCGCGCGGCTCGGCCCCGGGCTCGCGCTGGTCGCGGCGGCCTACGCGGGCTTCCTCGCCCTGGTGCGGGCGCTCGGACCCGTCGTGCTGCCCGCCGCCGACGCCTCGTGGCTGGTGACGTCGCCGCTGCCCCGCCGGGCCGTGCTCGGCCGTACGGCGCTGCTCCTGCTGTCGGCGGCGGTGCTCGCCGGGGCGGCGCTCGGGCTGACCGCGCTGTCGGTGTTCGGAGCCCCCGATCAGCTCGGTGTGCGTCTCGCGGCGGCGCTGGTGCTCGGTGTCGCGGCGGGCGTGGGCGGCATGGCCACGGCGGTGCTCGGCCAGCAGTCCCCGGCGTCGGACGCCCGGCTGCAATTTCTGGTCACCGGGGCTCTTTCCGTGGCCGTGCTCGCGGCCGTCCTCGGCGCGGGCCCCGGCCGCCGGATCCTCGGCGCCGTCGCGGAGGCGCCCGCGTCCCTGGGCGCGGCGGTCGCGGGCGTCGCCTCCGTCGTGGCCGCCTTCCTCGTACGGCAGGCCTGGGCGGCGCTCGCCCGCATCCCCGCCCGCCGGATCCTGGCCTCCTCGACCAGGACGGCGCGGGTGACCTCGGCGGCGACCACGCTGGATCCCGGGATGCTCACCTGGGTCGCGGAGGACGCCCACTGGCGCGGCCGTGCGCTGCGTTCCCGCTCCTGGCCCCGCCTCCTGTCGCGGCTCGGCCCGGCGCCCGCGCTGGCCTGGCAGGAGTGGCTGCGGGTGGGTAGACGGCCGGGCCGCCTAGCGGCGCTGCTCGGTGCGGCGGCCCTGCCCGCCGTCTGCGCGAACGCCATCGGAGGCGGGTCCGGGCCGGCCGCCGGGATGCTGTTGTGCGGGGCGCTGACCGCTGCCGCGATGTGCACCGGAGGGGTCCGGCGCGACGGCGGCGACCCGGCCCTGGCCCGGATGCTGGCCGTGGACGGCAGGGCGGCGACGGCCGCCCGGGCCGTGCTGCCCGCGCTGCTGGCCGCCTCCTGGTCGGCGCTCGCCCTGGTGGGCCTCCAGGCCGCGGGCACGCTGCCGGCGGGGGCCTGGTGGGTGCTCGGGCCGGCCGCCGCCCCCGCGCTCGCGGCGGGCGCGCTGCGGATGGCCCGGCGGCGGCCCGTCGACCACTCCATGCCGGTCATCGACACCCCGGGTGGTGCGGTGCCGACGGGACCGCTGATCTGGGCGTTGACCGGCGTGGACCTCGCGCTGTTCGGGTCCCTGCCCGCGCTCGCCGCGCTGGCGTCGCGGCCCGCCTCGGTGGCGCCGTACGTCGCGGCGCAGGCCGTCGCCGGGGCCGCGGTGCTCGCCGCCTACATCCTGCGGCCGAGCCGCGGGAAGCGCCCGTAGACGCGACCGGCCGGTAGGAGCGGGACTACGGCCTGTGACCGGACTGTGATCCGGATGGTGACTACACGAAGTCAACTTCGGCGTACCTTGCGGTCAAGGGCTTGCCGCACCGCAGGGGAGACGCGTGACCGAGACCCGGCACGAGACGTCGGCGGAGAACCTCGTCGCCGAGTTCGACGCGGAGCGTCCCGCCCGGCGCCTGTCCGGCCGCCCGGCGGCGCTCGTCACGATCGTCGCGCTGGTCCTGTCGCTCTACGCGCTCTACCAGACCTTCCGGCCGGGGGCAGTCCTGCCCTACCGGATGGCGTTCCTGGCCGTGGTGCTGCCGCTGGCCTTCGTCTGCTACAAGGCGCGGCGCCGGGGCGGCGATCGGATCAGCCCGCTCGATTGGGGGCTCGCGGCGCTGTCCCTGGCCGTCTGCGTGTATCCGCTCGTCGTCTTCGACGACCTCATCCGCCGGGCGTACGCGCCGACGCCGCTCGACGTGGCGGCGGGAGCGCTGCTCACGCTGCTGCTCCTTGAGGCGTGCCGGCGGACCGTGGGCTGGATCCTGCCCGTCGTGTGCGCGGTCTTCTTCGCGTACGCCTACTACGGCGGCTACCTGCCCGCCGACTGGGCGCTCGGCCACCGGGGCTACGACCTGGACCGGATCGTGGCGGCCTTCACAATGGGCACCGAGGGTGTCTACGGCGTGCCCCTCGACGTCGCGGCGACGTACATCATCCTGTTCACGATCTACGGCGCGGTGCTCGACCACTCGGGGGCGGGGCGGTTCTTCGTCGACGTCTCCTTCGCCGCGTTCCGCCGCTCGCGCTCCGCGCCGGGGCGGACCGTCACGCTCGCGGGGTTCCTGCTCGGCACGGTGAGCGGTTCCGGCGTGGCGACCACGGTGAGCGTGGGCAGCGTGGCCTGGCCGATCCTGCGCCGGGCCGGCTATCCGCGCGAGCAGGCCGGGGGAGTGCTGGCCGCGGCCGGCATCGGCGCGATCCTGTCGCCCCCCACGCTGGGCGCGGCGGCGTTCATCATCGCCGAATACCTGCGGGTGAGCTACCTGACCGTGCTCGTCTACGCCACGATCCCGACCGTCCTGTACTACCTGGGCGTCTTCCTCGCGATCGAGATGGACGCCCGCAGGTACGGCACGCGGGCCGTTCCGGTGGACGCGGGCGGTCCCTGGCCGCTGATCAGGCGCTTCGGCTACCACTTCAGCTCGCTGTTCGTGATCATCATCCTGATGGCCCTCGGCCAGTCGCCGTTCCGCGCGGTCGTGTACGCCACGCTGCTGGCCTTCGCGCTGTCGTTCCTGGACCGCACCCCCGGCGGCGAGAACCGGCTGACCCCGCGTCGTGCCGTACGGGCCCTGGCGGCGGGCGCCACCGGCATGCTGCCGGTCGCGGTCACCTGCGCGGCGGCGGGCACGATCGTCGGCGTGGTCACGCTCACCGGGCTCGGGCTCAAGGCCGGCTCGCTGATCGTCGGCCTGTCCGGGGGGAACCTCGCGGCCACCGCCGTGGCCTGCGCGCTGGCCGTGCTGCTGCTCGGGCTGGCCGTGCCGGTCACGGCGTCCTTCGTCATCGCCGCCGTGATCATCGGTCCCGCGTTGCTGAACCTCGGCGTCACCCCGGCCGAGGCGTACATGTTCATCTTCTATTACGCCGTGCTGTCCGAGGTGAGCCCGCCGACGGCGCTGTCGGCCTTCGCCGCCTCGGCGATCACGGGCGGCAACGCGCACCGCACGATGTGGGCCACCTGGAAGTACACGCTCCCGGCGTTCCTCGTGCCCTTCGCGTTCGTGCTCACGCCGTCCGGCGCGGCCCTGCTGGCCCAGGGGCCGATCGGCGGGATCCTGCTCGCCACGGCCGTGTCCGCGCTGGCCGTGGCCGTCCTCGCGGTGGCCACCGGCGGCTGGATCGCCGGCCCCGCCGGTCCGGCCGAGCGGGGCCTGTGCGCGCTGGCGGCGGTCCTGCTGCTCGTCCTGTCGCCCTGGCCCGTGCTGGCCGGGCTGGGCGTCGCGGCCCTGGCACTCGCCGTCCACTTCGTCCGCAGACAAAAGGAGGCGCATCCGTGAGGTTCAGGCTCGTGACGGCGCTGGCCGTCACCGCGGCACTGCTGGCCGCCGGTTGCGGGGGCGACCGGTCGGGCGCGGGGGGCGGCACGGGCGGCGGGACCCGCCTGTCGATCGCCACCGGCAACACCACCGGCGTCTACTACGTGCTGGGCGGCGGGCTCGCCGAGCTGATCGACAAGCACCTGCCGGGCCACCGGGCGACCGCGGAGGCCACCGGCGCCTCGGTGGAGAACATCCAGCGGGTGGTCAGGGGACAGTCGGACATCGCCTTCACGCTCGCGGACACGGCCGCCGACGCGGTCAAGGGCACCGGCGCCTTCACCGCTCCGCAGCCGATCCGCGCGCTCGCCCGGCTGTACGGCAACTACACGCACGTGATCGCGCGGACCGACGCCGGGATCACCTCCGTCGCCGCCCTGCGCGGCAAGCGGGTGTCCACGGGCTCGCCGAACTCGGGAACGGAGGTGATCGCGCTGCGGCTGCTCGCCGCAGCCGGGCTCGATCCCGACAAGGACGTCAAACGGCAGGCGCTGTCGCTGCCCGAGACCGTGCAGGGGCTCAAGGACGGCACCCTCGACGCGCTGGTGTGGTCGGGCGGGCTGCCCACCTCGGGCATCACCGACCTGGTGACGAGCATGGGCGACGAGGTGACCTTCGTGCCGCTGAACGACGTGCTGCCCGCCATGCGCGCCGCCCACGGCCCCGTCTACGCGGAGGGGGTGATCCCCAAGGCGGCGTACGGCACGCCGTCCGACGTGCCGACCATCGTCGTGCCGAACCTTCTCGTGGTGAACGCGGCGATGGACGCGAAGCTCGCGGAGGACCTCACCCGGCTCGTCTTCGACCACAAGGCCGACCTGGAGAAGGTGCACGTGTCGGCCAAGGAGATCACCCTCGCCGACGCGCCGAAGACCGACCCCGTGCCACTCCACGAGGGCGCCAGGAAGTTCTACGGCTGACCGGGCGGGCACGGCGTTCGCCGCTCCGCGCTTCTCATCTCGCATGACGACGTCTTGAACCTGACATTGATGTCAACTTCTACCCTCTCGGCGTGACGGACAGGCCGTCAACGAAGGAGGCGTCGATGAGCGACCTGACGGGCAAGGTTGCGCTGGTGACCGGCGGCAGCCGCGGGATCGGCGCGGCGATATCGAAGCGGCTGGCTCAGGCGGGGGCGGCGGTCGCGCTGACCTACGCCGAGGCGGCGGACCGAGCGCGTGAGGTCGCCGAGCAGATCGAGGCCCACGGGGGCAGGGCCGCGGTGATCCAGGCAGACCTGGCCCGGCCGCAGGCGGCGGCGGAGGCGGTGGAGCAGACGGTTCGGGAGCTGGGCCGTATCGACATCCTGGTGAACAACGCGGGCTTCCTCGCCTACGGCCCGCTGGCGGAGGTGTCCCCCGCGGACCTGGACCGGGTGCTCGCCGTGGACGTCCGGTCGGTGTTCCTGGCCGCCCAGGCCGCCGCCCGGCACATGGGCGACGGCGGACGGATCATCAGCATCGGGTCGTGCTTCAACGGGCGCGTTCCCGGCTCGAACTTCGTCCTGCAGGCGACGGCCAAATCCGCGCTCGTCGGGCTGACGAAGGGACTTGCCCGGGAGCTGGGACCGCGCGGGATCACCGCCACCATCGTGGACCCGGGCCCGATCGACACCGACATGAACCCGGCCGACGGCGAGACCGCCGGCTTCCAGCGCTCCCTCACGGCCCTGGGGCGTTACGGCGAGGCCGAGGACATCGCCGCCGCGGTGGCCTACCTGGCGGGCCCCGGCGGCCGCTACATCACCGGCACCGCCCTCGCCGTGGACGGCGGGTACACCGTCTGACGCCGGAGCCTTCCCCGGCCTCCACGGCTAGATGATTGATTCCAAGCCCTCCGGCTGGGTCAGTGGTCGTATGCGATCAGCGACCGTTTGACCGGCTGACCGGTCCTGTCGTTGTGCCAGATCACGCAGGTCAGGGCCAGGATCCGGATGACCACACGGGCGATCACCCCTGCTGGGGTGCGGCCACCGTGCCGTTCTAGGTCGAGCTGGCCCTTGAAGGTCTGGTTGATCGACTCAATGATCTGGCGCAAGGGCTTGAACAGTGGTGTTCCGGCCCGCGGGGGTTCACCCTTGCGGGCCTTGCGCATCAGGTGCAGCCCGGCGGCGGCCAGCGTGTGTTCGAAGTCGCGGCCGTAGTACTGCATGTCGGCGATGATGGTCTGCCCGGG